>JBCCEJ010000045.1:0-46814 GCA_039030335.1 Pseudomonadota bacterium | reverse complement strand
TCCGCACACTCTTACGGGTCTACTTTGGTTCTGACCGCATTGAATTATTTCGATAATCCGAGGTTTCTACGCCCAATGCCTGCTCCGAGTTTTCACCGGGCATTAGCAAACAAGAAAGAAAATGAAAAGGCAACCATGTCCTAAATGTTTGAAGGAAGTGTTCGAAGAAGGCAGAATGAAAAGTGATCGGAAACCTCCTCCCATTTGACAAACGAACGACCGTCTTCTCCAAAAAAGAGGTTCTTTCAATAAGGTCTTCCTGGTGCATTTGTGGTTGAAGCCTATATGCATATCTTCTGCCTGGTCGGCTCGCCTGTGATTTGTTGGTCGCTCTCGTTTTCACAGCTCGGACAGATTTGAACCTTGACTCTGATGGCTTTGTGGATCTCCTGCGCCACTTCAAACAGAGAGAGTCTTTGGTCGTAGGTAGACTTCTAAGTGCCCCCATCTCGCAGCACCGCTCCTACCTTCGGGGTAGGGCCCCGGTATCCACATAAGTTACTGACTGCAGGACCTTTGACTCTTGTGGACTCCCTTTTCCGGGCGAATGGCCTTCGTCAAGCAGCGACTGGAAGGCTTGCTGAAGGCGCTCGATATCCTGGAAGTGCAGGCCGGTGGTCGGCTCATCGAACAAAAATAAGATGCCTCGACCAGGGACTTTCTCGCGGCCGCGCGCGCGTCCCGCGTGGCGTGCCAGATGACCAGCCAGTTTCAGTCGCTGGGCCTCACCGCCCGATAGCGTGGGTACCGGTTGGCCGAGCGTGAGGTAGTCGAGCCCCACGCGCGCCAACGGTTCCAGCGCGTCGACGACGTCATCGCGATGACCGAAGAACATGAGTGCTTCGGCAACCGTCATGTCGAGGACGTCCGCCACGGAGGCTGGCGGAAGTTCTGATGCCGGGCCCGGCAGTAGTTTGACGTCCAGAATTTCCGGCCGGTAGCGGCGCCCGTCACATTCGGGGCATCGCAGGTAGACATCGGACAGGAACTGCATCTCGACGTGCTCGAAACCGGTGCCCGAGCACGCCGGGCAGCGACCCGTGCCCGAGTTGAAACTGAACGTCCCGGGCTTGTATTTGCGTTCCACCGACTCCGCGGCGTTTGCGAACAGCTTGCGTACGGCGTCCCAGGCGCCGACATAGCTGACCGGGTTCGAGCGGGTCGTCTTGCCGATCGGCGTCTGATCGACCATGACGACATCGTCGATGAACTGCACGCCCCTCAGGCTCGCGTGCGCACCCGGCATCTGCTGAGGCCGACCGAAGTGCTGCAACAGCGCCTGATAGAGCACGTCGTGAATCAGGGTCGACTTGCCGGAGCCGCTGACGCCGGTCACGCAGACGTAGCGTTGCAGCGGCAACGCGACATCGATTCGCTTCAGATTGTTCTCGCTCGCCCCACTGATGCTGAGCGTGCGCGTCTTTGCGTCGATGCGGCGCGGTTCGCGCGCGTCGGCGGCAGCGGAGCCATTCTGATCGCGGAGGTATCGACCGGTTACGGACCGCCGGCTGCGCAACAGGGCGCCAGGCGTGCCGGAGAACACGATCTGTCCACCGCGCGTGCCGGGCCCGGGGCCCATGTCGATAATGCGGTCGGCTGCACGCATGACGGCCGGGTCGTGCTCCACGACCACCAGCGTGTTGCCGGCGCCCCTGAGGCGGGTGAGCACGCCGTTCACGCGGTGCATGTCGCGCGCGTGCAGACCGATGCTGGGTTCGTCAAGCACGAACAGGGTGTTGACGAGCGAGGTACCGAGCGCCGTGGTCAGGTTGATGCGCTGGACTTCTCCGCCGCTCAGCGTGCGCGACTGGCGGTCCAGTGTCAGGTACCCGAGCCCTACGTCGTTAAGAAATGCGAGCCGCGCGCGAATCTCGCCCAGCAGAATCTCGGTGGCATCGTCGAGCGGAGCCGGCAGCTCGATGCCGGCGAACAGTTGCTGCACGCGGTCGAGCGGCAGACACATCAGGTCGTGTACGTTGACGCCCGGGAGATTTGCCAGAACCTCGGGAGTGACGCGGCTGGCGGGATGGGCGAACCGCGCGCGGCCGGTCATGACGGCCTCAGCATCATGCCGGCCGCCGACCCGCCAGTTCAGCGCGTCGCGCTGGAGTCGGGCACCGCCGCACTCCCGGCAAGGCTCATAGGAGCGGTAGCGCGACAGCATAACGCGCACATGCATTCGGTACGCCTTCGATTCGAGCCAGTCGAAAAAGCGTTGCACGCCCCACCAACGTTCGCGGCCGGTCTTCCCGTCGCCGTCGATGACCCACTGGCGGTCCGCCGCTTTCAGTTTCGTCCACGCCGTGTTCGTCGGGATACGCGCCGCGCGCGCGCGCTTGATGAGCGCGCGCTGCCAACCGGCGTAGCTGTCGGTGCGAAACGGTTTGACGGCACCTTCCTCGAGCGTAAGCGAGGCATCGGGGATGACGAGGTTGTAGTCGATGCCCATCGTCCGGCCGAAGCCGCGGCAGGTTGGGCAGGCGCCGACCGGAGAGTTAAACGAAAAGGAGTTCGCAATGGGCTGGGTGAAGTCGATATCACAGCGGCTGCAGTGCAGATCGATGGAAAATCGGCGCGTATCGGGGTGCGGATCTTCGGCGCTCCCGTATACGACGACATGCACGTGTCCACGCCCCCGTTTGAAGGCGGCCTCCAGGGCTTCGACCAGTCGCGGGCGTTGCCCGGCGCGAAGGCGAAGACGCGCCTGCAATACGTCCAGCATACCGTCCTCGCCGACGTGGACGCGCGTATAGCCCTGGCGCTCCAGCAGGGTCAGAACTTCGTTCTCGGTAAAGTTCGCCGGGCGCGTGAGCTGGAAGCGGACCTCGGCGCGCGCGTCGGAGGGTGCGTCGGACAGCAGTTGGGTCGCGACGTCTTCGGGGTTGTCGTGTTGCACCGGCTCGCCGCAGCCGTGGCAGTGCAGTTGGGCGGCCCGCGCGAACAGTAGTTTGATGTGGTCATTCAGCTCCGTCATCGTGCCGACGGTGGAGCGCGAGGTGCGCACCGGGTTCGTCTGGTCGATCGCGATCGCCGGCGGAATACCGTCGATGCGCTCGACCTGCGGACGGTCCATCCGGTCGAGGAACTGCCTGGCGTAGGGCGAGAAGGTCTCGACGTAACGCCGCTGTCCCTCCGCATAGATGGTGTCGAATGCGAGGGACGACTTCCCCGAGCCGCTGACGCCCGTCACGACGGTCAGCGTGCCGAGTGGAATATCGAGGTCGAGATTGGCCAGATTATTCTGACGGGCACCGCGGATGCGGATGGACGACTGGCTCATGTGCTTGGCGGTTTCTCACTGTTGCTATCAGCGGCTGACAGCTGTTTTTCCATGATCTGATAGGTAGGACTCGCGTAACCGTCATGGGTGCCGAAACCGGCCACGAGATAGCCGCGCGCAGCGTATATACGCTGCTGATCGCGAAGCGCCAGTCGCACTTCGATCCGCGCACGCTCGAACCCTTGCTGCCGCGCGCGCGCCTCCACCCAGGTCATCAGCCGACTGGCGACACCGCGGCCGCGCCAGGCGCGCGCCACGGCGAGCCGTCCCCAGTAAAGCGCATCGGGTTGCGCGCGGGTCAACACGAAGCCGACCGGCCCGGCGCCGGCGGAGACAGCGACATAGCCTGCGTACCGGGCGAGGTCCGCCGCCAGGCTCTCAGTAGTCATTCGTTCCACGCTGGACGGTGGGTCGATCACCGCCGCGTTATCGGCGAAGGCGGTCTGGATCAGGGGCAGCACAGTGCTGGCTTCGGCGGCCGTCGCCAGACGCACGGCGATGCAGAACTCATTTGCGGTCAAACCGGGGCTGCTCCCGAAGCTGCCTGCGAACCGGTGCGGGCGCGCAAGTCACCAACGCTGGTAAGCGCGAGCCGCCCGCCATACGCGCACGGCTTGATTGCACATCTGGATGACGCCAGCAGCGACGTTGCCGTACCCGCGATGGGCCGCTCTGGCTTCGACTAAACTCGGCGGGTTCTCGACGTAGCGACGGCGCCACCGGCTGGCGAAGCGGTGGCGCGCGCGGGCATCGTAGCCCGGGTGGGGCGCAGACGTCATCAATGACTTCGGATGTGGAAAAGTGGCGATGCAGGCGTCCGACCCGGAATTCTTGTTGCCGCGCCGGTTTGCATGCGGGCGGTGCGGGCATCAGCACCGGTGGCAACGGCCCGGGGCTCGCGCGGTCCGCGGCGGGTTTGCAGCGGTGAGCATCCAGTGGCGAGCCTGAGCGAAACGCATCCGGCGCGTCTCGGCATCGTCCTCGGCCTGGCCGCCGGGGCGGCGCTCAGCACGGGCGGTGTGGCATTGCGCTTCGTAGAAGAAGCGAGTGGATGGCAAGTTCTGTTCTACCGCGCCCTGGCGTTCTCAGTGATGATGGCGTGCGTACTCGGATGGCGGCATCGGGCTGCGACGCCGGCACATCTACGCGCGGTTGGAAGCCTGGGTCTGGTGGTCGCCGTGATGCTGGGGCTCGGTGCAATTGCTTACGTCTTCGCCATATTGCACACGAGCGTCGCGAACGTCGTGGTGATTCTGAGCGCAGCGCCAATTCTGACCGCGGTGCTGTCGCATTGGCTGCTCGGCGAACGTACCGATCTGGTCACCTGGCTGGCGATGCTGACGGTCGTCGGTGGAATCCTGGTGATGTTCGCCGACGGTCTTCAGGCGGGCGGTGTACTGGGCTTGCTGATCGCGCTTGGCGCAGCCCTGATGTACGCACTGATGCTGGTGGCACTGCGGCGTGCACGCTCGATCGACATGCTTCCGGCGACCGCGCTGTCCGGGCCGGTAACCGTCTGCATCGCGGCGTTGATGGTAGATGGGCTGGCGATACCGGCGGCGGATCTGGCGCTGTCGGTGTTCCTTGGCACATTCCAGTTCGGGCTCGGATTTGCGCTCGTGACCATCGCCACGCGCTACATCGCCGCCGCCCATGTCGCCCTGCTGACTTTGACCGAAGTCGTGCTGGCTCCGTTGTGGGTTTTCGTAGCGATCGGCGAGGCGCCAACCATGCTTGGGCTCGCCGGCGCGCTGGTGGTGTTCGCCGCGGTGCTGGCGCAGGCTGGGTACACACTACATGCGCGGCGGGCCGGCAAAATGGTCTGAGCGGGCAGGGCCGCAGCGCACCGGGGCGGCCGCACATGCGAACGACGTTCGTGCGGCGCGCGCATACCCCCTTTGGTGTTGGCTGCGCTATGCTCCCCGGCATCCAGGTCTCCGGATCTTCAACCTCTCAGGCCCATCACGCCATGACAACGGACACAACCCCGCAGTTTCGACCCGAACCGGAGCCGGTCGCACCGGTGCAGCTACTCGACGAAAACGGCGTGCTGCGCGACGGTGCCAAGCCTTCGATGAGCGACGGGCAGATGCTCGAAGCGCTGCGGCTGATGGTCTACGGCCGTGCATTCGATACCAAATCGTTCAGCCTGCAGCGACAGGGCAAACTCGGCACCTTCGCACCGCTGGTCGGGCAGGAGGCATCGATCGTCGGTTCGGCGCTCGCTACCGATCCGGCCCGCGACTGGCTCGTACCCCAGTACAGAGAGGCGCCGGCCCTGATACGCCACGGTCACAGCGCGCTTCGCATAGCGCTCTACCGGATGGGGCACCCGGAAGGCGGGCGCATCGACCCGGGTGTCAGGGTCATGCAGTTCAATATCTCGCTGGCCGCTCAGATCCCCCATGCCGTGGGGCTCGGCTGGGGCATGCGGATGCAGGGTGAGGATGGAGTTGCTGTCGCTTACTTCGGTGAGGGGTCGTCGTCCGAGGGGGATTTCCACGAATCGGCGAATCTCGCCGGCGTGGTCAAGGCGCCGGTCGTGTTCTTTTTGCAGAACAACCAATGGGCGATCTCGACACCGCGCGAAATCCAGTCGAACGCAACCGACCTGGCAGCACGTGCGCCGGGATATGGCATCCCCGGTGTGTCGGTGGATGGTAACGATCTACTGGCCGTTTACCAGGTGACCGCGGAAGCTGTGGCCCGTGCGCGGGCGGGCGAAGGTGCGACGCTGATCGAAGCCCATACGTTCCGGATGTGGGCCCACACCACGGCTGATGACCCGACCCGCTACGTCAACCCGGAAGTGAAGGAACGCTGGGCAAAGCGCGACCCGGTGGAACGCATACAAAAGTACCTTGGCACGCGTGGGCTTTGGGATGACGAACGTACCGAAGCCCTGCAGGCTGAAGTGGACGCCGAGATCGAAGCGGTGTTCCAGCAGGCGTCCGCATACCCTGCACCCGACGCCAACGAGATCTACCGGCACACGTTTGCCGACGAGACACCGGCCATAAGCCGGCAGCGCAACTGGCACCTCGGAGGCTGATGGCATGGCGGTAATGACGATGATCGATGCCATCCGGCAAGCCATGCTCGAGGAGATGGAGCGCGATGAGCGCGTCATCCTGATGGGCGAAGACGTGGGCCACCTCGGCGGAGTGTTTCGTGCCACCGACGGTCTGCAGCAACGCTTCACATCGAAGCGGGTGGTCGATACGCCGCTCGCCGAGAGCGTCATCATGGGCTCGGCCTACGGCCTCGCGATGACCGGGCTCGTGCCGATTGTCGAAATACAGTTCCTCGGGTTCACGCAGAACTGCTTTCATCAGATCTGCCAGCAGGTGGCCCGCTCGAGATTTCGCACGCGCGGTGAGCACCCGGCGCAGATAACGATTCGCTCGCCCTTCGGCGGCAATGTGCGCACCCCGGAATTCCATAGTGATTCGATGGAGGCCTTATTCGCTCAATCAACCGGCCTGAAAATCGTCATGCCGTCCACCGCCTACGACGCCAAGGGTCTGCTGCTCGAATCCATACGCGATCCGGATCCGGTGATTTTCTTCGAGCCGCTGCGCGGCTATCGACTGCAAAGCGACGAGGTCCCGGATGGCGACTACACCGTGCCGTTCGGCAAGCTGCGCACGATTCGTGAGGGGGATGACGTCACGCTGGTGACGTGGTCGGCCAGCGTGCCGGTCGTCGAGGCGGCCGCGGAGCAGCTTGCCGAGCGCGGCATCTCGGCGCACGTCGTCGATCTGCGCACGCTGGTGCCGTTGGACGAGGAAGGGCTGATCGCGGCCGTGGAGCGTACCGGACGTTGTGTCGTCGTGCACGAGGGACCGGCCACGGCTGGATTCGGAGCCGAGGTGATCGCGTTGCTGCAAGAGCAGGCGTTCTACTCGCTCGAGGCGCCTGTACGTCGCGTGACCGCACCTGACGCGCCGTATCCGATGCCTTCGATCGAGCATTTCTATATCCCGGATACCTCACTCGTCATGCGTGCCGTCGACGAGGTGTTGAAAGACTGATGAGCCACTACGAATTCAAACTCCCCGATGTTGGCGAGGGCTTGAGCGAGGGCGAGATCGTCAAGTGGTATGTGCAGCCGGGCGACGCTGTAAAAGCAGACCAGATCATCGTCGATGTGCAGACTGATAAAGCGATTGTCGAGATACCCGCGCCGGTAAATGGGACGATCGTGAGCCTTGGCGGCGCGCCGAACGATGTGCTGCCGATCGGTGCTGTGCTGGCCGTCATTGAAACGGACGAGTCCGCTCCGGCGGACCGGCCTTCGGATACAACACCGGCCGCGACGCCGGCGACCCCGGAGGCCGGTACGGTCGCGGCCACGTCGTCCGGTCGTCCGGCGCGCTCGCTCGCCAGCCCGGCGACGCGCAAACTCGCTCGCGGCCTCGGCGTCGACCTGTCGCAGGTTAAGGGCAGCGGCTCGCGCGGACAGATCACGCGGGCGGACGTCGAGCAGTTCGCCGCCGCTGGTGGTCCGGCCCCCGTCGCGTCGGTTGCAGCAGCGGCGAGCCCGCCCGCGCCCGCCACCCCTGTGCGCCCGGCGCCGGCCGCCGTACCAGTGGGTGAAGACCGGGTGGAGCCTCTGTCGGGTTTGCGCCGGCAGGTAGCGCTATCGATGGAGCAGGCCTGGCGGACGGTGCCGCACATCTTCTCGATGGACGATATCGATGCCACGGAGCTGGTGCGCGCGCGCGCCAGCCTGAACGAGGAGCTGGCGCCGCGTGGGATCCGGCTTTCGTACATGCCGTTCTTCATCAAAGCGTGCGTCGCGGCTTTGCAGGCGCATCCGCGCTTCAACGCCAGTCTCGATATGGAGAAGCAGCAGATCGTCTACCGGCATCGGTACAACATTGGCGTCGCTACGGCGACGCCCGATGGTCTCATCGTGACGGTAGTCCACGATGCCGATCGCAAGAGCCTGGCCGAAATTGCCGAGGAGATCGCGTCGCTCGCCGCGCTCGCACGCGAGCGACGGGTCAGCCTTGAACAACTGTCCAACGGCACTTTCACGATATCGAATTACGGCAGCTACGGCGGTCTCATGGGCACTCCGATCATCCGACCGCCCGAAGTGGCTATCGCCGGCTTCGGGCGGCTGCACGACGCCGTAGTGCCGGTGGACGGCGCGCCGGCCGTGCAAAAACGGCTACCTCTGTGCATCTCCACGGACCACCGGATGAACGACGGGGAACATCTTGGCGGCTTTGCCGACGTGCTCATGCGTTGCCTGCGCGAGCCGGTACGATTGCTGGGACAGGGCTAGGCCGGTGGTGGTTGGCAATGTTCCCGAAGCGGTCGACCTGGTCGTCGCGGGCGGTGGCCCGGGCGGTTACACGGCTGCATTGGAAGCGGCGCATCGCGGTAGGCGGGTGCTGCTCATCGACGCGGCCGGCGATGACGGGGTTGGCGGCGTCTGCCTGCACGTCGGCTGCATTCCCAGCAAGACCCTGATCGAGACCGCCGAGCTTCACCACCGGATTTCGCACGCGCAACCGATGGGGATCGCATGCGGCCCGCCCGTCTTCGATATGGCCACCTTCCAGGGCTGGAAGGCGGAACGGGTGGCCGGCCTGTGTGGCGGCGTTCGTGGTCTGCTGAAGCAAGCCGGGGTAACCGTGAAGCGCGGACGGATGCGGATAACGCAGCCCGGCACGGTCGTCGTCAGTGACGGCGACGGTGGCGCGCAGTTCTTGAACTACAAAGATCTGATTCTGGCGACTGGTTCGGCGCCGTCGACGCTGGCCGACCTCCCGATAGATGGGGAGCGGATCGTAGACAGCACCGGTGCGCTGTCGCTGACCACACTGCCGGAGAGCGTCGCCGTCGTGGGTGGCGGCTACATCGGTCTCGAACTCGGAACGGCGCTCGCGAAGCTCGGCAGCCGCGTCACCATATTGGAAGCGGACGCGAGATTACTGCCGGCGATGGATGCGAGTCTACACCGGCCGCTGGCGCGGCGCCTCGGCGAACTTGGCGTGGATGTGGTGACCGGGGCGTACGTGACGGGCGCCGACGACGAGCACCTGCTTTTCCAGCGGGACGGCAAGAGCCAGCAGGTTCGCTGCGAACTTATCGTGGTGGCCGTTGGCAGGCGGGCGAATACGGCCGAACTTGGGCTCGAGGAGCTGGGACTCAAACCCGGTGGCGGCGGACTGGTGCCGGTTGCGCCCGACCGTGCGGCGGCGGCGCACGTCTATGCGATCGGCGATATCACAGACGGGCCGGCGCTCGCGCACAAAGCGACGGCCGAGGCTGTGGTGGCGGCCGAAGCGGCGTGCGGCGGCCACGTGGCCTTCGAGCCGCAGGTGGTACCCGTGGTGGTGTTCTCGGATCCGGAGATCGCGAGTGTCGGCTGGAGCGCAGCCGCGGCGGCCGAGGCAGGCGCCGACGTACGTAAGACCGTCCTGCCGCTCTCCGCGTCGGGACGCGCGGCGACGATGGGTCAGAAACTCGGCTCGGTCGAATGTATCTCCGATGTAGCCGATGGCACGCTGCTCGGCGTTACGTTCGTCGGACCACATGCGTCGGAGCTGGTTGCGGAGGCGGCCCTGGCTATCGAGATGGGTGCCAGCGTGGAAGACTTGAGTATGACCATCCACCCTCATCCAACACTTAGCGAGCAACTCTACGAGGTGTCTCACGCAGCGCTTCGCGCGGGCTGAGTCACTGACCGCGCAAGTACGTTACGGAGAGCGCTCTGCTTTGGAACTTGCCCACCACACGGCCGCGCTGTCGGCCCTCAAGATGCACTACGTCACCGCGGGCCAGGGGCCGCCGGTCGTACTGCTGCATGGATTTCCGCAGACGTGGTTCGAGTGGATGCCGCTAATGCCCACCCTCGGCGAGCAGTTCACGGTTATCGCTCCGGACTTGCGGGGGCTTGGCGATTCGAGCAGACCACTCACCGGCTACGACAAAGCGACCATCGCCACCGACATCTGGGAACTCGTGCACGACCACCTCGGTTTCGACTGCTTCAGTGTCGTAGGTCACGATTGGGGTGGCCCGGTCGCCTACGCGCTCGCGGCACAACACCGCGCCAACGTGCTGAGGCTCGGGATCCTCGACGTTACGATCCCTGGCGACGGCACGGACGTCTTCTCGACGTCCCAAGGCCGTTGGCACCACGCCTTCCATCGCACGCCGGACTTGCCCGAAGCGCTGGTGCACGGTCGCGAAGACATCTACGTTCGCTGGTTCCTCGAGAATTTCGCCGCGGTGAAGGGTGGTATCGATGACGCGGCCAAGGCGCGCTACATGCGCGCCTACGCCGAACCGGGCGCCATGCGCGCGGGCTTCGCCTACTATCGCGCCATCGCGGAAGATATCGCGGCGAACGAGGCGTTCATCGCCGTGGGCAAACTGCTGATGCCGGTTCTGGCGGTTGGCGGCGGCCAGACTTTTGGGCGTGGCGACCTGGTACGCGCATCGATGGTGCGCGTGGCCGAAAACGTTCATGGCGCCGTGATCGCCGACAGTGGTCATTTCATCCCCGAGGAGCAGCCCGAGCAGCTGCTCGACTTGCTGATCCCATTTCTTGCGGAGACCTGAGCTGTGCAGAGCAGTCGTGAAGTTCATCTGAAGAGCCGCCCCGTCGGAATGCCGACGGAAGATAATTTCGACATCGTCGAGCGACCGTTATCGGCGCCGGGTGACGGCGAGCTACTGGTGCGGAACACGTGGATGTCGGTGGACCCCTACATGCGTGGGCGCATGGTCGATCGCAAGAGCTACGCGCCCCCTTATCAGGTGGGTGAGGCGATGTACGGCGGCGCCGTGGGAACCGTGTTGGAATCGAACCATGCTGATTTCAACGCGGGTGATTACGTGCTGAGCAGCCTCGGGTGGCGTGAAGCTTTTGTCTCGGATGGACATGGGCTGACTCGCTTCAATGCCGACTTTGCACAGCCACAGGCATTCCTGGGAGTGACCGGCATGCCGGGCATGACGGCGTATGCTGGCTTGCTCCGGATCGGTGAGCCCAAAGAAGGGGAGACGGTGTTCGTGTCGGCCGCATCTGGCGCCGTGGGCGCGATCGTCTGTCAGATCGCCCGCCTGAAGGGATGCCGCGTCGTTGCGAGTGTCGGCAGTGAGCAGAAGGCTGACTGGATGCGTGAACTGGGCGTCGACGCCGTTATCAACTACCGCACCAGCGGGGATCTGCTGGAGGCGCTGCAACACGCTGCACCGGACGGGGTCGACGTGTATTTCGAGAACGTCGGTGGTGCGCACCTGGAAGCAGCACTCGATGCGATGAATCCGTTCGGACGCATCGTCGTCTGCGGCATGATCAGTGGCTACAACGACGTTGAGCGGCAGCCCGGGCCAGGCAATCTATTCAACATCATCGGCAAGAATCTGCGCATGCAAGGCTTCATCGTGACGCAGCTTTGGGATATGTATCCGCAGTTCATCGAAGATATGCGTGAATGGATCCCGGCCGGCAAGATCCGGTGGAAGGAGACCGTCGAAGAAGGCATCGAAAATGCGCCAAGGGCATTTATGAAGCTCTTCACCGGAGACAATTTCGGCAAGATGCTGGTCCGACTCTGACCCGAGCGCGCGGACCCGACGCCGCGCTGACCAGCGGGCCGGCGGGGCACGGAGGTCGATATGACGCAAACTGGCGGACTATCCGCTTACCGCATTGGCCTGCTGCAGAGCATGGCGTTGTTCGGTGCCGTCGATCCGAGTGCGCTCGAGTTCCTGTTGCAGCACACCGAAGAGCTCGAACTCGAAGCCGGTGACACCGTCTTTCACGAACAAGATGCCGGTACGCAGATGTACGTGCTCGAGTCGGGCAGGGTGGCCGTTTTGAAATCCTGGCAAGGCATCGAAAGACAGTTGGCGGTACTTGGGCCAGGCGACTGTTTCGGCGAGATGGCGTTGATGGACTTTCAGCGGCGCAGTGCGACGGTGAGGGCCACCGAATCCTGTCTGGCGCTGGTGCTGGGTACGGATGCGCTGCTCGAACTCTACGAGCACGACGTAGAGCAGTTCACGCTCATCCAGATGAATATGGGACGCGAGGTAAGCCGACGCCTGCGAGATGCAGACGACAGAATCTTTCGCGCAACCTTTGGCGACCGTCTCGACGATCGGGCCGGTTCTACCTTCTTCACCTGATGGTGCCGCGCGACTGTTTGCACGCGGTAAAGCGATCACTCAATGCCGTTGCCTGCCTTGGCGCAGCGACACTCGGCGCATCCTTGCCTCAGGGTGACCGCCAGACGTTTTCAGTCACTGTTGTGAGTCCGCCCTCTTTGAACTTGGGCGGCACTTCCTCTATCGCGTTGAATGCCAGCATGGAGCCCAGCGCGGGCCAGTAGCGAAGGACTTCATCGGGCGGGACGGAGAACGGGGGGCCGGCCACCCGGCTCTGGTCGTAGTCGACCGTCAACAGTAGCTGTTCAGGACGGGCGACGAGCAACGTGGCTGTGTGCGCGGCATAGCGGGGTCGCAAATCGGCGTCCAGTGCGACCAGCGCGCCTCTGTCGAAGACCGCATCAAACGGTCCGCCACCGAATTCGAAGTAGTCGCCGCAGTAGATGCGCAGACGTCCGGAGTCGGCTTCGAACAACTCGAAGCTGTCGACTGTGCGGCGCGTATGTGCAATGGCGTTTTCTTCGAAGAAAGCGGCGCTCGCGAGGGAGGATAACTCTACTCCCGTCACGTCGTGTCCTCGTTCAAACAACCACAGGAGATCGAGTGTTTTGCCGCAAAGCGGTACCAGTACCGAGGCCGGCGGGGCGACGTGCCACCAGTCGCGAAGTCGCCGGTTTACCTTCGATTGATGCCAGCCAATGTTGTTCTGTTCCCAGCGGTCGAGCCAGTCCGACGCTTGCATCGTGCCTTCGATTCCTGAACTTGAAAGGGTATGCGGGGAGTATGTATTGGCCGGTATGGCCTGTCACTGCGCTGGTGTAGCAAGATGTTCAAGCTTTGCGTCTCGTTGCGTCAGCGCTCTAGTAGGTCAGGCCACGCCAGACGAAAGATGCGCCGCCGGCCAGCAGCACCGCCTCAATGAACAATGTATGCACGCGAACGGACGAGCGCTTGATGATCCACCTTGCCAGCCAGACACCAGGCATTGCGAAGAGGCCGACGGCCACGCCGAAGATCGTGAGTTGCGCCGTCAGTACCGACAGGGTGCCGAACGTAATCCCTTTGACGATCAGCACTGCCAGACCGATGATGGCGTCGGTGCCGATCAGGGCCGCGCCGGTAAGGCCACTCCCGAGCAGGACCGGGATGATCAGCATGCCTGCCCCGATCGCGGTGCCCGATACGAAACCGAAAATACTGCCGACGCCGAGCAGGCCCGGCGTACTGACGTTCCAGGCCGCGCTTCCGAGCAGGCGTCGTCCAGGCACGAATACGAGCACGAAGGTCCCGATAACCACAGCCACGATGTCACCCGGCAACGCCGAGTACACGGTTGCGCCTACGACGGTTAGCGGCAACGCCGTCAACATGATCTTTCCGGCGGTTTCCCACTGTGCGTCGGCGCCAAATGCCATGACTCGGGCGATGTGATTGAGGAACATCGCCACCGTCATGACCGGGATCAGCGCGTCGATGCCAACCACTGGCGCCACTGCGACTGCCAGCAGCATGCCGCCCCCCATTCCCGACAGCCCGGCCGTGACCGAACCGGCAAAGGCAGCGATCGCGAGCCAGACGATCTCAACAGCACTGAGCGATTCGAAGATTGCAGCGTCTGGCATGCGCGGGCGGGTCTCGTTGGTCGGTAGTCTCCGGCGGCTCTTGGTTGCGCGCCGTGACGCGCGCGAGTCACCAGGGGGTTGGAGGCCGCCGCGGGCATTGCTCTCCGGCGCCTTGCAGGTCGAGCATAAACGAAACCTGCCCGGAAAGTGGGGAGCCTCGCGGCTGACCCCTAACGCGGCGGCGGCCCCGGGATGCGGCGGCAGTCGGCGAGCAGCGCTACACGGGCACGTCACTACTTGAGGCGACTACGTTTTGGTTGGTTCGATGTCCGGGATTCGAATGGCCGCGCAGCATGTGGCCGCTATACTTCGGGCTGCCGCCCGGATCCGGTTTCTGTGCCCGGGGGCAGGCAGGGGCGAAGCCTCATCTGTGTGCCCCGTGGGTGGGCAGATACTCACTGTATCGGCTGGCGTTGCCGATAAGTTCATTCGCACGTCCGGTTGGACCTGGTGCTTCAGGGTTTCGCAGTGCATGTCCGTTTCAGTTGCAAGCGCGGAGATCGATCTTGACTAGTGTGCGTCGTGCTCTGTCGTTTGCGGTCGCCTCGCAGTACTACACGCAGGCGGTGCAGCTGGCGTCGGTGATGGTCGTCTGGCGGCTACTGACGCCTGCCGAGATCGGTGTCTACTCGGTCGCTTCGGTAGTGCTGATGGCGATGACCTACGTGCGCACGTTCGGCGTTGCGCAGTACATCATCCAGGCACCTGAGCTGACCCCTGATACGCTTAAGACCGGGCTCGCTGCCGTCATTATCATGTCGTGGGGTAGCGCGGGCCTTCTCGCGCTGGCCGCGCCGTGGCTCGCCCAATATTACGGAGAGCCCGGACTCGCGAACATATTTTACGTTGTGGCGGCGAGCTTTCTGTTGACTCCCTATATTTCGGTACCGTATTCGTGCCTGTCGAGAGAACTCGCATTCGACAAGACGATGTGGGTGCGGTGCGTCTCTGCAACTACCCAGGCGGCGGTGACGATCACGTGCGTCTTTCTCGGCATGAGCTACATGAGCATGGCGCTGGGGCTTGCGGTCGGGGCCATTTCGGAACTCATCGTCGCGACGATAGTTCGGCCCGACTACTGCCCGTATATTCCACGATTCAAGGGCATTTCGAGAGTATTCCGTTTCGGTTCCATGGCGGCTTTCGCCAGTCTTCTGCAGCGGTTTGGGGAAGGCGTGCCCGACCTGGTGCTCGGACGCGTTGCGACCATGACTGATGTAGGCTACTACTCGCGCGGAGCCGGAGTCGTTTTGATCTTCAATCAGGCGGTCACACTTGCAGTCCGGCCGGTTGTGCTGCCGCATCTGTCCAAGGGGTTCCGCGAAGGCGAGCCAGTGCCGCCGATGTATCTGCGTGCGGTGGAGCTGCAGACGGGACTCGCATGGCCATTCTATGCCGGATTGTCAGCGGCGATGCTGCCGACCGTGCGGCTGCTCTACGGTGATCAGTGGGATATCGCTGTACCTATCGCCGAGATCCTGTGCATCTGGGGCGCGCTGATGTCGGTGTATTGCTACTACGGTGACGTCCTGGTCGCCGTAGGTCGCGTAAGGGCTCACTTGCTGACCGAGTTGTTGATGGTGACGATCCGCGTCGGTGCGGTCATCTACGTCGCGACCGAAGGTCTGGAGACGGTCGCATCTGCCGTGGTCGGGGTCGCGGCGACGGAACTCATAGTAACCACCCTGATGCTGAGGCGGGCCGTGGACCTGCGGCCGT
Organism: Pseudomonadota bacterium; assembly: GCA_039030335.1. Lineage (GTDB taxonomy): Bacteria > Pseudomonadota > Gammaproteobacteria > HK1 > HK1 > JBCCEJ01. The sequence continues at coordinate 31,055 of JBCCEJ010000045.1, read as the reverse complement.
TGCAACTTGTTCGTGCCTGCTGGAAGAGCGCCGCGGTGGGCGGTGTCGTGCTGGTCGTAACTCACGCGATGGCGCCGGCGATCGCGACGTTCGACTTCATGTTCCTTCAGTTCGTCGCGTTTGCAGGCACGGCCATGTTGGGCTGGGCTGGAGCGCTGATTTTAACCCGTCATCCGCTGCTCGCCGAAGCGCTGCGCTTGCTGCGTTCTAAAGGCCTGATCGCGTCCTGAACGCCTGCTTTCGCAAATGCCGGTATCGTGACGCAACCCTGATATCCGGCGACCGCTCAGAGCTCGGCGCCAGCCTTCATCTCGCCCCAGCGAATGACCGCACTGGCCCCGATGGTCGCGAACGGCTCCGGTGGCAGTCGCTGAGGTAGTGGCTGCTCACCCAACTCGGCCATGAGCGGGCTGTCGACACCGGCGGCCAGTTCGGCCGCAATGATCCCGGCCGCAGTGCCGCGGGTTGTGCCAAGCCCGTTCTGGCAGCAGGCACTGAACAGACCGCTTTCGATCTCTCCGAGCGCCCAGACGTTGTTCCTGCTGAGGCACAGCCGGCCACTCCACGTGTACTCGAAGGGAACATTCCCAAGCATTGGGAATCGCCGCTCGAAACTCTGTCTGTGTGTCCGGCCGACACTGGCAAGCCGGTCCGGCGCTCCGGAAGGCTTTGCCGAGTAGCTTGCGCGATTGCGCACCAGAATGCGGTGCCCGCCCGGCCCGGAAATTTTGCGCACGCTGCTCCCCATCGGGTCCGCCGGCGTCAGGCCCCAATCATCGTGGCCGCCGAGCCTGCGAATCTCATCGTTGGTCAGGGCGCGGGTCAGCGATGCGTAGAGGGTGATGTGCACGAGTCGGCGCGTGAAAAAGCCGAAGCTCTCCACGTGTCCGTTGACGGCCAGGATGACTTTCGGCGCCGTCACCGAACCGGTTGACGTCACCGCGCGCCACGTCCCGTCGTGACGGGCAAGTTCGATCACCGGAGAGTTTTCGTAGACCGAGACGCGGTTGCGGGCGATCAGACCCTGAGCCACGGAGCGAACGTAGACGGCTGGCTGGATCATCGCCGTACCGGGCGTATAGAGTCCGCCCCGATAGTAGTCCGTGCCGGTCAGTTCGCGCATCTCCGCTGCATCGAGCTTTTCGCAGGGTTCGCCGAGTTGATCCAGATGTCTGGCGTAGTCGGTGTTGTGCCGAAGACCCTTGTCGGTTGCGGCCGCGTTCACCTTGCCGCAACGGTTGAAGGCCGACGCGTCCAGCCCATACTCCTGCGCGGCGCTCCCGGCGAACTCGATGGCCGCGCGGTTCAGTGTGATGAGTTGTCGGTCGGCGTCAGCGAGACCGCCGTAGTCGTCGGTCATCAGGTCATGCGGAACATCGATCATGAAACCCGAATTACGGCCCGCCGGCCCGTCCGCCAGTCGGGTCGCGTCAACGACCGCGATGCGTGCGCCGCTGTCGATCTGGGCGAGGCGCCGGGCGGCGCTGAGTCCGGCGAAGCCCGCGCCGATGATGAGACAGTCGGAAGTAATGTCCTGGGTCAGGACCTCCGGTGGGGCTGGTGGATCGAGCACCGCGTTCCATCCGGTCACACCGTAGTCGTGCGGTTGATTCGCGACGGCTGTCACGCGGCCTAGTACTCGGTGTTCAACGCGTCGACGGCTGGGATCTCCCGCTCGCGCCGGGCGATGAAGTCGCGTAGGGCTTCGTCGACGGCCGCATCCAGCCGCGGTTCTTCGTAATCCGCGAGCAGGCGCCGCGCGTGCTCCAGGGCCCTTGCAGTCACGTCTTTTGATCCGTCCGCGACCCACTGCTCGTACGAATTGTTATCAAACAGTTTCGGAATGAAGAAAGCCGACTGGAATTTCTCGAGCGTGTGCGGGTGCCCGAGGTAGTGACCGCCCGGGCCAATGTCTGGAACGGCCGCAAGCGCTTCATCGAAGTCGTCCCACTTGACTCCCTCAGCCATGCGGTAACCCATGGCGCACTGTTCGGCGTCGACGATGAACTTGGCGAGCGAGCAGTGCATGCCCGCTTCGTTCCAACCGGCCGAGTGCCAGAGATAGTTTGCGCCTGACATCAGTACTGCCATCAACGTGCTGGCGCTTTCGTAGCCGGCCTGTGCGTCCAGCGTCTTGGCGCCGCCGAGCGTGTTCGAAGTACGCCACGGCACGCGGTAGTGGCGCGCCATCTGTCCGATCATGAAATTCATCAAGCTGACTTCTGGCGTGCCTGCCATCGGCGCGCCGCTCGCCATCGACACGGTCGACAGGAAGTGCCCATAGATGGCCGGGCAGCCCTGGCGAACCACCTGCGTATAAGCAAGTGCTGAGAGCGCTTCCGCGTTCAACTGAGCAACCGCGGCTGCCGTCGAGGCCGGTGTATTGGCGCCGCCCAGTACGAACGGCGAGCAGAGCACCGGTTGATTGCGCCGGCAAAACGCACGCATGGCGCTCAACATCGTCTCATCCCACACGAGCGGTGAGTTGCCGTTGCAGTTGCCGGTCGCGACCGGGTGCGTCTCCATGAACTCGGCGCCAAACAGAATGGCGCACATGTCGAGAACGTCTTCGGCGTTGCGTCCGGATGTAGTCATGCCCATGAAGGTCTTGTCGGAGTGCTTCATGGATGAGTAGGTGATACGCAGATGGCGGTGCGAGACCGGGTGGTCCATAGGCTCGACGATGTGGTGCGCCGACGAATGCAATACCGGCAGCATGTGGCTCAGTTTGTGGAACATGGCCAGGTCGTCGAGCGTGGGTGCGCGGCGCTGGTCTTCCAGGTCGCGCAGATACGGCGCACCGGTCATCGGCACGAAGATGCAGTGGTTGCCGCCGAGATCCACATTCTTGGCCGGGTCGCGGGCGTGATAAGTGATGTGCTCGGGAATCGTTGCGATGAGTTCGCGCACCATCGCGCGGTCCAGATGCACCCGTTCGCCACGCACGTCCGCGCCGGCCCGACGCCAGTCTGCGAGTGCGATGTCATCACGGAACACGACGCCGACGTTCTCGAGGATGTCCATCGAGGCCATGTCGACCCGTTCGATCTGCTCGGGCGACATCGGCTCGACGAGAGGCAACGCCCGCTTGAGCGTCGGCAGCATATCCTCGCGCACGTCGCGGCGGAGTTCGCGACGTGAGTTGCGTCCGCCGCGTCGGGCGCGGCGCTCCCCGGCAACTTCGCTCATTGGACTTGCTCTTCAGGTGCGCTGTCAGTCAGGTCGACCCAGATGGTCTTCGTCTCCGTGAATTGATCATGGGCGTGGATGCCATTGTCGCGACCCCCGAAACCAGACTGCTTATAGCCGCCAAAGGGCGTGGTGATATCGCCTTCGCCGTAGCAGTTGACCGTAACCGTGCCGGCTCGGATCGCGCGTGCCGCGCGGAGGGCACGGGCACTGCCGCCGCTAAATACGCTGGCCGTCAAGCCATAGTCGGTGTCGTTGGCGACCGCTACCGCCTCGTCGTTGGAGCCGACCGTGATGACGGAGAGGATCGGGCCGAAAACCTCGTCGCGCGCCAGTCGATCCGACGGTTCGATACCGTCGAACACGGTTGGTTGTACAAAGTTGTCGCCGGCCACGCCGCCGACCAACGGGGTCGCGTCGGCGAGATAACCCGACACCTTGGCGAAGTGCTCGGCATCGACCAGCGCGCCAAGATGGTTACCCGGGTCCAGCGGATCGCCGGTCTTCCAGTCGCGGGCTCTGGCGACAATGCGCTCGAGCAGTTCGTCCTTGACCGCGCGGTGCACGACCAGCCGCGAGTTGGCGGAGCAGTTTTCCCCCATGTTCCAGAACGCGGCGTTGACGACGTGACCGGCCACCAAATCGAGCCGCTCGGCGTCGTCCAGCACGACCGCGGGATTTTTGCCGCCACATTCGAGCACGATGCGCTTCAAGTTGCTGTCGGCCGAGTAGCGCAGGAAATGGCGGCCGGTGTCGGTCGAGCCGGTAAAACTCACCATGTCGACATCAGGGTGCCGACCGAGCGGCTCGCCCACGGCGGGTCCGTCGCCCGGCAGCACCTGCAGCACGCCGCGCGGCAAGCCGGCGGCGATCGCCAGTTCCGCTACCCGGAGCGCTGTCAGCGAGGTTTGTTCAGCCGGTTTGACGATCACGCTGTTCCCGGCGGCGAGCGCCGGGCCGAGCTTCCAGGCGAGCATCAGCAGTGGGAAGTTCCACGGCAACACGGCACCGACCACACCCACCGGCTCGCGCACGATCACCGCGAGCGCGTCTTCCCCGGCCGGAGCCGTCTGATCGTAGATCTTGTCGATCGCCTCCGCGTGCCACTTGAGTGTGTTGATGGCTTCGGGCACGTCGATGAGTTCGCAGTCGCGAATGGGCTTCCCGGAATCCAGGCTCTCCAGGACCGCGAGTTCACGCCGGTTGCGCACCATGAATTTGGCGAGGCGAATCAGCACTTCCTTACGCGCGGAGGGATGCATGCAGCGCCAGTGCCCGGCCGTGAACGCTTCTCGGGCTTTTGCCACGGCCTCATCGACGTCCGCAGCGTTCGCCGCCGCGATCTCGGCGATCACGTCACCGGTGGCCGGATTGACCGACGGCAACAGCTCACCGGCGCCGCGGCGGAATTTTCCGTCGATGAAGGGTGCGCGCGGCGCGTCGATGGCGCGCGCGATGGCGAGATATTCGTCTCGCGTCAGCAGGTCCGACATTTCACGCCTCCGCTTCGATGGCCGCTATGGCCGTGTTCATGGTCTGGACTACTTGCTCGAGTTCGCGCTTTTCGTCTTTGTTGAGTGGCTGCAACGGACGCCGCGGCGGACCCGCCTCGATGCCGCGGAACGTCAGCCCGTGCTTGATGCACTGGACGAATTTGCCGCCCTGTTCCAGCACGCGCATCAGGGGCAGCATCGCCGACATGATGCGGCGCCCCTTCGTAAAGTCACCATCGACAGCGCAGGCGCGGTACATGGCGATGTGCGCTTCCGGGGCAAAGTTGGATCCGGCACACACCCAGGAACGGGCGCCCCAGGCGAAGAATTCGAGGGCCTGATCGTCCATGCCGCAAGACAGCTGGATGTGCGGATAGTCGCGCGCCAGCATGTGCAGCCGATTCGGGTCACCAGAGCTTTCTTTGATCGCACAGAAGTTGGGACTGCGGCCCAGCCGGTCGAGCGTGTCTTCATCCATGTTGACGCTCATGCGGCCCGGGTAGTTGTAGAGCATCACGGGCAGGTTGGCGGCGCGGTCGATAGCGAGCGCGTGCAGCGCGATCTCGCGACCCGTCGGGTAGGCGTACGGCGGCGTTGCGATCAGCAGCGCGTCGGCGCCGGTCTCGACCGCCATCTCGGCGTAGCCGATGCTGTCTTCAGTGCGCATCGCGCCGGTACCGACGATGAGCGGCACACGGCTGTTTATCAACTCGGCGGCGAGCCGCATCATCTTGCGGCGCTCGTCGGTGCTTTGCGCGTAGTACTCCCCGGTGGTCCCTGCAACGACCAGGCCGGCCACTCCGGCACCGATCAGCAACTCGACAACCTCGGCGAAACGGTCGGTGTTGATCGAGTGATCGTCGTTGTAGGGCGTAACGATAGGGGTGTAGATGCCCTCGAAACGCATGGTGCTTATTCCTCAGTCAGGCACGTTGGACGAATCCAGCCGTTGGGATATTGTGTACAAGATGTGTACGATAGGTCCAGACCCATGCGCACATTCACTTGCAAACGGCCCGTACGAGCGACCCACACCACGGCATGAACAAGAAGAGCAAAGAGGCGCTGTACGACGACATCAAGCGCTGCGTGCTGACGATGGAGTTCGAACCGGGGCAGAGCCTCGACGAAGCGTCGCTCGGTCGTTCATTCGGGCTCTCCCGAACCCCAGTACGGGATGTGCTGCGCCTGCTGGCGGGTGAGGGCTACCTGACGCTGAAGGACAATCGTGGCGCCTTCGTATCGCCGATGACGTTGAAGACGTTGCGGAGTTTCTTCCGCACGGCGCCGCCGACCTACGCAGCCATTGCGGCTCTGGCGGTCGAAAATCACACAGCGCCGCAACTGGTTGCGCTAAAAGCGGCGCAGCGCGACTTCGTGCGTGCGGTGCGGGCGAGCGATGCCGGGCAGATGGTGACGGCCAACAATCACTTCCACCTGGTCATGGGCGAAATGGCGGACAACCCGTATCTATGGCCCAGTTTGCAGCGCCTCCTGATCGACCACGCACGCATCGGCCAGACCTTCTACCGTCCGCGCGATGAGCGCATGCGTGCCCGTATGAACAGCGCCAGTGAGCACCACGACGAGTTTATCGCGACGATCGAGCGCGGCGATGTCGCCGCCGCGCACGCACTCGCACACGCGCACTGGGAACTGTCGCGTGAAGACATGGATCTTTACGCACGGCCCGCGCCGCTCGATTTTGACCTCGGACGGGAGCGGACCGGTTGAGCCGGGACGACGGGTCCGGCGTCCCGGCGCCAGACGACATAGCTAGGATCTTGGCCTTAACATCGGCCATACTGATGCCGCAGGCAAACCGGCGCAGCGAGCGCCTCGGGCCAGCGGCAATACCGTGTCAAAATGCGGAAAACAACGCCAAGGGGAAGACCATATGAGCGATTCCAAAGACCTGAAAGACCTCCTCGTCAAGGACGCAAAGCGCGGCAAGCTCGGACGCCGCGAATTCATGAGCTACGCGGCCGCTGCCGGCATGACGCTGCCTTTGGCAAGCGGCCTGTGGTCATCGTCCGTGCACGCAGCAACGCCCAAGCGCGGCGGCAAGTTCCGTGTCGGCGTCCATGACATGAACACCTCCGATCAGATGGACCCGGGCAAGTACCAGGCTGTCGGCGAGATCCAGCTGGCGCACGCGCACCGTAGCTATCTGACCGAGATCACGCCGGATAACAACCTCGGACCGGACATGGCCGACTCGTGGAGCGCGACCCCGGACGCCAAAGTGTGGACGTTCAGCCTCAGCAAGTCCGCGACGTTCCACAACGGCAAGAAGTTCACCGCCGCAGACGCCGTCGCGTCGCTGAACCATCACCGTGGCGAGAAATCGACCTCGGCGGCGAAGGCGCTGCTGACGACGGTCACGAACATCTCGGCCAAAGACCAGCACACGATCGTCATCGAACTGAACCAGGGCTTCGCCGATCTGCCGTGGGTCATGACCGATTACCACCTGGCGATGCTGCCGGCCAAGGCCGACGGCAGTCTCGACTGGGAAAGCGGCACGGGCGCGGGTCCTTATCAGATCGTCAAACATGAACCGGGCGTCGGTACCTCGCTGAAACGTCACGACGGCTGGCACCGAGAAGGTGCGTACTTCGACGAAATCGAAATGATCGGCCTGAACGATCCGAACGCGCGTCAGACAGCTCTCATCACCGGTAGCGTCGACTCGATCACCTCCGTCGACCTGAAAACCGTCGCGCTGCTCGGCCGCAACCCGAATATCGAAGTCGACAACATCCCGAGCGGCTCGGCCATCACGCTGCCGATGTTCTGCGACGTCGCGCCGTTCGATAACGTCGATGTGCGCCTTGCCCTGAAGCACGCCATCGACCGCGAGGACATCGTCAAGAAGATCATGTTCGGCACCGCAACGCCGGGTAACGACTTCCACGTGTCGCCCGGCATGCCCTACTGGCCCGATATCGAGCAGCGCGCCTACGATCCGGACAAAGCCAAGTTCCACTTGAAAAAGGCCGGCATGAGCAACCTGGAAGTGAGCCTCTCGGCCGCGGACAGCGTGCTGCCCGGCGCAGTCGACATGTGCGTGCTGTACAGCGAGCACGCGAAAAAGGCCGGTATCAAGATCAACGTGAAGCGTGAGCCGAATGACGGCTACTGGTCTGACGTGTGGCTGAAGAAACCGTTCGTGTTCGTCAAGTGGGGCGCACGCCCGACGCCTGACAACATGTTCACGCTGGCGTACAAGGACGACGCGCCGTGGAACGAAGCACATTGGAAGAACGACCAGTTCAACAAGCTCCTGCTGCAGGCCAAAGCGGAACTCGATGAGAAACGCCGCGCCGAGCAATATCGCGAAATGTGCCAGATCGCCCGAGATGATGGTGGCACCATCATCCCGATCTTCGTGAACTTTGTGTACGCGCGGAATAAGAAGGTCCGTCACGCTGACAACGTTGGCGCATCGTGGGAGCTGGATGGTGCGCGCGGATACCACCGCTGGTGGTTTGCCTGAGCGGAGGCTCACGCACGGGGGCGACCTGGCAGTCTTGCCAGGCCGCCGCAGAGCGCGGCCTTGTGGCCGCGCGACCCAATCAGAACTACAAACAACAATGGTCGGGTGATTTCGTCAACGTAGCCTTAAGCTACTGGTGTCTCTGACGAAGTGTTCGTTTCGTCAGCGCCTCCAACCGCCGCTTCGCGCGTGGCTATTGCGAACGGGACCTTGGCCGGGAGGAGACTGGAATGGGCGATGTCGTTCAGATCGTTCTGAAGCGGCTTGGTCTTGGCCTGCTGACGCTGTTTGTCATCTCAGTCCTGATATTTGGCGCAGTTGAGCTGCTACCAGGTGATATCGCGCAGGCGGTATTGGGACAAGGGGCGACCGACGACAACCTGAAAGCATTCCGTTCAGAGCTTGGCCTCGACCGACCGGCGTTCGTGCGCTATTTCGAGTGGCTTGGCGGCGCGGTAGTTGGTGACTTCGGCGTGTCGCTGATCAGTAAGGAAGCGGTCACCGAGGCGATCGCGCCAAGGTTCATGAATACGCTGTTCCTGGCCGCTTATGCCGCTGTGATCGCGGTGCCGGTCGCCATCGCGCTCGGTATCCTGGTCGCGCTGTTCCGCAACTCCGTGTTCGACCGGGTCGCGAACGTCGTCACGCTGACTTCGATTTCATCGCCCGAGTTCTTCCTCGGCTACATCCTGATTCTGTACCTGTCGATCAAGACCGGCGCGTTTCCGTTCCCGGCCACGGTCGACTCCGACATGCCACTCGGTGAGCGCCTGGACAAGACCTTTCTGCCGGCTCTGACGATGGTGCTGGTCGTGGTCGCGCACATGATGCGCATGACACGCGCGGCCATCATCAATCTGCTGGCTTCACCCTATATCGAGATGGCCAGATTGAAAGGCGTGCCAGCCTGGAAGGTGATCGTCAGACACGCGCTGCCGAATTCCTGGGCGCCGATCATCAACGTCGTAGCGCTGAACCTGGCCTACCTGATCACCGGCGTCGTGCTGGTCGAGGTGGTGTTCGTCTATCCAGGCATCGGCCAACTGCTGGTGGATAGTGTGACCAAGCGTGATTTCCCGGTCGTGCAGGCTTGTTGTCTCATCTTCGCCGCGACCTTCATTTTGCTGAACCTGGCAGCGGACGTCGGAGCCATTCTGACCAACCCGCGTCTGCGTCATCCGAAGTGAGGGCACGGCCATGAATGCTTTTGTAGTTGGATATTACGCCCTGCTCATCGGGGCTTCGTGTCTCGCCGCCTACCTCGGTAAGCGGCAGGCTTTTCTGTTGATCTTCTCGCTGACCCTGGCGTCGTTCATCATGGGGATCATCGGCGGCGAGCAGGCACTTTGGACCGTCACCGTGATCGCCGGGATCATCGGTCTCGCGGCTGGGGTTGCCTATTCGTTCCGGGAATTCCTCGCCCTCATACTGCCGCGTGAAGGGGCCCGGGTGATGCGCACGGCGCCGCTGACAGCGTCGTTCGGTCTGTTCGTCATCTTCACGTACGCGATCGCCGGCATCTTCGCGCCGGTCATCGCTCCGTACGGCGAAGCCGAGGTGATCTCCCAATCGTTCGCACCGGCGGACGAGAAGATGCTGCTCGGTGCTGACCAGATCGGCCGCGACATGTTCAGCCGGATCATCTACGGGGCGCGCAACACTGTGGGCCTGGCGCTGGTGGCGACCGCCCTGGCATTTCTGCTCGGCGCCGTGGCAGGGTTGCTGGCTGCGACGAAAGGCGGGCGTCTGGACCAGTTCCTGGGTCGCGTTGCGGACGTCGTGATGTCGGTACCATCGCTTATCTTCGCCCTGCTGCTGCTCAGTATCTTCGGCACGAACGTTGCGGTGCTGGTGGTCATCATCGCGATCATCTACTCCCCGCGCGTCTTCCGGCTGACCCGCGCCGTGGCTGGCGATGTCGTCGTCATGGACTACATCGAAGCGGCGAGGTTACGTGGCGAGCGGCTCTGGTACCTGATCCGAAAAGAGATCCTCCCGAACTGTAAAGCGCCGCTGATCGCCGAGTTCGGTCTCGAGTTCTGTTTCGTGTTCTTGCTGGTAGCCGGTCTCTCGTTCCTCGGACTCGGCATTCAGCCACCGACCGCCGACTGGGGGTCGATGGTGCGTGAGAACGCCACTTTGATCACCTTCGGCGAGATCACGCCGCTGATTCCGGCGGCGGCGATCGCGCTGCTGACCGTTGCGGTCAACTTTGTGGTCGACTGGATGTTGTTCCGGTCGTCCGGCCTTAAGGAGTGATGTCCATGGCCACTAAAGAAAAAAGCCAGTTGCTGAAAGTCCGGGATCTCAAAATCGAGGGCTATTCCGATGAGAACTGGATCGAGATCGTGCACGGCGTCGACCTCGATCTGAATCGGGGCCAGGTCATGGGTTTGATCGGGGAGTCCGGGGCTGGTAAGTCCACGATCGGCCTGGCCGCGATGGGGTTTACACGTGACGGTTGCCGGATCTCCGGCGGCTCGGTCGAGTTCGATGGCATGGAACTCACGACGACACCGGAGTCCGACTTGCGGGCGCTGCGCGGCGCACGCATCGCCTACGTTGCGCAGTCGGCGGCTGCATCGTTCAACCCGGCCCACAAGCTCATTGATCAGCATACCGAAGCACCGGTGCAATATCGCATCAAGAAGCGCATGGAAGCGCAGGAAGACGCGATGGATCTGTACCAGCGCCTGCGTTTGCCGAATCCCCGCGAGATCGGCTTTCGCTATCCGCATCAGGTTTCGGGCGGCCAGCTGCAGCGCGCCATGACGGCGATGGCCATGGCCTGTCGGCCCGACCTGATCATCTTCGACGAGCCCACTACCGCGCTCGATGTGACGACGCAGATCGAGGTGCTGGCCGCGATTCGTGACATCGTCGATCAGTTCAATACGGCAGCGATCTATATCACCCACGATCTGGCCGTAGTGGCGCAGATGGCCGACGTCATCAAGGTGCTACTGAAGGGCAACGAGGTCGAAGAAGCCGACACCGAGACGATGCTCTCCGCGCCCAAGGACGACTACACCAAGTCGCTCTGGGCCGTGCGCAGTTTCCAGCGCGACGAGAAGGCGCGCCCTACCGAAGGTGGCGATTCCGTACCTGTGGTGTCGGTCGAGAATGTTGACGCCGCTTATGGGGACGTCCCGGTACTCAGGGATGTTTCGTTCAATGTGTACGCTGGTATGACGGTTGCGGTCGTCGGTGAGTCAGGTTCTGGCAAATCGACCACTGCGCGGTGTATCACCGGCCTGTTGCCGCCGAAGAGCGGTTCGATCAAGTTCCGCGGTGAGTCGCTGCCCGCGAGCTACAAGGAGCGTACCAAGGATCAGCTCCGCCAGGCGCAGATGATCTATCAGATGGCCGATACGGCGCTGAATCCGAAGGTGCGTATCAGCGAAATCATCGGCCGCCCGGCGGAGTTCTACGGCGGGCTGAGAGGGGCGGATCTCAAGAACCGTGTCGACGAGCTGCTGGATCTCATCGAGCTTGATCCGTCGAAATTCTACAACCGCTTCCCGCCGGAACTGTCGGGCGGCCAGAAACAGCGGATCGGGATCGCCCGGGCGCTGGCCGCTGAACCGACCTTCATCATCTGCGACGAAGTAACGAGTGCACTCGATCAACTTGTCGCCGAGGGTATTTTGAAGTTGTTGGACCGGCTGCAAGACGAACTCAATCTCGCCTACATGTTCATTACGCACGATCTTGCGACAGTACGGTCGATTGCAGACGAGGTGGTCGTCATGAAGGAAGGTGAGGTTGTAGAGCAAGGGCCGAAGACGGAAATGTTCAAGCCGCCGCACCACCCGTACACCGACTTACTGTTGTCATCCGTACCGGAGATGGACCCGAACTGGCTCAGCACCGTGCTCGAAGAGCGCGGAGTAGACAATATCGGGGAATCTGCCGAGACCTGAGCGACAGCGTCTCGTCGCGGTGAGGCGAGCACGAGGGCCAAACTGGCCCTCGCGCGACCCGGGCAGTATCTCTCGCTTAACGTCGTCGCCTTTCTGGCCTGCGGCCCCATTGCTCGCTTGCTTACTAGCTCCGCACGCTGGCCGCACCCTCGGTGAGCGCGGCGAGCTTCGCGTAAGCGATGTCCGGATCCACCGCGCCGAATCCGGCAAAAGTCCCGAAGCCGCAATCCGACCCGGCCACCACCCGCTCGACCCCGAACAATCGTGTAAACCGTTCGATACGTTCGGTGACCAGGTGCGGATGCTCGACGAAATTGGTGGTCGTATCGACGACGCCCGGCACGAGCACGCGGTCGTCTGGCACTTCGTCTTTGCGGTCGGCAAAAACCCGCCACTCGTGGGCGTGCCGGGGATTGGACGACTCGAATAGCACGTATCGCGCTTTGACTTGCATCAAGGTCTGGAACATCGTCTCCATCGGAATGTCGCAGACGTGCGGGCCTTCGTAATTGCCCCAGCAGATGTGTACGCGGATCTGCTCTTGAGGCACATCGCGAAGTGCGTGGTTCAGCACTTCGACGTGCCGGTCGGCAACCGTCACAAAGTCCGCGTCGCTCAGATCTTCGAACAGCATATGGCGCGACAGCGCAAGGTCCGGGCAGTCGAGCTGCAGCGTCAGTCCGCTCGCGGCGATCGCGTCGTATTCGGCTTTCATCGCATTGGCCAGGGCTTCGAGATAGGCGTCTCGATCGGGATAGAACTCGTTTTGCAGAAACAGTGAGATGACGCCGGGTGAGGCGGCGTTCATGAACCCACGCGTGTTTGCTCGCCCGGCGAGCGCATTGTTCAAGCGACGAATATCCTGCACGAGGTCTGCGTCTCCCAGCGCGGAGACAGGGCCGGTGCACATCGGGCGCGCGTAGCTTGGAGTGCCGCCGGACTCCGCGATGCGCTTCAAGAAGCTCGGAAACAGTTTGAGATCGGCGGGTGCGTTCCGTGGGCTGTCACCGCTGAAGCCGGTATAGCGGTCTTTGACGTAGGTTGCGTAGGAGATCTTGGAGGTCTCGCCGTCCGACACGATATCGATGCCGGCATCAACCTGTTTCTGTACGGTCCGCATGACGGCGTCGGTCATGCACTGGTCGAACTGCGCCTCGTCATAAGGTTCGCCGTTCTCGCGCGCGAAGATCATGTCGACGACAGCCTGGCTCCGCGGGAGCGAACCAACGTGGGTAGTCAGGACTCGGCTCATCAATTCACCTCAACTCAGATCGGGGCCGCGGCGGTAGCAGCCGAAGGTGCGCGATGCGGGCCAGGCGGGCACTCATTGCGGCATGCCTTCGACGGTTCGTTTTAGCAGGTCGACGCCAAGCTGCTTCCAAAGATGCAGCAGATCGATGAAGACCCAGTTCTCGGCCAGTTGGTCGCCGTCGCGCCGGTAGAGGTCGATCACGCGGAACTCCGCGGCGCGGTCGCCGGCGGGCATGCCCATGAAGCCGCCAGTGTGCGTGGCGGTGAAATTGGGCCAGCCGAAAAAGCCGCCGAAGCAGCCCTCGGCGAGACGACAGATGTGCCGCGTCGCCGAGCGGTTGCTGAAGGCGGCGCGGAACGGGCCAGCATGCTGTTTCGCATAGCGTTCGATCGTGTAAGTCGCGCCAATGCCGGCCGGGCCCCACCAGATCATGTCGTCGCGCCACGTGCGCGCCAGTTCCTGCTCGAGAGGTAGACCGCTTTGCCACTGGCCCAGATCGTCGATCATCGCGTTGATGACACGCAGCGTTCGAACGCCTTCCGCCGGAGGCTGCGGATTGAACATCAGGCCATCGTGAGTCCTTGGTCCGGGTTGCACCAGTTCAGCGCCTGTCGCCGGGGCGAACGGTCGAAGACCAGCCTGAATCATCAGGTGAGGCAAGTCGAAGTACATCGCCGTGTCGGTGATGGCGCCCTCGGCGACGCGGTTGAATTCGCAATACCGCAGGAACGCCATGCGGCCGGTAGGACGGATCCCCAGCCACGGTGCATCGAACAGACCGACCAGATGGCCCATCGAACAGACCCATACTGCGTCGTCGTCCGGCGCGAGGCTGTTGCGTCCGGCCATGAAGATATCGATGCGCCGTTGCAATGACGTCAGGGCGCGTCGAAGCGGCTCCCAGAAGGCCGCCGCGACGGTGGTTGCGCCGTCCATCGCGTCAAACGGCGAGAAGCCTTTCCAGCGGTAGTCGGGGGCGACGAATTGCGCCAGTACCGCGTTCAGGCGGTCCGGCGAGGCGCTGTCAAGAGCTGCGTAGTAGCGGCGTACGAACTGCTTTTCCGAGGCGAGGTCCGTCACGGGAATCCCCGTTACACAAGATCAGACCGCATCGTGCATCAAATTTGAATACGTTTGCAAAACTGCTTGCCTGACGCCTTGATCGTAGGATAGTTTGATTGCAAGCGTACCCAAATCTTGGATGCTCCCAGGGTTCATGGCAGAAATTCAATTGCGCGGCGTCAGCAAGCGCTGGGGAGGTTTCGTCGCGGTCGACAATTTCGATCTGACGATCGCGGATCGCGAATTCCTGGTGCTGCTCGGGCCGTCGGGCTGTGGCAAGACCACCACCATGCGCATGATCGCCGGGCTCGAAGATGCGACTGATGGCGATATCGTCATCGATGGACAGGTCGTCAACGACCTGGAGCCGAAGGACCGCGATGTCGCGATGGTGTTCCAGTCGTACGCGCTGTATCCGAACATGAATGTGTACGAGAACATCCGGTTCCCGCTCAAGGTGCGCGGGATCGACGGGAGCACGCATCGCGAGCGCGTCATGCGCGCAGCCGATATGGTGGAGCTGCGCGATTTTCTCGAACGCCGCCCAGCGGAGTTGTCCGGAGGTCAGCGTCAACGCGTCGCCCTGGCGCGTGCCATCGTCCGCGAGCCGAACGTGTTCCTGATGGACGAACCTCTATCCAACCTCGACGCCAAACTGCGGGTCTCGACGCGCGCGCAGATCAAGAATCTGAGTCATGAACTTGCGGTGACGACCATCTATGTCACGCACGATCAGATCGAGGCGATGACGCTGGCCGACCGGGTCGTCGTCATGAATCAGGGCATAGTCAAGCAGGTTGGCAGCCCAACCGAGATCTATGACGCGCCAGCCAATACGTTCGTTGCGAGCTTTATCGGTTCGCCCGCGATGAACCTCTTGCAGGGCGAAGTGCAAAGCGGTGCCTTTTCCGCTGAACACACCCGGATATCCGGCCTCAAGGCCGGCGACGGTGAAGTCACGCTCGGCTTTCGTGCTGAAGACGCCGCGGTCGTCGATTCCGGTGGGGAGATCAATGCGCCCGTCTACGCGCTCGAACTGTTGGGTGACGCGACGATGGTCACCGTACGCATCGGTGGCGTGCAGATTTCAGTCAAAGCCGACAAATCGTACCGTGCCGAAATTGGTGAGACCGTTTCGATTTCAGTACCCGAAGCACATTGCCATCTGTTCGATGCCAGCACAGGTGAGCGACTCGGGACGCAAGTCCCCAACTGAGCCCGTGAAATCGGGCAGCCAGGACGTTAGCAAGGCGTTCGCAGCAACCCAGGGAGACCTCAAGATGTTCATCAAAAAGCTAGCCGTGGCCGGCGCGATCGCCGTCGCAACCGGCTCCGCATGGGCCGACTGTGCCATCAACGGCCGTGTCAGCATCATCGGAAACGAATTTCCGGCCATTCACGCTGTCGCTGACGGTGCCAAAGAGTGTACGGGCGGATCGGTCGCGGCGAACCTCACGGCTGACCACCAGAAGCTGAACGTCGCAGGGATGACCGGGAACCCGGCGGAATACACCACGGCCATCATCGCTAACAGCTCGATCGTCGCGTTGATGAACGAAGATGTGATCCGCCCGCTGGACGACCTCGTCAAGAAACACGGGCAGGGGTTGAAGCCCAATCAGCTGGTCACGGTCGGCGGGAAGGTCATGGCGGTGGCGTTCATGGCCAACGCCCAGCATCTCGTATACCGCGCAGACGTGCTGAAGAAAGTCGGCGTGGAGCCTCCCAAGACCTACGAAGAGATGCTCGCGGCAGCTAAGAAAATCCGTGCGGCTGGAATCCTCGACAACCCGGTAGGCGGCGCTTACAAGGCTGGCTGGAACCTCGCTCAGGAGTTCAACAACATGTTCCTCGGCTACGGCGGCCAGCACTTCAAGACAGGTACCGCCGAGCCGAGTGTCAATTCCAAGGCCGGTATCGACGCGCTCACCATGATGAAATCGCTGAGCGCGTATATGAATCCGGACTTTCTGACGCATGACTCCAACGCCACGAACGCGGAGTATCGCGCCGGGAATGTGGCGCTGATGAACATGTGGGGAAGCCGTGCGGCCACTTTGACAACGGTCGACGGTGTCGCAGACGAAGTGAAGGCGGGATTCGCCATCGCCGGGCCCATGACGGTGGGTGGTGGCACGACGCCGGCGTCCACTCTCTGGTGGGATGGCTGGACCGTCGCTAAGAACGTCAGTGACGCAGATGCCGAGGCGACCTTTGTCGCGATGATGAACGGTATCGCTCCATCGCAGATGGACGACGATATGCGCCCCTTAGCTGTCTGGCTGATCGATGGCTACACGCCCACTGACAAAGCCGTCGGCGTTTTCGCAGCTGCCCAGTCTGGTACGACGCCATATCCGATGCTGCCGTACATGGGCCTGTTACATACAGCGCTCGGTGCTGAACTTGCCGACTACATGCAAGGGAAGGAAAGTGCGGAGCAGGCACTGGCCGACGTTGAAGCGGCTTACCGCGCGGCCGCCAAAGAGAAAGGGTTCCTGTAGTCGCGAGCGCAAGCCGCGTGCTGCAGGCCTCAGCCAGACAGCACGCAGCTTGCCTTCCCGACCGGCCGAAACGCAACTGTGAAACACCGCACCTTTTTCTGGTTCGTGCTGCCGACCGTGGCTGCCATGCTGTTGTTCATAGCGTTGCCGATTGTTTCTATCGTTGTCCAGTCGGTATTCACGCCGCACGATGCGGTGTTGGTCGTCTCCAAGAACTGCGGCCCGTTCGGGTGCAAAGAAGAAACCGTCATCGACCAGGCGGCCACGGCGAAGCTCCGTGCCGACGAGCCGTTGGGGCGTTTCGCCGGCCTGGACATCTATTTCGACCGTGGTCATCTCGCCGTTGCTGAGGTGGCTTTGGCCTGGCGTGAAAGCGATGCCGTAGGCTCGTTCTTCGCACGGCTCCAGAACCTGCCGTTTTATCGGGCGATGGCGTTCACGCTGACGTTCACGTTTACGGTGACACCGCTGATGCTGGTGTTTGGATTGTCTATCGCGTTGGCGGTGAATTCGCTGCATCGTCACCTGAAGGGGCTGGTGATCTTCTTCTCGTTGCTGCCGATGATCGTCTCGCCGCTGATCGGCTCGCTGGTGCTCTTCTGGATGATCGACAGCCGCGGCATTCTCGGCAGCGCGTTGCAATGGATCATGAGCGACCCTGACCTGTCACTGAAAGCGTCGACGGGACTCACGTGGATCATGCTGATCGTCTACGGCGTATGGCACGCCGTGCCATTTTCTTTTGTCGTGTTCTACGCCGGGTTGCAGACGTTACCGCAAGACCAACTGGAGAGCGCTCAGATCGACGGTGCGACGCGGTGGCAGCAAACCTGGTACGTCGTTATTCCGCACCTGATGCCGCTGGTCACTTTCGTTGCATTGATGCAGATCATGGACAACTTCCGGGTGTTCGAGCCGATCGTGGGGTTCAACTCGGAGGCGCATGCAACGTCGCTGTCCTGGTTCATTTTCAATGACCTTGGCGGCGAGACCCGCCTTCTGAGTTCGGCGGCGACGTCGTCGGTGCTGACGATTCTCGGCGTTGCCGTGCTGATGGCACCCGTGTTGGTCCGGACGTGGCGCGACTTCAATATAAGGGCTGGGATCAAGTGAGCACTACAGTTCGCAAAGCGCCCACCCATCTGCGTCTGGCAACCAGTGCGTTCGTCATCTTGTGGCTGGTCGTTGCCGCGTTTCCATTCGTCTGGACGCTTTGGGGTTCGTTCAAGGTCGAACTCGACTTTTTCTCCAAGGCCGACTGGACCAACGCCCTGACCGGTGCGCGTACCGTCGCAGAGCACGGAATGGCGTTCACGTCCGACGGCTACCAGGGCGCCTGGGTGCAGGAAGAATTCTGGCGCGCCGCACTGAACACCGTGCTGGTCTGCTTTTTTGTCGTGTGCACGTCGCTGACGATCGGAACACTCGCTGGCTACGCCCTGTCGCGCTCCACCTACCGCTACACTTTCTGGCTGTTGATCACAGCGCTAATCTTCCGTGCGATGCCGCCTATCACGCTGGTCGCCGGCTACCTGCTGCCGTTCTTTGAGTGGAATCTTTGGGGCCATCTCGCAACGACGGTCATTGTGCTGGTCGCCATCAATCAGCCGTTCACTCTGTGGATGCTCCACAGCTTCTTCCAGAAGATCCCGAAGGAGCTTGATGAAAGCGCAAAGGTGGATGGATGTACGCAGTTTCAGGCGTTTCGCTACGTCATCATTCCGGTCATGTGGCCTGGCGTGATCACGACCGGCTTGTTCAGCTTCTTGCTTGCATACAACGACTTCGCCGTGACTTCGATGCTGCTCAGCAAAGAGAACCACACGATGGTACCGAAGATCGCCTCGTTCCTCGGCACGACGCAGACCGAGGGCAACGTCATGTTCGCCGTTTCCGCGGTGGTATCGGCTACGGCACCGCTGTTTATCCTGGTCATGTTCTTTCAGCGCCATATCGTCGCCGGACTGACGCAGGGGGCGGTCAAGGGTTGAAGGGGTATCGAGGCAAGTCGGGGGCGGGCTCAAAGTGGCGTCGGGTCGGTATACGCAGAGCCGAAGGCACCCGGATGGAGATCCCACGACCGGATCGTCGGCGACGAGGAGTTGGGAGATGAAGGGCTCGAGACCTGAGCAGGCTCGACTGAGTCGCGACACCGACCTCACCAAGACCGCAGATACGAAACGGGTCATCGAGGGCATGGTCGATGGTTTGAACGATCATCGGATCGACGATATCGGCGAGTTCTTCGCCCCATCGTTCCGTTGGATGGGCAACACCGGCTGCGGAACAAAACACGGGCTGAGGGAGTTCCAGGAAAACTGGCAGCGGCCGTTTCAGGCGGCCTTTTCCGACAAGGTGGCGATCGATGACGCGCGTCTTTTCATGGGCGAGTGGGCCGCTTCGTTCGGGCGCCAGGAAGCGACCCATAGCGGCACCTTCATGGGCGTGCCGGCAACCGGCAAGCGAGTTGAGATCCGCTATATGGATTTCTGGAAAGTGGTGGACGGCAGAATTGTCGACAACTGGGTCATGGTCGATTTTCCGCACGTACTCGCGCAGATAGGTGTTGACGTTTTCAATGGTGAAGGTTGGGAGGCCTTCGACCATGGTGAGCGCAAACCACCACGTCCGGAAGCTGGACCGGAAGCATGATGACCCTTTGTCGGCAGAGCCGTTCGCACGATGAGTGACAAGGTCACTTCTTTGCAGGTCGCGCGGCGCGCAGGCGTCAGCCAGTCAGCCGTCAGCCGGGTCTTCACGCCCGGCGCGTCAGTCTCGGATAAAACCGCCGAGAAAGTGCGGCGGGCGGCCACGGAACTCGGTTACCGACCGAACGTGCTGGCACGCGCGATGGCATCCGGGAAGAGCGGCATCATCGGACTCGTGGTCGCGCGCATCGAAAACCAGTTCTACCCGGTTGCGCTCGGCAAGCTCTGCCAGGCGCTGCAGTCCGAGGGATACCACGTGCTGGTCTTCATGGCCTCCCAGAGCAGTGACCGCAACGACGATGTCATGGCGGAGATCCTCGACTACCAGGTAGAAGGGATCGTCATGGCATCAGTGGCGGTCAGCTCAGACATCGCGTCTCGTTGTCAGGCGGCTGGCGTTCCAGTCGTTCTGTTCAACCGGACCCAGGAGGCCGACGGCCTCAGTTCGGTCACGTCGGACAATCACGGCGGCGGCCGCAAGGTGGCGGATTTTCTGCTCGCCGCGGGACATCGGCGTTTCGGATACATCGCAGGTTGGGCCGGCGCCTCCACGCAGCGCGACCGCGAGGCTGGCTTCGTCGAAGGTCTGCGCGACGCGGGTTTTCAGCTACACGCACGGGAAGCCGGCGACTTCGACATCGAAAAAGCGCGCGCCGCCGCCAGGCGGATGTTCCAGGTGGAACCGGCGGAGCGCCCAGATGCCGTCTTTGTTGCGAGCGATCACATGGCTTTCGGCGTGATGGACGTCCTGCGCTATGAACTCGGGCTACGGATCCCGCAGGACGTTTCCGTAGTCGGTTACGACGATGCGCCGCCCGCCGAGTGGCAGGCATACAATCTCACGACCGTCCGGCAGCGTGCTGACCGGATGGTCACGGAAACGGTTACCGCGTTGCTGCGGCAAATCGATCACGTGGAGACTGCGCTGCCGCACCGGGTGCGGATCGACGGTCCGCTCATCGTGCGAGGCTCGGCCCGTCATCCGGAGGTCGCCTGAGTCATGCAGGGTTTCGACGCGAAGTTCCAGGACTTCCCCGACTACATCATCGGTATCACCAAAGAAATCTGGGAAGACCGGGGCATACATGCATTGCACCGGTACTACGCGCCAGACATTGTCGTGCGCACACCCGGATCGATAGTCACCGGCAATCGCGGCGTCATCGCCGCCACCATGGCGACGTTGGCGGAGTTTCCGGATCGAACTCTGCTTGGAGAAGACGTTATCTGGTCAGGCACACCAGAGAGCGGCATGTTGTCGTCTCATCGGATCCTGTCCACGGCCACTCATGCCGGCGACGGGCCGTTCGGTCCGGCGACCGGCCGGTCGCTCAAGTACCGGATCATCGCCGACTGCCATGCGATCAACAACCAGATCGACGACGAGTGGCTGGTGCGCGATCAGGGCGCGATCGTCCGGCAGATGGGTTGGGAGCCGAAGCGTTTCGCCGCTGACAGCATCGATCGCGAAGGCGGGCCCGAGGCCTGTATCGCGCCGTTGACACCTGCTATCGATCGTGAGGGGCCATATCGAGGGCGGGGCAATGATGACGAATGGGGGCGGCGCTATGCCGACACCATCACGAGTTTCATGAACGCCGACATGGCGGTGACGGCCCGGGAATATGACCGGGCGGTGCAAGGCGAGTATCCGAGCGGCATCACCGGCCATTCTTTCGCCGCCGTGGACCGGTTTTGGATGCAACTGCGCGCCGCGTTTCCGTCCGCGGAATTCAATCTAGATCACGTCATTGGCCGGAACGATCCGCTGGCGCCGCCGCGTGCCGCGGTGCGGTGGTCGTTGTATGGGAAGCACGATGGGTGGGGTGCTTTCGGCCCGCCGACGAATGCCGCTGTCTATGTACTCGGAATTGCGCACGCCGAATACGGCCCTCGCGGTTTGCGCCGCGAATTCGTGCTGCTCGATGAAACGGCGATCTGGAAACAGATCCTGTTGCACACCGGTTGATGCATTCGCCTGGACCAGACCCGTCAGATAACAGCCGCGGAGATCTTGAGGATGAGTGAGGGTTCGGGGCCACGCATCGTACGCTACGGCGAACTGATTCCGTGCCGCACGGCGTTTATCGATGCGCACACGCCGGGGTCTGACCAGAAAGAGAACTTCACGATCATCGGTGCCGGCGTTACCGAGAGTCCGCACCAGCATATTCATATCGCCGAAACACCCGGGTTCAATATCGGTGCGGCAGGCCAGCCGCCGCGATGCCGCAACTCCCTGCATGCACATACGACTGCCGAAGTGTTTTTTGTGCTCAAGGGGCGTTGGCGATTCTTTTGGGGTCGATGGGGCGACGCTGGCGAGGTAGTGCTGGAAGAAGGTGATGTGATCGACATCCCCACCGGGATTTTCCGGGGGTTCGAGAACGTCGGTACGGACTACGGCATGATCATGTCAGTTCTCGGCGGCGATGACGCCGGCGGTGGGGTGACCTGGGCGCCCCAGGTAATCGAGGACGCGAAAGACAACGGCCTCGTGCTGGGTAGCAACGGCGTCATCTACGACACCCGGGCGGGAGAGACCCTGCCGGCCGGCGTGCCGCCGATGTCGCAGCTGACGGGCCAGGCGCTGCAAGCCTATCCCGAACTGCAGCCACGCGACGTGGTACGCCGCTTCGTTGCGCGTTACTGGGACTTGATGTCGCTTGCCGGTAAACAGGCTGCCACTGTGATCGGGGAACACGGCCTCATATCCGATCGGCCAGGATTCGAATTGCATTTTCTGACCGGAGCAGCCTCTCACGATGCGCGCTGGTGCGAGCCACGCCACGTCGTGTTGATGGCGATGCGCGGGCACTGGCGCGTCGACTGGGACGGCGGCGACACGGTGTTGAATCCCGGTGACACCTGCCTGATGGAGCCGGGTTGTGTGCATGGCATCGAGCCGGCTGTCTCGGGCGAGGCGTCTTTATTTCGTGTCGTGCCGACGGCGGACCCGGCCGGCTCGACGTGGCGTTATCACGAGCTGCCGTCGAGCTGACGCCGGCGACCCGTCACCCAGACCAGCCGACGGCTGCGCGTCTGGTCGTAGCCAGGTTCCGCGATCGTCGTGTCTTGGCCGGCAGTCCCGATTCACCACGAGTTGCGCTGCTGGTCGGGATGCCGGTTAATGATCGCTTTGTAGTGCGCACAAGGATACGAACATGACGCAGCTCTGGGAACTCGATGCGGTCGAGCTGGCAGGACTCATTCGCACGGGAAGAACGTCGAGCGTAGAAGTTGTGGATGCGCACATCCAGCGGATGGAGGCCGTCAATCCGCATATCAATGCGGTTGTGCTGGCGTTGACCGATGAGGCGCGCCAACTCGCAGAAACAGCCGATTGCGCGGTCAGGCATGGCGATGCCCTCGGCCCGCTGCACGGCGTGCCCGTGACGACCAAGGTCAATATCGACCAGGCTGGTTGTCCGACTGATAACGGTGTAGTGGCGCTAAGAGACTTCGTGGCCGAACAAGACAGTCCGACTGTCGCGAATCTTAAGAATGCGGGCGCAGTCGTGCTTGGCCGGACCAATACACCAGCCTATTCCATGCGGTGGTTCACCGAAAACGAACTGCACGGCAATACCCTCAATCCCTGGGACCAAAGCCGTACGCCAGGTGGCTCCAGCGGCGGAGCGGCGGCCTCGGTTGCGGCGGGCATGGTGCCGGTGGGGCAGGGTAATGATATCGCCGGATCTGTACGTTATCCGGCTTACTGCTGTGGACT
The DNA here is from genome assembly GCA_039030335.1 of Pseudomonadota bacterium. Classification (GTDB taxonomy): domain Bacteria; phylum Pseudomonadota; class Gammaproteobacteria; order HK1; family HK1; genus JBCCEJ01. Next base: position 7,695 of record JBCCEJ010000045.1, on the reverse strand, counting down.
CGTCGGACTGCGGCCCAGCTACGGTCGTGCGCCAACTTACAATCCTTCGTTGAAGGGGGCGGGCCGGCCCGTGACCGCACAGTTGATGGCCGTTCAGGGTCCGCTTACGCGTTCAGTTCGCGACGCACGCGTTGCCATGCAGGTTATGTCGCAACGCGACGTGCGCGACCCCAAGTGGGTCAACGTCCCGTTCGATGGTCCGCCTGTGCATCGGCCGATGAAGGTTGCTGTGGTAGAGAATCCAGCTGGCCGCGGTGTGTCCGACAGCGTGCGTCGCGCAATCCAGCAGGCCGCGGGATGGCTCGCGGACGCTGGCTATCTGATGGAAGCCGTGGAGCCGCCGGAACTTGGTCGGGTCGCTGACCTCTGGGCGGAGCTGGCGATGGATGACACCATCAAGGCGATGATGCCAGATGTCGAACGCCACGGAGATGCGGGCATCAGGCGCGCAGTGGGCTACTGGATCGAGGGCGTCCCCGCCACGAGCGCCGAAGGCGTTCTGTTGGCGTTGCAGGAACGCGAACGCCTGCTGCGTGCCTGGGAGATCTTCATGGAAGACTACCCGCTCATCCTGATGCCGAGCTCTGGCGAGCAGGTCTTTCCGGTCGGTCTCGATATCCAGGCGTTCTCCGATTATCAGCGCATCTGGAATGCGCAGCTGCCTCAGCTCGCCATACCGGTGCTCGGAGTTCCGGCGATCGCTGTTCCAACCGGGCTGGACGACGGGTTGCCGGCTGGCGTGCAGCTGAGCGCCGCGCGCTACCGGGAAGACCTTTGCCTGGAGGCCGCCGCGGTCATCGAAGCGAGAAGCGGCGGTCTGGGCGTCGCGCCCTGAGACTTCCTGCTGGCCAGTGCCCGGACCGTCGGCCAGGAGCCGCGTGGGAAGCGCGACGTGCTCCGCTTGCGGGTCGGTTCGACCACCTGGACCAAAGACGCGTTACGGCTTGCTGTCGTGCCGGTTAGAAAACTGCTCAAAGATGGACGCGTCGATCTCCTGAGTCGCGCCATCTGCGTGAGTCCACGTGATGGTCCGACCGCGCAACTCCCCAAGTCGGAGTACGTGGGCGGACACGATGCCGATAACAGTCTGGAGTTTGTCGCCGGCATCCGCTTCACATCTGAAGCGGAGTTCCTGCCCGGCATGCTCGATGTGGCAGGTACCCATCGGGAAGCGCACCAGATTACCGCCGCCGGCAGATTCCACCTCGACCTTGCGGGCGAAGTGTTTAGGCAGGCTGCGCGCGTAGCGCTCGGCTTTGGCCGCCTCGACGAGCAGTTCCGCTACCGGCACGGGCTCGGCTGTCCGGTCTGGCGGGCTGTCAGGATAACCAGCGCTTACGGCGACGGTAGTGCTTGACGTCGCGGTACGAGCGCTTGCTGCCGCTGTCCCCGATGCCGAGATAAAATTCGCGGATGTCGGAGTTGTCGGCTAATTGACTTGCGGGACCTTCCATGACGATTGAGCCGTTTTCCATGACGTAGCCGTGGTCCGCGATAGACAGCGCGAGATTCGCGTTTTGTTCCACCAGCAAAATAGTGACGCCGGCTTCCTCACGCATCCGCTGAATAATTCCAAAGATCTCTTCGATAATGAGCGGCGCGAGTCCGAGCGAGGGCTCATCGAGCATGATGAGCTTTGGGTCGGACATCAGCGCGCGGCCAATTGCGAGCATCTGCTGTTCGCCCCCCGAAAGATAGCCGGCCTCGCCGGTGCGGCGCTCCTTGAGTCGCGGAAAGAAGGTATAAACCTGCTCGATCTTCTCGCGGACGGTGGCCATGTCCGGCACGATGTGCGCGCCGGCCATCAGGTTGTCTTCCACGCTGAGATGCGTGAACACCCGCCGGCCTTCAAAGACCTGCACGATGCCCTTACGTACCGTTTCGTGCGGGGCCATCCGATCGATGCGCTCACCTTCGAGCTCGATGGAGCCGCGCGTCACGGCGCCGCGTTCTGGACGCAGCAAACCGGATATCGATTTCAGCGTCGTCGTCTTGCCTGCCCCATTGGCGCCCAATATCGCGGTAATCGAACCCTTGTTGACTTCGATCGAAATCCCTTTCAACACCAGGATGACGTTGTCGTAGACAACCTCGATGTTGTTGATGACCAGCATAGGTGTCTCCGGGGCTAATGGACGCAGTAGCGCAAACGGCAGGGCCGGCGTTCCGGCCCCGCCGTCTATCCTTACTTCTTCTTCTTCGCCGCGTCTTCTTTGATCATCTTGAAGACGATGTCGCGATATCCCTTGTACCAGTCGGTCTTGGCCTGGAAGCCGTCTTTGGTCACGGTAAAGACCCGCACCCAGCCGCCACCTTCGTGGTCACCGCCGGACAGATTCAACGGTGGCAGCAGGCCGCCGAGAGAAAAGTCCTTGATGGCCCGGAAGCCGTCGCGCACATCGGTGCCGTTGATATCGGCGCTACCGCCTTTCGATTTGACCGCGTTGCGTACGGCCTCGACATGCAGTGCGCCGATCAGCAGACCGCGGTTGTAGAACACCGTGGAGTCCATTTCCTTCGGTGCGGATTTGCCTTCGGCCTTGTACATGTCGCGGATCTGCTGACGGATCGGGAAATCATCCCCAACACCGGCAAACTGGATGCCGTTGTAGCCGACATTCTTGTCAAATCCACCAGCAGCATTGATGTCCGCCTCTGAAGCACCCCAGACGAACGAGACGACTTTGGAGAGCGGGAAGCCGGCGCGGTTGAACTCCTTCAGCTGCACCGACGGAGCCCGGCCGAACAAATGACTGACGACAAAGTCAGCCCGGAAGCGCCGGGAGATATCGCGGACTTGGTTGGACATCTCGACGCCAGGCGCGGGTACCGGGAACTCCTGCAGCGTGAAGCCTTCGATCTTGGACAACTCACGAATGACGGGCAGACCTTCACGACCGGCCGGGTTGTCATAGAACAGGTAGGCGATTTTCTTACCCTTGAGGCTGCCTCCCAGTTCGCTCTTGGCAAACTCGATCGCACCACCAGCCTGCGACCAGTAGCTGGCAGCAACGGGAAACAGATACGGATAAGACTCGCCGTCCGCCGAAGCGGCTGAGCCGAAACCAGGCGAAGTGCCGGGGATCTTGTCCTTGTGAAGATCGGCCGTCAGTGCCTGGGTTTGTGGTGTGCCGTAGAGACCCACCAGAACGGCTCCAGATGCTTTGAAGCGTTGATAGGCTTCGACCGATGGCGGCACCTTGTACTGGTTATCGACTTCGATGACACGCAGCGTATGGCCCTCGACGCCACCGCCCTTGTTGATGAGTTTGATGTAGTCGTTGAAGCCGGTCCCAAGATTGGTACCGACGTTAGCCGTTGGCCCGGTCCGGTCCATCAGCTGTCCCAGAACTATCTCTCCCGCCTGGGTTGCGGCCGCGGCGCTCAGCAGTCCAGCTGCTGCGAGTGTCGAAATAAGGCGTTTCATACCGTGCTACCTCGCTGTTGGTGCCTGCTTGCGCTTGCAGGCTTTCTCTTGCTCTTCGGATAGAGCGTTCCTAGAAGGAGAATGGCCAGACTCTGAAATAGTTACGAATGTTCAGCCACAATCGGTTGAGACCTTCGGGTTCAACAACCAGGAAGAACATGATCAGTCCGCCGAAGATAATCAGGCGCAGATGCGACTTTACGCCGGCGAGCACCCCCTGGTCTTCGAAGAAGTATGGTCCGATGGCTGACATCAGCTGATCGATTCCGATCGGCAGCAGCGTCACGAAGACCGCGCCGAAGATGGCACCGAGTACCGAACCCATGCCGCCGATGATGACCATCGCCAGATAGTCGACCGACACGATCAGAGGAAAGAACTCGTTATTCGCAACGCCGGAATAGTAGACGTAGAGAACACCCGCGACGCCGGCGTAGAACGATGAGATTGCAAATGCAACAAGTTTATACCGCCTGACGTTGATGCCGATGATCTCCGCCGCGATGTCCTGGTCGCGGATCGCAATGAAGGCTCTGCCAACGCGGCTCCGCGCGATGTTGAGCGATGCCACGATCGCGATCGCGACGACCACGAGGATGAACAGATAAAGCTCGCGTTGCGTCTCCAGTTGATGGCCGAAGATGATCGGGCGCGGCACCTGGATTGAGGCTGCGAAGCCGCCGGAGATCGATGGTGTGTGGATGATGATCCAGTCGATGATGAACTGCGCGGCCAGCGTTGAGATGGCCAGATACAACCCCTTGATGCGTACCGACGGGAACCCGACGATCAGGCCGATAAACGCCGCCATGAGGCCGCCGGCCGGCAGCGTGATCCAAAATGGCAGGTCGAGGCGGGTCGCGAGGTTCGCGGCCGTGTAGGCACCAACCGACATGAACGCCGCGTGTCCGATCGAAATCTGCCCGCTCAGGCCCAACAGAATGTTGAGCCCCAGCGCGCCCACAACCGCGATGCCGACGAGATTCAGTATGGTCAGGGCGTACTCGTTGCCCGCCGTAGGCGCGATGATGAAGAACAGCACCACGATCGCCACCATCGCCCAGCGTGCGATCGGTAGTGGGTAAAGGCTTTGGTCGCTTTCGTAGCTGCTCTTGTAGTAGCCGCTTTCCCGGTGAAACATCGCCCTCAGACCCTCTCGATTACGACTTTGCCGTAGAGCCCGTAGGGCCGGAAGAACAGGACCACGATCATCAGCAGATACGGCAGGAAGTCCTTGGTGCCGCCGCCTTCGAATGGGAAGAACTCGCGGAACCACTCCTGGGTCATTGCCGGGTCGATATAGGTGCCGCCCCACGCCTCGACCACACCGACGATGATGCCGCCAACCACGCAACCCTTGATCGACTCGAGGCCACCCAGGATCACCACCGGAAACACCTTCAGACCTACGACGGCAAGCGTGTTGTCAACGCCGATGGCGCTGCCCCAGAGAAGTCCGCCCAGCACCGCAACCACGCCGGCCATGGACCATGCCAGCACGAAGTAGCGCTCTACATTGATGCCCATGGCCATGGATACCTGGTGATTGTCGGCAACCGCACGCAACGCTACGCCCTTGCGCGACTTGACGAAAAACCAGCTGAATACCGCGAAGAACAAGATGGCGACCGCGCCGCCGATGACATTGATGGGCGTCAGATAAACCTCGCCGATGATCCACGGATCGTTCGGTATGCCAAGCTCCAATGAACGCGTGGACGACCCGAAGATCATCGGGAACAGTCCTTCGAGAAACGAGGCGAGACCGATAGTCGCCATGATGATAGCGACGACATCGCGCCCGATCATCGGTCGTAGTACAACCCGCTCGAGGGCGACATTGAAGAAGATCATGAACACGAGCGCGATCAGAAATCCGGCCAGTACGTGAATCCCGTAATCGTCGAACATCGCGGCGACCATGATCCCCGCGACCATCACGAATTGACCTTGGGCGAAGTTGATAGCGTCGGTCGACTTGTAGATCAGTACGAAGCCGAGTGCGACCAGCGCATACATCAACCCGATCAGCGCGCCGTTGATGGTGGACTCCAGAAAAAACCACAGGGGGAAAAGATCCATTGTCACGGGTCTCCGTCAGGCGGCTTCGAGGATGGTCAGGTGTGTGTCCATGGTCGACTTGCGTCCGTCCTCGAACGTGACTTCCGTCTCCAGGTCCACTTCGTTGGCGCCACCGTAGAAGGCCGCGATCACCGGTGCGTAGTGTTCTGCGATGTAGCTGCGCCGTAGTTTTCGGGTCCGGGTGAGCTCCGCGTCGTCCGCGTCCAGGTCCTTGGCGAGCAGCAGGAAACGTTTGATGCGGCTCACCTCCGGCAGCGACAGGTTGATACGATCGATCTCGTCTTTGATGAGAGCGCGCACTTCGTCTTTCTGAGAAAGATCGAGGTAGTTGCTGTATGCGATGCCGATCTTCTCGGCCCAGTTGCCCACCGTGTTGTAGTCGATCGCTATCATGGCGCAGACGAACGGCTGCTCATGGCCAAACGACACGGCCTCGGCGATATAGGCGCTGAATTTGAGTTTGTTCTCAACGAACTGCGGTGCGAACGGCGAGCCGTCGACCAGCTTGCCGACATCCTTGGCACGGTCGATGATGATGAGTTCACCAGACTTCTCCAGGATTCCGGCATCGCCGGTGTGGAACCAGCCGTCGGGGTCGATGGCTTCGTCGGTCGCCTCCTTGTTCTTGTAGTACCCGGTGAAGATGCTTGGGCTGCGCACCAGCACTTCGCCGCTGTCCGCGATTTTCACTTCGATGCCCGGGCATGGTTTGCCGACGTTATCTGGCGAGGCGTCAGCGTCGTGCTGCAAAGTCACCGTGCCGCACGCCTCGGTGGAACCGTAGAGTTGCTTGAGATTGATGCCAAACGCGCGGAAGAAACGGAAGGTATCAGGGCCAAGCGGCGCGCCGCCGACGTAACACCAACGTGCGCGACGCAGGCCATACTGATCGCGAATAGGCCCGTACACCAGAATCTCGCCGAGCGCGCGCATCAGCTTGAGCCCCAGAGGGACCGGTTCGCCGGTGTCCTTGCGACGTTCGACTTCGACGGCGACATCGCGGCACTTAGTAAATACCCAGCGCTTCAGGGCGCTCGTGTCATTCGCGCGAACCTGAATTTCGCTCAGTAGCTGTTCGAAACTTCGCGGCGCGGCTACGAAGCCCGTCGGGCCGAGTTCGCGGACGTCGCGGCGAAAGGTCTCAGGGCCTTCGGGACAGTTCGCGGCGCAACCGGCCACTATCGACACGGCCGTGCCGTAGAGCATTTCGCCTACCCATGCGAGCGGTAGATAAGAGATGAAGTCGTCGTCTTCATCAACCTGTTCGTTCTCCAGGAAAATCCGTGTTGCGGCGACAATATTGGCGTGCGACAACATCACGCCCTTGGGATTTCCGGTCGTCCCGGAGGTGTAACACATGAAGGCGATCTGATCTGGCGTGACCGCTGCTACGGCGGCGTCGAAATCACTGGCAGGCGTTGACTTGCCGGCTTCGACGATCGCTTCGAAGGAATGCAGAATCTCGATGTCGTAACCCGACATACCCCGTGGATCGTCGTAGACCAGCAGCTCGAGCAGGGGCAGGTCGTCGCGAATGGACAGCACCTTATCGACCTGCTCCTGATCCTCGGCCACGATCACCTTGACTTCAGCGTTGTTCAATACGTAGCGCAGTTCGTTTGCGATCGCATCCTGATACACCGGTACCGCAGTACCGCCAAGACACACCGCTGCCATCTCGGCCCAGTAAAGCTTGGGACGGTTGTTGCCAGCGACGCACAGCTTGTCACCAGGTCCGAACCCATGCGCTTTGAGACCCAGTGCAAATCTACGCACGGTCTCTATGTACTCAGACCATGTGAAGGTCTGCCAGATGCCGAGGTCTTTTTCCCGGATGGCCGGACGGCCGGGTCGCTTGGTCTCATTGTTCAACAACAATGAAGCGAGCGTTTCCTGCTGTGACATGAGTTTTCCTTGGGTTCCGTTCGTGCGGGTTCCGTTCGTGGGAGGTTCCGTGTAAGCGACTCTGGTGCGGCCCTAGTGCGAACCGAGATACGCTTTGATGACCGCCGGGTCCGCCTGAACTTCAGCGGGCGTCCCTTCTGAGATCTTTTCGCCCTGGTCGAGCACCGCGACGAAGTCAGAAATATCCATGACGACGCCCATGTCGTGTTCGATCAGGATGATCGTGGTCTTGAGTTCTTCGTTGACATCGAGGACGTAGCGGGCCATGTCTTCCTTCTCTT
>JBCCEJ010000044.1:0-49743 GCA_039030335.1 Pseudomonadota bacterium | reverse complement strand
TCGTTGGTGTTCAGTTTGGCTTTGATGCGCGCCTGGCACTGCTGAGGACCTGATGCCCACCATTTGTGTACATTGTGGGGTCGGTAACTGAACTGGCGATGGCGAGCGAATCAGGGGCTGACATGCCGCGAATCACCGAGATAACCAGTGCGATCGCGCCGATCGCATCCGCGATCAGTAACGCGTACATCGATTTCTCCAAGATGACGGCAAGTGTCGTAGCGGTACATACCGACGTGCTGCGAGATGGCCGTCCGGTCATCGGTTACGGCTTCAATTCCAACGGGCGTTACGCGGCGCGCGGCATCCTCGCCGATCGTTTGATTCCGCGGGTGCTCGAGGCCCTTCCTGAAAATCTCTGCACGGAGGCTGGAGACAACCTGGATCCCGTCCGCATCTGGGATGTCGCCATGCGCAACGAGAAGCCCGGTGGGCACGGGGAGCGCTCGGTGGCGATGGGAGTGCTCGACATGGCGCTGTGGGACGCGGCGGCGAAGATCGCCGGTGTGCCGCTCTATCAGCTGGTCGCCGATCGATATGGTGACGGGCAATGCCAGTCCCGCGTGTTCGTCTACGCAGCCGGTGGTTACTACTATCCAGGCAAAGATCTGCAGCATCTGAAGGCCGAGATGCAAAGCTACCTCGATCGCGGCTATAGCGTTGTCAAGATGAAGATTGGCGGCGATTCACTGGACGCCGACCGCCGTCGCATCGAAGCAGCCCTTGAGGTCGTCGGTGCCGGCGAGCGCCTCGCCGTCGATGCCAACGGCCGTTTCGACCTCGATACGGCACTGCGCTACGCGGAAGCACTGGCACCTTACGGCCTTTTCTGGTTCGAGGAACCCGGTGACCCGTTGGATTTCGTCTTACACGCGGAACTCGGCCGCCACTATGACGGTGCGCTCGCGACTGGCGAAAACCTGTTCTCACATCAGGATGGGCGTAACCTGTTGCGCTATGGCGGCATGCGACCCGACCGCGACACGCTGCAACTCGACTGCGCGCTGTCGTACGGTCTGGTGGAATATCAGCGTTTCCTGACCCTGTTGCCAGACTTCGGCTTCAGCGGGCGAAACTGCATTCCGCACGGGGGCCATCAAATGTCGTTGAATATCGCCGCGGGCCTCGGGCTCGGCGGCAACGAGTCGTATCCCGACGTGTTCCACCCGTTTGGTGGATTCGCGGACGGTACGCCCGTGGAGGATGGCTATGTGGGACTCCACGATTGCCCGGGCGTCGGGTTCGAGCAGAAGGCGGCACTGATCGAGTGCCTGAGAGACGTCACCGGGACTTGAGGCGCGTGGCCCGGTAGAACGGCGCCGCGACCTGGGTGCGTCGGTGTCACTTTTCCTGGCGGTTCTGGTGCCGTCATCGTTACAGGCAGGAGCTGAGTCCCGATAATGACTAGACGGCGCATGGTGCTCGAAATTGGCACTGGAACAGATATCCGGGGCGTGGATCCCACCAAAGCGGCCGTGCGGGCGCTCCGCAACGCGCTGTGGCGCAATTCGCTTGGACTGACCCAGGCTCTGGGTCAGCACTCCGATGCGATGGAAGTGGAAGTCACTATCGGTGTACCCGAGCCTGACCGGGTGGACGCAGACGCGGTGCTCGCGATCCTGCCTCACGGCACAGGCACGCTGAAGGTGACCGAGGGTGGGCTGCGCATTTTGAATCCGATGACCGGCGATGCCACGTTGATGGCGCATGCGGCGGCCGAGGTCTTCATGGAAGTACCGGAACCGCCGGTCGACGGGAATGCAACATGAACAAGACCCGCTTGATGCTGGAAACTGGCACCGGCACCGATCTGCACGGTGGCGACTACACCAAAGCCGCGTCGCGCGCTGTCAAGGACGCGCTCTCACACAGTTCGCTCAGCTTCGTACGCGTACTCGGCATCGATAAGGACCGCATGCCGGTGCAGGTGACCATCGGAGTCACGCGACCCGAGCGGGTAGACCCAGGCGCGATCGCGGCACTGCTCCCGGTCGGCGCGGTCGAGGTCCACGTCACGGCCGGCGGTCTGGACGTCGCGGACCTGGAGGCCGGCGATTTCGCCGTTATCGCCTCCGCTGCGGTCGAGGTGTTCATGCCGGCGAAAGCAGACGGAGGTTGAGGCGTGACCAGCGACAACGCCCAGGACCAATTCAGCGGCACGAAGCCAGTAGCGGAAATGCACCGCTTCGACGAAGCACGACTGCTGGCTTACCTCCATCAGCACCTCGACGGCTTCGCCGAGCCGGCGACCATCAGCCAGTTCAAGGGTGGTCAGTCGTGCCCGACCTATCGCATCGATGCTCGCTCGGGTCGCTACGTGCTCCGCCGCAAGCCGCCTGGCAAGCTGTTGCCGTCAGCGCATGCGGTCGACCGTGAATATCGGGTCATCACCGCGCTGCATGCGGCCGGATTTCCAGTACCGCGGACGTACCTGCTCTGCGAGGACGAGACCATCGTCGGGACGATGTTCTACGTGATGGACTTCATCGACGGCCGGGTCTTCTGGGATCCGACGATGCCCGATCTGACCCGGGATCAGCGGGCCGCCGCCCTGGCCGACATGAGTGATGTCATGGCCCGGCTGCACAGCTACGATGTCGAGGCGCTGGGGCTCCGCGACTTTGGCCGCCCGGGCAACTACATCGCGCGACAGATTTCCCGCTGGTCGAAACAGTACAAAGCGTCAGAAACCGAATCCATCGGTGATATGGATCGGCTCATCGAATGGTTGCCCGAGCACAATCCATCAGACGAGACCAACGTACTGGTGCATGGCGATTACAGCATGCACAACGTGTTGTTCCACCCGAGCGAACCGCGTGTGGTGGCCATTCTCGACTGGGAGATCAGTACGCTTGGGCATCCGCTAGGAGACCTCAGCTACAACACGCTCATCTGGTACGCGCCACGTTTCGACGGCGGTATGGCCACCTACGGCGATACCGACCTGAAGGCGCTCGGTATTCCGTCGCTCGAACAGTACGTGTCCGACTACTGCACCCGGGCCGGGCGCGACCCGGTGCCGGACTTCGGCTTCTACAAGGCCTATACGATGTTCCGCCTCGCGTGCATCTACCAGGGCATCATCGGACGGGTGCGAGACGGCACCGCCGCCAATCCACACGCGGCTGAACTGGCCGAGCGTATTCGGCCGCTCGCGGCTGCCGCCTGGTCTGAGGCAACCGCGCTCGGGGCGAGCTGACCCGGCGCCCCGGTCCGATTTCGAGCGCTGGCGTCTTCATCCGACGCCGGCAGCAACACAAGCCATGAGGCCAGAGTGCAGGCCTGGAGGAACCATGACAATGAGCGAACCGAAAGTCCTGTTGGAGATCGACGACCGCGTAGCGACCGTAACCCTGAATCGACCCGAGGCGTTGAATGCGCTCAATTCTGAACTGAGTGAAGATCTGACCAGGGCTATCGATGAGATCAAGGCGCGGGCCGGTGATTCGGTCAAGGCGGTGGTGCTGACCGGCGCCGGCCGCGCGTTCTGCTCGGGTGGCGATATCAAGTCCATGAACAACGAGCAGCGTACGCCTGAGGCGCAACGGCGGCGGTTGCGAGCCAGTCACGCGCGGATCCAGGACGTCATGCACCTGGAACTGCCCGTCGTCAGCCTCGTGCACGGGGCTGCGGCTGGCGCGGGCGCGAACATCGCGCTCGCTGCGGACTTCGTCATTGCGACCCCGAAGGCGATGTTCATGCAGGCGTTCGGACGCATTGGACTGGTGCCTGACTGGGGCGGCATGTACGTGTTACCGCGCCTGGTCGGCCTGCAGCGCGCCAAGGAACTCATCTTCACCGCGCGCCGGGTTGGTGCTGAGGAAGCGTTGAAGCTCGGCATGGTGACTGAGATCGTGCCGGAGGCCGGGGCTCTTGCACATGCCCAGGCATTCGCTCGCCGGTTTGCCGCCGGCTCGACCACTGCAATAGGGCTTGCCAAGAATATTCTGAACCAGTCGCACAACCTGGATCTGCGTCAGCTTCTGGAACTCGAGGCGAGCGCGCAGGGCATTTGCGTAGAGTCTGACTTTCATCGGGAGGCGGTACGCCGCTTTGCCAGCAAAGAAACGCCGCTCTACGACTGGGACAGCGTCTGACGGAACTGCGTAGACGGCGCCCAACCAGGCGGCTAAGCCGGTACCGGGGAGTCGGGCAAACCGTTACCGCGACCCGGTGCCGCGCTGGTGCAGACCGTGACGACGCGGCTCAGGGCGTGGCGCACCCATCCTAAAGTTCTGCGCGCCGCGGCCGCCATCGACCTCAGTACCGCGGTCATCTTGCGATTGGACATCAATGGAAAACGCAGCTCAGCTCGACGTCAGCGTGCTCTCCTCACCGGCACGCGTACTGCTGGTCGAAGACAACGCCAACAACCGGAAGATCGTTCAAACCTTGTTGAAGCGCCTCGGCATCGACCCCGTGATCGCCGAAGACGGCGCCGCGGCGGTCGCAGCCTTCTCTGCAGACCGCTTCGACCTGATTTTGATGGACATCCAGATGCCGAACATGGACGGGCTCGAGGCATCGAGACGGATCCGGGAAATGGAAGTGCGAGACGGGCTCGGACACACGCCGATCATGGCGGTCACCGCCAACGCACTGCCGGAGGACCGGACTGCTTGCACGGATGCCGGGATGGACGATTTCATCGCCAAGCCAGTACGTCGCAAGCCGTTCCTGGAAGCGGTCGATCACTGGCTTCAAGAGGGCGAAGAGGCAGACTCGATGTCCGAGTTTGTAGCAGGTTTGCCGCTGCTGGACGGAGCTGTCCTGGAGCGGCTCGGTCGCGATGTGGGTCACGAGGTGATCCCGGACCTGTTGAAAGGGTTCGCCGAAGACCTCGAGGCGGCCAGTGGACGTATCGAGGAGATGGTCACGAGCCGTGACCTCGAGGGGCTGACACGATTCGCGCATACGCTGAAAGGCTCGTCGTCCACCTTTGGCGCGAAACGACTCGCAGAAGTGGCGAAAGTGGTCGAAGCACACGGACGCGGGCACGAAGTGGAAGCCATGCTGAACCATCTCCCGGCACTTCAGGAAGTGATCACGTTGACTTTCCCGGAAGTGAAGGGCCGCGCCTGAGCGTCGACCTCGTCGCCCGTTCGAATATGCGCTGGCGGAGTCGAGCGCGACGTGGCGCCCTCCCGGCGCCGGGCTTGATGCGTCGATCTGCCGGATGTTTCGTCGTCGCGATCGCGCCGCCAAGATACGCACTCATGAGGCGTAGCCCCGATGTGCTGCTGGTCGACTGGCAGATGCGCGGGCGCGGTGGGCTCGGACCGCTCCGTCGCCTGCGCGACTCCGGAATTCGAAGCGGCGCGGAGCAACTGATGCAACGTCATCTTGATGGACGGCCAGATGCCCCAACGTGTCGCCTTTGAGGCTACGTGGCACAACCGCCCCGCGGGCGGGCAGCACCGTCCTCCTGCGGCCGAATATCGCTCTCACGGTGAGCGTTCCAGCCCGCAACCGGGAACGGTGCAGAACGCTTGGGTGAACGATTTCCTGCGCAGACTCCGGTCGGTCGCCGATCGCGCGGATCGATGCGCTACGAGCATCTCGACGCGCGCTGTTGTGCGCGCTGGCGGCCCGGTAAGTCACGCCAAGGACACAAATTCCGGGCACCCTCTTGAAAGCTGTTCAAAAGGCCATATTTTTTACCTCATGAACGAATTTTCCTCGGAAAATCAATGACTACAGCACTCAGCGCCACGCTTGCAGTCCCCACCGGAGACCTCGACGCCTACAAACGCGCAGTCCTGCAGTTTCCGATGCTCGAAGCCGAGCAGGAGAAGGACCTGGCCCGACGCCTGCGCGATCAGGATGATCTGGACGCCGCCTGGGAGCTGGTCACTTCCCACCTGCGTTTCGTCGTGAAGGTTGCGCGCGGCTACGCCGGCTACGGTCTCGCACAGGGAGATCTGATTCAGGAAGGTAACGTCGGGCTGATGAAGGCCGTGCGGCGCTTCGACCCGGAGATGGGCGTACGGCTCGTTTCGTTTGCCGTCCACTGGATCAAAGCCGAGATCCACGAGTACATCCTGCGTAACTGGCGGGTGGTAAAGGTTGCTACCACGAAAGCGCAACGTAAGCTCTTCTTTAATCTGAGAGGGGCAAAGCAGGCGCTCGGCTGGATGAGTCGCGAAGAAGCGGCGGACATCGCAGAGGACCTCGGCGTTACGCCAGATGATGTTGTCGAGATGGAACAGCGGCTCAGCGCGCGCGATGCCACCTTCGACGCGCCGCTGGACGACGATGAAGCTTACGCACCGGCCGCCTATCTGGAAGACCATCGTTACGAGCCGGCCGCGCTGGTCGAAGCCGATGACTGGGAAGCCAATGCTCGCGAACGCGTCGCTGAAGGACTGCAGCAACTCGATGCCCGCAGCCGTGACATCGTACAGCGCCGCTGGGTCGACGAGCCCAAGGCGACGTTGCACGAACTGGCAGACGAATACGGCGTGTCCGCGGAGCGGATCCGGCAGATCGAGGCCGCCGCGATGAAGAAACTGCGGAAGCTGTTCGACTGAGGCTAAAAACGCGGTGGTCTCAGGCCCCACCGACACAAACAAGAAACCCGGCTCTTGGCGCCGGGTTTTTTCGTTGGGCAGCGGCGCATCAGGAGCCGCTGTCGCTGATGCCGTCTGTAGCTGGCGGTCGTCACCGCGCCTAGCCGGCCGCCTGTCGAAGGGCGCCTCGACGCAGCCGGGTTCGCATGCGCTGGCATGACTCCAGATACTGTTCGGTACTTTTCGGCATCGGCACGCGCGCGCTCGCGACGTACCCGATGAGGCGTTTACCTTCGCGCATGAGGCGCAGCATGTCGGCGTTATCCTGCGTGCAGTTGGCGGGCTCGAAGGCCAGCAGCGCTTCGCCGGCAGCGACGTAGGCTGGCCAAACGTCGAAGATCTCGGGGTCCCGTCGCATCGTCTCGCATTCCAGCCGGGCCATGACTTCGAAGTGTGAGATGAGCGGGACGATGCCGCGAAAGTCTTCCAGCAGCGCACAGGTTTCGAGCATGACATTCGCGATCGCGTCCATGTCGCGCATGCTCTGGGCGATTTTCAGGTAACGCGTTTCGTAGAACGCCGCCGTCGGCATCACGAATGCCTTGAAGGGTTCGCCCCACATTTCGTCGATGCCTTCGTGGCCGCTGTAATGCTTTACCTGCTTGCCAAGCTCAAGGGCTTCTTCGAAATAGCGCTCGCACTGGCGCATCAACTCGTTGTCAGAGCTGATTTCAACGCCTTTTTCCGCGAGGTCGACAACCGTGTTGAAAATATCTGTTGCGCGGTTGAACAGGGCGCCTGCCAACATCGCGGCATTAACCCGCTTGCGCACGGGGTCCTGTTCGCGTTCGAAAGATTTGCGCGCCAGATCGAGGCGCTCGCCGGGCGTGTTGATGCCGGCCTCGGTGTGATGGAACAGGCGTCTGGTCAGTGTGTCGATCAGCGCCTTGCGCTCACTCAGACGGTCTTCCGGTGGTTCGTAGTAGCGAATCCAGTAACCGTCGTAGTAGATACAGCGCTTGCCATCGACGTCCGCAACCGTACCGTTTTCAGGGGCCGTCCGTTCGGACTGGTCGTCAGCCAATGCTCATCTCCAGCTTGAGAGCGCTCAGCTATCGCGGGCGCTATGGTACTCGCGCCAATTCGCGGTGCAACCGGTTTTTTCTTCAATTTGTGACACGGGTCGGCTAACTCGTTGTTCTGAATGGCAAAACACTGCTCCGGCCAGGCTGATCCCAGTTAAAGACTCCTGCTCCGATGCCGAAACGGTCTTCAGGCTTCCCGCATCACGGAGATCAGGTGCGTGCCAATTCGTGTACCGAGCATCGCCCAACGTCTGCTGCTGATGGGCGGATCGTTGTTGATTCTAATGACCGCGACGGTCGGATTCGTGCAATGGCAACTCGAAGCAGCCCGCGATGAGTTGTCGGTGCAGGAGCAGGAGATCGCGCGAGGCGGCGGTGTGCTGACGCATCAGACAATGGTCCTGCGCGAGCAGCAGGGATTTCTGGATGCGCAGCTCGCGTCGATCGACAGCCAGTTCGAACTCGTCGAGCGCCAGAGCGACATGCTGCGTGGTCAGCAACAGCTCATCGCGGACCAGGCGGATGCGGTCGGTGTTCAGTGGGTAATCGTTGATCTCGCGATCCAGTTTCACGCCTTGCGGTTCGCGCTCGCGTCTTCGGCATTGAATCGCTCCGCGGACGGCCTGCCGGGAGAGCAGTCCGCTGACGCTGTTTTCGAACGCCTACAGCTGCTCAACATGATGGAAGTGCTGTCGGATGAGCGGACCGAAGAGCTCGAAACCGGCGTGGCGAAGTGCATCAAAGCTTTCCAGACATTGGCCACCACGCCCTACAGCTCCGCCGCACTCGAATCCTGCAACAGCGGCCTCGCCGAGCAGCTGGAGTCCTTGCTCGAGACGGCCTACAACGGTGTTGTGCAGACCGGGACGCGTGCGCATGTGCTGTCAAAGCAGGCGGTCAACTACGGAACCGAGCTAGAGCAGATGGTAGCCGCCGCGCAGAAAGCCGGTGCTGACGCCGGACGCAACAGCGCGCGCGTGGAAGCGACCACCGACATGATGTCCCAGGCGGGCCGTCGAATGTATCAGCTGACCCAGCAGGTCACCGAGCGTCACGACTCGATTCGCAGTATGACCGCATGGCTGTTGTTGGGTGTCGGGGTCGCTGGCGCCATGCTGATCGCGATCTTCTATCGCGCGATCATAGGACCCATCAGGGCACAGTCGCGCAGCATGCTGGCGCTGGCCGGGGGTGATGGTGATATTCCAGCGCGCATGACCGAGCACGGTCCTGCCGAACTCGGAGAGTTCGCCAAGTCGTTCAACCGTATGCGCAAGGCTCTGACCGCGACGGCCTATTCGAAGAATTACGTCGACAACATCCTCGCGTCGCTCGGCGAGGGCTTGAGTGTGTGCACGCCCGACGGTCGTGCCGAGTATGTCAACGCGACGCTCGCGACCATGCTCAAGGTACCGGCAGACCACATGGTCAACCTGTCGCTTACGGATTTCGTGGACGCAGACGCAGGAGCGACATTTCTGGAGGCCGCGCGCCGCGGCGAGACTCTGCTGGGCGCTGAATTGGCGTTGGAGTTCGGCGGTGTAAAAACGTCTGTCCTGGCGTCCGTGACACCGCTCACGGATTCCGATGGCGCGCACGCCGGCAGCGTCTGTCTGTTCCTGGACATTTCCGCACGTAAGAAAGTCGAAGAGCACAACCGCGTGCTGGCCAGCTTCCCGGCGCAGAATCCAGGACCGGTAATGCGCATAGACGGGGAAGGCGCCGTAGTCTATGCCAATCCGGGTAGCGATGCGTTGCTCGAAGAGTGGCAGATCGAGATCGGACAAAAACCGCCCGAGTGGCTGTTGGAGGCCGTTGCGAAGGCATTGGATACTGGCGACGTGGCCGCCGTACCCACACAGGTGCGCAGCCGCACGTACGTGTTGCGCATTTCTCCGCAGGTCGAAGACGGGCATGCCAACATATTCGGTTTCGACGACAGTGCCAGGATGCGCCATGACGCGCTCCGCACGATGCGTCTGGAATGCCTCGACCGCGTGTCCGATGGCACGACGGTACAGACCGCTTTGCGCGAACTGCTCGAGCGGGTGGACGAGCTGTTTGACGGTGCCACCGGCGCGCTGATGCTGCACGATGACATCGTGCCCGATGCGGCGCTGACGGCGCCCGAAACATTACCCGAATGCCTGCATCCGGCGCTTATCGGCAGTGCTCAGAGTCTGATGGCGCAGTTTGCGGTTGCCGACGACGGCGCGCCGTTGATCGTTTGCGATCTGGCGGGCGACGAACACTGGGCGACGTACGCCGACGCCCTGAATACGTCCAATTATCGGGCCGCCTGGAGCGTTCCGGTGTTCGATCCGCGCCGGTCGGTGATCGGCGTCATCACGCTACTGTTCGAGTATGGTAGTGAACCCGAACAGTGGGGATACCGACTGCTCGGCAACATCGCTGAGACGATCAGCATGCTCGTCGAGCGCCTGCGCAGTGAGAATGCGTTGGCCGTCAGTGAGGAACGCTACCGGTCGCTGGTCGAGGGCTCGATCCAGGGCATCTACGTCCATCGGGACCTACGGCCGTTGTTCGCGAATCAGACTTTCGCGGACATGGTCGGGCTGCCCGATCCGGAGGCTGTACTCAAGCTCCCGTCCATCATGAGTTTGTTCTCGCGACACGAGCAGGACCGGCTCAATGATTTCGCCAGCGCCCGCATCCGCGGCGAAGAGGTGCCGTCTTTCTACGAAGTGGAACTCGTGCGGCCGGATGGCCAGACGGTCATCGTCGAGAATCAGGTGCGGCTGGTCAACTGGCAGGGCGAGACTGCCGTGCAGGCGACCGCGATCGACATCACCGAACGCAAACATGCGGAGCGCGAACTCCTCGATGCCAGTCAGAAGGCGCTGGCTGCGGCGGAGTCGAAGGCCGCGTTCCTGGCAACCATGAGCCACGAGCTGCGCACACCGCTCAACGGCGTGCTCGGGATGCTGCAGCTGTTGGAGGACACCGAACTCAGTGTCGAGCAGCTGGAATTGGTATCAGTTGCGACGGAGTCAGGTGAGTCGCTTCTCGGTTTGATCAACGACGTACTGGATTTCTCACGGCTCGATACCGGGCGCATGGAACTCGAGCACATGCCGGTGGAGCTGACGGCAACCATCGACCACGTGCGCGAACTGCTGCTCCCTGAGGCTCAGAAGAAGTCCCTGCTACTTGAAGTCAACCACGGTGCGGGCGTGCCGGAGTCCATCGTCTCCGATCCGCTGCGACTCAAACAGGTCATAACCAATCTGGTGTCGAATGCCGTCAAGTTCACCGAACGCGGCAGCGTGACGATCGATACGGCGATGGTCGGGTCTACCATCAAGCTGAGCGTGCGCGATACCGGTATCGGTATCGCGAGTGGCGAGCAGCGCAACATCTTCAACTCGTTCACGCAGGCGGATAATTCGATGTCGCGCCGTTTCGGCGGCAGTGGTCTCGGACTCTCCATTTCCCGTCAACTCGTGGAGCTGATGGGCGGCAGAATCGAGTTGGAATCCAGTCCGGGACTTGGATCTACGTTTACGGTGTCACTCCCGCAGTACGAAGCTCAGTGGGACCGCGGCCCAGAGCGCGAAGCGACGGCCAGACTGCGGTTTCCCCACCGCCCCGACAACGTGCCGGTATTGGCCAACACCGCTTCACCGGTGTCGGGCCCGCCGGTTGCTGCTGACCCCTGGACGACCGCCGCCGCAAGACTGAACCAGGCGCCCGCACCGGGCCGCGCGGACGGCGCACCGACGTCGGCGCCTGGGATCCTGGGAGCAAAATCTGCACGGGGAGAGTTTCCGATTCGCGCCCCACTACACGAGAGTGCGAACCGGCGCACGGACGTGGGCGGCCGCTCCGACACACACTCGAACGCGGCAGACGATGATACGCAGCCCCGGCGTCTTCTGATCGTTGATGATAATGAGATCAACCGGCTCGTAACCTGCTCGATGGTCGGACGGCTGGGATACGTCTCGGAGCAGGCCTGCGATGGCGCCGAAGCCCTGCAGCGGCTTGCGTCGAACCGCTACGCGTTGGTACTGATGGATTGCCAGATGCCCGTCATGGACGGATTCGATGCCACTCGCGCGATCCGTGCGTCAGGCGCTGACTGGTGCGATCTGCCGGTCGTGGCACTGACGGCCAATGCGATGGGGGGCGATCGCAAGCTCTGCCTGGATGCGGGGATGAACGACTACCTGGCGAAGCCCGTGCGCCTGGAAGAACTGCAGTCGAAACTGGAGCATTGGCTGCAGCGCGAAGCCGGCGCCACGGAAGGCACCGGCGCTCCATTTTGCGACCGCGAGCGGGTTGCCGCGATGGTGGCGCAGTTGGGCGATGCGTTTACCGAAGTCCTGACGCTATACGGCGAAGATGCCTTTGTTCGTATCGAGAGTATCGCAGAGGCGCTCCGCACTGGTGATGCGGCAACCGCCGCGCGGGAGGCGAGGGCCCTGCGCAGCGCCAGCACGAACATTGGCGCTCTGCAGGTCGCGGAACTCGCGGGCGCACTCGCGGCAGCACCGCGAACTGCCATCTACCCGGATGCGACGGTCCGGCTGGACCGCGCATTGAAACGTGCCACCCGCCAGCTTCAGCACATCGCGGCCGGGGGCGGCGACCTGCGTCAGGCCGTCGCGTGAAGCGATTCGCTGAATGCGATCAGCTCGTCCAGCACGGCATCGGGCTGTTCGGCCATCAGCATGTGTCCGCAGCCGTCGATGACGACCTGCTTGACGCTTGGCAATGCCTCGGCAAGGGAACGCGCGGCACGCGTCGGCGTCATCATGTCCAGCTGACCCAGCAAGAGCAGTGTCGGCACATCCACCTTGGCTGCGCTCTCGGGCCCATGTCGGTATTCGTCGCAGCAGCGCAGGTCATTACCAAGCACCCCGGGGCCTCCACGTTCCAGGAGGCGCACGGATGAGCCGGTCAGCCAGACGCCCGGCGTGTGGGGCCCGCCGCCAACCTGTCCCGCCATGCTGTGCCCCCAGATCGTGATCATGTCGTAGGCTTCGCCGCGATTCTCGTCTGCCGCATCCTGCAGCACGTCCGCAACGCTCATCGGAACGGCCGTACCTACCAACGCTAACCCGGTGAACTGGCCCGGATGCCGGGCAACCGCCTCCAGCGCGACCAGCGAACCCATGCTGTGTCCGGCGATGAGGGCGGGGCCGGTACCGGCAGCCTCACAGAATTTGGCGATCCAGTCGCCGCAGCCGCTGATCGAATCGATCGGCGTGCCCTTGCTGCGCCCGCGCCCGGGCAGGTCCACGGCGTAGACGTTCATGCCGTGGTGCGCAAAATAGCGGGCTTGCATCGTCCAGACCGTATGGTCCAGACCGCTGCCGTGTACAAACACAAAAGACGGCTGGCCTTCGACCGGTTGGCGTGCGCCCGTGTAGGCGTACGCTGCTTGTCCATCGACATTCAGATACATGGCTCGGTCCTCACGAAACTTTGCTGGCGGCGCGCAGGCCGCGCTTGAGGTCGGCGATCAGGTCTTGGGGGTCTTCGAGGCCGATCGACAACCGCACGGTCCCCTCCGAAATTCCCGCGGCCTTGAGTGCCGGCCCATCCATGCGGTGGTGCGTTGTCGAGGCCGGATGAATGACCAGACTCTTGGCATCGCCGACGTTTGCGAGGTGGGAAAAGACCCCGAGGCTTTCGATGAACGCGCGCCCCGCGGCGCGTCCGCCCTCCAACTCGAACGTGAAGACGGCGCCACAACCCCTAGGCAACAGCTGTTTGGCGAGTTCGTGGTCGGGATGCTCCGGCCGTTCGGGATAGCTGACGCCGGCGACGCCGTTGGCATCGGACAGGAACTCGACCACGGCACGCGAGTTGCTGACGTGCTTATCCATTCTGAGCGGCAGCGTTTCGACGCCCTGGAGGATCTGGAACGCGGTGGTTGGCGACATGCAGGCGCCGAAATCGCGGGCCCCCTCCTTGCGAGCGCGGTTGATGAACGCGGCGGGGCCGTACTCCTCGGCGAAATTCATGTCGTGGAAGCCGGCATACGGTTCTGTCAGCTCCGGAAACTTACCCGACCCTTCCCAGTCGAAGCGCCCGCCGTCGACCAGTAGCCCACCGATTGCGACGCCGTGGCCGCCGAGAAATTTGGTGGCTGAGTGAAAGACGAGATCGGCGCCGTGGTCGAACGGGCGGCACAGGTATGGGGTCGCGAAGGTATTGTCGATGAGCAGGGGTATGCCGTGCTCATGCGCGATGGCCGAAACGGCAGGGATGTCTACGATCTCTAGCCCCGGGTTACCGAGCGTTTCGGCGTAGAAGAGCCTGGTATTGCCCCGCATTGCGTCGCTAAACGCGTCCGGGTTTCGGACGTCTACGAACGTCGTCTCGATCCCGAACCGAGGCAGCGTGTAATTCAACAGGTTGTGCGAGCCACCATAAAGCGAGCCGCTCGCGACGATGTGAGAGCCGGCGCCTAGCAGCGTGGCAATCGCCAGGTGCATCGCGGCTTGCCCGCTCGCTGTCGTGATGGCGCCCACGCCGCCTTCCAGCGCCGTGATGCGTTCTTCCAGCACCGCGTTGGTCGGATTGGTGATCCGGGAGTACACGTGCCCAGGGCGCTCCGCGTTGAACATCGCGGCAGCGTGGTCACTGTCTCTGAACACAAACGATGTGGACTGATAGATCGGGACAGCCCGGGCACCGGTAGCGGGGTCGGGTTGCTGTCCTGCGTGCAGGCTCAGCGTGTCGAAGGCGATGTAATCGGGGCCGGCCATCTTGCGGCTTCCTGTTCTCGGGTTAACGGGCGCGACGGTACCCGAGCGTGCCGCCAACGTCGAGCATGACCTGCGACGAAATTAGCCGGATTCGCCTCAACCTGCCCGACGCCGGCTGGTAACACGCCCGCAACGCGGTGTGCCGAGGGGCGCCACACCGCCCGTTCTCAGTCGTATATGGCCGCGAGCGACCGGATTTTCTCTAACTCCCGGTCCTTTGACACATGCCTGTAACAATCGGGATCTAACTTGCGCCCCAACAGAATCCGCGCAAACTACCGCGCACCACGAGGACATTCCTGAATGAAAGCCACGTTCGCGCTGTCGACTCTGGCAACTTGCACCCTGGCTGCCAACATCACGGTGGTCGAGGCACGCGACTACATCGCGATAGTCGGCTCTTCGACCGTTTACCCGTTCGCGACGGTCGTCGCCGAGCAGTTCGGCAAGACCACTAAATTCAAGACACCCAAAATCGAGGCAACCGGCTCGGGCGGCGGCTTGAAGCTGTTTTGTTCTGGAGTTGGTGTCGAGCACCCTGATGTCACCAATGCCTCGCGCCGCATCAAACGGTCCGAGGTATCGCTGTGCGCGAAGAATGGCGTCACCGGTATCGTTGAGGTCAAGGTGGGCTACGACGGCATTGTGTTCGGGAATGCGAAGAGCGGTCCGGATATCGACCTGAGCCGAAAGGAAATTTTCATGGCGCTTGCCAAGAGCGTCCCGGTTGGTTCCAGTGAGACGCTCGCGGGGAACAGCGCCAAGACGTGGGCGGACGTCAACAGCGCGCTGCCGGCGAACAAGATTGAAGTGCTTGGTCCGCCGCCCACCTCGGGCACCCGCGACGCTTTTGCCGAACTGGCACTGGAAGGCGGTTGCGCGAAGATCGACTTCATCAAGTCGATGAAGAAAGCGGACAAGCGCAAGTACAAGGAAGTTTGTCATAGCGTCCGCGAAGACGGCGCCTACATCGAAGCCGGCGAGAACGACAACCTGATCGTGCAGAAGCTCGAAGCAAACCCGAACGCCTTCGGCATATTCGGATTCAGCTTCCTCGACCAGAATAGCGATAAGATCAAAGGTGCGAAGATCGATGGCAAGGAACCGACTTTCGAGAATATTGCGAGCGGCGACTACCCGGTGTCCCGTCCGCTGTACATCTACGTCAAGAAAGCGCATATCGGTACGATTCCGGGCATCGCCGAGTTTCTGGCAGAGTTCACCAGCGACAATGCCTGGGGAGAAGAGGGCTACCTGACTGACAAGGGGCTCATCCCGATGCCCGAAGACGAGCGCGCTGCGTTTCGCAATGCCGCCATGAATGCCACGGATCTGAAGCTGTAAAGAGGCGGTTCTGCATGTCACCGCCGCATATTCCGGGCTCGCTTGCAGGTTGCTCTGTCGGCACCGTTCACGGGCGCGCCAAGGTCGGTGCACGCCGCAGTCCAGGCCAACTCCGCGGTCGTGGAGCACGGCGCGGAGAATGGCGCGAAGGGACGTTTGACGAGACCTCCACAGTGCTGGTGTCACCATGACGCCGTTTTCCTTGATCGTCACGCTGCTCGCGCTGTCGTCTGCGGCCTACTGGTTCGGGCGTCGCCGTGCCATCGCTTCAGTGGGCCCGTCCCGGCCGACCAGTGTCCTGCATTCCAGGCCGACCTATCACGGCACCCTGATGGCCTTGTGGTGCGCCCTGCCGGCACTCGTTGTAGTGAGCCTGTGGCTGTTGTTCGAAGCCCACATCATCACCGGACTGGTCGTCAATGCCCTGCCAGAGAGCCTGCAGGCGTTGCCGCCGGAGCGGCTCGGTCTACTGTTGAATGACGTTCGTAACGTCGCTGCCGGCAATACCTTTGGCGGCACGCCGGAGCCGGCCATCTCGGCAGCGGCAGTCCACTACAACGCCCTGTATGCGCGTTCCGCCGACATGCTCACCGGCGCGGCACTCAGTATCGCCGTGCTCGGTGCCTTGTGGTTGCGCCAGCGCATCGATGTACAACTCCGTGCGCGCAACCACGTGGAGTCCGCGATTACGATCTTCCTGGTCGCGAGTTCTCTGCTGGCGATCGTCACTACCGTGGGGATCGTACTGTCCGTTCTCTTTGAGGCAGCCCGGTTTTTCGAGTCCGTGCCGCCGCTCGATTTCCTGTTTGGCCTGGAATGGAGTCCCCAAACCGCGATCCGGGAAGACCAGGTGGGCTCGACCGGCGCATTCGGAGCCGTGCCGTTGTTCGCTGGAACGCTCCTCATATCCTTCATCGCGATGGTCGTCGCGGTGCCGATCGGCTTGATGTCGGCCATCTACCTCGCCGAGTATGCGACGCCGCGCCTGCGCAACACCGCTAAACCCCTGCTCGAGATCCTGGCCGGCGTTCCAACCGTGGTATACGGATTCTTCGCCGCGCTGGTGGTCGCGCCCCAAATCCGCGGTTTCGGACAATCACTCGGACTCGAAGTGTCATCAGAGAGTGCTCTGGCGGCCGGGCTGGTGATGGGCGTCATGATAATCCCCTTCGTTTCCTCACTCTCCGACGATGCCATCACCGCGGTTCCCCAAGGGCTGCGGGACGGGGCGTACGGCCTCGGTGCCACCCGGTCCGAGACCATACGTCAGGTTGTTATTCCCGCCGCGTTGCCCGGCATTGTCGGGGGCGTCCTGCTCGCCGTCTCCCGCGCTATCGGGGAGACGATGATCGTCGTGATGGCGGCCGGGCTGAGTGCCAATCTGACCGCCAATCCCCTGCAGGCGGTCACCACCGTAACCGTGCAGATCGTCACGCTGCTCGTTGGCGACCAGGAGTTCGACAGCCCGAAGACACTGGCCGCGTTCGCGTTGGGCCTGGTGTTGTTTGTCGTGACCCTGCTACTGAATGTCATCGCGCTGCATGTCGTGCGGCGTTACCGGGAACAGTATGAGTAGTTCTGAAGGCGATCCGCACCAGGCGGCCGAGCATCCGAGGAGCCACTGGGAGAGCGCAGAATTTGCGGTGCTCATGAAGAAACGACACCGCAGCGAGCAACTCTTCAGAGCCATGGGCCTCGGGTCGATCGCGGTCGGTCTCGCCTTTCTGGCGATACTGATGACCAGCATTATCGGCAACGGTTACAGCGCGTTCTGGCAGACTCACATTGCGCTCGAAGTCGATTTCGCGCAGAGCCGCCTCGACCCGGACGCGAGTGGCGACCCGGAGGTCATCGGAAAGGCAAACTTCGGCGGTCTCGTAAAGCGCTCGATGCGGGCCGCGTTCCCGGACGTCAAGTCGCGTCGGGATAAACGCGCGTTGTACAAGCTCGTCAGTTCCGGCGCGGCTTTCCAACTCCGTGCCATGGCGATGGACGAACCCCGACTCATCGGCCAGAAGCTGACTGTCTGGGTGCCAGCGGACGACGACATCGACATGTTGATGAAAGGATACGTCGATCGGAAATTGCCGGAGTCGGATCGCCGCATCAACAATAAGACGCTCGCCTGGGTGGACAAGCTGTCAGAACGCGGCGCGATCGAGAAACACTTCAACATCACCTTCTTCACTGCGGGCGATTCGCGCGAGCCCGAACTGTCAGGGATTCATGGTGCCCTGATGGGTTCGCTCTATATGCTGATGGTGACGCTTGTGCTGTCTTTCCCGATCGGTGTGGGCGCGGCCATCTACCTCGAGGAATTTGCGCCGCGCAACCGCTTCTCGGATTTCATCGAAGTCAACGTCAACAACCTGGCCGCCGTCCCGTCGATCGTGTTCGGTTTGTTGGGTCTCGCGGTGTTCCTGAACTTCTTCCAGTTGCCGCGTTCGGCGCCGCTGGTCGGCGGCCTGGTGCTGACGTTGATGACCTTGCCGACGATCATCATCGCCTCGCGCGCGGCGCTGAAGTCCGTACCGCCTTCCATTCGGGAAGCTGCGCTTGGCATTGGTGCATCCAAGATGCAGATGGTCATGCAGCACGCCCTGCCGCTCGCCATGCCAGGCATGCTGACTGGCACCATTATCGGCATGGCCCGCGCGCTCGGCGAGTCGGCCCCACTCTTGATGATCGGCATGGTGGCGTTCGTCGTGGACGTGCCTGACGGCCCGCTGGATCCGGCTACCGCACTACCCGTACAGGTCTACCTCTGGGCCGACAGCCCGGAGCGGGCATTTGTTGAACGCACCTCGGCGGCGATCATCGTGCTACTGGTCTTGCTGGTAGGAACCAACGCTCTGGCGGTCTTCCTCAGGCGCAAATTCGAGCGGCGCTGGTAGTGCACGGTCAGGTAGAATCCGAACGGAGAATTTGAATGACGTCCCTGGCGGCTCTGAACGATGAACGCATCGACGGCCGGCGCGCTCGCGCCATGACTGAGAACCGAACCGAAGCCGTGCGCGCGCTCGACGACGACTTCAAGACCGTCGGTGAGCCGTTCGTCCAGGATGGCGATGTGCGGATGTCGACTCGCGCCGTCAACGTCTATTACTCGGGCAAACAGGCGATTAACGATGTATCGCTCGACATCGGCGCCAACGCCGTCATTGCCATGATCGGCCCTTCCGGCTGCGGAAAGTCGACATTTCTGCGATGTCTCAATCGCATGAATGACACTATCGAGACGTGCCGTGTCGACGGGCGTATCGAACTGGATGGCCGCGACATCTACGCCGCTTCCCAGGACGTGGTGCCGCTCAGGGCACGCGTTGGCATGGTGTTCCAGAAACCGAACCCGTTTCCGAAGTCGATCTACGACAACGTCGCATATGGGCCCCGCATTCACGGGTTGGCAGAGAATCGGTACCAGCTCGATGAAATAGTTGAGTTGAGTCTGCAGAAAGCCGGACTGTGGGAAGAGGTGAAAGATCGATTGACCCAGCCCGGCACGGGGCTGTCGGGCGGTCAGCAGCAGCGTCTGTGTATCGCCCGCGCCATCGCAGTCAGTCCCGACGTCATTCTGATGGATGAACCGTGCTCAGCGTTGGACCCGATAGCGACGGCGCGCATCGAGGAACTGATCGACGAACTGCGCCAGCAGTACACTATTGCCATCGTTACCCACTCGATGCAGCAGGCGGCCAGGGTCTCGCAACGAACGGCGTACTTTCACCTGGGTAAGCTCGTCGAAGTGGGAGATACGAAGCTCATTTTTACGAATCCCCGCCACAAGCTGACCGAGGACTACATCACGGGCCGGTTTGGCTGATCGCGATCAGCGACCACCGGTCATTGCATCCGTTGGGCTAAGGAGCAACGCGCCATGGAGATGGACTCCGGCAATCTCGGCGGCCACATCATGCGCCGCTACGACGAAGACCTCGAGGCGATTCGCACGAAGGTTCTGACGATGGGCGGGCTTGTCGAAGAGTCTATTCGCGAGGCGATGCGGGCGCTTCGCGACGGCGACCATGCGCTCGGCGAAAAGGTCGTGCGTGACGACTATCGCGTCAATCTGATGGAAGTCGAAATCGATGAGGACTGTCAGAGCATCATAGCGCTCCGTCAGCCCGCGGCGGGCGACCTGCGCATGGTCATCGCCATTATCAAGACCATCACCGATCTCGAACGAATCGGCGATGAGGCCGAGAAAATCGCGCGCATGGCAAGCCGATTGTCCGGAACCGGAGGAGTTTCGCGCCGCCATACGAGCGGCGTTCAGCACCTGGGCAACCAGGTTCTGCAGATGGTGCGCGACTCCCTGGACGCGTTTGCGCGTCTTGACGTCCAGGCGGCGCTGAACGTCGTGCGCGCGGACGAGTCGGTAGACTCGGAATACGACGCCATCCTGCGCACGCTGATGACCTACATGATGGAAGACCCGCGACAGATTTCAGCCGTTATGGATATGGTCTGGTGCGCGCGATCGCTCGAGCGAATCGGCGACCACGCGAAGAATATCTGCGAATACATCATCTTCCTGGTGAAGGGCAAAGATGTGCGGCATATCAGCCTGGAACAGATGGAGATCCAGGCGCATGCTGGAAGTTAGCATGGGGACCTCGACCGCGCGGCGCGAAACGCGAATGCGCACGCGCAGTCTGCTGGTCGTAGACGATGAACCAGCCGTGCGCGAAATGGTGGCTGACACCCTGAGGACTGCCGGGTTCATCGTGCGTGAAGCCGGAAACGTTGCCGGCGCCCGCGCGATGCTGGCCGACGAGATGCCGGATTTGCTCCTGCTCGACTGGATGTTGCCCGATACGAGCGGTATCGAGTTCCTGCGCCTTTTGCGCAGTGAGGACGACACCCGTGCATTGCCGGTCATTATGCTGACGGCGCGCGGCGACGAACCAGATCGCGTACGCGGCCTGAACGGCGGCGCGGACGACTACATCGGCAAGCCATTTTCATTGCGAGAACTCGAGGCGCGCATACGGGCGCTGCTTCGCCGTTCACCAGTCCCGGATGAGGGAAATGTGCTGGCCGGCGGTAGACTCAAGCTTGACACCGAGCGCTACGAGGTTTGGGTCGACAGTGATGAAGTATTGCTCGGACCTACGGAGTTCCGGCTCCTGCAGTTCCTGATGAGGAACCCGCGCCGGGTTTACTCCCGTTCCCAGCTGCTCGACGAAGTCTGGGGGCAAGATGCCTATATTGAGGAGCGGACGGTGGATGTGCACATCCGGCGCCTGCGCATGCACCTGGAGCCGCATGACGCTGATAGCTACGTGCAAACTGTCCGCGGCGTCGGTTACCGATTCTCCGCCGAGTGAAGCCGTCACGAATTCGCTGAACCACAGGCAGGCCAGGTGAACGCTGCCCGCGCGTGGCGTGAGGAGCTTCGACTGATTGCAGTCGTTGTTGGTGCCATGGTCGTGCTTGCGCTCGCATTCGAGAGCTGGCTGCTCGGATTGTTCGCAGCGCTCACTGGATATCTGGGCATTCAGCTTGCCAACGCGGTGCAGCTGGTGCGCTGGCTCTCGGATCGAAAAAGTAACTATCCTCCTGAAGCCAATGGCCTCTGGGGTGAAGTCTACCGGTCGCTCGCCGAGTGGGAACGGTTCAACCGGGAGCGGCGCCATCAGCTGGCGGATCAGCTGGTCCGCTTTCAGCAGAGCACGCGTGCTCTGCCAGATGGGCTGGTAATGCTGGATGCTGAACACCAAATCCTCTGGACCAACCCCGCGGCGCGGGAACTTCTGGGGGTCAGCGGACAGCGCGACGCCGGCTCCCGAATCGAGAATTTTGTCCGACACCCGGAGTTTCTCCGCTTCCTGCACGATCCGAGTGCGGGTGCCTGTGAACTCCGTTCACCGATCTCGGCGACGCAGTGGCTCGAATTGAGGCGTGTACAGTTTGGCGACAGCAATGCGCTGCTGATCGCCCACGACGCTACCGAACGCGTCAATGTCGAGCAGATGCGGCGCGATTTCGTGGCCGATGTGTCACACGAACTGCGCACGCCGCTGACCGTTCTGTCGGGATACCTGGAGAACATCAACCGCACCCCCGAACTGGTCCCCGACACGTGGCAGCGCCCCGTCGCCGCGATGACCGATCAGTCCGCGCGGATGGGCCGCATCGTTGAAGACCTGCTGTTGCTGGCGCGCATGGAGGCAGGCCCGCAAGGTGAGGCGACAACCCTCGATGTTGCGGCGATCGTCGAGCGCGTAGCACTCGATACGGCGGAACTCAGTGCCGGACGGGAGCATCAGATCGTCTGCGATGTCGACAGCGACGTGCAGCTAACGGGTGTGCAGCAGGAAATCCACACAGCGTTCACTAATCTCGCCGCCAACGCGGTTCGCTATACGCCGGACCATGGGTGTATATCGCTGCGCTGGTATGCGGCCAATGGCGCTTGTTTCGAAGTCGAAGATTCGGGCGACGGCATTGACGAGCAAGACGTGCCGAGGCTCACCGAGCGATTCTTCAGAGTCGACAAGGGGCGGTCCCGCGCGGAGGGCGGAACCGGCCTCGGCCTGTCGATCGTCCGACATATTCTCGACCGGCACGATGCGCAGCTCGAAATTGAAAGCACGCTCGGAGAAGGCAGTCTGTTTCGATGCCGCTTTCCACATTGGCGCGCGATCGTCGCGATTCCGGAGCATCTAGCGGATGCGGCGGCAGCGCAGGAGGGCTCGTCGGAGCTGCGCCCCGCATCCGGCGAGTGAGCAGCCCGTCCCGGTGCTGGCCGTGCGGGCTGGCTAATGGTTCACGCTGGTGCATTGACGGCATCTGGTCGCCACGGCAGGATTGCCTCGGGCGTAACACCGGGTACTTAGAGCAGGGCATTACATGACGGAATCGCAACAGCCTGATTCAGACCGGCGTACCGGTACCCAGGCGGTGATCGACAAGATGTTGACCGAGCGTCAGGAGATGCTGGTACTGTTTTCCAAGGTGGCGGGCCTGGAGCCGTTCGCCGGTCATCGTGCATCAGTCGACGACCTGCGCGAATTCAGCCAGATTCTCGTCGATTACATAGCTACCGCGCACTTCGGTATCTACGAGCGTATCGCCGAGGGCAAGGAACGCAGGCAGCGCGTGTTGGATGTCGCTGCCTCCATCTATGCGCAGGTGCAGGTGGTGACGGATGAAGTGATCGGTTTCAATGATCGCTATGAGTCCGCCGCCGGGCCTGGTCTGCCGCCGTCGCTCACGAGCGACCTTTCTCGCCTGGGTGAGCACCTGGCGACTCGTATCGAGCTCGAAGACCGGTTGTTGGCCGCGATGCTTCCGGGGGCGTCCGAGTAGCGCCAGGATCACTCGTCAAGTCGAGTGTCCGGTGGCTTGCGCGCGGTTTGGATCGGCGCTTCGAGCGGCTGATTTCAGTCCCTGGATTGGGACCCTGCGCGCGCCGCCATCTTCTCGCGATAGAAAGCTTTCGTCGCTACATAGACGGTCTTGTGGACTTCGCAATAGGGCCGCAAGCCGTCGCGGCCGGTCAGTCGGGTGACCTTTTCGATCTCGGTCTCGCCGCACGCGTGAACGGCGGCAGTCAGTGCCGTTACCTCGGAGTCTGCATACCGAAACTCCGCATACAGGTCCTCGCGCGCCGGGCGCTTGAAATAAATCTGTGCCGACTTGTCCCATATCACATAGTCCCGGCCCAGAATCTGGATGAGCTGCACCATCGGGATAGGGTCGACCGCGGCGAACATACTGCCGCCGAAAATGCTGCCAACGTAGTTTTTGTTTCGATAACTGAGCGGAATTTTGATCCGCACGAAGCGCAGATCGCTCGAGATGTCGATGATACGAGCAGTGGTACGCCGATACATCGGTGACAGGTTGAAGCCCCACTTGAAGAGCGTTGCGTTGGCGAACAGCTGCGGGCCAAACCGGGCGATTTGCTGGTACATCGGTCGACGTCGGGTGCACGTTTACGGTGATTGTTAAGTGGTGGGCGCAACGTCGAAGCGCAATCCCCGCCCGGACCTCCAACCAGACCCGTGATGGCCGACATGGTGCGCGACGCGGCGGGGCTAACGGCGATTGCGTTCGAAGAACTTTGCGATTTCGTGCCGGTAGAGGATCGGATCGAATTCGAGCAGGTCGACGTGCGCCGCACGCTCGAACCACACCAACGTTTGCTCGCCGCCGAAGGCGCGCGCAAGGCGACGCGTATCGTCCGCTGTGGTCCGCCGGTCAGCGGTGCCGGCGAAAAGCAGCGCTGGAGTCCGATTCCGGGGGGCAGCAGCGATCGGCGACAACCGCTCCACCGGGATGTCGAGTCGCAGCTCGATTTGTGCGGACAGCAGCGGCGTGGCGATGCGGCCGAACGGCAGTCGCATCGACAGGCGGTTTGCGATCGCCCCGGTGATGTCCAGATACACCGCTTCCAGTACGAGGCCATCGACCGCGAGCGCCGGCTCGGCCAGCAACGCGGCGGCACCGCCCATTGACATGCCGATGACGAATAGCGAACCGTCCGCCGTTCGTTGCCGGGCGAAATCGACGGCAGCCACGGCGTCCAGCGACTCGAGGTGCCCGAACGTGATCACGGATCCAGCGCTCTCGCCATGCGCCTGGAAGTCGAACACAAGCGCTGCGTAACCCAACTCGTTGACGAGCCTGGCTCGTCGCATCATGGCCTTGCGGTTCGCACGCAGACCGTGCATGAGCACGACGCTTCCGCGTGCGTTGTCTCTGGCGAACCACCAGCCCCGGATGCGGGCGCCAGACCGTGAGTCGAAACCGATCGCTTCCGCGCCCGCCGGAAGCGGCCCGACGGCGGTTGGGGCCGGACGGACGAGGTAAGTCCCGGCCGCCCATGCGAGTGCCGCCATTGCGGCCAACAGGGCCCCCGTAACGACGAGACCGATCGCGGCCTTTCGGATGTGCGGTCTCGCGGTCACATGAACCCCGGCAACTTCTGGATGAGTGTTTGCAGGGGCGCGGACCTCGCGTCATGTACATCAATGGAGCGGCAAAGGAGGCGAGTTCCGGCAGACCGTCTTGTGAGTCTCTCTGGTGACATGACTAAGCGGCGCGCATTCCGCCTGATTTCGCGCGCCGCTCCCGCGGGACTCGTTTACCGAGACCTGTCAGCGTGTGTCCAGGTCGTTTCCGCGGCCGCCTCGAGTTCTGCGATGGCACGCGCCTTGGCGAGCGTATGCTCCGCGATCTCCACATGCAGGTTCTCGACAAGTTTGCCGTTCAGAACGGCGACTCCGCGTCCGCATGCGA
Organism: Pseudomonadota bacterium; assembly: GCA_039030335.1. Classification (GTDB taxonomy): domain Bacteria; phylum Pseudomonadota; class Gammaproteobacteria; order HK1; family HK1; genus JBCCEJ01. Next base: position 24,813 of record JBCCEJ010000044.1, on the reverse strand, counting down.
GCGCGTCGGCGTGCGCTCTGCAGACCTGCGCCGCATGCTCGACTTCTTCCGTGGTAAGGCCGAACGTTTCATTCGCCGCCGCAATCTGCTTTGGATGGATGAGCGATTTCCCGTCAAAACCGAGCGCCCGTGCGCGCTGGCAGGCAGCCCGGAACCCAGCGTCGTCATCGAGTGCCAGGTGCACTCCGTCGATGATGTCGACGCCAGCGGCACGCGCGGCCACCAAGGCCCGACCCAGTGACCACATCAAGCCCGCTACCGGGTTGTCTGGCAGCCGTAGCTCTTTGCTGAGATCCGAAGTGCCCATCAGAAGACACCCGAGGTCGTTTGCATTCAGTGCTATCTGCTCAGCCCGCAGTATTGCGAGCGGCGTTTCGAGCATGGCCCAAATCGGGATCACGCGTTCGGCCGCGCGCACACGTGCCGAAACTTCATTGACCATGCTGGCCGATTCGATTTTCGGCACGACGATGCCGTCTACCGGGAGCTCTGCGGCGACCGCCAGATCGGCTTCACCCCAATCGGTATCCAGGGGATTGATGCGCACGAGGACTTCGCGCGGCGCATAACCGCCTCCCCTGGCAGCTTGTGCGACCTGCTCGCGGGCGAGCTCTTTGGCATCAGGTGCGACAGCGTCTTCGAGGTCCAAAATGATGCAGTCGGCGGGCAGCGTGCGGGCTTTCTGCATCGCACGCTCGTTGGCCCCCGGCATGTAGAGTACCGAGCGTCGCGGCCGAATAGCGGTGGTCATGGGCAGGGCTTCCTGGTTGCGTCTCCGCCTTGTCGCAAGGGTCTGTGGACCCGAGCCTGCGCCCGCACGCGCCGCATTCAGCGTCAGTCGTGACGTATCCGGCTGCGCAGGCTGTCGCGGCGGCTCGCGAACTGTAACGCATCTTTGTACATGCGGGTGCGGCGTACGTAGGTGACGGCTTGCTGGCGCCGCGCGAGGCTTGCGTTTCCGTCTTCGAGCAACTGGCGGCGCACACGGTTCCAGGTGCCGGGTGGTGATACGGCGCGGAGTGCGGCGCGCACATGTGCCCTGCCCAGGTTGTATGCCGCGGCCGCAAACCATAGCCGCTCGCTGCTCGGCACGTCGTCTGCGAAGCCACTATAGAGTCGTGCCAGGTAACGGCTGCCGGCCATGATGCTCTCCGCCGGGTCCAGACGGTTGGTCACCCCGAGTTCACGTGCCGTCGCGCGGGTCAGCATCATCAGGCCCGTTACCCCAGTCGGCGATACCGCATTCGGTTCCCACTGGGATTCCTGATACCCGAGGGCAGCGAGCTCGCTCCAGTGCAGACCGGTGCTGCGTGCTGCTGCCCTGAACATCGACACGAACCGCGGCAGTCGTTCCCGCGAGTGGCGGGCAAAGATCTGCAGAGCCGCCTGATTCATGCTGGCGAGCCGTTCACTGTGGCGTCGGCGCAGCCGTTCGATTCTGCCGTTGATACGGGCGTCGCGCAGGTAGACGAAGAGCCTGCTATAGAAGCGTTGTCCGGCGTCCCGCGGCAAGGCTACAGCCAGGCCAACATCCTTGGTGGCAGCCTGCGGTACGGGAAAGGCGACGGCGAGTGCTGGAAACATGATGCGCATCGCGTTCAACTGGCTTCGGGTAGTCACGGCCGCCGCGTAGCGGCCCGCGTGGACTTCGGCGAGCGCAGCCTGCACGTCGAGAGCAGGCAAGGCCCCGCTGCCGGCGCGCCCGGGTTCCGTTTTCGCTCCAGTCGCCCGGGGCGGGCTGAGGAGCGGTGCGTCTACGGGCTGCAGCCAGCGACCTGGCGGCAGATCCGCGAAGCGCCGTGGCCTGGTATTGCCGCGTCGGTATGCCACCACCGGCTCGACGGACGCGTACCTCGGGCTTTGGACGACCCTGCCGAGGTCTGTGGCGGTGCCGAGTGGGACGCCGAGTCCGAGATCGAGTTGGCCTTCCGCTACGGCGCGAAGCAATGCCTGGATGTCGTCGAAGCGATGCCACCGCACCGTGACGCCGAGCTGTTTGGCAAAAGCGTCCACGAGGTCGACGTCGAAACCTGACGGCGGAAAGCCCGCTGGCGTAAGGCGGCCCGGTTCCGGCACGCCGCCGGCGACTATGACGCCGGAAGCGACAATGCTCTCGAGCCGGTCGTCAGCGTGCATGGCACAGCCCGCGAGCGCGATACAGCCAAGCAGCAGCATAATGGCAGTGCGCGCCGCGCCCCGTGGCGGGTGTCGGGCGCTCGCGTCGCCGCGGTCAGAAAAACGTGCTGAGGTTCTTGGCAAGTAATACGTTCTGGTCGAGAACGACCTCACGCCGGAAGACTTGCCAGCTGTCTCCAGACGCGCGCAGGTGGTCGATGCGCTTGCCGACGAAGGTATAGGTTTCTGTCTCGACACGGTTTTGATAGACGAGAAATCTCGATTTGATCACGACCTCGCTGGGCGTGGTCAGATCTGGGCTGGCGCTGATCAGCTCAACATTAGAAACCATGTGACAGGTACGCGACAGCGGCTCTTCCGCATAGTGAAGCCCGGTGTTGATCTGCTCCACTCGTTTGCTGAGGGTCCACTTGTCTTCGTCGAACCAGCTGATGTCCGCCCCTTGTCGGGTGTTCTCCGCCGTCGCGTGCTCGCCGAACTTGACGTTGCGGCGAATCGGCATGAAGTAGATCAGGTCCTCGGCGAACAATTGCAGCCATTCTTCGAAACGGCGCTCATCGATGAGCTCGGCTTCGTGGTACAAGAAACGCTCAAGCTCGTAGAGCAGGGCAATCTCCTGCGCGGATGCGCGCGCCATCCTCAGCGTATTCCGAATTCGTTGCCGGACATTGCCAACGCCCCTATTCAGCAGCTTCGACAGTGGCGAACCGGGGGTCGTCCAGACCGAGTAGTGAAGGCCAGTCGTCCCCTTCCATGTAACCTCGCCAGCGCGCGTAGAAGCCGCGTGCCATGTGCTCGGAGATCTGGGTCACCACCTCGCCCGGGACCCGCAGACCGTTGACGACCGGGTTGATTCGCGCGGCGCCCAGCGACTGCTGGTAGTTGAATTCGAAACGCTTCGCCACGGTACCGGTGCTGGCACGCGTTGCGTACAGCCAGTTCTCCATGTCGTCCTGTTCGGTCATGCCGGCTGGCCCCGAGTAGCGCATGTAGTAGCGGCGCATGAAGTCTTTCACGGCTTCGGGCGCGTCTGCGTCCACCAGGAAGAAGCGCCACGCTTCAGTCTCGGTCGGGCTGTGCGGGTGCCAGGCACAGAGCCCGCGTGGCTGCGTACCGTGATAGGAAGTATTTGGAAACAGCGTGCCGACAAAGGGCATGAGTCGGGCACGATCGCCCAGTCGCCGGTTCCGTTCGGCGTAACAATGTCGGAAGTACTCCTCGATTTCGGGCTGGTCGAGGAATGATTCGATGTAGGCGTGCTGCTCCGGTTTGACGGCACTGTGTACCCCGTGTCCGGCGGGAAAACTGATCCATACGTGTTGTGCGGCCGCCAGCTCGTTATCTCGCCGGCCTTTGATCCCACGCTGCGCGCTCGGCCCGATGCCGATAACATCTACCGAGCGGTGGGACGGGTTGTGATAGGTGTCGCCGAGAAAGTTCTCGGCCGCGAACTTCCAGTTGGCCGGAAAGATCCATTTGTGGATGCCCACCACCTCTGACCCGCCTGGCCGCCCGTCGCGACAGTCCAGCGCCATATCCAGATGTTCGATCGCATCACCCATGTAGACATCGAAGTCGGGCGCATCGGCATCCCACGAGGCCCAGACGGTGCCTTTGTGAATAGCCATCTTCGGCACTTCGATCAGAGCCCAGGCAGAGCGGTCGAAGTTGTTGCCGTAAATTGTGCGCAGATGCGGCACTCCCCGAAGCTGCCCGTCGGTACCATACGCCCACGCGTGATACGGACAGGTGAACAGATCGGTGTTGCCGGATTCGTAGCGACAGACCTTCATACCGCGATGCCGGCACGAATTCAGGAATACATGTACGCAGCGGTCGTTGTCGCGCGCCAGAATCACCGACTCCTCGCCCATGCGGGAAGTGAAGAAATCCCCGGGATTCGGAATCTGGGATTCATGTCCAACGAACAGCCAGGCGCGCGTGAAGACGCGCTCCAACTCCTCTCGGTAGATGTTTTCGTTGACGAAGATTTCGCGGCCGATCACACCGCGCTCGGGGTCCACCAGTCCGCTGCAATTCATTGTGCCTCCCCTGATTGTCCGGTCTACCCGACGCTGGTTCCGGTCTGGTCAGACGCCTGCCGACGCACGTGCGACGCCGATCATGGTATCGCGCGTGACGAGGCCCGCCAAAGCGTCGGTGCTCCAACCTTCAGTACCAGCCGGCTGCTCGGGCAGCACGAGGTAGCGCAGGTCAGCAGTCGAGTCGTGCACCCGCACTTCGATGTCGGCACCGATCTCGGTGCCGAATTCACCCAGCACGGTACGCGGCTCGCTGACGACGCGGGCGCGGTACGCGCGGCTTTTATACCAGTCCGGCGGCATACCGAGGAGCGCGCGGGGATAGCAGGAGCACAGTGTGCAAACGATGACGTTGTGCAGGGTCGGTGTGTTCTCGACGACGTAGAGCTGAACATGCCCCATGTTGACGCCGTATTGAGCAACCGCTTGGCCCGGGTCGTCCAGAAGGGCCGCCTTGAAAGTGGCGTCTTGCCAGGCTCGCGCGACGATCTGCGCCCCAGTCGCCGGTGTGGTGCGGTCGTACCATTCCAATGCCGTTCGCAGCTCCGCGGGCTCGATGACGCCTTTCTCGACCAGCAGTTCACGCACAGCGGCCTCGGCCAGGCCGTAAAACCCGAGTGACAGTTCTTCATCCGGCACGAACGTCGTGGCATGGTCATGCTCGTCGGTGTGCGAGTGACTCATTGTGCCGCCTCCTCAATCGGTGTCAGCCAGTGCGCATAGATTTCGATATCGATGGTGTCGTGGTCGCTGCCGGCGTAGTCCGCCCACGTGTCGCGCTGAAGAAAGCGCACACGGTACAGCGCGCGCATCGCGTCAGTTCGACCGTTTGCGGCGGCCACTTCAGGATCTGGAAATTCGCCCATGGCCGCACAAACCACGCCGGTTTTCCCGCGAATGTAGTAGGGCGTGCGGATATGCCCGTCGGGATATCTGGCGTCCACAGTCACGGCTTCGCCAACCTGCAGCGCGCGGCTCATGGAGACTCGATCCGTGGCCATGGCCGGGTTCTTGCGGGGGGAATATCGAGGCGCGCCTGAATCGCGCTCATACGATCACGAATCTCGGTTTCATTCATCAGACCCCGTTCCACCAACACCTTGATGATCGCAGCCATCCAGCGCTCGTAGTAGGTCAGTTCGAGGTAGAGGTCTTCACCCATCGTCTCGATCGCGTGGCGCAATCCGTCAGCCCGGAGAATCTGGCGTTTGTTATCGCCCAGCAGTACCCGAAGCGCATCAACCCGCTTCTCCCACGGCTCCAGAACGTGCTCGGTTTGCGCAACGGGCCCCTCGGCGAGCCCGCCGATGTCGTGATAGCCCCGATGTCCGGGCACTCCTTTTGCGGCGTCACTCAACTGCCGACCTCCTGGTTTGCGCGCGCCTGCGCGATCCCGGTTAGTTTGCCGCACTTGGCTCGATATGCCGACGTTCGGTTTCGCGATGGCAGATCTAAGCCGGCGCTCTCGCGCGCGGCCCGTGGAAATTCCCATCCGGCGCACGGCGTGGTTCGGGCGGAAGAGCCTTGGTGGGTGTTGCGATGGAGGTCAGGCGCCCGGGGGGCGCGCACTGCCATGTGGGCTCGGTTTGGCACGCCGGGCCGGATGCTGCACGATCGTGCGTGAACGACATGCGGGGTAAGGACGGTGGACAAACTCGAACGCTGGTCGGCGTTTCTGACAGACTCGGATCGGGCTGCGTACGAGAAAGGCGGCTTTGGCAGACCGATCGGTTTTGGTGAGCGCGCAGCGCTGCTGAACGTCGATACGACCTTCATGTTCGTCGACCCGGTCTATGCGCTTTGCGCCGAGCGAGATGAAGTTCTACTCGCTAACCTCGTCAGGTTGACAGCCCAGTTTCGTGCCCGGAACTGGCCGATTTACTACAGCCGCAGAGATGACCGCGCGCATCCGACCCGCCGGGGGATCTGGAATCTCAAGCTCGGAACCTCAGGAGCATTTCAGTACGTCGCTGACCCGCGGGCCGACGACTGGCCGGACGACTACAGGCCGCGCGAACAAGACATCATCGTGTTGAAGAACAAACCATCCTGTTTCTTCGAGACGCCACTCGAATCGTGGTTGCGTTACGACCGCATCGATACGCTCGTCGTCGCTGGAACCACGACCTCGGGCTGTGTGCGCGCCGCCGTAGTGGATGCGTTCTCGCACAACCTGCGCGCCATCGTCGCCGAAGACGCGTGTAGCGACCGAAGCGACTGGACCCATCAGGCCAATCTTTTCGATATGGATATGAAATACGCAGACGTGATGTCGACGAACGACATCATTGATGCATTGAACCTGCTCGGTTGATACTTGACCGGGTGTGACAATTCAGGCTCATCGATCATCAGAAGGAGTGTCGGCATGCTGATTATCAACCCGACCTTCGGTCACGGCACAGGTGGCGGCGAACAGCGCGCCATCGACTCCGTCGACTGGAATACCGTACCGATCGCGTTGTTTACGAACGCCAAACCCAACGCCCGTGAACTGTTAACCGGTGTACGCGAGCACCTGGCAACGTTTCGCGACGTCAGCAACGTGCAGTTCGAAGGCAAGGACAGCGCCAGTCAGCCTGCCCCGGACGCGGTTATCGAGCACGTCGCCAACAACTACGGTGCCGCCATTCTCGCGATAGCCGACTGAGGCTCGTGTTCGTCGTGGAGTTTCCATGACAGCATCGAACTCGAGAAACGCGGCGTCACCACGTTTCTGATCGCGACCAAGACCTTCGAACCCCTGGTTCTGGCGCAGGCCAAAGCGCGCAAGATCGATACCCGCATGATCGTCATCCCGCATCCGCTGGGGGGCTTGAACGCGGCGGAGCTGGAAGATCGCATCACTGCAGTTTCGGGCGACCTGACCCGCCAGATTGCGGCCTGAAGGACTCCCCCCGAAAAGATGAAGTCGGATGCATCGGTGAACGCCCGGCGCTACCGGCAGGCGTTTGCGCGCGGCAAAGGAGGAACAGCGCTTGAGCGATGATGCGGAACGAATCGAAGTGGGTGACCTGTCCCCGGACGAGTGGAACGACTACGCGCAGGGACAAGGATGGAGCGATGGTATGCCGCTCGTCATGCCAACGGAGACCGCCGTGGAGCGCTTCGTAGATGTCTGCCGGGGCGATAATGAGCCGTTTGCACCGGTCTCTCCGCGCCAGGTCGTGCCCACCCTCGAGAGCATCGCCGCGAACGCGGTCATGGCGGGCTGCAAACCGGAGTACTTTCCAGTCGTCGTGGCGGCATTGAGGGCGGCGCAAAGCGCGGATTACAACCTTCACGGCACGCTGGCGACGACGCACTCCTGCGCGCCGATGGTCATGGTCAGCGGGCCACTCACGACGTCGCTGGACATCAACTGCGGTTCCAACTGCTTCGGGCAGGGCTGGCGTGCCAATGCGAGTATCGGACGGGCGCTTAACCTCATCTTTCTCAACATTGGCGGCGCCAAACCTGGTGAGATGGATCGTTCGACGATGGGGTCGCCGGCCAAGTACACGTTTTGCTTCGGTGAGAACGAACCCGACAGCCCGTGGGAGCCCTACAGGGTGCGAGCCGGATTTGCGGCCGATGACTCGACCGTGACGGTGATGTCGGGTGAGGCGCCGCACAACATCAACGACCACGGCAGCACGTCCGCAGAAGGCCTGCTCACGACCTTCGGAGCGACAATTTCGTCGCCCGGAGCCAACACGATCTACGGCAAAGGCCCGCTGGTGCTGGTCATCGGGCCGGAGCACGCGGCTACGCTCGCCCGCGACGGGCTCGATGTCGCGGGTATTCAAGCGGAGATCTACGAACGTTCGAAAGTTCACGTATCACGCGTGTCGCAGGAGAATCAGCGTCAGTACGCAAGTGCTCATCACCTCCCACAGGACGGCTATTACTACCTGACGCCGACGCCTGGCGACATCCACGTTGTCGTCGCCGGCGGACCGGGCAAGCATTCGGCCTGGATCCCGTCATTCGGCGGGACGGCGGTGACCACCGTTCGGGTTCAAGGTCACTGAAGTTGAGGTCAACTCGCATACAACCAGCCACGTGCCGCTTTCTCGCTAGCCGGTTCAACGGAATTCGGGTCGTGGTATGAGCGGCACCGAAGCCGGCCTCCCTGTTTATCGTTCCGACGCTGATTTCGAGCGCGCGCAGAGGGAACTCGTCGCGCTTGACCTGGACGACGGCCTGCCGCTGGTTACGCCAACGCGTGCGCGCCTCGAAGCGATGCTGTCAGGCGTCGCCGACCCGCGGCGCAGCTACGGCAATGTTATGCCGTTGTTCGGAGAACTGCGCGCCGACGCAGTCGCGTACCAGTGTGTTCTGGCCGGTTGCGAGCCAGCTGAACTGCCGCTGGTCTTGAGCGCCGTGGAGGCCTGTCAGGCACCTGAGTTCAATCTGTTGGGGGTGCTGACTACCACCGGCACTCCAGCTATCGCGGTCATCGTGCACCCACCGTTGTCGACCGAGTTGGGTGTGCGCTCGGGCACCAATTGTCTGGGGCCCGGTTCGCGCGTCAATGCGAGCATTGGCCGGGCCGTGTCGCTCGTGCTCAGAAATATCGGCGGCGCGCGCGACGGCGTGGCAGACATGGCGACGATGGGGCAGCCTGGAAAGTACACGTTTTGTTTTGCAGAAGATGGCTCAACTGATATCCCAGGCCTCGCTGTCAGGCGCGGTCTGAGACCCGACGAGCCGGCGGTTACGGTCATGGCCGTCTCGGGGACGGCGGAACTGTTGCCTGTAGGCGGCGGTGCTGGCATCGCCGAAATTCTGGATCCGGTGGCGTTGGCGATGGGCGCAACCGTGAGTGTCAGCGGCGCCCGCGAGCGTGAGCCGCATCCACAGATGATGTTGATGCCCCCCGAACTCGTGCAGGTCCTTGCGAAGCACGGGTGCGGCCTGCCCGAGATGCAGCGTTATCTCTTCGACCGGGCCCGTGTTCCGCAGTGCGACGGCGCCGGCTGGGACGCACAACGCCGCATCGCCCCGGCAGCCGATGCCATCGATATCGTGATTACCGGCGGCCCGGGTGTAAAGATGACCTATGTGCCACTTTGGGCAGGTGGATCGGCCACACAAACGGTCCGGGTTCGCGCTCTCGACGGACGATGAGCGTGACCGCGTCATCGCCCGGCACCCACTTCGACGGCGCTCGGCGCGGCCGCTTGGGCCGGTGCCTATAATGCAGACGTAACGCTGAACGGACGGAACTTCGGGATGTCGGTCGACTTCAGGGTAGTAGTTGCCGGACACGACACGGCGCGTATCGACGCGCTGAAAGCGTGGCTGGAAAGTACCGTTGCGCGCGACGTGCGCCGACATGGCGAAACTTTCGATATCGCGACCGAACTGCCGACGGAATCCGCATTGCGCACGGTTGTCGTGGTGTTCTGCGGGGCGCGCGCACTCTCTGAAGAGCTGCTGGGCTTCCTCAAGGCGAGTCGTGCTGGCGCGGTGGCTATCTTCCCGGTGGTTGCAAACCTTGCTGACTTCACCGTTCAGGTGCCTTACTTCTTGCAGGGCATCAACGGATTTGAGCTGCCGGAAGTGCTCGGGTCGCCCGCCGCCGGTGTCGCCGACCTCGGTTCGCTCGTCATCGAATCGCTCGGCTTGATGCGTGCCCGGCGCAAGATCTTCATCAGCTACGTTCGTGCGGAGAGTCGGGGCGTGGCGCTGCAGCTGGCGGAAGCGTTGCCGCGACGGTGGTATCAGGTGTTCCTGGATACGCAGTCGATCGCGCCCGGCGCCGAGTTCCAGGCGCGCCTGCTCGAAGAGCTGACCGATAGCGATATGCTGATCCTGCTAGGTACCGCAGACGTTCCCAATCGACCGTGGGTTCAGGTCGAGATCGAGGCTGCGGTGGAGGCAGCGCTCGGCGGCCTGGAGGTCGTCTGGCCGCACGCGAGGGCGCTGCCCGAGGCCGCATTCCTGGAACAGTTGGCACTGACGGAGAATACGTTCGATGTAGCCTCGGGGATGCCCGATTCGACGCTGACTCAGCCGGCGTTAAATGTCTTGTTGAACCGGATCGCCGATGTGCGTTTCAAGGCGCTGGCATTTCGCGAGAACGCGTTGGTTGAACACGTTCAGTTTCATGCGCGGGCGCAGCGGTGGCACGCGACGTTGCGCCGCGGCCGCTACGTGTTGCTCTCGAAGCCCGGATATCAGGCCATCCACCTGACCACGGAAGTTGGGGTACCCGACAGCCGGCGCTTCGAAGCGGCCGTGCGTATCGCGGAGCAGGAATCGGCCGCGCCGCGAATACTGCTGGACCCGACCCGCTTGCAGGTCTCCACGCGCCATCATCTCAACTTTCTCGAGCGGCGACTCGATTGTCCGTTGGTGGATTTCAGAACGGCCGACGGACTGATGGCATGACGAACCCCATGTTGCCCGTGTTCCTGTCGGCCAGTATTCCGCCGACCGGCGAGAACGATGCACAATCCAGCCCCAGTCGGCTGCTGGAGATACGCGAAGCCGTCCGCGAGATCGCGCTGGCCGTGCTGCCTCGTGCGCCCCTGGTGTTCGGAGGGCATCCGGCGATCAATCCGTTCGTGTTGCAGATGTCGCAACAGGTACGCGGCGCGTACCCTGTGCTGATCTATCAGTCGCGGCACTTTCGATCGCGGTTTCCAGCGGACGTGGAGCGGTTCCAAGAGATCTTCCTGACCGAAGCAATGGACCGCGCGAGCAGGGCGGCACCGGACGACAGTGGCGATCGGGACTTCAGCCTGCTGTACATGCGCTATCGGATGCTCGGGACAGCCGAATCGGAGTTCGCCTACGACTTCGGGGCTTACCGCGAGGACATGGGCCACGAGCGTTCGATGCGCTTCGGGGCAGGTCAGGACTACTACTCGGCGGCGTTCTTCGTCGGTGGAAAACAGGGCGTGCGATGCGAGTTTGATATCTTCAGAAGCCTCCATCCGGCGACGCCGGTCTTCCCGCTCCCGCGCACCGGTCACGCCGCAGCGCAGATTGCGAGTGAGGAGGTTGAAATATGGGCAGATGCTACGCGTGCATTGCTCATGGACGAGCAGATCCCTATGAGTGTTTTGATCGGGCAACTTCTCGACGCGCCGCTCTTGCAGAAACCGACAACGCCGGGCTCCGGTCGGCATCACAGACACCTGGATTCTGACTGGCCATGACGGCAGCTTCATCGTTTCGCGCCTCAGGATATGCCTGGCGATTGTTCTGTGGGGCTGATGTTATAGGTGAACACCTCTCATCGGCCGTGGCCCGTGCTGGTGGCAGGCGCGCGTTTGTCCTCTGCTCGCCTTCGGTCAATCGGCGTACTGACACCGTCGCACGCATCACGGATGCTCTCGGCGCGCGATTCGCGGGTGTTTTCGACGAGATCGAGCACGATTCGACTTTCGCATCCGTCTGCCGCGCCAGAGAGGCGGCTGAGGAGGCTCGCGCGGATCTGCTGATCGCTGTAGGCGGTGGCAGCGTGATCGTCGCGTCGCGCGCTGTCGCCATCTTCCTCGCCGAGAAAGGCGATCCGTTCGAGCTGATGACGCAGTATCCGCCGGGCGGGCGCCCATTCAGCCCAAGGCTGGATGCGCCAAAGCTGCCGATCATCAATGTACCGGCAACCCCGACCAGCGCGATGAACCGGGCCGGCACCGGACTCAAGAACACTCAGCTGACTCAGCGGATGGAGTACTTCGATCCGAAAACGCGTCCCCAGGCAGTCCTGATCGATGATGACGTGCTCGCGTCGGTCCCGGACGCGGTATTCCGTTCCACGGCGACAACCGTGTTTGCAGCGGCCGTTTCTTCACAGGCGCCGCGCGCTTCGAATCCACTCGTCGAGGCTGACCAGGAGCAGGTGTTCAAACTCGCTCATTCGGCTTACCAGTTGCTGGCTGACAACGCAGCTGACCCCGACGTGCGGCGTCAGCTGACCCTGGCGGCGTTCTTGCAAAACCGGGCTGAAGACGATGGTCGGGCACTCATCCGGGGTGGTGCCTTCGCCGGTGACTATGCCGTGGCCACGGCGCTTCACATACGCTATCCGCATATCGGGCAAGGCGAATCAACCTCGGTGTTGCATGCACCGGCGCTGCGCCTGGCGCCGGTGGTGGACGCCGGGGAGGCGAGACGCGTCGCGAGTGCTTTGCAGGTGGGCCTGGACGAAGACCGGACCGACCGTCTGGCCGCGGCCGTCGCCACCGAACTCGAGCGGCTCTATCGCGCCAACGGCATGCCGGAGAGGCTGCGCTCGATCGGGGTCGAACGCGATTCGTTTGAAGAACTCGCGACCGGCACGCTCAAGAACTTCAATTCAAGGTCAGTGCGCGGTACCGATGAAGAACGCATTGCGAACACGGTCGCGCTGCTCGAAGCCGCGTGGTAACGCGAGGCGCGGAAACGGCCTCCGATAGTACCGAGCCTAGCCGGTCCGACCGGGCGGCCGCGAAAGGCATGTGGTACCCGGGTCGAGGGCTGGGTGTGACCTGTTGTCACATCTCCAGGAGCCCGCTCTAAGCGGCGGTCTCGCCGGTATCGAGACCGATGACACCTGCGTCAGCCAACTTGCGAATGCGCGCGGCTTCGATACCGATCTCAGCGAGGACCTCGCTGGTGTGCTGACCGAGTCGCGGCGCGGGCCGGCGCACACTTGCAGGCGAACCCGAGAAGCGCGTTGGCGGTCGGGCCTGCACGAGTTTGCCTTCGGTCGGATGGTTGACTTCCTGAACCATGTCCACCGCCTTCAGGTGGGGTTGCTCCGCGAGCTCGGTCAATTTCGTGAACGCCGTGTGTGGTACGTCGATGTCGAGCAACAGGGCTTCCCATTCGGCGTTCGTGCGCGTCAGTGCGATCTCGCGCATCCGCGCGTAGACCTGGTCGATATTGCGGGCTCTCTCCACAGGATCGCGAACGCCCAGTTCCTCGACGTATTCAGGGTGTCCGACCGTTTCAAAGAAAGTGCACCAGTTATCGCCTGAATACGGCAGCATCGTCATCCATCCGTCTCGTGTGCGGACGGGACGGCGTTCCTTCATGCGCTTGTAGCCGGATGGGCCGATGGCTGGTGAAAAAGCCAGACCACCGAGCATTTCGATGCTGTTGAAGGCGGCCAGGGTCTCGAGCATCGGTACCTCGACCATTTGCCCTTCGCCAGTCCTTTCGCGGTGCAGCAGTGCCGCAGTGACCGCGGCTGTCAGCGCCAATGCGCAAACCTTGTCGCCGACCAGACTCGGCACGAACGCCGGTTCGTCGTCAGTTCCGATCGCGGCCGCGAAGCCAGACGCCGCCTGGATGATCTCATCGAAAGCTGGTCGTGCCCGCCATGGGCCATCCTGCCCGAAGCCCGTAGCGGATGCGTAGACGAGGCCCGGATTCAGCGCGTTGCATGCTTCGTACGAGAATCCGAGTCGCGCAAGACTCGCAGGGCGAATGTTACTGACCAGCACGTCGGCTGATGGGATGAGGGCGCGCAGAATCGCTTTGCCTTCGGGCGTTTTCAGATCGACGGCTACGCTGCGTTTGTTGCGATTGACCGCCATGAACTGACCCGTCATGCCCCGATTGCGGAACTGGCCGGCGTGTCGCCACGTGTCGCCGTTCAGAGGTTCGATCTTGATGATGTCGGCACCCCAGTCGCCGAGCGTCTGACTTCCGTAAGGGCCAAACAGCACAGTCGTCAGATCGAGGACTCGATAGCCATTCAGAGCACCTGCCTTCCCGGCGCCGGTCGGATCGTTTTCATTCATGGGCCCGACTCAGCCTGGCTTGCGCATCATCATGCCGGTTCGCACGCACGAGCAGACTACTTCCCCGCGCTGGTTCGTGCCGATGTGTTCGAACGTGACGATGCCGCGATCCGGCTTGGTGCGGCTTTCCCGTCGTTCGACGATACGGGTCTTCGAGTAGAGCGTGTCGCCGATGAATACCGGATTCGGAAAGGTCGTCTTTTCGAAGCCGAGATTGCCGAGCGTGGTGCCGAGCGTGGTGTCCGCCACGGAGACGCCGACGACAAATCCCAACGTGAAGATGCTGTTTACGAGAATTTGCCCGTGGAGCGTCGACGCCGCGAACTCCGCGTCTAGATGCAGGCTCTGTTGGTTGTGGGTCAGCGTAGAGAACAGCAGGTTGTCCATCTCCGTGACGGTGCGACCGGGCTGATGTTCAAACAACATGCCTGGTTCGAGTTCTTCGTAGTATTTGCCGGCCATTGGAGTCCTCGCGGTGTGCACTTGCGTACTGAACAGTGTGCCAACGGCTTGGCTGCCATGTCGATCCACTGGCTGCGGTGCAAAAGTCGAACCTGCTAACATCCGGAGCCGGCACCTACTTGGGAATTCCTGCAGCGCGTGAAGATTCTAGGCCTTACCGGCGGCATTGCGTCCGGCAAGTCGACTGCGGCCCGCCACCTGGCCGACCTCGGTGCAGTCCATCTCGACGCCGATCGGCTGGGCCATCGCGCCTACGAGCCGGGTACGCCGGGATTTGACGCCGTGGTTGCGGAATTCGGTGACCATATCGTGGGCCAGGATGGCCAGATCGATCGCAAGGCGCTCGGCGGTGAGGTGTTTGGAAAACCCGACCGCCTGGCAGCGCTCACGGCTATCGTCTGGCCAGCCATTCGTACGCTCGCTGAAGCGGAGCTGGCCGCGATCAGCGAGCGACAGCCAGACGCCGTAGTGGTCTTGGAAGCGGCTGTCCTGTTCGAGGCTGGGTGGGAAGATGCCGTCGAAGAGGTCTGGGTCGTCGTCGTGGATCCAGATGTCGCAGTGGCACGCGCCATGGCTCGAGACAATTCAGACGAGGATGCCGTACGCGCCCGGATCGCCGCCCAGCTCAGCAATGACGAACGTCGCGATCGGGCGGATGTGGCCATCGACAATTCTGGCGATGAAGAGGGGCTGCACGCGCAGCTCGATGAACTCTGGGTTCGCGTGACCGGAGAGTGATGGAGTTGTGTTGCTCGGCCTGTGCGCTGGTTCGATGCAGTGAAGAATTGAGCTGGTCTCGATGACCGGCACGGCGTGAGTTACCCGCGACCGATGACGAGTCGCTGACGAACAGGAGTCCGTGGACGTTGGACGATATCGAAGCGATAAAGGCCCAGTATCTCAATCACGAATTCGAAACGCGTACATTCGCAGTCGAAGCGGAAAGCCTCGCGGCGTTCGCGCGGGCTTGCGGTGAAACGCTGTCCCGTTATGTCGATCCGGCCGACGCCGACTTTCAGGCCACGCCGACGTGGCCGTCGAGTCTGGCGCGGGGCGGTAATCTGCCGGCAGGCTTCCCGACTTTTGGCGGAGTATCTCTCGACGGTGGCAAGGACGTCGAACCGTTAGCGCCAATTCGGCCCGGCATGACCTTGACGGGCCGAAGCCATGTACACGACATCTATGCGAAGTCGGGTCGTTCGGGCCGCATGATATTCGTGATTTCTCGCATGGTGCTGACCGATGATGATGGCACTGTGGTATCGAACGCGGACACTCGTCTGGTTATTCGCGAGAATTCCGCAAAGAAGTAGGTCTATGCAGCTGGTGGTCGCCAGCTTGGGCGAAAGCTCTGGCCTCGGCCGCGCGCAGGCCAACTGAACGATGGTATGAATATGACGGTACGCAACATCACGGAAGTGGAGTTTGGATCTGATCTGCCGGCGTTCACGCCGGACAACAGCCTCGCGAACGTTCGGGTTTTGTGTGGCGCTGCGGGTTGGGACAGCCCGCGCTTCACCGACCACGACGCCGCCCGTGAGCTCGGGCTTGCCGGCGCCATCGTGCCTGGCATCATGAGCCAGGGTTTCCTCGCGGCGATGATCCACAGCTGGGCGCCAGTCGCGCGTATCGAGCGGATTGACACGGTTTTCCGAGCCCCCGTGCTGGTCGACGAACCTCTCTCCATCACCGCCACGGTTACGGACATCGACGAAGACGTGCTGCGGGTGGAACTCGATCTCACCGTTTCGAATGCAAAGGGTGAGACCCGCGTCTTCGGCACGGCGAAGCTGTTGTTCGACGCGTAGCGCGAGCGTCTCCACAGACGATGTCCGCGCACGCGGTTGTCACTCTTTCCGGGCCAAGACCCGATTGCAGGGGATTTCCGTGCCATTGCGCATGGCGCAGTTCGTCGGGTAGTGCGAACTGGCGCAACGGAGGTCCTGCCGCCCGGGTCTGGATGGGGGTGGCTTGGCATCGCGCCCCGGCGCTGGAGTATGGTTGACAGCAATCGCGTGCGTGCACGTCCGGCCGGACTGGCTCCCGGATACTTCCGCGCAGCTGTGCTCGGCGTGCTGCTGGCGTGAAACGTGCCTCGGCGCTGCGACAGGCCGTGCGCGGCGCTGGTGCCGCTTGCGCGGTGAGTGAGAAGTCAGATGTCACCCGACGCCCAGCAACTTCTTGATGCGGTGCCCGAGGCGCTGATGCTCGTGGAGCAAAGCGGTATCATCCGTTTCGCCAACCAGGCCTGCCAGGTGCTGCTCGAACTCGGAGCAGATGGTGCTGCGACGAGGTCGTTCTACGAACTGTTCGACGACGCTCCACCGCTCGTTGCCGGGATGCGACATGCATCGTTTGGTTACCCCCAGCGCGGCCCCATCGTTCCGATCGAAATCCATGTCGGTGGCGTCTCCGAGATCACTGCCGGCGCGTTCCTGGTGTCGCTTCGCGTGGCTCATGGAACCGCCGCCAAACCGCCCGGATTCGGACCGATGGACGTCGAGGGCGGGAACCCTGCGCCGGAGGCGGCTGCGCGCCTCATCGATGCTCTGCCGCAGGCCCTGCTGGCATTCGACGCGAGCCAGCGCGTCTCAGCATGGAATCAGCAGTTCGACACGACGAGGCCGCTCGGGGATCTCGAGGTGCGCGTCGGCATGCCGCTTGCGGAGGTCTTCGAGTTGTTGAACGGTCCGCGGTTCGTTCACGAGAGCCGTGTGCTGGGGCCGCTCGGCGATGCCATCAACCGCGTATTCGATGGCGAAAGCCGGGCGTTCGAAATGCGCAAAGACGATCGCGTATTGGATGTGCGCGGCAGGCCAACTGCGGACGGCGGCGCGGTCTTCACCTACACCGACCTGACCGACGCCAGGTACAGCTCCGTATTGCTACGTATGTTGGCGAACGGCGCGTCGATCGCCAACGAGGCGCAATCCGTCCCCGATGCGGTGGAGCGGTGCATAGAGAACGTCTGCCGGGATTACCGGTGGGTCGCGGGACATGCTTTTCTCGCGCGCGCCGACGGCGACCAGCTCGACCTCCGGTCGATCGGCCAGCCCTACGTGCACGATACCGACGTGGCCCGCCGTTATCAGGATCTTGCCACCAACTTCCAGGTGCAGCGCGACAGCGGTCCCGGTGCCGGGGCCATCTGGCAGGTGTTCGAGAACGACGAGCCTATGTGGTTCGACGATCTGCAGCAATTTCTACACCTTCCGCGCTCGCAGGTGGCTATCGACTCCGGCATCGGATGTGCGGTCATGGTGCCGATTCGAACGCGCTCCAAAGTGGCCGGCGTGCTGGAAGTGGGTGGGCCCGGCACGGCGCCTTATGACGCGCTGATGGTCGAGGTGCTGTTGCAGCTGGGTGCGCAGATTGGGCGCGTTATCGAGCGCCATGAGGCAAACGAATCGTTGCTTGAGGCTCACGCCGCCGCGGAGGCGGCTGCATCCGCGAAGGCTCAGTTTCTCGCCAACATGAGTCATGAGATTCGAACGCCGATGAATGTGATTCTCGGTTTCAGCGAACTCGGTCTGCGCCAGCAGGACGATACGCGCCTGCGGGGATATCTGGATCGTATCCACACGGCTTCGCGCAGTTTGCTGAACCTGATCGATGACGCCCTCGACCTCGCCAAGATCGAAGCGGGGCGTATTGAGATCGAGCAGACGGCGTTCGCCTTGGAGTCGGTACTCGAGCACATCGCCGGCGTATTGTCGCTGGAAGCGGCGGAGAAGCCGCTCGAAGTGATCTTCTATGTGCCGCCGAATCTGCCGCGGGAAGTCGTTGGGGACCCGTTGCGACTGCAGCAGATTCTCATCAACCTCATCCACAACGCGGTCAAGTTCACAGACGCTGGACTGGTGAGCGTCTCGGTCAGCGCAGAACGTGTCGATGGCGACCACGTGTGGTTCCGGTTTGAAGTGGCAGACACCGGCGTAGGCATCGCGCCGGAGGAAACCGGGCAGCTATTCGAAATTTTCTCACAGGTAGACCCAACGAATTCCCGCCGGTTTGGCGGCAGCGGTCTGGGACTTGCGATCAGCAAACATCTCGTTGGCTTGATGGGCGGTTCGATCGGTGTGGAGAGCGAACCGGGTGTCGGGAGTCAGTTCTGGTTCAACGTACCGCTCGCCGCGACGCTGCCATCATCGGTGCCGCCGCAAAGCGGCACCCGGCTGACCGCCATGGTCGTTGCTCAGCACGATGCAACCCGGGACGTACTTCGCGAGTACTGCACCCGAATCGGGTACGAGGTTCGGGCTTTTTCCTCGTGTCAGCTCGCGCACGACTGGTTGGTCGATTTCGCGTCAGACGGGCGCGCTTGCACGGTCGCCCTGCTGGAGACCAGTCTATTGCCGGATGGCGGCACCGATGCGTTTCGCTCCGGCCTGCAAACAGCCGGCGTCCGGGACCTTCCGGGGCTGATCGTGCTCGCGGATCTGAAGGAAGGGCTGGAGGACGCGTCGGCCCGGCAGGGGCCCGCTCCGCTACTGGCAAAGCCGGTTACGCCAGCGAGGCTGGCAGAGGTGCTGTCTGCGGTGGGAAGTGGTAGCCGGCACGTGGATGCCGTCGCCAACCGGGTCCCGCTGCAAGATGGCATTGAGGCACTCGGCGGCCGGGTTCTCGTGGTCGAAGACAACGCGATGAATCGCCAGTTCGCGCGCGAGTTGCTCGAGAATGCGGGCATCGCCGTGGAAGTCGCCGTGGATGGTCCGGAAGCGCTACGGCTGGCGGACGCGGGATGTCGATACGATCTCGTATTGATGGATATTCAGATGCCCGGCATGGATGGTCTCAGCGTCACGGCCGCGCTTCGGGCGAAACCGGGTTTTGCGGACTTGCCGATCGTCGCGATGACGGCGAACGTCATGCCAAAGGATCGGGAACGGTATCTGGCGGCTGGCATGCAGGACGTGGTGCCGAAGCCGGTGCGACGGGCACATCTGTTTGCGACACTCAAGCGGTGGATGACTAGAACGAGCTAGACGCCGGTCATCGGGTTGTCGGGGTGTTCCACCGGCGGCCGCAGTGCGCGGAGCGGGCTAAATTGCCTGGGTTCGCCCGTCTCTTCTGGTCACGGTAAGCGCGCTGGTGGTACCCGGATTCGGGCGCTCGGGCGTCTGGCCCAGAACCACGATTTCGAACTGCAAACGGTCCGGAGTGACGTGTATGAGTGCGGCCGTACCGAGCCTGAGTTCCTTGTGATGCGGCAGAGTCGGGCTGCCCGGGTTCAGGACCACCACTCCGTCGCGGAATTCGAGCCGCTGAACGTGGGTGTCGCCAGCGATCAGCACATCGACCTGCGTGCCGCCCAGTCCATCGTTCAGGAGTTCCGCCACCGGACGCGACTCTGGCCTGACCTCATGGGTCAATCCGAAGCGCCAACCGTGCAGCTCGAACACATGGTGCTGAGCGAGATCCGGATCGTCGAAAAGGTCGTTGTTCCCGCGTGCGACCCTTATCGGCGCAAAGGTCCGGCACCACGCCAGTACACTCGGCGCGATCACATCGCCTGCGTGCAAAATGAGATCCACCCTGCTCAGCAGATCGCTGAGCCCGGGGCCAAGTGCATCGGGCGTACGCACCAGACTCGGCAGGTGCGTGTCTGCGATTACCGCTATCAGCTGCGTCATCGGGGCTACGGAGGAAGCGTGGACATAGCCTCCACTCTAGCAACTTGACAGGTGCGGGGTTACTTCACCGCGCCGATGCGGGGCGGTTCGCCGGGACGCGGCTGCCACGCTCCACGAGGTTGGCGGGCGCACGGAGTTCGCCGCGCGCATCGAACACAGACCCGAAGCATGGTTACACGCTAGGCTATCGAGCAGTCGATGCCAACGCAGCGCGGGGAACGCGAACATGGATTCCATCACCTACGAGAAAGCCGGCCCGGTCGCGTACATCACGCTCAATCGACCGGAGAAACTCAACGCACTGTCCGACGACCTCCAGGCCGAGGTCCGGGCCGCGCTGGAAGAAGCGGGATGGGCGGATGACGAGATTCGCGTGATCGTACTGAAAGCTGCTGGCCGGGCGTTCAGCGCGGGCTTTGATATTTCGACCGGCAAACAGACCCATGCCGTTGCAAAACGCGATCAGCTGATGAAGGGGCCAGGGTTCAGCGCATCTGCCTGGTGGGACGTATTCTGGAACAATCCGAAGCCCATCATCGCGCAAATCCAAGGCTTTTGTATTGCCGGCGGGCTCGCGACTGCGACGTTCTGCGATCTGCGCATCTGCTCGGAAGATGCCAAGTTCGGTGCTCCGGAAATCCGTACCGGCGGGCCCTACATTCCGGCGGTTTGGCCGTGGGTGCTCGGCATGACCAAAGCGCGTGAATTCCTCTACACGGGTAACTTGTTTGACGCGCAAGAGGCCAAACGCCTGAATCTGGTCAATGAAGTCGTGCCGTCGCAGCAACTGGACGCGGCAGTTGAACGACAAGCCATGACTATCGCGAAGCTCCCCAAGGCTACCGTCGAGTACAACAAGAAACTCGTCAACATGTCCTACGAACTGATGGGAGTACGGCAGGTACTGGAACGTTCGCTGGAACTAGAGTCAATGGTGCTTGCAAGCGAAGAAACGTCGCCTGAAATCGCCGAGTTCAATGCCATCCGTGCTCGCGACGGCTTGAAGGCAGCGCTCAGCTGGAACGCTGAAAGATTTGGTGAAGAGGACGCGTGGTTCAAGCGCGACCGCAAACGACGATAGCGGCCCTCTCCCGCGCCACGCACTGCAGGGCCATCGTCGTTCAGGCACACTGGGCGCGATGGTTCGAACTGGAAACCTTCCGCGTTGGACGGGAAATGCACATGAGCGCTGATCGCAAAGCGGCGATAGTCGGGATTCACGAGTATCCGTTGCGCGTTGCCAAGGGTATCTCGGCCATGCAGATCAAGGTCGATTCCATTCGTGCCGCGCTGGCTGATGCCGGGCTGGCGTGGACTGATGTCGATGCTCTCTACGATGCAGGGGACGGCGAGGCGGCGGGCGGCTTACAGCTCGCTGCCTACCTCGGGCTCAACCCGACGGTGATCAACACCACCTCGGTCGGTGGCTCATCGTTCGAATTCCAGGCCGCTCATGCGCTGCGGGACATCGCGGCTCGAAAATGCCGCGTGGCGATCTTGAGCTACGGTGCGACGTCAGCATCGCGGCGTATCGCAATCGGTACCGGGGACCGCCACGGTGGCGCGCCGAACTGGCGGACCAACATGGAGCGACCATACGGGTCGACGCTGATAGCCAACTACGCGATGGTCAAGCAGCGGCACATGTATCAGTACGGCACAACGACTGAGCAACTCGCCGGGATATCCATTTCAACGCGGCATCACGCGATGCGCAATCCGGAGGCGGTCAAGGCGATGACCGATCTCGAATTCATCGGCATCGACGACATTACCGCCGCGGACGTGCTCGATTCACGCATTATTGCGGACCCGCTGCATCTTCTCGAATGCTGCATGATCAGCGATGGTGGCGGAGCAGTTGTCATCGCGGCACCAGAAGTTGCCCGCGATTGCCGCAAAGCGCCAGTCTGGATCATCGGAACTGGTGAAGCGACACGCTACGTCGACAACGGCAGCGATCTGACGGTGAGCGCTGCGGCGCAAAGCGGCCCGATCGCGTTCGGCGAGGCCGGCGTGCGGCCTGCTGAAATGGACGTTGCGATGATTTACGACTCCTTCACAATCACCGTCGCAATCTGCCTGGAGGACCTCGGCTTTTGCGCAAAAGGTGAAGCGGGCGCGTTCGTATCGGGAGGGCGACTTGCCTACGACGATGACGCCTGCCCGCTCGCAATGAACACCGACGGAGGTGGGTTGTCTTCAAATCATCCCGGCATGCGCGGAATTTTTCTGCTGTTCGAAGCCGCCCGCCAGCTGCGCGGAGAGTCCACCGCACAAGTGCCTGATGCGCGGCTCGCCGTAGCCCATGGCAATGGCGGAATGCTCGGTAGCGTGCACACGGGCGGCACCATCATCCTGGCGAGGGACTGAGCGATGGCCGATCGACCTCAACCAACGTTCCCCGAGTCGCATACGGAGTTGTTCTGGCAAGGTATCAAAAAGCGAGAACTGCGCTTTCAGACCTGCGACGATTGCGCCAGGGTGGTGTTCTATCCTCGCCACCACTGCCCCTACTGCCTGGCTGCGTCTTTGTCTTGGCAGGTGTCCGCGGGCCTGGGCACCGTCTACACGTTTGCAGTCATACGACAAAACCGCGTGCCCGCGTTTATCGAATTCGGTGCATATCCGGTCGCGTACATCGATCTGGACGAAGGATTCAGGATGATGAGCACGGTCGTGGGTATTGAAGATCCGACTTCCGACATCCATATCGGGCAGCGAGTGCAAGTGGAGTTTGAAGCCCAGGACACTGGAGAGTACCCGATACCGGTGTTTCGCCCAGTGACCGATAGCGGCTGAGTTCGGGTCCGAAATCGCCCGAACCAACCTGCCTGAGTCACAAATCGGCGAAAATGTCGTTAAATTTCAACATTTTTGTCCGATAACCCCTTCCACCAGAGGGCGAGAACAGGTAGAGTCGCGCCCGCGTCGACCGGCTACACCCATCCGGTAGACCTGCTCCCTTGTCAGCAACGCTCTACCTGAGCCTGAACCCCGGCTCTGGCGGAGCGTTTTGCTTAGCGCTGCCACACGCCACAGCGTCACCCCGCTGCGATCCAGCAGGGTCCTTTAACTGGCGTCACGGAAAGTTTTCCTGGAAGAGCCATGACAGACCTGACTCGATACCGCAACATCGGCATCTTTGCTCACGTAGACGCGGGCAAGACGACCACGACGGAACGCATACTCAAGCTGACCGGCAAAATCCATAAAATCGGCGAAGTGCACGATGGTGACGCGACGACCGATTTCATGGAGCAGGAGCAGGAGCGCGGTATCACGATTCAATCCGCGGCAACGACATGCTTCTGGAACGACCATCGCCTGAATATCATCGACACCCCCGGGCACGTCGACTTCACAATTGAAGTTTACCGCTCGCTCAAGGTCCTCGATGGCGGTGTCGGGGTGTTCTGTGGTTCCGGTGGCGTCGAGCCCCAGTCCGAAACGAACTGGCGCTATGCGAACGAATCCGAAGTCGCGCGGCTCATCTTCGTCAACAAACTCGACCGGCTCGGCGCGGATTTCTATCGCGTCGTCGATCAGATCGAGGATGTACTCAAGGCCAATCCGCTGGTCATGACCTTGCCGATCGGGGTTGAAGACGGTTTTGTCGGCGTGGTGGATCTGCTGACGCGCAAAGCCTACGTCTGGGACGACTCGGGCGATCCGCTGAACTTCAGCGTCGAAGATGTGCCGGCCGATATGGCCGACGATGTCGAGACCTGGCGCGAGCAACTGGTCGAGAAAGCCGTCGAAGCTGATGACGAAGTCATGGAAGCGTATCTGGAAGGTAACGAGCCCGACGTCGATACGCTTAAGCGCTGCATTCGCAAAGGTACGACGAATCTCGACTTCTTCCCGACCTACTGCGGTTCCGCATTCAAGAACAAGGGCGTGCAGCTCGTGCTCGACGCTGTCGTCGACTTCCTGCCGAACCCGACCGAAGTGAAACCGCAGCCGGAAGTGGACCTCGACGGCACCGAGACTGGCGAGTTCGCGATCGTTGACCCGCAGAAGCCGCTGCGCATGCTGGCGTTCAAGATCATGGACGACCGCTACGGCGCGCTGACGTTCACGCGCGTCTATTCCGGGCGCCTGAACAAGGGCGACACGGTGCTGAATACGTACACCGGCAAAACCGAGCGTATCGGCCGTCTGGTCGAGATGCATGCGGATTCGCGCGAAGATGTGGACTCGGCGCAGGCCGGGGATATCATCGCGATCATCGGCATGAAGAACGTACAGACCGGGCATACGCTGTGCGATCCGAAGCAGCCGGCCACCTTGGAGCCGATGGTGTTCCCGGACCCGGTAATTTCGGTGGCGATCGCGCCAAACGACAAAGCCGGCTCCGAAAAGATGGGTATCGCCCTTGGCAAGATGGTCCAGGAAGACCCGTCGTTCCGCGTCGAGACCGACCAGGAAAGTGGCGAGACCATCATCAAGGGCATGGGCGAGCTGCATCTCGACATCAAGGTCGACATTCTGAAGCGCACGCACAAGGTGGACGTCACCGTCGGTAAGCCGCAGGTGGCGTACCGCGAGTCGATCACGAAGCGGATCGAAGACGGCTACACACACAAGAAGCAGACGGGCGGTTCCGGTCAGTTCGCGAAGATCGACTTCGCTATCGAGCCGCTGGAGCCGGGTTCGGGCTTCCAGTTCGAATCGGTGGTTACCGGTGGCAACGTGCCGCGTGAGTTCTGGCCAGCCATTGAAAAAGGCTTCCAGACTTCGCTGGTCGAAGGTGTTATGGCCGGGTATCCGATGGTCGACATGAAGGTCACGTTGATCGACGGCGCCTCACAC
>JBCCEJ010000043.1:0-51086 GCA_039030335.1 Pseudomonadota bacterium | reverse complement strand
TATTCATTTTTGGGTTTTTTGTTTTAGGGTTATCAGCCCGAACCCGGCCGTATATTTTGTTTTTTAACTGGTGGTGGCCTGCTCCGGACGCCCTTTTGGCTAAAACGACCGCGAGCGGCCAGAAGAGAATCAACAACACGACAAAGAGCAGCACCGAAAACTCGCCTTTCTTGCGGCTGCTTTCGCGCAGCGCATCGACGCGGTCCAGCTTTAGCTGGTTCAGGTCGCCACTTGCCACCGGCGCGCCGCAGTGAGCACAGGCTGGCGCTTTCGGCAAATCGATCGAGACCTGCATGTTGACGTGCGCACCGCAGCTCTGGCACTGCTCCACCATGACGATACGCGAACGCATGCGCCCATCGACAATGGTCCCAGCATCGTCGTCGACGACGTAGTAGGAGCCGGGTTGTCGGTTGATGGTGCGCACGGCGCCTTCGATGAATGCGCGCGAGAAGCCGGTCGAGCGCTCCAGGTCCGCTATCGATACCTCGGTAGCGTGCTCGAGGATGTCCCACACGGCGACAACTTTGTTCTCCCGACTCCTGATCAGATAGCCGACAACCAGCATGACCAGGGCCGCGACGCCGAGCACCAGCGACAGCACCGGAATGGCGATCGCCATGGACCCGAGCGTCACGCCATCAGTTGGAGAGTCTGACGAACAACCCTCAGCCACCAGCAGTGCGATCGCGGTCAGCCAGCCCGTGCGAATGAGCAGGTTGTCGATCTTGTGGATGTCCTTGCTGGCCATGCTGCCTCAGTGTTAGCCGTGGTCATGCCCTGACCGTAATTCCGCACGACGCGTAACGGGGTGACGCGCGGAACTGTCCAGCGACGCTGCAGAGATCGACATGGGGCCGATTTCGCCGCTCTCCAAGAGCCGCACCCGAACCGCTCTGGTCACATCTCACGCACAGCGTGCGAACGCCAGCGCACAACATCCGCCCGCATTGCTACGCCGCGGCCGGGCGCAGGAAATCCAAAGCCGCTGCGTGCAGTGATTCGTTGGCTGACGCCAGCACCTGGTGCGTCGTGTGGTCGAGGCGCAGCGTTCGTCCCTGCCAATCCGTCATCACACCACCGGCGCCGGTGACGACCGGCACGAGCGGCAGGTAATCGTAGGGTTTCAGGTCCGCTTCGACGACCAGCTCCAGGCGCCCCTCTGCGACGCTTCCGTACGCGCCGCAGTCGCCGCCGAAGATGCGGAACCAGACGGCTTTCCCGAGTTCGTTGAAAGCGCGCTCGCAGGTGCCTTCGAACATGTCGGGGGTGGTCGCACCCAATCTGGCCTCGGCTAGTGAGGCCACCGAAGATGTCCGCGACGGCGCGCCGTTCAGCGTGGTGCCGGTATCGGGTCGCCCGACATAGCGCGCGTCGAGCGCGCCGAGATCGATCACACCGAGCCACGGCTCCCCATCGCGCAGGAGGCCGACCAGAGTGCCCCACAATGGCCGCCCGC
The DNA here is from genome assembly GCA_039030335.1 of Pseudomonadota bacterium. Taxonomy (GTDB): domain Bacteria; phylum Pseudomonadota; class Gammaproteobacteria; order HK1; family HK1; genus JBCCEJ01. Next base: position 49,627 of record JBCCEJ010000043.1, on the reverse strand, counting down.
AGATGAACGCCTTGGTGCCGTCGATCGGGTCCAGAATCCAGACATGGCTCGCATCCGCCCGCTCGTTGCCGAACTCCTCGCCGACGATTCCGTGTGAAGGGAGCACCGAGGCCAGATAGTCGCGCATCGCTGCTTCGGCACCGCGATCGGCCTCGGTAACAGGCGAACGATCAGCCTTGCGCTCGAGCGCCACCGGTTGCCGAAACCGCGGCACGGCTTCGGCGCGTGCCAGGTCGGCGAGCTGGCACGCGACCGCCGTCAACTGTTCTAACTCGTTCTTCAACGTTTAGCCTCGCCCGTCACACGGTCCACCGGGGCACGCAGGATTGCCGACGACACCAGGCCCGGACCCTGTGTAACCAGCCAGCGGGCATCATAAGGCTCGCGTATGATCGGCGCCATGAGCGCTCAATACATTCACTCTCGCCACGTGCCCGAACCGGTCGACGCGGTCGTCATCGGGGCGGGCGTCGTGGGTCTCGCCTGCGCGAGAGCGCTGGCCCGGGCTGGCCGCGATGTCCTGGTCCTGGAGGCCGAAGACGCCGTTGGCACCCACACCAGTTCACGCAACAGCGAAGTTATTCACGCCGGTATCTACTACCCCCCGGGAAGCCTCAAGGCCTGGGCTTGCGTCCGCGGGAAACACCTGCTCTACGACTACTGCGAATCGCACGGCGTACCGCACAAACGCATCACGAAACTCATCGCGGCGGTGAATGCCGATCAGGGCGTAGAGCTCGAACGTCTGAACGCCAACGGTGCGGCCAACGGCGTTGAAGACCTGCAACCCCTGGATGCCAATCAGTCGCGCCGGCTCGAGCCTCAGGTTGGCGCCGAGATGGCCTTGCTATCGCCGTCGACCGGCATTATCGACAGCCACAGCCTGATGCTCGCGTACGAAGGGGATGCGGAAGACGCCGGGACGATGATCGCATTCAAGTCGCGGCTGCGCGCTGGGGAGGTCAAGGCGTCCGACATCGAGTTGGACATCGACGCGGACGGCACACCGATGCGCCTCAGCGCGCGTACGGTCATCAACTCCGCTGGCCTCTACGCGCCGCGCGTTGCCGGATTGATAAACGGCATGCCGAGCGAGCATATCCCGCCGGCCCACTTCGCCAAAGGCAACTATTTCACGATGTCTGGGAAAGCGCCGTTCAGCCGGCTCATCTATCCGTTGCCCGAGCCGGGCGGTCTCGGCGTGCATGTCACGCTGGACCTTGCCGGCGGCGCCCGCTTCGGCCCCGACGTCCAGTGGATCGACGACGTCGACTACAGTCTCGACGCAGACCGGGCAGCGCGATTCTATCCGGCCGTGCGCGCGTGGTTTCCGGGCCTGCCGGACGGCGCCCTGCAACCCGGCTACACCGGCATTCGTCCAAAGATCACCGCGAAGGGCGAGGCCGCTGCAGATTTCACGGTCAACGGACCTGACGATCACGGCGTACCGGGTCTCGTTAACCTGTTTGGCATCGAATCACCGGGCCTGACGGCGTCGCTCGCATTGGCGGAGCGGGTCCTCGATGCCACGCGACACTCCTAGCCGGTAGCCTGGATACCGTCCACGGGGTACTGCCCGGCCGCGAAGCCGCTGCAATCTCCCTTCAGTCGACGCGCCCAACTGGTCGCGTCACGGTGGGTTAGCTAAGCCGAAACAGGTCAGCAGTGATACAGAACATGTCTGATTGCGACCATTAGTGCGGCTTATGTGACGTAGCAGAAAACACCGATTGTGCTGCGACGCAACATCGCTATATTACGTCTCGCCGCGACCGCTGGACAGCGCCCAAAAGCCGCATTCCGAGCATCACCGCAAACAACCCACTTGCAGCAAACCCAGGCACTCACAAGGCGCCCGGACCGCACTACAGGTAGCAAACCCATGTCGTCATTTCGCGTCACCCTGGCGGCTTTCGCTTCCGCCCCCGTTTACTTCTTTCAGGACTGGTTCGCCACACGGCAAATGGTCGCGCAGCTCGAAATGCTGTCACCTCACCTGCTGAGTGATATCGGTCTCGAGCATGGCGAGATACGCGCCTATGCGCAGCGCGCCATGCGCAACCGCCGCCCCGACCCGGCCGGTCCGGCAATCCCTGCCAGCAGCGCTCTGCCCGGCAACGCGCCGCTCTCGGTGCAATTCGCCCGGTGACCTGACAGACGGCATCGGTGACCGGTCCTGGCGTACGAACTGTCGCGCCCGGGCCGCCGCGCACACCGGTAGCCAGCACGCTGGAACGAGGCCCGCCATGCGGGCCTTTTCGATCGGAGTCTCACAAGGCCCGAACTCGTTCCGGAGCCCGTTGACTCATCGCTGCACTCGGCTAACGCCCCGGCCCATACGACAGCTACACTCTCCGCAGTTTTGTACGAAACCGGAAATTGGCCCGTGGGCGACGGCTACATCGAAACCTGGAACATCACCAAGCCCGAGCGCCTATCGGGCCGCGGCGTGGTCACCACCCAACACCGCCTGGCGTCAGCTGCCGGCGCGCGCGTGCTGGCGCGTGGCGGCAACGCGGTAGATGCTGCGGTCACCGCGGCGCTCACTATCGGTGCGGTCGAGCCTTGGATGAGCGGCACCGGCGGCGGCGGCATCATGCTCATCTATCTTGCCGCCGAACAGCGCACGTACGCGGTGGACTTTACGATGCTCGCGCCGCAGGCGCTGAATCCGGCCGACTATCCTCTGTCGGAGGGCGATGGCGGGGACCTGTTCGGATGGCCAGCCGTCGAAGGAGACCGCAACGTAAACGGCCCCTTTTCGTTCGCCGTGCCTGGCAACGTCGCGGGGCTGGCGCTCGCACTCGAGCGATTCGGTACGCTCGACTTCGCCGACGCGATCAGCCCCGCCATTGAGCACGCGGAGGCCGGCATGCCAGCCGACTGGTACGCGTCACTCAAAATCGCGAGCGGCGCGGCCGTGTTGGCGCGCTTTCCCGAGAGCGCGCGTGTCTACCTGCCCGGGGGTCACGTGCCGTGCGGCGAATGGGGCGGAGAGCCCCCGCGCATCCAACTCGGCAATCTTGCCCACACTTTGAAGCGACTGCGCGAGGCGGGCCCGAGAGATTTCTACGAGGGTGAGATCGCGGCGACCATCTGCCGTGACATGCAGGCTGTCGGGGGGCTCGTTGGCGCGGCCGATCTGCGCGATTATCAGGCCCAGGTTAAGGACGTCACGCCAGTCGACTACCGTGGCCATCAGATCCATGCCGCCCCCGGGCTGACCGCCGGTCCGACGCTGCTGGACGCACTGCGCCGACTCTCTGCACATACGCCTGGTCACGTACCGGACCCCGACATGTACCTGGGTTACGCCAATGCGCTGACCGAGGCCTACGCCGAACGCCTTGCAACGATGGGCGACGTCGACGACAGCCGCGCGCCCGCCTGCACCACGCATATGAGTATTGCGGATGCCGATGGCAACGTGGTCGCTCTGACCCAGACACTGCTCTCGGTCTTCGGCTCAAAGGTCATGCTCCCCGAGTCCGGCATTCTGTGGAACAACGGGGTCATGTGGTTCGACCCACGTCCCGGTCGCCCCAATTCCATGGCCCCGGGCAAACGCCCCCTCGCGAACATGTGCCCCACCATCGTAGTACGCGATGACGGCGCACGTTTTGCGCTCGGCGCGAGCGGCGGCCGCCGAATCATGCCCGCCGTCTTCCAGCTGGCGTCGTTCCTGACCGACTACCGGATGAACCTGGACGCTGCCATGCATCAGGGCCGCATCGATTACTGTGCCGGGCCTGAAGTCGGTGTCGATCGGGTGCTCGGTGATGCTGTGCTCGAGCGCATCGCGGCATGTCATCCAGCGGCGTTCGCGACGCACGGCGTCTATCCAGCCCTGTACGCTTGCCCCAACACGGCCGGCATCAGCGCCGACGGCAGGCTGAGTGGCGCCGCGTTCGTCATGTCCCCGTGGGCGCATACGGCCATCGCAGAGGATTTCTGATGGCCCGGGCCCGGTACGAGCGGGTGCCGAGCACTTGCCCCCACGACTGTCCAAGTACTTGTGCACTGGAAGTCGAGCGGATCGACGACCGCACCATAGGGCGCGTCTACGGCGCGAAGGACAACAGCTACACCGCCGGCACGTTGTGCGCCAAGGTCGGCCGATATGCAGAACGCGTCCACCACCCCGACCGACTGACGGTGCCACTGCGCCGGGTGGGCCCCAAGGGCCAGGGCCGCGACGCGTTCCGGCCGATTAGCTGGGAGGACGCTCTGGACACGGTGGCCGGCGCGCTCCGGCAAGCTGCCGCGGACTTCGGGCCGGAATCGGTGTGGCCCTACTTCTTCGCCGGCACGATGGGCCTCATCCAGCGCGACAGCATCCAACGACTGCGTCACACGATGGGTTACTCACAGGAGCATCTGACGATCTGTACGGCGCTCGTCGACAACGGCTGGCTGGCTGGTACGGGGATCAAACGCGGAGTCGACCCTCGCGAAATGGGCGAAGCAGACCTGCTGGTGATCTGGGGCGGCAATCCGGTCAACACGCAGGTTAACGTCATGCATCACGTCACCCGGGCACGGCGTGAGCGCGGCGCTCCACTCATCGTCGTCGATCCCTATCGGACGGCAACGGCTGAAAAAGCCGATGTGCATCTGATGTTGAAGCCGGGGACCGACGCCGCGCTCGCCTGCGGCGTCATGCACGTGCTCTTCCGGGACGGCCTGGCCGACTGGGATTTTCTGCACCGGTTGACGGACTGCCCTGAGGATCTGCGCCAGCATCTCTCGACACGTGACCCGGCTTGGGCGGCCGACATCACCGGGCTGCCGGAAGCCCAGATCGTTGACTTCGCACACCTCTACGGGCGCACCGCGCGAAGCTTCATCCGCCTCGGGTACGGACTGTCGCGCAGCCGCAACGGCGCAGCGAGCGTGCACGCCGTGTCGTGTCTGCCCGCGGTTACGGGCGCGTGGCGCCACCGAGGTGGCGGCGCGCTGTACAGCACTCGCGCGGTATTCGAACTCGACCAGAGTTTGATCATGGCGCTCGACCGCGCGAACCCGGCCGTGCGTTCGCTCGACCAGTCCAGGATCGGTCCTGTGCTCTGCGGCAACGCTGACGACCTGCAGGGCGGGCCACCCGTAAAGGCGCTGTTCATCCAGAACACCAACCCGATGGCGGTCTGTCCGGACCAGACCCAGGTGCGCGCGGGCTTTATGCGCGACGACCTGTTTGTCTGTGTGCATGAGCACTTCCTGACGGAGACCGCGGCCATGGCGGATGTCGTACTGCCAGCCACCATGTTCGTCGAACACGACGACTTCTACACACCTGGCGGCCACACTCATCTGCAGGTGACCCGGGCCGTGATAAAGCCGCCGGGCGAATGCCGCTCGAACCACGACGTGCTTTGCGCGCTCGCGCAACGGCTCGGCATCGACCACCCCGGTTTCAGGATGACCGCGTGGGAATTGATCGATGACTGCCTGCGGCGGTCCGGCTACCCCGATGCGCCGACGCTGCACAACCTTCGCTGGCTCGACTGCGCGCAATCGTTCGATGACATGCACAACCTGAACGGCTTCGGTTGGCCGGATGGCAAGTTCCGCTTCCGGCCGGACTGGCAAGCAATGGGGCCGCACGGTGCTGGCATGCCGTCTTTGCCCGATTATCTTGATAACGTGCAGCGTGCGGACGCGGCGCACCCCTTCCGCATGGTGACAGCGCCGGCACGCAACTTCCTGAACTCGAGCTTTACCGAGATGCCTACATCGACGCGCCGCGAAGGGCGCCCTACCGTCAAGCTGCATCCAGCGGATGCCGCACCATTGGGAATCGGTAACGGCACCCGCGTCCGACTCGGCAACGATCAGGGCTCCGTAGTTGTTCACGCTGAACTTTTCGACGGGCTGCAACCCGGCGTCATCGTCGTCGAGAGCGTCTGGCCAAACGCCGCCTTCGAAGAGGGACGTGGGATCAACACGCTCGTCAGCGCGGACCCGGGCTGGCCCAACGGCGGCGCCGTGTTCCACGATGTCGCGGTCTGGCTGCGGGCAGCGTGACATGAGTACTGCAGAAGACGACATCGAAGTGCCGCTGAGCGCGCACGGCACGAATCACGTTCTCATTCGCGGGCAAGATTTGAACGGGCTGTTACACCGTTACTCATTCACGGAGCTACTGCTGTTGGCCTTGACCGGCGCGCCGCCATCGGCCGACCGCGCGAAAATTGTGAACGCGGTCCTCGGCGTCGCGTTGGAAGCCGGCTTTACGCCGAGCGCCGCCGCCGACCGCGTACCGTTCAAGGACACCACCGACTCATTGCAGGCCGGCGTTGGCACGGGGCTGCTCTCGGGCTCCGGCGGGCTGTTCGCGCAAGCCGAAACGGTGGCGCGGTGGCTCGACATCCTCATCGCCAACCCGAGCGTCAGAGCCGAACGTGCGCGGCAGATTGTGGCAACTTACAAAGACACACGCCGCACGGTGCCCGGATTCGGCCACCATCTACATCGGGGCGACGATCCACGCGCCCGCGCGCTCATCGAACTGGCGGCAGACCTCGGCGTGCCCGGTTTTCATCTGCGGGCGCTGGCAACTCTTGCCGATGCGCTGGAAGACGCATTCGGTCAAGTCCCGGTAGTCAACGCAGCGGGCGCGATAGCCGCGGTGCTCGGGGAGGCCGGTATCCCGGCAAAGCAGTTCGGTCCGCTCGGTGTCACGGCACGTGCGGCGGGACTCGCAACGCGTATTGCCACTTCACGGCGAGGCTCGACCGGTGGCGGCCCGTCCGATTCGGCCTAGCTCGAAGGTACCCGGTTTAAGCGAGTTCCAGTTCGACGTGCCCAGCATAGCGCGCCAGCGCAGACGCAACGGCGGCACGGTCACGGGAGGCGTACCGGGCCGGCGCCTGTTCGTAGTGGGTAGCGCGCACGCTGACCGTGCCAGCGCCACGGTCGGCCTTGAGATCGACCCGTGCGACCAGTCGATCTCCGGACAGGATCGGCATGCAGTAATAGCCGTATTGACGCTGACTGGCCGGCTTGTAGATCTCGAGCACCTGCTCAAACCCGAACAGTTCCAGTACACGTGCGCGGTCCCATAACAACGGGTCGAACGGAGACAGCACCACGCCACGGTCGCCACGCATGCGCGCGGCGGCCACGGTGTCCAGGCGCTCTACGTCAGCGGTCGTCAACCAACCGGCGACATTCCGCCTGCCGGTCGACAGCACGGCGGGGGTAATTTCACCGGCCTCAGTGAGATGCTGCAACGCCTTCTCGAGCACCGGCCGGCGGTTGCGCAGGCGCCACGTAGCAGCGAGCAGCCCCGTGGTCGCGAACCCGTGCGCGCCCAGGGCCTTCAGAAGCAGGGCCGCGTAGGCGTCATCATCGGACACGCTCGCCGCGCGCACCTCGGACGGAATCACGCGCTCCGTGAGATCGTATGTGCGTTGGAAACTGCTGCGCTCGGCGATCGCCAGTTCTCCGGATGACCACAGGGCTTCGGCCACCCGTTTGGCGAGTTTGACGTTCCACCAGCCCGGATGATGTTCGCCTTCAAGATCCACCGAACGAAACGGCCCGTCGAGGCGCGCACGGTCTAACAGCGAGCGTGCGAGCCGCGGATGTTCGTTGATGAGATCGCCCCACCACGGATGTCGCGCGAACTCCCGGCGGCGGAAGCTGAATAGCGGGTAGAGCGACAGCGGCAGCCAGCACGCCTCGTGTCCCCAGTATTCGAACAGTGGCTCCCCGCGGCGGAGCAGCGTCTCTGCCAGCCCGGCTCGCAGGCCTTCGAGACGTGAAGCCAGCACGATCGCGTGAGTGCGGGCGCCCGCGACCGCAACCGTATCGAGCTGCAGATAGCCAAAATGATCGATCACCGCCAGTGCCGCACGTCGGGCCCGCTTGCCCTCACCAACGCCGCGCTCAGGCAGCCCGACCTGGCGCGCGCGCCAGAGCCCGGCTTTCAGGATCGCGAGGCGCCGGGCAGTGCGGATATCGAGGGTCGGCAGGTTACTCATCGCAAAGCCGTCGGTATCGACCTTCAAGCGCCGCCGGACGCACGGCGGCGACGCGCGCGCATGACGATGTCGACGGTGCTGTCGAACGCCAGCACAGGTACGTCATCCAATGCACAAAACCGCGCCGCCAGGGCGTCGTCCGCGGCAACCGGCTCGCCGCCGGCATAGACCGCGTTGTAGATCAGGATGAGCGACGCACCACGGCCATTGGTGTTTCCGTACACGGCTTCAAGGTCGGTGATGGTCACGTCGAGGCCAGTCTCTTCGAACACTTCCCGGCGCGCGGTCTCCTCCGGCAGTTCGCCGGGATCCAGATACCCCGCTGGCAAGCACCACTTGAACTTTTCCGGATTGAAGCGGCGTTGAACCAGAAGCAACGATGCGTCTCGCATGACCATCGCGCCAACCGACACGCGGGGCTCGACGAAATGAATGAAACGACACTCCGTGCAGATGCGACGCGCGCGTCCTTCGAACTCTCCTGTTGCCATGCCTGCGCCGCATCGCTGGCAGAAGCGGACATGCTCCGGAGCCCCGGGATCGGCCACCGGCGCGCCAGGGTCTTGCCTACTCACCGAGCCATGCCGCAAGGAAACCCTCGAGCCAACGCGCCACCCCGGGGTCGTACGCAAGATTGTCGCGGCGCTGCGCTTCGGGCCCCTGCGCCCCGGGCGCGGTCAGGCGCCGGGCGCCCCCGGTCTGCCAGCGGAGCATGATGTCGCGGCTAATCTCCGGGTGAAACTGCAGCGCCACGTGTGATGAGCCGTAGCGGAACGCCTGATTCTCAAACCGCTCGCTGTAGGCGAGGCGTTCAGCGCCGGCCGGCAGATCGAAGCTGTCGCGATGCCACTGGAAGAACCGATGCTCAGGAGGCAGCAGTGCGCGCCCCTGCCTGGTGGCGTGCACGTCGTGGTAGCCGATCTCCACGACGCCATCTGGATGTTCCCAGACAGGTGCGCCGAGCGCACGCGCCAACAGCTGTGCCCCGAGGCAAAGTCCAAGGAACGGTGTACCGTCGTCCAGCGTACGCTCGATCCAGTCCAGCTCCGCGCGGATTCCTGGAAACTCGTTCTCGTCGTTTGCGCTCATCGGGCCCCCGAAGACGACGACACCCGCATAGTCGCGACTGCTCGAGGGCAACTCGGCGCCGGCACACGGACAACAGTACTGCTCTTCGTATCCGCGCTCGCGCAGCAGCCGTCCGACACGGCCAGTGGTCGAAGTAGCCTGGTGAACGATCATCAGGACGCGCTTGCTCATCACGCCAGCCAGCGACTCCTCAGGTCATCGTGGTGCAGGGCCAGCCACTGCAGTGCGATCACCGTCTTGGAATTGACGATGCGACCAGCCTCCAGTTCGTTCAGCGCGTCAGTTACCGACATCGCCTTGACCAGAATGTCCTCGCCTTCGTCAGCGAGGCCGAATACGCCTCCGGCGGCGCCAGCGTCCACTTCACCCACGAACAGGTGCATCGTCTCCGAACACGCTCCGGGACTGTTCAGATAGCGTGCGACCAGTTCGAGCCGACCGACTGTGAGGCCCGTTTCTTCGCTGCATTCGCGCCTCGCAACCTCGTCCGGCTGCTCGCCGGGTTCGATGACACCGGCAACACACTCCCAGAGCCAGGCTTCCCATCCGGCCGCGAGCGCCCCAGGCCGAAACTGCTCGATCAGTACGACCTGGTCATTGCGTAGGTCGACAGGCAGCAGACCGACGACATGTCCCCTTTCGAACACCTCACGGCTGACTACCTGACCGAGGCCGCCGCCGTGAAGCGAGTGCTGTAGCAGGTAGCGGTCGACCCGAAAGTACCCGTCATAAACCGTTTCTGAATCGACCACCCGCACTTCACGGCCGTCGTCCGCGGGCACCACCCGCGCGCGATCACCGCGCTGGCGTGAAGGGCTCACGGTTGCGCACGCCGTACGCGCCGCCGGCGGAATCTGGCGGCCTGGCTCGTCTTCAACTGGACCGGCTCAAGACAGATATGGCCTTACGTAGCTCAGCAGCAGGTCGCCGTACTTCGAGTAGATCCACCAGGCGCCGCCGATGAGCACGCCGAGGACCACGGCAACCGGAATGCACGCGAACAGAAACTTGAACATGAGCCGCACCATCGTGCCGTAACGGATCTGCACGTCGCGCACGACCACATCCGTCACACCATCGATCTGGATCGGGCCGGACAATTCGGCCCGCGCCGGCGCCGCGGCTGGCGCGCTCGCCGCCGCGCCCGGCGCGGCCGGCTGTGCCTCGCCATCGCCTTCAGCAGCGGCACTACTGCCCGGTACCCGAACCAGCACATGCCAGCCATTGCTCTGCTTGCGCCCTACCAGCGCACCGCTTTGAATCTTTTCGACCACTGCGTCAGCCGTGGTCCCCTGTTCTCGCGCCAGCACGTCAACCGGCACGAATACGCCTGCGACACTATCCACTCGATCTGCTCTCCGACTATGGGACCCACCAGGCGGCTGCGGAGACCGGCCAGGACGCAGCCTGCCGCCGTCTCGGGCTCGCTATCCGGTGCGGAGTCCCTGCGTTGTTGTTATGTCTAATTACTGCCCTCGACGCATAATTCTCCGTGCGCGCGGCGCCGGCTGTCAGCGCAGCCAGTATTCACTGTCGACCTGAGGTTCCCCCTCACAACCGACCCGACCATCCGCGACCATTTCGACCAGGTGCGCCAGCACCGAACGCGCGGCGGCCGGGTACAGAGCGGTCGCGACGCCTTGATACATCCGCGGCACCATCTCACGGATCTCCCGTACGTTGTCGCCCAGGCACGCAAGAATCTGGGCGTCGCGAGCGCGACGGTGCTCGATGAACGCGCGCACCAGGCGCCGCGGGCCGTCGACGCGGGGGCCGTGCGTAGGCCAGTAGTGAAGGTCCTCACGCCCGAGCAGCTTGTGCAGGCTGCGCAGATAATCGCCCATGTCACCATCGGGCGGTGACACGATACTGGTCGACCATCCCATCACGTGATCGCCGCTGAACAAGGCCGACTCTTCACGCAGGCCGAAACAGATGTGATTAGACGTGTGGCCCGGCGTGTGCAGACACTCGACCGTCCATCCGTCGCCCTCGATCACGTCGCCGTCGTCGACGCGGAAGTCAGGATCGAAGTCCATGTCTCCCCCTTCGTCGACAACGATCCCCTGCGCCGCCTTGCCGGAACCGTGCGGGCCGAACGCGTAGGTGGGCGCATCGGTGCTACGCGCGAGAATCCGACATCCGGGCGAGTGATCGGAGTGAGTATGGGTCACGAGCACGTGCGTGATCGTCTCGCCTTCAACGGCCTTCAAGACCGCCGCGACATGATCCTCATCGCTGGGCCCCGGATCGACGATGGCGACTTTGCCCCGACCGATGATGTACGTACCGGTGCCGGTATACGTGAAGGGGCTGGGATTGTGCGCGATCACGCGCCGCACGAGCGGAGACAACTCATCAACCTCGCCGTATTCGAAGGTCATGTCACGGACAAAAGGGATGGGTTCGCTCATGAGAATTCACTTGTTCCTGTAGACGATCAATGAACGGCCTTCCGTCGCGAGCACCCTGCGCTCTTCGAGAACGCGGATGACGCGGCTCACCATTTCGCGTGAACAACCGGCGAGGCGCGCCAGTTCCTGCCGGGTCACGGTCAGCCGGGTGCCGTCTGGATGGGGCTCCGAATCCGGCTGCTCGGTCAGATCCAGAAGCACCCGGGCAACCCGTCCGGCGACGTCGGTGAACGCAAGGTCGCTTGCTTTACGGCTCGTGTTGCGCACCCGCACGGCCAGTTGAGCCAGCATTTCAAAGACGAGGTTCGGCGACGCACGGGCCAGCTCGCGCAGCGAATCGTAAGACAGGTTAGCCACCTCGCAAGGCTCGCGCGTCCGCACCCAGGCGCTGCGCTCATGGCGCTCGTCGAACATACCGATCTCACCAAAGAAGTCGCCTTCGTGCAGGTAAGCGAGGATGATCTCGTGGCCTTCGCGGTCTTCGTACTGTACCGAGACGGAACCACGCACCAGGAAGTAGAGCTCGGACGAAAAGTCGCCGGCGCTGATGACGATCTCGCCAGCGTCGTAGCTGCGCCGGTAGCAGTGTTCGAAGAATCTGTCGAGGATTCGTTGTTGCAGCGGTTCTGCTTGCATGTTGCTCCGGTCAGTCCAGCACACCCGCAGGCGACGTTATCACGCGGCGGGCTGTGCGTTCACGAGCCGGACGCTCGCCGATCCACCGTCCGCTCGAGGCAGGCGTTACTGCGCGCCTCCAGACCGGCGTAGCTGCAAGGCCTCGCCGTCCATCGGCCCGTCTACGGCCACACCAAGGTGAGTGTAGATAGTCGGAGCAATGTCCACCAGCGCGGAAACCTGCGTTTCGGTCCCAACCACGAACTCCCGTCCATTGGCGAACAGTGCTGGCGCCCCCTCGTACGGCCCCCATCCACCGTGCTGACCATTACCGGGCGCGTCATTGGGTGAAGACCGGTCTTTGATGGTGTGGGCGTAACCCGGCACGCCGTACGGATTGAGCGTATCCCGGCGTGCCATGGCGAACGCGACGATCATTCCGTTAGCCGGCACCTGATGCACTTCCCCGAGCCGGTTCCCGCTCCAGGCGTCGTGACACCACGGCTGCTCTCGAAACCATCTGGCTATTTCCGCCGCGCGGGCCGGGTCTTCGTCAACGGCGTAGATGAGCCCGCCCATCCCGCTCGGGGCCACGACCAGATCATCGGCTTCTGCGGTCGCTTTGAATCCTGCCTCTACCAGAGCCATATCCACATCGACGATGGCGTCGATGGTCTCATGCCCATGGTCGGAACCCACCAGCAGCAGCACGTCATCACCCGCTTCGCGCAGCCGCGCGACCACGTCGACGACCTGCGCGACCATCCGGTCGGAGCCGGCCAGCAGCGCACGGTGATCGGGGCTGCCGAGCGGCAGCCGGTGCTGACTGTGGTCCGGCTCGCAGATCCACAGGAGAGCGCACTGCACCGCCCGCCCGTGCAGCAACTGCTCGCAGAAACGGCTGGTAGCGACAGCATCTCCGGTACCGGTGTACGTGATGTCGAGCGCCGGCTGCTCCGCGCCACCCGGCAGCCACGCGCCAGAGCGATGCATGAAGCGCGCGGCCCGGTTGGGATCCTGAAGGCGTGCAGCGCCGGGCGACGAGTTGCTGACGATCAGCATCTCCTCACCTAGCCGATCGGCCATCGTGGGCACTTTCAGTGCGCGGCCGTCGCGCGCGATCCAATCTTCGACGAAGGTCGCAGTGCCCGCGCTGACGCGCTGAAACCCACCGCCGTCGCGCCAGGCCACGGAATTTCCGGCAAGGCCATGACGGGCTGGCCAGCAGCCGGTCGCGATACTCGATGAAGACACCCTGGTGGCGCTCGGGAACACGCCGCGGTGCCCGGCGAACTGCCGGGATGATTCCGCCAGGGCCGCCAGCGAAGGCATCCACTCGGCCCGCGCGCAGTCCCGGCGCAGGCCATCGATGATCATCATGACTACTCGTCGCATTCGCCAGCTCCTCAACTTGCCTTCAGCGGCGCGCACGCCCGCTTCAGCCAACGCCGCTCGGCCGCCGCCAGCATTGGGCTGAGCGTCGTGCGTACGCGACGATGGTAGGCGTTCAACCAGTCGGCTTCGTCCGTCGTCACCAAACGCATGTCGATCAGGCGCGTGTCGATCGGACAAAGCGTCAGAATATCGAAGCGAAACGTTTCGCCGGCCGCGTTGCTGACACCGTCATCACGCACGACTTCGATCAGATTCTCGATGCGGATGCCGTACTCGCCCGGCGCGTAATAACCTGGTTCGTTGGACTGCACATTGCCGATCTCCAACGGAATATCCTGCGACCTCGGGCTTATCGACTGCGGCCCTTCGTGTACGTTCAGATAGGCGCCCACGCCGTGGCCCGTACCGTGCCCGTAATCGAGGCCCGCCTGCCACAGGAACTGGCGCGCGAAGGTGTCCAGTCGCGCGCCCGTCGTGCCGGCTGGAAACCGCGCGGTGGCAAGCGCGATATGGCCTTTCAGCACCCGCGTGTATCGGTCACGCTGCGCGCGCGTGGCGCGCTCCCCGAGCAGTATTGTGCGGGTAATGTCCGTCGTTCCGTCGAGATACTGTGCGCCGGAATCCAGCAGGAACAGGCCGCGGCTCTTCAACGCGATGTCGCTGGCGGCGTCCACGCTGTAGTGGATGATGGCGCCGTGCGCCGCGTATCCGGCGATCGTACGGAAACTCAAGCCCTGGAATCGCTCGCCCTGCGCGCGTAACTCCGCGAGCCGGGCCGCAGCGCTCATCTCCGTCACGCCGCCGGACGGCACCGCGCGCTCCAGCCAGTGTAGAAAACGGACCATCGCGACACCATCGCGCACGTGCGCGGCCCGGATACCTTCGAGTTCGATCGAATTCTTGACCGCCTTCATACGCGTGACCGGTGAAGCCCGTGTCAGAAGGTCCGCACCGTTCAGCTGGTCGACTACCCACCGGCTGGCCGTGGCGGGGTCGACCCAGACCCTGCGTCTGCGTTTGCCGAGCCGGCGCAGGGCTGCGCCGATGTCTTCGTAGCCCGCTATCCCTACATGCTGACCGAGATGGCGGCGAAACGAGGTTGGCACGCGCGCCTGCTCCGTGAACAGCGTCGCGTCTTCCTGCGTCACGACGACGTAGGCGACGGCCACCGGATTGTAGTCGACGTCCGTCGCGCGCATGTTCAGCAGCCAGGCAGCCGCGTCCAGCATCGTGACCACGTGAGCATGCGCACCGCGCGCGCGCATGGCTGCGCGCACACGCTTCAGTTTCGACGCGACAGCCTCGCCGGCAAACCGCTTCGCCAGTGCTTTCAGGCCGGATCGGGGCGCCGCCGGCCGGTCTTTCCATATCGCGTCCACCAGGTTCTCGTCCAACAAGACCAGCTCCGCGCCCGCGCGGGCCAGCGCCCGCTCGAGCGCTTCGGCCTGAGCCGTTGAGACGACCCGCGGGTCGACGCCGACGCGACCGCGCCGTCGCGTGATCTGACCGACGTGCTGGGCGACGCTCGGGACTCCGGGAACACCCTGACGCATCAGCTCGA
This sequence comes from Pseudomonadota bacterium, assembly GCA_039030335.1. GTDB lineage: Bacteria > Pseudomonadota > Gammaproteobacteria > HK1 > HK1 > JBCCEJ01. The sequence goes on along the minus strand of JBCCEJ010000043.1, from coordinate 34,568 downwards.
TGCCGGTCCCGGCGAGTTGTGCTTCGGCTTGCAGAAAATACCGGCCATCGGTCCACAGCCACGCGCCGTCGCGCCCGATCACCACCTCGCCCGCCGAGCCGTCGAAGCCGCTCAGCCACGCACGGCGGTTCCAGCAAGCAGGCGGATACTCGCTTTGATGCGGATCGGCATTGGGTACAAAATATGCGCTAAGACCATGTAGGCGCAGCTGCTTGCGCAGCGCGGCGAGCCTCGCGGTGGTGTTCATGTTCGTGCTCCGCAATACGAGGCGCCAAGTGTCCGGGCACCTTCAATCTGCCGCATTGTAGGCCACCCGTGCGGCCACGCGAGCGCCGCCGATGCGTCGGGCTGAACCGTTCCCATCCGATCACTACCAGGACCGCTATCGCCGATGTCATCCGATTCGCTCGCCGACGCCGAGCCGCTCATCTTCACTGAAACCATCTGCGCGGGAGTCGAGTTCAGCGTCCGGCCGGACCGCGTCCTGTTCGCCGGTCACACCGGGCTGCAAGCCATTCATATCTTCGATCACGCCGTGCTCGGACGAGTGCTGGCACTCGATCACGTCGTCCAGACCACCGAGTCGGACGAGTTCATCTACCACGAGATGCTGGTGCACGTGCCGATGCTCTGGCACGGCAGTGCGCGGAGCGTACTGGTCATCGGCGGCGGCGACGGCGGGACGCTTCGCGAGGTGCTCCGTCATCCAGTCGAGCGCGCCGTGATGGTCGAGCTCGATGCGGATGTCGTGAAGTACTGCCGGGCGCACCTGCCGACGCTGTCAGCGGGTGCTTTCGACGATCGCCGAACCGAGCTGGTATTCGGCGACGGCGCCGACTACGTCCGCGAGACGCCCTATCGATTCGACGCGATCATCATCGATTCAACCGACCCCATCGGGCCTGGCAAAGTGCTCTTCGAAGCAGAATTCTTTCGTGCCTGTCAGGCCTGCCTGAATCCTGGCGGAGTGCTCGTTAATCAGAATGGTACGCCGGCGTTCATGCCGACCGCGCTGGCGGCCTCGGCGGCTGCGCTTCGCCAGGTGTTCGCCCACACCGGGTTCTATTACGTGCCCGTGCCTACGTATGTGAGTGGCGTCATGGCACTCGGCTGGGCCAGTGACCGCTCTGACCTGGCCCGCGTCCAACCGGACATATTGGCGGCGCGGCAGGACGCGCTCGGCCTGGCGTGCCGGTGGTACTCGCCGGCCGTGCACCAGGCCGCGCTGGCCGAACCGCCAGCGCTTCGCGCACTGCACACACGGGATTGCGGTACATGAGTCCGCGCTCACGCGGCGGCCGGCTGAGTCCCCGACTGGTAGGGCACCTCGTCGGCGCGTTCGAACAGGCAGACCTGGATGTCTCCTTCCCGCCCGCGGACGTCGACCAGGCGCGACGGGTAGTCGTCGGGGTTGAAGCCAGCGGTAGTGAGCGTCGCGGCTGACACCACGACGACACACGAGAGGTCCTTGGTCTTCGCTTCGAGCCGCGCGGCGATATTGATGTTGTCTCCGATCGCGGAATAGTTGGGCGAAGTCGGCGGACCCATCGTGCCTACGATCGACTCACCGGTGTGAATTCCGATACCGATGCGCAACGGCGCATCGAGCTCTTCGGACAGTCGCTCGTTCAAAGCCGACAGGCGCTGCAGCATGCGTTCGGCCCCGCGCAACGCATCGCGTGCCCCCTGGCGTTCGCCGCGCTCGAGGCCGTACAGAGCCATCAGCCCGTCACCGGCAAACTGCGCGTAATGTCCGTGCGACTCGGACAGCCCGAGCGCCATCTCGGCGAAGAACTGGTTCAGGATGAACAGCACGTCGTATGGCAGGCGCCGTTCGCCGAGCGCCGTCGAACCGCGCAAATCCAGGAACATGGCGGTTACAACACGTTCTTGCCCACTGACGCCACCCGGTTTGCGTGCCTCGGCCGAGCCGGCATCGGCACGGATCAGTGGCGTCACTTCGACCGGCCCCAGAGGTCGTGCCTGACATGCGAGCCGCACGTTGGGCGGTGCGCCAATGCGGTCGAGCGCAGTACGCTCGAGCGGACGCGGCGGCGGCAGACGCCCCTGTACATCAGCGACACGCACACGGCATGTCGTGCACCGCCCACGCCCCCCGCACACCGCGGCGTGCGCAACACCGGCCGCGCGCAGGGCTTCCAGCATCGTGTGACCGCGCACCCCGCGAACGCGGCGGCTGTCCGGCAGTACCAACTCGAAGGTTCCACGTCTGCGCGCATAGAGCAAAACGAGCCATCGCCCCACCAGTAGGACCCCGATGAGCACCAGATACCACGCCCGCGACAGATCGGTCGTCTGGGTCGTAAACGCCACCACCTGGTCGATTGGACCACCGAGTGTGCTCAACAAGGCCATCACCCGCATCTCGTCCGCTGCGAACAACTCGACTTGCTGCCCGGCGCGCACGAAACCGACCATCGCAAGAACCGGTACCAGGACGAGAGACGCGTGTACGACGCTCTGCCACCGCGGATACCAGGCGTAGAGGCGCAACCAGAAATGCAGACCAATGGCGAAGTGCAGCCACACAACCAGGCTGAGTGCCGCCTGGATGATGGTGTACTCGGCATTGGACCAGAGCGCCAGCGACACCACCTGATAGCTGGGATCGGCCCCGAAGAACTCGACGACGCCGCGAGTGCCGATAACGTGGCCGGCGAGAAGCGGAAAAACCGACAGCCCCAGAAGCAACTGCGCCGCTTCCCATCCTGGCATCCGCAGGGTTTTGCGCCGCGCGAGCGTCATCAACGACGTCACGAAATGGACTGCCAGCGCCCCGTACAGCACCACGGTGCCGGGCACCGAACGCCAGATCAGCGCCAACAGGCTGCGTAGCTGCTCGGCATCGTTTAACGAGAATATCGCCAGCGAGTGGTTCAGCAGATGCGCGACCACGAACACCGCGACCACGAGACCGCTCCAGCTTCGCAGCCGGCGTTCCAGACGAGTTGCTGCGGGCAAATTTCTGTTCCTCCGCCGAACGGCAGCCGAAGTTGGATGGCCGCTCGCGAGCGGGACTCTAGCACCCCTGCCACTCACTACCGGACGCGTATGCCTTGCGACCGCGAATGCGGGGCCGCTCGGCGTTGGAACCTCCGCCCGCCTGCAAGGTTCAACCGCGGGTGTCTCCTCCCCCGCGTGCGGCATTGCCGCAAGCCGACGGCATTGCTAAGTTGCCGCCGTTGTCGCGTTGCTGCACCACTACACGAACGGAGGCACGAATCTGATGAGCGTCTCAAAACGCCGGCTGGCCGTCCTTTTCGGCGGTCGCTCGGCTGAGCATGAGGTATCAGTCAGTTCCGCCCGTGCAATGCTGCCGCACGTCGATCGCGAGCGTTTCGACGTCCAGCTGGTCGGCATTTCGAAGTCTGGTGAATGGCTGGCCCTGCCGCCAGACACGAACGTCCTGGCGAGCGGCCTGGTGACCTCCGCGGCTGCCCCCCGCCTCGTCGTGGACCATCGGCCCGGCGGCACCTTCATGCACGCCGACGGCAGTGGCGCGCCGATCGCGGTCGATGTGGTGTTCCCGCTGCTCCATGGTCCTTTTGGAGAAGATGGCACCGTTCAGGGCGTGATGGAACTCGCCGGAATTCCGACGGTCGGCTGCGGCGTGGCTGCGTCTGCAGTCGCCATGGACAAAGAACTCACCAAACGACTCTGCAAGGCCGACGGATTGCCGCAAGTGGATTATCACGTCGTGCGCAGAAGCCGCTGGGAGCAGCGCCCGGAACCCGTGCTGTTCGAAATCGAGGGCCGTTTCGAGTATCCAGTGTTCGTCAAACCGGCGCGGATGGGGTCGAGCGTCGGCGTCAGCGCTGCGCACGATCGCGACGCCCTGGCGGCGGCTCTGACCGAAGCGGCGCGGTTCGACACAAAAATGATCGTGGAAACTGCGGCCAGCGGTTACCGCGAGATCGAATGCGCGGTGCTCGGCAACGCTGCGCCAGAGGCATCCGTCGTTGGAGAGATCGTTCCAGCCAATGCGTTCTACGACTACCAGGCGAAATACGCAGACGAAGCGTCCAAGCTCATCGTCCCGGCCGAACTCAGCGAGGCGGCCAGCGAGGAGATTCGCACTCTGGCCGTCGCAGCGTTCCGTGCTGTCGGTGCCAGCGGGCTCGCTCGTGTCGACTTCTTCGTGCATCCCGATGACGAGAGTGTCCTCGTCAACGAGGTTAATACGATGCCGGGGTTTACTCCGATCAGCATGTACCCCCGGCTCTGGGAAGCGAGCGGGATACCGTACAGCGAGCTGATTACCCGACTGATCGACCTCGCCTGTGAACGCGCGGAGGAACATCGGCGGTCACAGACGAGCCTCAACTGACCGTCAGCCTGGACGAAAGCCCCTTTGGGGTCGCGGCATCGAATCGGTGCGTTTCACAGAAACGGCTGCAACTCGCGGCTCACCGCTTCGCGAGCTCTGAAGATCCTCGAGCGTACCGTGCCTATCGGGCACTCCATCCGCTCTGCGATCTGCTCATAACTGCAGCCGGAGAGTTCGCGCAGCGTCAACGCCTCACGCAGCTCCGGCGGGAGTGCGCAGACCGCACGGTCGAGCGCGTCCATCATCTCGTCGCAGCGCATCCACTGTTCGGGAGTATCTGACTCGACGAGTTCGAAAGAAACGTCTTCGCTGTCGAGCGGAACCAGTCGGTCAGGCCCCGGGCGACGCGAACGTGCGTCCAGGTGGTTCTTCGCGGCGTTGACACCGATGCGGTAGAGCCACGTGTAGAAAGCACTGTCGCCCCGGAATCGATCGAGAGCGCGGTACGCGCGCATCAGGGATTCCTGCACGACGTCCAGGACGTCCGCCGGGTCACTGATGTAGCGGCCTACCAGCTTCGCCAACCGGCCCTGGTAGCGCAGCGCCAACATGTCAAATGCGCTCTGCTCCCCATTCCGGGCCCGATCGACCAACTCGAGGTCGGTGGGTTGGAGCGAATTCGGACTGACTACGCTGGTCGCTACTGCCGCCATGTTCATGCTCTCCTCGCGCGCTCGCGCCGGGGTTGTTTAGAAAGCAGACCGGCATCGAGGTCGAATGCTTTCACGAGGAGCAGAATTTTTTTGCTGACCGGCTCAAACCGCCCCGTGCGTCAGCGCGTTGCCCGGATGCTCACCAACCAGTCCGGCAGTTCCGCGATCCCCGCCAGTACCGCATCGGCCAGGGGTTCAAGCGATGCGAGGTCGCCGGCACCGGTCAGCACACCGACGACCATGCCGGCGCTGGCATTGCGCCCCATCCGCAGATCGTGGGTGGTATCACCAACCATGCAGACCGCGCGTGGTGACACGCCCACCGCGTTACAAAATCCCTGCACCATGCCGGCTTGCGGCTTGTAGCCGAAACCGCTGTCGGCGCCGCAAACAAAGTCGAAATCGGCCCGTACGCCCATCAAATCCAGATCTGCCTCCGCCATGTCGACCGAATCCATGGTCGCCACACCCAGGCGGTAGCCGGCCTCACGCAATCTGACGAGCGTCGCGGCCAGCCCCGCCACCGGCGCGGCGCGGCGCACCTCGACAGCGCCAAACAGCGCTTCCAGCTCAGCCGTCAGCGCAGCTGGCTGAGCGAGACCCGCCGTCCTGGCCCAGATTGCGGCGATCTCATCGTTGGCGGCGCAGGCGAGCGCCGACTCGGGCGCGATCTGTCCGGTCGCCGGGTCCATGCCCGTCGCCGCGAGCATGCTGCCGGCCAGCTCAGGACGGTCGAGACGCGCGGCGACATGGGCGGCCGCATGCTCGTACACGCGCACCCACGTGGCATTGAAGTCGAGCAGCGTTCCATCCTTGTCGAACAAAATCGCATCGATGGCAGGGTGTCGGCTGTCGGTTGCTTGCATCGAGGTTACAGAGGTGACGCGCGCTGCGCTCAGTAAGGTCCGAATCGGGGTGGATTCTGGCACACTCGCGGGAATGACTGAGTTCCTGCCGGCAGCCAGAGTGTATTTGGCGGAGGTGCCTGCTAGTGCGGTACGATATCGTTTTACGTAAGCGGCGCCATTAGCTGCCGCCCCGGCACGAGAAGACACTGCTCCATGACTGACAAGCGTTTCACCGGCACCGACGACTACGTCGCCACGGAAGAACTGATGATGGCCGTGAACGCGTCCGTAACGCTCGGCCGCCCACTGCTTATCAAAGGCGAGCCGGGCACCGGCAAAACGATGCTCGCCGAAGAAGTGGCGCGGTCGCTGGATCGTCCATTCATCCAGTGGCACATCAAGTCCACCACCAAAGCACAACAGGGCTTGTATGAGTACGATGCGGTCGGCCGTCTGCGCGATTCTCAGCTCGGTGACGACCGCGTCCACGACATCCGCAACTACATATCCCGCGGCAAGCTGTGGGATGCCTTCGACAGCGACGTCCAGCCAGTCGTGCTGATCGATGAGATCGACAAGGCTGACATCGAGTTTCCGAACGACCTGCTACTGGAACTGGATCGCATGGAGTTCCACGTCTACGAGACGCAGGAAGTCATCCAGACCAAGCACCGTCCGATCATCATCATTACCAGCAATAACGAGAAAGAACTGCCGGATGCGTTCTTGAGGCGCTGTTTCTTCCATTACATCCGCTTCCCGGACAAAGAAACGATGGAAAGGATCGTCGGGGTACATTTCGTGGATTTGAAGAAGGAGCTGCTGCGCGAGGCGCTGGAGAGCTTCTTCGAGGTTCGCGAAGTGCCCGGCCTGAAGAAAAAACCATCCACTTCGGAGCTGCTCGACTGGATCAAGCTGCTGGTCGCAGAGGACATTCCGCCGGAGGCGCTGCGCGAGCAGGATGGGGGCAAAGCGATCCCGCCACTCTACGGCGCTCTGCTCAAGAACGAGCAGGACGTGCACATGTTTGAACGTCTGGCTTTCCTGCATCGGCGCAACAATGCTGGTTGATTTCTTCTACAAGCTGCGACAGGCGCAGCTACCGGTCTCTCTGACCGAATACCTGATGCTGCTGGAAGCGATGGAAGCACGCATCGCGACCGTGAGCGTCGATGATTTCTACTATCTCTCGCGAACCGCACTCATCAAAGACGAACGGCACTACGACCGATTCGATCAGGTGTTCGGCGCCTACTACAAAGGCATGGAAGAACTGTTCGACAGCGTTGTCGGTGAGATTCCCGAGGAATGGCTGCGGCGTCAGGCAGAGCTGATGCTGTCAGACGAGGAGAAAGCGCAGATCGAGGCGATGGGCGGCTTCGAGAAGCTGATGGAAACGCTGAAGCAGCGTCTCGAGGAACAAAAAGGCCGTCACCAGGGTGGCAACAAGTGGATCGGCACCGCGGGCAAATCCCCTTTTGGCGCGTATGGCTACAATCCGGAAGGGGTGCGCATCGGACAGGAAGAATCACGTCACCGCCGCGCCGTCAAAGTCTGGGACAAACGCGAATACAAGAACCTCGACGATTCGGTTGAGCTCGGCACACGCAACATCAAGGTGGCGCTTCGCAAACTGCGCAAGTTCGCCAGGGAAGGTGCCGCTGACGAGCTGGACCTCGACGACACCATTCGTTCTACGGCGCGCAACGGCGGGCTGCTGGACATCAAGATGGTGCCCGAGCGACACAATGCCGTTAAGGTGCTGCTCCTGCTCGATATCGGTGGCTCGATGGACGACCACATACGGGCGTGCGAGGAGCTGTTCTCGGCAGCCCGGACCGAGTTCAAGCATCTCGAGTACTTCTACTTCCATAACTGTGTCTACGAGAATGTCTGGAAGGACAACCGCAGGCGCCACACCGAGAAGATCTCCACCTACGATGTGATTCGCACTTATGGGCAGGACTACAAGTGCGTGTTCGTCGGTGATGCGTCGATGAGCCCTTACGAAATCGCCTACCCGGGCGGCAGCGTGGAGCACTGGAACGAAGAAGCTGGCGCAGCGTGGATGCAGCGTCTGCTAGACCAGTTCCCACACTCGATCTGGCTCAATCCAAAACCGCGGGAGCACTGGAAGTACACGCAGTCGATCGGCATGCTCGAGGAAGTCATGCACGAGCGCATGTTCCCGTTGACGCTGCGTGGTCTGGACGAGGGCATGCAGGAGCTGCGCCGTCGCAACGCGTGACAGGCGAGCGGTGAGGAGGGGCGTGCGCGGCCAATGTGTCTGCCCCGGGCGAACGCCCTGGCGCCAACTGTCCGGCAGGGGTCAGCCTGCCTGGTCGACTCCGGCACGCACGCGATAAGTTACCGTCCAGTAGTAGGTGAGACGCTCGATTGTGATATCGGCTCCACGCGCACCCACCGCCGCTTCGAGATCTGCGTCGCTCGGGAAATTCTTCAGGACCTCGTGCGTGGACCCGTCATCCAACCGCCGCTCCTGGTAGGTATTGCCCTGGTTGTCGCGCCGCGATACCGGCGTCGAGCTGCCGGGCACAAAATTGTTGTCGAGCAGCATCACGCGCGCGCCCTCCGTCAACTGCGCGTGCAGCGCGTCGAGGAAGGCGGCGGTCGCATCGAGCGGCACATGCGACCACCAGTGCGCCGCCAGTGCGGCATCGAACGGCCCGCCCAGGTCCGACGCGGTGTACAGGTCACCCGTCACGAACCGCACACGGTCGGCGTCGTGAGGCTTCGCCCGGGCGATCGCAAGCACCGCTTCGTTGATGTCGAGCCCGACCAGACGCCGGGCGCCTCGCGCTGCTTCATGACTCCAGTAACCGGTCCCGCAGGCCATCTCGAGCACCGAGCATCCCGCGAAGTAGCTCGCGACGGTACCTCTCAGCACACCGAGATCGGATTGACGTTCGGGTTTGCGGTAGATGCGCTCATACTCAGGAGCGCGATCGGCGTAGTAGCGGCTCAGGTCATCCATTCTCAAGGCCTCGGCAATCGGTCGCACGATGGCGCCGCTATCCGGTTCGCTGATGCGGGCAGGCGCTGTCGCGTACCCGGTTACCCCGCTCGCCACAACAACGCCATCACCGGCTGTGCGATGGCCGGGAAAGTACGTCGATGCCGGTAGGGCGGCCGCCAGCCGGCTGGCGGCTGGCGGCTGGCGGCTCGTGTAGAGTAGCGGCATCGAAGGGCTCCGCAAGACTCGTCACATGTGCGGAACACGTTTCATGGATCGACGATCGTAAGCATGCCAGCGTCCCTCTCCCATGTCCCGCCGGTGACATGCCACTCGCCAATCGGACAACGCGCGCCGCTGGTATTCGACTCCCCGCACAGCGGTACCTGGTTTCCGGACGACTCCGCACTCGTTCTGGCCCGTCAGCAACTCCAGAAGCTGGAAGATCCGTTTGTGGATGCACTGTTCGCCACCGCCCCCACATTCGGGGCGACCCTGGTGGCCGCTCAGTTCGCGCGCGCGTGCATCGATCCGAACCGGGCGGAAGACGATATTCATGCGCCGGCCCTGTCCGGCGGCTGGCCCGGGCAGAGCCGGCCAACCCAGAAAGCACTGCTGGGCGTCGGTCTGGTGTTCATGCGCACGCCGGACGGGGAAGCACTCTATGCCGAGCCGCCCACCGCAGCCGTGGTCCGAGCACGCATAGAGCAACTCTACAGGCCCTATCACGAACGCCTCGATGCGGAGATCGCCTCGCTGCAACGGCAATACGGCCATGTCTGGCACGTGAACTGTCATTCGATGCCGTCGCGACCCGGCCACCTGTTGAGCGCGGTCGCGCCACGCCGGGCCGACTTCTGCATCGGCGATCGGCACGGTACCAGTTGCTCACCGGCCCTTACATCACTCATCGCGGAGACGCTGGCAGATCAGGGTTACCGGGTCGCTGTCAACGAGCCGTACGCAGGTGTTGAGCTGATCCGGCGACACGGCCAGCCACTTCGCGGCCGGCACAGCGTGCAGCTCGAAATCAATCGCGACCTGTACATGGACGAACAGGCGCACGTGCGTCACGAAGGCTTCGAAATTTTGCAGCGCGTGCTCGAACACCTCGTGCAAACCCTGGCGGCCGCGAGCCTTGGGGAATGCAGCGAAGCGGCTGAATAAGGTAGCGCTCGAGCGTTCCTTACGCAGAAACTGCCAACCGCGGCCAGGTTCGGGTCAGAGCTTCGCCAGCAGAGCTCTCGCATCGGCGTGTTCCGGCCGCAGTGACAGCACGGTCTTCAGCTTGTAGCGAGCCAGGGTTTCATCTCCACTGTCGACAGCCGCACGCGCCTCGTGGAACAAACGCGTAACGCGCGCGCCCATGCGGCCCGTGTGCGTGGCCGGTAAGACGCGCCGCGTACCTGTGGCTGACGTGTCGTATACAGCCTCGGCACTGGCGTGGCGATCGGACAGGTTCTGCAGTTCGGACTGCAGCCACAGGCGCGTGCCGAGTTGCAGACGTTTCTCACCCAACGCGCCCTTGACGATCCTGAGCGCCTGGGCGGTCGCGCGACCAGCACGGCTCCGATCGCGCTGCCCGATCGCCAGGGCGGCTTCCGCCTTGAGCAGCCCGATGATGCGCTCCAGTCCTAACAGAGCGCGGTCATTGGCAGGATCGATGTTGAGCGCCGCGAGGAAGCCATCCACGGCGTTCTCTCCGGCCGGGTCCAGATACTGGCCGGCGGCTTCGGCCGTCTCTGCCTCGCTCAACAACAGCGCCAGGGTCTCGCCGGCAACACCCTGTAGCGGCGTGCGTTCGGTGCCGGTACCAGCCCGCATCTGCATCCAGCCGTTCAGTGCAGTTTGACCCAGCCAAAGAAACAGCACCGTGGTCATGACGAGCAGCGTCATCGTCAACCCTGGCAACCACGCCGGCGACGCCCGCACCGCGACTGGCCCGTCGGCAGTATCGGCGGCACGCAGCGGATCGTGGAGCGGCGGGGGCTCGACGGAAACGCCAGGCGCGGCCCGCGCCCCGTCCGTCGCGGTGACGGCCGGCGCCGGGGCCCAGTCACCCTTCAGACAGCGCGCCAACGACGGCAAATCTGGAGGACGCGCCTGCGCGTCGATGCTGAGCGCCAGGTCGATACCGCGCAACAGCTCGGGCGGAAGCGCCCCTGCTGGCGCGGCATCGAGAGCGCTGCGCTGCGGATCGACTCCGTCGGCGAGGCCCAACACACGTTGCAGTGCGTCAACGGGCCGCAGGCCTGTCGCGCAGCGGTAGAGCAGAGCAGCAAAGCCGTATACGTCGCTCCAGGGACCAATACGAGCATGCCGGTACTGATACTGCTCCGGCGCGGCATAGCCCGCGGCCAGACCGATCAGCGGCTCCTGCAGGTCACGCAAATAGGCTTGCTGGGCAGCACCAAAGCCAGTCAGAACAGGGCCACCGTGCGTGCGCACCCAGACGGTGTCGGGATTCAGGTTCGCGTGCAGCAGGCCGCTCGCATGACTTGCGTTCAGGGCCGGCAACAGGCCGAGCAGTGACTGCACCAGAGCAGGCACAGCAACACCGGGCCGTTCGAAATGCGCCCTCAGGCTCATGCCGTCCACCCACTCCATGACGAGCATATCGGGGGCATCCACGCGACGGTGTAGTTGCGTGTCGACAACGCCGTCATGCCGCAGAGCCGCAAGGCGCTGGCCCTCTTCCAGGAACCGCTTGGCGAGCCCCGCAAACGCCACATGCTCAGCAGATACCATGTGAGCTGCGAGCTCGCGTGGCAGCAATTCCCGCAAGGCGACGAGACGCTCTGGCGCGTCAGCGCGCAGACCGCGTCCGCGGGCCCGGTACGTGTGCGTCAGCGAGTTGGTGTCGACCACCGCTTCGACTTCGAAACCCAGCACCTGCGTACCGACGCCGAGCGCCTCGGTCGCATGAGCAGATGCACCAGACACGGGAACCCTGGAACTCTAGCGCGGCAGGGCCGCGAGCGCGTTGGGCACGGGCTGGCCGGTGAAGTAGGCGTCCAGGTTGTCCAGGCATACGAACCCCATGGCATCACGGGTCTCGACAGTGGCGCTGCCAACGTGGGGCAACGCAAACACGTTCATCATCGTCTGATACTCCGGGTGCAAGCGCGGCTCGCCATTGAATACATCAAGGCCGGCCGCTGCCACCTTGCCAGACTTCAACGCCGCGAGCAGCGCCTCGTCGTCGACCAGATTGCCCCGTGCGGTATTGACGACCACCGCCCCGTCTGGCAACTGCGCGATGCGCGCGGCATTCAGGTACCCGATGGTGGCCGGCGTCGACGGCGCGTTCAGGCACAGAAAATCGCAGTTCGCGAGAAAACTCGCCTCGTCATCGTGAAACGTCGCGTCGCCTTCGACTTCGGGTGGGAGGCGACGCCGGTTCAGGTAGTGCACCTGCATGTCGAAACCACGCGCGCGCCGCGCCAGCGCCTGACCGATCCGTCCCATGCCGAAGATGCCTATACGTTTGCCGGTGACGTGCGTACCCAGCAGCATCGTCGTGGTCCATCCCGTCCATCGATGCTCGCGGACCGTCAGCAGGGACTCGGTTGCCCGGCGTGCCGCGCCGAGTAGACACAACATGGTCACATCGGCCGTCGCGTCGGTCAGCACGTCAGGGGTATTCGTGACCGTGATACCCCTGGCGCTGGCCGCATCGACGTCGATGTGTTCGTAGCCGACCGAGAACGTAGCGATGATTCGCACGCTCTCGGGAAGCGCGGCGACCACAGATGCATCTACCTGTTCAGTATTGGCGATGATGAGTCCGCCGTGACCGGCCGCGCGAGCGACCAGTTCGTCGGTGTCGAGGACCTCGTCAACCGGATTAAGGGTCGCGTCGTAGTCGTGCTCGAGCCGGGCCGTAACGTTGTCTGGCAAGCGCCGCGCGGCCAGGATGCGTGGACGCCCGCTCATCGGACCTCCGCCAGGCGATATGCCTGCTGGCTGGATCGCCCGGCCGGACGAGGAGCGAAGGCGTCAGAGCACGGTGTGCACGGGAACGCGGAGAACCGCGCGTCGCCAGGCGGCAGCGGCCTGCGTGCGTCGCAGCGTTCACGACCAACGTTGAGGTCTGGCATCGGTAGTCAGGGCTCTTCTCTTTAGCGTGCGCCCGAACGTGGGCGTAACCGCGGTATTTTGCCTTGCCGGCAACCTCGCGAATAGCGGTGCGCGCGGCCAGAACCCATGCAGTAAACGCCACCATCTGGTCTGCATGCGGACACCTGAACACCGCTACCGGGCCGTCACCGTGCCAAACTTGGGATCCGATGGAATTTCTGAAGCCTTTGCAGGCAACCCTCGAAGAACCGAACTATCGTCGCTATACGTTCAGCAACGCGTTTTCGCTGGTCGGTACATGGGTGCAGCGCGTCGCCGTCGGTTGGCTGACCTGGGAGCTGACGGGGTCGGCCACGTGGCTCGGTGTCATGGCCGCGGCCGACCTGTTGCCGGTCGTGTTGTTGGGGCCACTGGGCGGAGCCGTCGCTGATCGGCGCCCACCTCTGGACATCGTCCGCTGGACCCAGATCGCGTCGCTGGTTGTGTCGGCCATCATGACGGTGTTGACCGGCCTTGGGCTCATCGATGTGACCTGGTTGGCCATCCTGGTATTGATGCAGGGGCTCGCCATGGGTTTTGGTCAGCCCGCGAGACTTGCACTGGTCTATCGTCTCGTGAGCCGTGAGCACCTGCCGTCGGCCATCGCGTTCAATGCGGTCGTGTTCAATTCCGCGCGTTTCGTCGGACCAATGCTGGCCGGCGCCGCACTGGTTGCCAGCGGTCCAGCTGCGGCCTTCGCCTTCAATACCTTGAGCTTCGTCGCCTTCATCTTCGTGCTCTACAGGCTCGAACTGAGCGGTGAAGAGCCGGGAAGACGACCAACCCGAGGCCAGAACCTCGCCGATGAAGTTGTGGCCGGCACGCGCTACGCCCTGTCACATGCGCGCATCGGCCCGGTGCTGGTGTTGTCCACGCTGATGACCGTGGCAATCCGGCCGTACGTCGAACTGCTGCCGGGTTTCGCCGACCGGGTCTTCTCCGGTGGCGCGGCCGAACTCGCGATGATGAGTTCCGCCGTAGGGCTCGGGGCGATCGTGGCGGGCCTCATGTTGGCCGCACGCGGCACCAGCGACAGCGGTATGGAACGCGTCTTCGTCGCAGCCGGCGGGGCCGCGTTGTCAGTACTATTGTTCGCGATGTCGGAGTCGTTCGTGCTGGCGCTCGTGTTCCTGACGCTCTCTGGCGGTGCGATCTCCGTCGCGGCGGTGACCGCACAAACCACGCTGCAATTGCACGTCAGCACCGAATTCCGGGCGCGCGTCATGAGTCTCTACGGCATGATCGCGCGAAGCGGACCCGCGTTGGGGGCGTTGCTGATGGGCGCGGCAGCAGACTGGGTGGGGATGCGCCTGCCGGTTGTGGCCGGCGCCGGTCTCGCACTGCTGGCGGGGCTGTGGTTCTGGCAACGGCTGACGCGCGCGTGAGGCACGTCCATCGCCGCATCGGGGCCGACCGAACGGAAAGGCCCGCGCCCTGCGCAGTGATCAACCGGCGTTCTGACCCATCCAGGCTCTGATGCGCGACATGGCTTCGCGAATATTGGGCACTGAGTTAGCGTAACTGAAGCGCAGATAACCCTCGCCCTGGGCGCCAAAGCTCGTCCCGGCTATCGCGGCCACGCCAGCCTCTTCTAGCAGGCGGTCTTGCAGTTCTTTGGCTGTATGTCCGCTCGCACTGACATTCGGAAATGCATAAAAAGCCCCCTTTGGGACCACGCAGCGAAACCCAGGAATACGGTTCAGCTCATCGACGACGATACTCCGGCGCTCGTCGAAGGCCGCCACCATGTCAGTGACGGCGTCCTGCGGCCCCTGCAGCGCCTCGATGCCCGCATATTGCGCCGACGCATTCACGCACGAGTGGATATTGATGCAAAGCCGAACCGCGTCGTCGACGAGCGGTCGCGGCCACAACCCGAAGCCCATCCGCCAACCGGTCATCGCATAAGTCTTGGACCACCCATCCAGCAGAATCAGCCGGTCGCGGATGGATGGATACGTCAGCAGACTGACGTGCTCGAAACCGTCGTAGGTCATCCGCGAATAGATTTCGTCTGACATCACCACGACGTGCGGGTGCGCCTCCAGACCAGCCACCAGCGCGTCCAGCTCTGCCTTCGCGACCACGCCGCCAGTCGGGTTGGCCGGGCTGTTCAGGATGATGAGCCGGGTGCGCGGCGTAATGCTGGCGAGCAACTCGTCTGCCGAGAAGGAGAAGTTGTTGTCCTCGTAGAGCCGGATCGGCACGGGCTCTGCGCCCGAATAGCGGATCATCGATTCGTAGATCGGGAAGCCGGGATCCGGGTACATGATCTCCCCGCCCGGCTCGCCGAACATCATCATCGCCATCGCCATGGTGACCTTGCCGCCCGGAACGACGACCACGCAGTCGGGATCCACCGAGACCCCGATACGTTGCTCCAGATCGCCAGCGACCGCGGCGCGGAGTTCTGGAATGCCGTTCGACGGCGTGTAGCCGTGATGACCGTCTGCTAACGCCTTGCGAGCCGCTTCCACGACGTTTGCCGGCGTCGCGAAGTCCGGTTGTCCGATGCCCAGATTGATGACACTGCGCCCGGTACTGGCAATGGCATTGGCGCGTGCCAGTACTTCGAAAGCGCTCTCGGTCCCCAGGCGGCTCATCCGTCCTGCCAGCTGCATGCTGTCACTCCTGCGGTGGGTTGGTGTGTCCAACCGCGTGAGTATAGGGAAACGGCTCATGATTCACGATGCCAGCACCTCGCCCCGGGCGTTGCGGACTGCACCCGCCGCGGTCCAGGACGCGGGCGCGCGCCCGGAACCCGATGACCAGCACTGTCTCGCGACGGTCACGACACTGCAAGGCGCCAACATTTGTCCGAGGCCCGGCGGAGGCTGGTGTAGAATGCCGGCGACGTGAAAGCGTCTCTTCGCATCGAAGAGCCGGTTGCAGGCATCCGTGCTGAACAGCCTGTTTCCATCGGTACAAGCAAGCAGGATTGGATCAACGCCATGGCGCGCATGCCCACGAACAAATACTCTGCGTTCAAACCCATCGACCTGCCGGATCGGACCTGGCCCTCCAAGCAGATCACGGCGGCGCCCATCTGGTGCAGCGTCGATCTGCGCGACGGCAACCAGGCGCTCATCAATCCGATGGACGGTCATCGCAAGCAGCGCATGTTCGACACGCTCGTGCAGATGGGTTTCAAAGAGATCGAGGTTGGCTTTCCGTCGGCATCGCAGACCGATTTCGACTTCTGTCGCGACTTGATCGAGAACAGGCGGATCCCGCAAGACGTGACGATCCAGGTACTCACGCAGGCCCGCCCAGAGCTCATCACCCGAACCTACGAGGCTCTGGAAGGCGTCCACCGGGCTATCGTGCACCTGTACAACTCGACCTCTACGCTGCAGCGGCGCGTGGTGTTCGGACTCGATCGAGACGGCATCAAGCAGATCGCAACGGACGGTGCGAAGCTCGTGCGTGAACTCGCCGAACAACGCGGCGATACCGAGTGGGTGTTCGAGTACTCGCCCGAGAGTTTCACCGGCACGGAACTCGACTATGCGGTCGAAGTCTGTGATGCCGTCTGTGACATCTGGGAGCCTACGCCTCAGAACCGCACGATCATCAATCTTCCGGCGACCGTCGAGATGGCGACTCCGAACATCTACGCCGATCAGATCGAGTGGATGGGCAGGCAACTCGCGCGGCGCGACTCGATCATCCTGAGCCTGCACCCGCATAACGACCGCGGCACCGGCGTAGCGGCCGCGGAGATGGCGGTCATGGCTGGCGCCGACCGGATCGAGGGTACGCTGTTCGGCAATGGCGAACGCACTGGCAACGTCGACATCATTACGCTGGCCGGCAACATGTACACGCAGGGTATCGATCCCGAACTCGATATCAGCAACATGAACGACCTGATCGGCGTTGCCGAATACTGTAATGAGTTGCCGGTCCATCCGCGTCATCCGTACGCCGGCGAGCTCGTCTTCACCGCATTCTCGGGCTCCCACCAGGACGCGATCAAAAAAGGTATGGAGGCACTCGAACAGAGCAACAGCGAGCTGTGGGAAGTACCGTACCTGCCGATCGACCCGAAAGATCTGGGGCGCACCTACGAGGCTGTGATCCGGGTCAACAGCCAGTCCGGCAAAGGTGGCGTGGCTTACATCCTCAAGACGGAATACCACCTCGACCTGCCGCGCGCGCTGCAGGTCGAATTCAGCAAGACCGTCCAGGCCGTGGCGGATGAAACTGGCAAAGAGATCAGTTCCGACTCGATCTGGAAGACATTCCAGAGCGAGTATCTGGACGCGAACTCGCCCTATGGGATCGTCGAGTACAGCACCGTGCCGGACGCGCGCTCGAACGAAATGTGCGTACTCACTGCAACCGTGCGTAAAGACGGTCAGGAAATGCAGATCGAAGGCACGGGCAATGGCCCGATCGCAGCCTTCATGAACGGCATGCAAAGCAGCTTTGGGATACACATGCTGGTCGTTGACTATCACGAGCATGCCCTTGGCCACGGCAGCGACGCCACGGCTGTCGCTTACGTCGAAGTGCAAAATCAGATGGGCCAGACGCTGTTCGGCGTGGGCATCCATCCGAATATCGTCAGCGCGACCCTCAGGGCCTGCGTCAGCGCGGTCAACCGGCATCTGGCGAGACAAGGGTAGAGGAGCGACTGAGATGATCGACCTGCGAAGCGACACCGTGACGCGGCCGACGGCAGCGATGCGGACACTGATGGCGGACGCAGAGGTCGGCGATGACGTGTATGGGGAAGATCCAACCGTCAACGAACTCGAAGCCAAAGCGGCGGCGATGACCGGTCACGAAGCGGCGCTCTACGTCAGCAGCGGTACGCAGGGCAACCTGCTCGGCATCATGAGTCATTGTGGTCGGGGTGACGAATACATCGTTGGTCAGCACGCACACGCCTACAAGTCCGAGGGCGGCGGCGCCGCTGTGCTCGGCAGCATCCAGCCGCAGCCACTCGAGCAGCGTCCGGATGGCACGTTTGATCTGGACGACGTCCGCAAGGCCATCAAGCCCGACGATTCACATTACGCGCGTACCGCGCTGCTCGCACTCGAGAACACCACGCAGGGCCGCGCACTGCCACCTCGTTACGTCGAGGAAGCCGCGGCGCTGGCGCGCGAGCACGGGCTCGGTCTGCATCTCGACGGCGCGCGCGTGTTCAACGCCGCGGTGAAGACCGGCGTCAGCGTCGATGCGATTACACGTCAGTTCGACACGGTGTCGATCTGTCTTTCCAAGGGCCTCGGCGCGCCGATGGGCTCGGTGCTGGTGGGGCGTGCGAGCTTCATCAACACTGCCCGGCGCCTGCGTAAGATGGTCGGCGGCGGTATGCGCCAGATCGGCATCGTCGCCGCCGCCGCGGTCTACGCGCTGGACCATCATGTCGAGCGCCTGGCTGACGACCACAGCAATGCGAAGCGGCTGGCTGACGGATTGCACGGACTCAACGGTCTCAGCGTCGACACCTCGATGGTGCAAACCAACATGGTGTTCGTAGACACCGATCCCGACACCGCGTCGGCGCTCAAATCACATCTGGCAAACCAGCAGATCATTATCGGGAAGGGTCCGCGGATCCGACTGGTCACGCACCTCGACATCGATCGCGACGGTATCGATCGGACAGTTGCAGCGATGCGCGAATTCTTCAGCGCCTGACGTGGCCACGCCGGCGTCGACTGGCCGGGGAGAATCTGCAGGAACCGCGCCCGAAAGCCGCCTGTCGCTCCTGAAGGAACGCGAATTCGTAACCCTGTGGATGCTCGGCGCCCTGGCGAGCATCATCCGCTGGCTGGAAATGCTTGCGATCGGTGTCTACGTCTTCGACGTCACCGGCTCGCCGTTCCTGGTAGCGGTCATGACAGTGGCTCGCATGGCACCGCTGGCACTGGCGGGCATGCTCTCAGGCGTCGTGGCGGAGTACGTCAACCGTCGAACCCTGTTGATAGCAGGCTTTGGACTGATGGCTGTACAAAGCGCCGGACTGGCGCTTTGGAGCACGCTGACGCCAGTGCCGATCTGGGCGCTCATCGTCGCGTCGTTCGCCAATGGATTGTTCTGGACGACCGACTTCTCAGCGCGCCGAACGATCATGGCCGAGGTGTGCGGCGTGCGGCGTATCGGCATCGCGATGAGTCTCGATTCGATCACCAGTAACGGTACGCGCATGCTGGGACCAGCTCTCGGCGGCCTGTTGCTACAGCTCATCGGCCTGGACGGCGCGTTCATCCTCGGCATCTTCGTTTACCTGATCGGCACCGGCCTCGCGTTCTCACTCGTCAGGCCACCCGATGGCAGCGGCGACGATCAGGGCATTCTCGCCAGCATGCTCGAGGGTCTGCGTTACATACGCACGAACCGGGCGCTCACGGCCACGTTGATGATCACCATCGTATTCAATGTCTGGGGCTTTCCGATGACATCGATGGTACCGGTCATCGGCAAGGACTTTCTGCAGCTGAGCGCCTTTCCGGTAGGACTGCTGATGAGCGCAGAAGGTGTCGGCGCCACCATCGCTGCGTTGCTGATAACGGCCTACTCGCAGCCTCGCATCTACAAGCGCCTGTACTTCTTCGGCGTCTTTTTGTACCTCGACATGATCTTGTTGTTCGCCTATACGGGCTGGCCGTGGCTATCCGGTGCCTGGCTGTTGATTCTCGGCCTGGGCGGCGCCGCCTTCGCGTCGATGCAGGCGGCTCTCGTGTTGCTATACACCAAGCCGGAATACCGCAGCCGGGTCATGGGTGTGCTGGCGGTGTGCATCGGTACAGGGCCGCTCGGATTCATCCACCTGGGTTTGCTGGCCGACTGGGTAGGGGCACCCCTCGCGCTCGTCATCATGGCGCTGGAGGGTATCCTGGCACTGCTGATCGTCGCCATCATCTGGCCGGAGGTGGATTGATGCCTTGCGCTGTCGAGGAGAGGAATTGAACGCAGGCCCGGAAACACCAGAGAGCGACCTCGCGCTCATCATGAGCGCGCTCGCGTTCTCCGCCCGCAAACACCGTGACCAGCGGCGCAAGGATGCCGAGGCCACGCCGTACATCAACCATCCGATTGCGCTCGTCAACACGCTCGTCAACGAAGGCGGCGAAACCGACACTGTGACGATTTGCGCGGCGTTGCTCCACGACACCATCGAAGACACTGACACAACCCCCGAAGAGCTCCGCGTCGCATTCGGCGCAGCCATCTGCGATGTCGTGCTCGAGGTCACTGACGACACCAGCCTGCCCAGCAGCGAGCGCAAGGCGCTACAGGTTGCCCATGCACCTCGATCGAGCCATGCCGCCAAACTCGTCAAGCTGGCCGACAAGATCAGCAACCTGCGAGACCTCGCCGTGTCGCCGCCGCCCAACTGGAGTGAACTGCGGCGTCAACGCTATTTCGATTGGGCGCGGGACGTCGTGGCGGGGCTGCGCGGAACCAATGCGCGGCTCGAAGCCGCCTTCGACGCCGCCTACCGTGAGCGGCCCGACTGATCCGGGCGCTGCGGCTTAGCGGCCGGCATCGCGTTCGCGCAGAGCCGTCTTCAGCACCTTGCCGTAATTGTTCTTCGGCAACTCCGCGACAAACCGGTAGTCCTTTGGCCGCTTGAAGCGGGCCATCTTTTCCAGGCAAAACGCATCGAGGTCATCTGAACCCAGGACGGCGCGGTCATTCGCGACGACGTAGGCGACCACCACTTCGCCCCACTCGCGGTCCTCGCGCCCTATGACCGACACTTCAGCGACGTCGGGATGAGTCAGCAGGGTTTCCTCGATCTCGCGCGGGTAGATGTTCGTACCGCCCGAGATGATCATGTCCTTCGAGCGGTCCTTGAGCGTCAGGAAGCCGTCCGCGTCAAAACTCCCCATGTCACCGGTGTGAAGCCAGCCGTCTCGAATGGTGTCGGCCGAAGCGCGGGGGTTACCCCAGTAACCGGCCATGACCGTATCGCCCTTCACGACGACCTCCCCCACGTCACCGGGCGACAGGCGACTGCCGTCAGCGCCTACGACGCGAACTTCGACAGGCGTTTGAGCAACCCCAACCGACGCGAGACGTTCCATCCAGCGTGGATGCTGACGATCGGCGTGCAGCGCCGCGTTCAACGCAGTGATCGTCATCGGCGACTCGCCCTGACCGTAGAGTTGCGACAACTTCGGACCAAAGCGCTCGAGCGCCTTGAGGCAGTCTTCTACGTACATCGGACCGCCGCCATAGATGATGAGCTTCAAGTTGCTGGTGTCGTGAGCCTGCGGCACGTCGAGCAGGCGCTTCACCATGGTCGGTGCAGCAAAAAAGCTGAGACCGGGCCACGCTTCGATCAGCGCGTAAACCTCGTTGGCGTCGAAGCCACCACTGTCTGGAATAACGTGGCACGCGCCCTGTACCACGTTGGCGATGCCATAGAGCCCGGACCCGTGACTCATCGGTGCTGCGTGCAGGAATGCGCGCCACGGTCCGCCCGGGTCCACGTCCGCGAAGTAGCCAAGGAATGCGGCGTTCAAATTCCGGTGCGTCAACGTCGCACCTTTGGGCCGGCCGGTCGTGCCACTCGTATAGAACAGCCATGCGGCGTCGTCGGCGCGCCGGTTCGCCACGGATACGGGCGCGGCGTTCAGCAGCGCCGTGTAACGGTCGGTATCGATCTCGACCACTGCGCGCACGGTGTCGTCACAGGCCGCCGCGATGGTCTCCGTGAGATCTGGCGTCGTGAACGCAGCGGCGGCCTCGCAGTTGCCGGCGATGTAGGCAAACTCGTCGCGGTGCAGTTTCGCGTTCGCCGGCACCGCAACCAGGCCGGCGTGCCAGCATGCGTACATCAGCTCCAGGTAAGCGGGACAGTTCTTGAGTGCCAGCAGCACCCGGTCACCCGGGCGCAGACCCAACTGATCGTGCATACCGGCCGCGAGACAACTGACCCGGTGGCCCAGCGCGGCGTACGTATGCACAACCTGCGTGCCAACCGCTACCGCCGGGCCCTCGGGCCATACGCGCGCGACCCGCGACAGATGTGAGGCAATGTTCATGGATTCGATCCGGTCTGGGCTTGATTCCGGTTGGTCCGGTTACCATTGACGCTATTCTGGCACACGCTTGCGGGGCACCAGATAGACGCGGCGTCCATGTCGTCCACTGACAAATTTCTCGGTCGTGTTATTCACGTCACGGTCGATCAGGTCCGGTTGCCGAACGGCGTGGAGGCGGAACTCGAGATCATTCATCACCCGGGCGGTGCTGCGGTCGTGGCACTCGACGAAGTCGACCGCGTTTGCCTGCTGCGGCAGTACCGGCACGCAGCCGGAGGGTGGCTCTGGGAACTCCCGGCCGGCAAGATCGATGATGGCGAACCACCAACCCGAACAGCGCGTCGCGAACTGGCCGAAGAAGCCGGTATCAGTGCGGCTCGCTGGGTCGACCTCGGCGTCATGATCAGTTCGCCCGGCGTGTTCACCGAGCGCGTCTACCTCTACCTCGCGCGCGGTCTCGAACTCGGTGCGCACGAACGCGAGGCCGAAGAGGTTCTCGAAATACACTGGGTGCCATTCCACGAGGCTCACGAGATGGCGATGGACGGACGCATCGAAGATGCCAAAACGGTGATCGGGCTGCTGCGGGCCCGCCGTTACCTGGGCCAGGAACTTGGGGCATCCCGATGAACGGGTCGACCCATCCGCTGCTCGCACTCGGCGATGCGGTGGCGGCGGCGCTCGCGGAGGCTCGCCCGGTCGTAGCGTTGGAATCGACTCTGATTTCACACGGCTTACCGGCGCCCGACAACCTCGCGACGGCACGCGCGGCGGAAACGGCCGTGCGCGAAGGCGGCGCCACGCCTGCGACGGTCGGTATCGTCGATGGACGCATCGTTGTGGGGCTCGACGACGCTCAGATGGAGCGCCTCGCAGACCCCGAGTCCGGCGCTCGCAAGGCAAGCCGCCGCGACGTCGCGGCGGTACTGACCCGGCGTAAGCTCGCCGCGACCACGGTGTCTGCCACGATGATCGCGGCCGCCCTCGCCGGGATCGAAGTATTCGCGACGGGCGGCATCGGCGGCGTTCATCGTGGCGCCGAGAGCTCTTTTGATATCTCGGCGGATATCACCGAACTCGCACGCACACCAGTGACCGTTGTGTGCGCCGGCGCCAAACTCATTCTGGACCTGCCGAAGACACTCGAAGTGCTGGAGACAGCCGGCGTGCCGCTCCTCGGCCTGCGGTGCGGCGGTTTCCCGGGGTTCTTTGCACGGGACACCGGCCTGCCGCTGGACGATGTGGTGAGTTCCGTCGACGACCTCGCAGCGATCGTCGCAACGCAACGTCAACTTGGCCTGGCGACTGGCGTACTCGTCCTTAACCCTGCCCCGGAGACCGCCGCCATACCGGCCGACGAAGCCTATGACTGGATCGCTAAAGCGATCGCCGAGGCACACGCCGTAGGCGTCAGCGGTAAGGCCGTTACGCCTTTTCTGCTGGAGCGCGTGAGCCGACTGTCTGGAGGACGCACTCTGCACGCCAACAAGGCGCTCATCGTCAACAACGCGGCGACCGGCGCAAGGCTCGCGACCGCCCTGGCGCGCCTGAAGACGACGTTGCCAGCGCCGGGTTAACCGCCGGAAGTACGCGTGGCGCAGGCGCGGTCGAGACGCCGGGGACCGGACCTGGCCCCAGGCACCTGCGGGACGCAAGCTCCCGGGAGGCACAACCTGGTGCCAGGCTCACCTGACGCTACCCGTAAGAAACTACGGCTGTTGCCGAGCGGCCTTTTCCAACAGGATACGACTCTACCCGAACGCGGCGCGGGGACTGCGCTGTGACCTGAGCTTCGCAATGGAGGAGGCTCATGCAACGGACTCTGCACTCACCCGGCGCGGGCGCCAGCGCGCCCTCGGACTACGCCGATCGCCTCGCCGCACTCGAGCGGGCAGAACCGCACCTGGTCTCGCTGGTGCTTGCCGAAGCGAGCCCGTACGGCGAATCGGTCATCGATCTTGCGCTCGTCATCACGAGCCTTGTCTGGCAGGCCACACGTGACGGTCCGAACACGACCGGCGACCCGCTCTGCCCGGATCTGGTAACGACGAGATTCGAGCAGACCACGCAACTGCTCTACAACCTGCACGACGCTGATGCGCGTTTCGTGGAGCGCGCGCTGGACCCTGGCGAACTCGCCTGTCCGGACCTCGCTGCACTCCTCGAAGAGATGCTGCTGAACTTCACCGATGCGAACGGGCGGGTGCTCTCGGACGGCGCGCTCGGAACCTTGTTCGCACTCGCGAGAACGGCGCTTCGCCTCCTGTCGGAACGCGAACCAGAGACGGGCTACGGCCGACCGTGCCGGTCGAGGCCAGCGGCCGGTATTCAACCCGGCTGAGCCCCCCGGAGCGGCCGCCGAGTCCGGCCCACCACGAACCAGCAGGCCGGGCCGCGCAGCTGCGGTTACGGTTGCGTGTGCCGTCGCGCTGCACGCAAACTAAGCGCCGCCAAAAATCTTCACATCCGCGTGTACCCGTTCCCGCGCCGCGTCGGTGGTTTGACGAATTCGGGCTGGTACGGTCCGGACACATGCCATTCAGCGTCTGTATGGCATGTGTCCGCCATGACGGATCGGATCTTGCTCCGCATCACGACTATGCAGATAACCAACAACTTCTCGGTGGCCAGCTCACCGTCGACCGTCTGGGCCGCGCTGGTCGATATCGGCCGCGTAGCGCCCTGTTTTCCGGGTGCTCGACTCACCGCCAGTGATGGCGATGTTCATAGCGGCGAAGTCAAGGTCAAACTGGGCCCGGTCGCCGTTACATTCGTGGGTCAACTGGCCCTGAAACAACGCGATGACGCAAACCTGCGCTGCGTGTTGACGGCAGAGGCCTCCGACCGCAAACAGCGCGGCAATCTGCACGCGGACATTGAGTTCGTCGTCAGCGCCAGTGCCGACGGCGCCGACGTGCAAACAACTACGGAATTGCAGTTGACCGGCCCGGTCGCGCAGTACGGGCGCGCCGCAGGGCTCATCGAAAAAATGGCGGCGCGCAACATCGAGCAGTTCGCGACGCAACTGGCAGCGACACTACGCGAAGATGCTGCCGAGGGCTTGGCGTGAGGCACCGGCCAGCAACGTCAGTCACGGATATCAGGACCGGGTAGTTGAAACCGTCGCCGTTCGCATATCACGCGCCCACCACGTTGGCCGAAACCCTGGACCTGCTGGCAGATCTGGATGATGCGAAGTTGCTGGCCGGCGGCCAGTCGCTAATGCCGATGATGAACTTTCGCTACGTCGCGCCAGAACATCTCATCGACCTCAATCAGGTTGCCGGGTTGGATCGGATCGAACTGGGGGAGAAATACGTACGGCTCGGAGCGATGGTCAGGCAGCGCAGCCTGCTCACCCACGACGCCCTCAACGCCTGCTGCCCACTGTTCCGCGAGGCATTGGAATGGGTCGGGCACATCGCGACCCGAAACCGCGGCACGCTGGGCGGCAGCCTGTCTCATCTGGACCCGGCAGCAGAACTGCCAGTGGTCTGTATGGCACTCAACGCGGAGGTCGAGATCGCAAGCAGCGAAGGACAGCGGACCGTGCAGGCAACGCAATGGCCCGTCGCTTACATGCTCCCGAACATCGATGAGCATGAGCTGCTAATCGGTATCCGGTTCGCCCGGCCCGACACGAGCTTCGGCGCGCGCACCGGCATGGCCTTTTCCGAGTTTGCGCGGCGCCATGGCGATTTCGCGCTCGCGGCGGTCGCCATCGTAGTGGCATTGGACGACGACGACACGGTCACGCACGCATCGGTTGCGCTAGGCGGTGTCGACGACGTGCCACTGCGCCTGAGCGCCGCCGAAGAACTGCTGATCGGACGACGCGCTGATGCCGGTGTGGTTACGACTGCCGCCCGCGCGGCGCTTGAACTGCCGGGCTTCGAAGATGTGCACGCGAGCGCCACGTACCGTCGGAAAGTGGCAATGACACTGCTGGAGCGCACCCTTTCCACCGCGCTGATGCGCGCCAGGGAGAGCCAGACATGAACCAGACCTGGGACGTCACGGTAAGCGTGAACGGCGCCCCGGTGCAGGCCACCGTTCCGGTGCGGCAAAGTCTCGCCGACTTCCTGCGCCACACCCTCGAGCTGACCGGCACTCACGTCGGCTGCGAACACGGCGTCTGCGGCGCCTGTACCGTGTTGTTGGACGGACGCAGCGTGCGCAGTTGCCTGACCCTCGCCGTGCAGGCGAACGGGCATTCCATCACAACTATCGAAGGTCTCGCCGGGGACGCGGAGCTGGGCCCGCTGCAGCAGGCCTTCATGGACCAGCACGCGCTTCAATGCGGCTTCTGTACACCCGGCATGCTGGCCACGCTGACGGAGTTTCTGCGCGAGCACCCCGCGCCTACGGAACACGAAGTGCGCCTTGCGATCTCCGGTAACCTCTGTCGCTGCACCGGCTACGAGAACATCGTCCGGGCCGCGTTGCAGGCCGCGCCAGCCCTGTATGCAAGCGGTACACAGGGCGGCGTACCAGGGGCGTCAGAATGAGCAGCTCCTGGATCGGAAAGTCTGTAAAACGCCTCGAAGACCCCGCCCTGCTGACCGGGCGCGGACAGTTCGTCGATGACATTCACATTCCGGGCACGCTGCACGCAGCGTTCGTACGCAGCCCGCACGCGCACGCGCGCATCGCGAATATCGATAAATCCGGCGCGCTCAGTTTCGCCGGGGTGCACGCCGTTTACACCTTCGAGGATCTACCGGACGCCCTGACGGCCCGTCCACTACCGGAATTGCAGCCAAATTCACTGATGCGTGCAGCGGTCATGCCTTTTGCGCTGGCCCGCGACGAGGTCTGCCACGTCGGTGCTCCGGTCGCCGTGGTACTCGCCGATGACCGCTACATCGCCGAAGACGCACTGGAACACATCGTGGTCGATTACGAAGTGCTGCCAGCCGCCGTCGACGTCTTCGACGCCGCCGAGCCCGGAGCCGCGACCGCTCACGCTCACCTCGACGACAACCTCGCGGCCGACATCCGGATCGGCTACGGGGATGCCGATGCGGCGTTCATGAACCCACACCTCATCATCGATGAACGCTTTGTACAGCACCGCGGTACGGCACACCCGATCGAATGCCGTGCCGTGCAGGCGCAGTTCGACGAATTGACCGACACGATGCGACTCTGGGCGAACACTCAGACCCCGCATCTCTATAAAGCCGCGTACGCGGATCTGATGGACGTGCCGGAACAGAACGTCATGGTCATCGCTCCGGACGTTGGTGGCGGATTCGGCCCGAAGGTCATGCTGTATCCGGAACAGCTCGTCGTGCCCGCCTGTGCGCTCCTGACGGGGCGCCCGGTCAAATGGACGGAGGACCGGCGCGAGCATTTCATCACGGCGACCATGGAGCGGGACCAGCACTGGCGGGGCGAGCTGGCCGTGGACGCGGACGGGACGATCCGGGGTTTGCGCGCCGAGATGCTGCACGACATGGGCGCGCATGCGATGTGGGGCATCGTCACACCTTGGATCTCTTGCACGACGGTGCCGGGTCCGTACGTGCTGCCGAGCTATCAGATGCACTGCCGGGTCGTCATGACCAACAAGGTGGCGGTGACGCCGGTGCGCGGCGCCGGTCGCCCGCAGGCGGCCTATTTCATCGAGCGTCTGCTCGACCGGGCCGCTGACGCGCTCGGCCTGGGCCGCGATGAAATCCGGCGCCGCAACTATGTGCAGCCCGAGCAGATGCCCTACGAGGTGGGTCTCATATTCCGGGACGGTCGTCCGGTCGTCTACGACACCGGTGATTACCCGGAACTCGCGCGGCTCGCTCTCGAGAAAAGCGACTGGGCGGGTTTTCGCGAGCGCCAGCGTGCGGCGCGCGCGGAAGGCCGCTATCTCGGCATTGGCGTCGCTTCGTATATCGAGGCCACCGGTCTCGGTCCATTCGAAGGCACCAGCGTGCACGTGCTGCCGAGCGGCCGCGTCGCCGTGCACACAGGCGCCGCGCCGCAGGGACAAGGGCATCAGACGATGCTCGCGCAAGTGGTGGCAGACGCCCTCGGCGCACGCCTCGAGGACATCACGGTCAAGACCTCCGACACGGTTACGATCCCGCGCGGTGTCGGGACCTTCGCAAGCCGCATCACGCCGAACGCCTCGCCAGCTGCACACGAGGCCGGACTGAGCGTGAAAACCAAGATCCGTAAGGTCGCCAGCCATATGCTGGAGGCGGCGGAGGAGGATCTGGAAGTCGAAGACGGCCGCGTGTTCATCCGCGGTGTGCGCGAGCACGGCAAAACTTTCGCCGAGATCGCGAAGTTCGCCAATGCGCTACCCGGATTTGCGCTCCCCAAAGGACTGGATCCGGTGCTGCAGGACACCGTCTACTTTGCCCCGGAACAAGCCACGTACCCGTGCGGCACACATGTGGCGGAAGTCGAGGTGGACCCCGCGCTCGGCGCAGTCAGAATCCTGCGGTACGTCACTGCGCATGACTGCGGCACCATCATCAACCCGGTTTCGGTGGAAGCGCAGGTCATGGGCGGCGTCGCCCACGGCGTCGGCAACGCGCTGCTGGAACGGATGGTCTACGATGACGCCGGCCAACCGCTGACCGTCAACTTCGGCGAGTACCTGTTGCCGTCCGCACCGGAAGTGCCCTGCGTCGAGCAAACGCACATGGAGTCGCCAACGCCGCTGAATCCGCTGGGAGCCAAAGGCGCCGGCGAGGGTGGCACGATCCCCGCGATCGCTGTCATCGTCTCGGCGATCGAAGACGCGCTGGCACCGTTTGACGTGCAAATCAACGACGTGCCCGTCACGCCCGACAGACTGCTGGCGTTGATCGATGAGAGCACCGAGGAATCTCACTGATGGCGAAAGCGATACTGGAAGAACGGCGCGGCTCGTTTCTGTACCTGACCCTGAACCGGCCGCGATCGGGCAACGTCATGAGTGCGACCATGATCCGGGCGCTGACGAAAGCCGTTCGCGCGGTCAGCCGCGAGGACGGCCTGCGCGCAGTGATTCTGCGCGGCAAGGGCCCGGACTTCTGTCTGGGGCGCGATCCCGGTCAACGCGGCGCCAGCCCGACCGCCTGGCAAGTGCACGAACAGGTGACTTCCCTCATCCTCGACGCTTACGCGGCCTGCCGTCACTGCCCGGTGCCGGTCATCGCAGCCGTGCAAGGACATGCGCGCGGATTCGGGAGCGGACTCGCCGGTACCAGCGACATTGTGCTGGCGACAGAAACCGCCACATTCTCGACCCCGGAGATGCTCCACGGCATCGCTCCCACGCTGGTCATGACGGCCTTACAGGACGTGCACCGCAAGGCGCTGGCCGATCTCATCTACTGGGGCGAGCCGGTGACGGCCGAGACCGCACTCGCCATCGGCTTGGTGAGCCGCGTCGTTCCGGACGATGAGCTGGACGCGGCGGTGGATGCCTACTGCGAGCGGCTGGAACACTACGACACCAACGCCATCTCGGTGATCAAGGGCTTCCTTGGGCAGCCCGGACACATGCATCCCGACCAGTTGTCGGACCTGGCCGACTTCACGCTCGCGACCGCGTTCACGCGGCCACGCTGACGCCGTCGCCTCCAGCATGTCGACCCGTCCTACTCACGCACGTCACCTTACGCTGCACGAACGTCCGCTAACGCTACCGGAACGCGCGCACTTTAAGATCCAGCACGTACCGTTGGAGCATCCCGCACGCGGACAAATCACCGTACAGGTGCGCTATGCCGCGCTGTCGCCCTGGCAAGGGCAGCGGCTCAAGGACTTTCGTAACTTCACGCGCCCGTTCGCAATAGGCGAGCTGATCGACTGCGACGTGCTCGCAGAAGTCATCGAAAGCCGCGCTGATGGCTTCGAGCCAGGCCAGCTGGTCGTCGGCCGACTCGGTTGGCGCGACTACGCGACCGTAGCCACCGCAGGATTGACGCCGATCGACCGGCATCACGAATTCGACGAACTCCTGTGGTTGACCGCGCTCAGCTCACCCGGACTGACGGCCTACTGCGGCATGGATCTGTTCGGGCGCCCGATGCCCGGTCAGACGCTCGTGGTCACGTCAGCCGCCGGCTCGGTCGGATCGTACGCGGTGCAGCTTGGCAAGCTCGCCGGTGCCCGTGTCATCGGCATCGCCGGGGGGCCCGAGAAATGCCGGCACGTCGAACAGAACCTCGGCGCGGATGTTTGCATAGACCACCGTGCGGAGGACTTCGAAGATCGCCTTGCCCGGGCCGCCGCCGAGCAGGTGCATCTGTTCTTCGACACCGTTGGCGGACCGATCGCCGATGCCGTGTTCGACCAGCTCGCGCGCTACGCACGGGTTCTGTTCGTCGGTCGCACAGCCTCCAACAACAGCGACAATCCAGCGTCGGATCCGATCAATCTGCGCCAGCTATGGGCTCGCGAAGCATCACTTCAGTGCTTCTCCAGATACTCTTACGACGAGCGCTGGCAGTTCGCCCGCGAGCGCATGATCGCGCTTTGCCACGACGGTAAGATCCAGTCGCAGCACAATATTGTCGAGGGCTTCGAGGCTACGCCCGAGGCCCTGCGCGACATGCTGGCCGGTCGGTTCACGGGCAAGGTGCTCGTGAGCTATCTCGCCTCCTGAGCAGCGAGCCGCAAGGCCTCAGCGTCCAGAGCATAGCGCGCGAAGCGCGCGTTGGAACCGAAGGATGACCGATATGCACACCGATCGAGTCCGCGCGAACGGTATCGAGTTCGCGTACCGCTTCGACGGACGCGCTGATGGCCCTGTCATCATGATGGCGCATGCGATGGGTACGAGCCTCGGCATCTGGGACCAGCAGGTGGCTGCGCTCGGCACGCGCGGCCGCATCCTGCGCTACGACTGGCGAGGTCATGGGAACACGGATGCGCCGCCCGGTCCGTACACGCTGACGCAGTTCGAAGATGACGCCGTCGCCGTTATCGATGCACTCGGCCTCGACAAGGTGCACTGGGTGGGTATCTCTACTGGCGGCATGATCGGACAGGGACTCGGCATCAATCACGGCGACCGGCTCCACTCGCTTTGCCTTTGCAATACGACGCCACAGTCGAATCCGTGGTATCGCGGCTGGGTCGCGGAGCGCCAGGCCGTAGTGCGCGCCGAGGGAATGTCGCCGGTCTGGGACATGACCAAACACCTGTGGTTCAACGACGAATTCGTCGCGCGCGCAAACGCAGACTACGAACGTATCCGCAAGGTTTTCATCGCCACCAAAGTTGCCGGCTACCTCGGCGGCACGTCGGCCGTTGCTGATCTCGACTACGTCGATCGGCTCCCGACGGTGAAAACGACGACGCTGGTGATCGCGGCCGGCGACGACCCGGTGACACCGCCCGCGTTGTCGGAATTGATGGCAGAGCGTATCCCGGAAGCCGAACTCGCTGTGCTTCCCGGGCAACGGCATTTTTCCAATGTCGAGGTACCCGAAGCGTTCAACCCACTGCTCATCAACTTCCTCGAACGCCAGGGCGCGCTCGACTGAGCGCGGCCCGGGCGCTCTGGGCGCCTGCGCAATCGGGCCACTGCCCGCGAATCCGGGCGCATCGTATCGACCAACACTGCGCAGGCGTTAACCCGACTGATGCGCGCCTCGCGATCGAAACGCGCCCCTGGAGCCGCCTCCAGCGTCCACCGCAACGGGTCGCCGGCAACATCGTAGTGGACATTCCGAACACCGTAACCGACGTGGCGTGGTCCCAGCTGTTCGATGGTGGTGACGACCACTTCGATGCGATCCAGCCGGCTTATGACGAAGTCCAGCGTGGCCAGCAGCCGACGGCCCTGATCGTCGAGCTCCTATGCGAACAAACCGCGAAGCTCGGGGTCCAGCTCGAACAGCCGGCGGCAGAACAGGTGGGCGGCATCGGAGGTAACCGGTTTGAGCTCAGTCCACGTGGATTGGACGATAGCGACATCCCGCTGGTTCATGCTGCGCTGCGTCTGCGTTTGTGGATGCGAGCAAGCCTGCGCCAGGGATGTGTCGGGACTTTTGCACAGAAAGCCTGAGTTTGTATCAGTGACATCCGGCAACGGGGCGCGGACCGTGAGACCGGTCACCATCTGTGGTTGAGCCGGAGCCACAAGGCGACGCCAAAGAGCGCGCGGACCGCCGACTCCGGGCCGATCTCAGCACCCGCCGCGATGTATTGACGGAGGACTTGAGAGCACGAGACCTGCACGATCAGCGGCTGCGCGGGGATATTCAAACCATCGGTGACTGCTCTGCCACCACACCGGGCCTGGCCTCGCGCCTGATGCTTGATTTGTGCCAATGAGCACGGTTGTCAGAACTCAGCATGAACCCGGCGCGGCTTGCAGCCCGAACCGGACCAAGGCGCCGCCGGGCGCGGATGTGGCAATATGCCGGAGCGCCACGCGGACCGAGGGTGCCGGGACAAGACGCTATCGTGCTGTCCCACGGCCCCGTTACCGCAGACCGCGAGGTTGGTTACGGGGCCGCTCGCCGGCTCGCTTGAGACCAACGTTTTTCGAACAACGACAACACGATCGAGTTAGAGGAAGCCCATGATACCCATCCACCCTACCCTGCAGCGGAAGCTCGCGGGAGCCATCGTTGCCAGCGTACTGGCAATCGCTCTGCCTGTCGCTCAGGCAGCCGACGTCTTCTTGAAATTCGACAGCTATCAACCGGCCGCGACCGCCGGCCAGATGGGCATCGCATTCACCCAGGCCGTGCAGAAAGAGACGGAGTACGAGATTCAGGTTTCGACCGGTAAAGCTGCTACGAAAGCCGCGCTCGACTCTGCCAAGGGCAAAGTCGACCTCTACTTCTCGTCGCCAGGCATCAACTATTTCATGCAAAAAGGTGCAGCGATGTACAAACGCGTCAAGAACGCGTCTGAACTGCACGGCAACCTGCGCTCACTGTTGAGCTTTCCGCTCGGGGTTTATCACTACGTCACCTATGCGGACACCGGGATCAGAAAATTCGGCGACCTGAAAGACAAGACGGTATTCGTGGGACCGCCGGGCGGCGTCGCCACGAAGATCGGCTGCGATGTCATTCGCGGCTCTTCCGGCCTCGAGTGCGACAAGGATTACAAGCTCGCAAGGTTCGACTGGACTTCGGCACAGCCCGCTTTCAGTGACCGTCAGCTCGACCTGTTCGGTCTGCCAACGAATGCGCCGGCGCCACGTGTGCAGGAATGGGCGCTAGGCGGCAAGCTTCATTTCCTCGACATCACCGATGACACATTGAAAACCGACGAATTGAAGAAGGTCCTATCGATCCCAGGGCGTACCATCGAGCGCTGGGATCCGCTCGTGTACGGTAAAGAAAAAGTCACGAACACCGGGCCCATCAACGTGATCGGCGTATGGCTGCATATCGGCACTAACAAACAGCTGCCGGAAGAGGTCGGTTACAACATGATGAAAGCGTTTTGGAAGAATATCGACACAGTCCGGGACACAGCTTACTGGATGAAGCAAATCGATATGAAGGTTGCCACCCGTGAACTGAACATTCCTCTCCATGCAGGCGCCTATCGCTATTACAAAGAGATTGGTTTCGATGTTCCGGATGCGTTGAAGCCCGCTGAAGCGAAATAGGCTCCCGATTTTGGCCGGGTCTGGCGGGGTGCCTGACGAGCTCCGAAGGCACTCCGTCACCGATACGCACCCATTCGCATCGTGCGACACGCCTGGCACTCGTGGTAGCGCACCGTGCCAAAGTTCCGCCGAACGCGGAGGTCAAGGCGTTCGCGAGACACCGGCGGTCTGACTACCGGCGGTGCCCAGCCGCGCCGGTTGTGGCTAACCATGATCGACTGCTAGGGTAGCGTCGTATAACAGAGTTCTTGCAGTAGCCCGCTCAGTCAGTAGCGGGCTGGATGCACTGAACCAAAAAAATCAAGTGCAGCGAAGAGGAAGCTATGGCTGCTGCGGCAAAGGCACTATTGCCTGAAGATTCGATCCTGCGCGTCGCCAGCGTGTCCAAGAATTTTGGCGGCGTGCGTGCTGTCGCGGATGTGTCTGTCGAAGTGCCGCGGGGCTCGATCTTTTCGATCATCGGGCCCAACGGTGCCGGCAAGACGTCGCTCGTGAACATGATCAGCGGCTTCTACACTCCGGACACCGGCGATATCGAGTACCAGGGTCGTCGCATCAACGATCTGCGCCCCAACGAGCGCGCCGAACTCGGCATTGCGCGCACATTCCAGAATATCGCGCTGTTCCGCGGACTCACCGTGCTCGATAACTTGATGTTGGGGCGTCACGTCAGGATGAAAGCCGGTGTGCTCGCCTCCTTTCTTTACTGGGGGCCCGCCCAGCGGGAGGAGATTCGCAACCGGCGTAAGTGTGAGGAGATCATCGACTTCCTGAAGCTGAACGACCTGCGTAAGTCGCCGACAGGCGCGCTCGCCTACGGCTTTCAAAAACGTGTTGAACTGGGGCGCGCGCTGGCGCTTGAGCCCGACCTGCTACTCCTGGACGAACCGATGGCCGGTATGAATCAGGAAGAGAAGGAAGACATGGCCCGCTACGTCCTCGATGTCAACGAAGAACTCAAGACCACGATCATCCTGATCGAACACGACATGGGCGTCGTCATGGATATTTCTGACTTCGTCGCGGTGCTCGACCAGGGC
>JBCCEJ010000042.1:0-51306 GCA_039030335.1 Pseudomonadota bacterium | reverse complement strand
ATTTTGCCGGCACCGTTTGGGTCTCTTTGTCTTTGTAACCCTGCGGGCGGGGCTTTTTCGCGCTGTCCCCGGTATCGCCGAAACGCGACTCCGGGGCGTTCTTCAATCGCGATGACGAGTCCACCACCGGTACCGGGCGGCGCCTCGGCGAAGAGGTCGAAGCTCAGCGTGCTGCGCAGAACCTGTTCGAGGCCAAGCAGGCGCGCAGCGCCGGGCGTGCCGGCCGCCTGATAATCTTTGTCGTCCTGCCGCTGCTGTTGGCGATCGGTGCGATGGTCGGAGTCGGCATCTGGATCGAGACACAGTCGTCCCCGGCGGTCGCGCCGACGTTTCGTTCACTATCACGTCCGCCTGCGTCTGCTTCTCCCACGCCAGCCAGCCAGCCAGCACCGCCGGCCACCGCGAATCTGGCGCAGGCGTTGCCTCGCTCCGCTGCCGAGGAGCCGAGCAACGCAGAACTCATCGCACGGTTGAAAGCGCAAACAGCCGAGCGCGTGGCCGCGATCGAAGCAGACAATGCTGCCATCGGGACGTCCGCGTTACCCGCGACCCAGGCCGACCTCTCGATTCGCCCGCCGGATCCGAAGGTTGTGGAGCCAGCGGCGCCAGCTCCGGCGCCGGCGCCCACCGCTGCGCCCGGGCCGCGGCTGAGCGATGCCGAGTTCGAGGCTGCGGTCAAGGCAGCGGAAGCTCGCCTCGCCGAGTCGGAGGCCGCGACCCAGGCTTCGAGGAATGCCAGCAACCGCGCCAGTGGTTCTGGCGGCGCATCGACGGCCTTGCCAAGCCTCCCGGCTCGGCGTCCCCCGCGGGCCGCCCCCAAAGCACAGGAGCAAGGGGCTCTCAGCATTTCCAAGGCGACGCGCAAAGCCCCTGTTGCCCCGCAGCTGGCGCGCGGATTCCAGTCGTTCCAAAGTGGTGACCTACGTCGGGCGCGTCGCGCGTACAACGGTGTTCTGCGCGAAGATCCGACAAATCGTGACGCGTGGCTCGGCATCGCTGCGATCGCGACGACCAACGGTAATAGCGCGCAGGCAACGGCTATCTACGAACGGCTGCTGGCACGTAATCCGCAGGACAGTGTTGCGCGCGCCGGGCTGATGGGCCTGAAACCAGCGCAAGACGCTAATGCCAGCATCAGCGGTTTGAAGACGCTGTTGGCCGATGAGCCCGAAGCCGCGCACCTGCACTTCAGCCTCGGCAACGCTTATGCTCAGCAGGGCCGCTGGCCGGAAGCGCAGAATGCTTATTTTTCGGCGTTTCGATTTGATAACGCCAACGCTGACTACGCCTTCAATCTGGCTGTCAGCCTGGACCATCTGGCGCAGGCCGCGGCGGCACGCGACTACTACCAGCGGGCACTGTCTCTCGCTGGGGACCGGGGTGCAGGATTCGCGCGCGCGGCTGCACGCGACCGCATCGTGGCCCTGAGCGCGACGAACTGATGCGCATCCGCCGGCTCGGCCGAGCGGTTCCACCGCGTTCCAGCGAAGGACTTTGATGGACTCACCGACCGTCAACATCGCCGCGCCTCCGGAGGTACGCCGTATCGGCGAACTCCTGGTCGCCAAAGGCGTAGTGACCGAAGATCAGGTGCGCATTGCGCTCACCGAGCAAAAGCGCAAGCGCGACCATCTCGGGCGTATCCTCGTTCGCCTCGGGTTTGCGACGGAAGCAGTGATCCGGGACGTGCTCGGCGGGGCACTCGGTTACGACAGCGTCGACCTCAACAAGGTGGTCGTCGACAGCGATGTGGTGCAGCTGATCCCGAAAGACGTCGCTCGGCGCTACCACATCCTGGCGCTGACCTTCGACGAAGACCGCAACGTTCTGACGGTCGCCATGTCGGATCCGTTCAACGTGATCGCCGTAGACCAGGTGCGGGCGCTGCTTGGCGGCAACGTCGAGATCAAGCCGCTACTCGCCGGCAACGTCGAGATCGATGAAGCGATCGATCAGTTCTACGGCTACGAGCTGTCGGTCGACGGCATCCTCCAGGAGATCGAAACCGGCGAGATCGACTACCAGAGCCTCGAGTTCGAGACCGACGAATACAGCCAGCCCGTGGTACGGCTCGTGAATGCTCTGTTGTCGGATGCGGTCAAGCGTGGCGCTTCGGATATTCATTTCGAACCTGAGCATGATTTCCTCAGGATTCGCTACCGCATCGACGGCGTGCTGCGTCAGATTCGCAGTCTGCATCGCAACTACTGGGCTGCGATTGCGGTTCGGCTCAAAGTCATATCCGGGATGAATATCGCCGAGATGCGCGCGCCGCAGGACGGGCGCGTGTCGCTGCAGGTGTCCGGCCACGCGGTGGATTTCCGCGTATCGTCGATGCCGACGACGCACGGCGAGAACATCGTGCTGCGGGTGTTGGACCGCCAAAAGGGCATCGTGTCACTGGAAGCGCTCGGCCTGTCTTCGGACGCGCTCGCGCTGCTGCGGCTCATGATGGCTCGGCCAGAAGGTATCATTCTGGTCACCGGCCCAACGGGCAGTGGTAAGACGACCGCGCTTTACTCGATGTTGAATCACCTGAACACCGAACAGGTCAACATCATGACGCTGGAGGACCCGGTCGAGTACCCGATGGAGATGATCCGACAGACCTCGGTCAACGAAGCCGTAAAGCTCGACTTCGCTAATGGCGTGCGCACGATGATGCGCCAGGACCCGGACATCATCCTGGTCGGTGAGATTCGCGATGGTGAAACGGCCGAAATGGCATTTCGTGCTGCCATGACCGGGCACCAGGTGTTTTCCACGCTGCATACGAATTCGGCCGTGGGCGCGATTCCCCGGCTGTTGGATACGGGGATTCCGCCCGACATCATGGCCGGGAACATTATCGGCGTCATGGGGCAGCGACTGGTGCGCAAGCTCTGCGTAGATTGCAAGGAAACCTACGATCCGCCGCGGATGGTACGCTCGCTGTTCGGTATGGGCGTGGGCTCGCAGCTGCCGCCGGTCTACAAGGCAGCGGGCTGCGCGAAGTGCGGCCACACGGGCTACAAGGGTCGCCTTGCGATAGCTGAGGTGCTGAAGTTCGATCACGAGATCGACGAACTGGTGGCGCGACGCGCGACGACCCGGGAAATAACCAAGCTTGCGGTCAGCAAGGGCTACGTCAATCTGGCCGAGGACGGTGTCCGCCGGGTACTGGAAGGCGTCACCAGCCTCGAAGAGGTGGCACGCGTGCTGGACCTGACTGACCGGCTTCACTGACGACATGCCGCAGATGATGTACAAGGCGGTCGACGAGCGTGGCAAGGCCACGACCGGCCGCATTGATGCCGTCAACGCCGCCGACCTGGAGATGCGGCTGTCGCGGATGGGGCTCGATCTCATCTCGCACAAGGAGACGCAGGCGCGGGCGTCTCTACTGGCTCCGCGCCGCATCGACCGCCGTAGTCTTATCAGCTTCTGTTTTCACATGGAGCAGCTGGTATCGGCGGGCGTGCCGCTCGTCGAAGGTTTGACCGATCTGCGCGACTCCATCGAAGACGCCCGCATGCGCGAAGTGATCGCGGGCATGATCGAATCGATCGAAGGCGGCGCGACGCTGTCCGCTGCGATGGAACTCTATCCGCGGGTGTTCGACGACGTGTTCGTGAGCCTCATCCGTGCCGGCGAACTGTCCGGGCAGGTTGGTGAGGTTTTGCGCAAGGTCACCGAGACCCTCAAGTGGCAGGACGAGCAGGCCGCGCACCTGAAGAAGCTGCTGGCGTACCCGATGTTCCTGATGGTGGTCATCGGCGGGCTCGTGTTCTTCCTGATGACTTACCTCGTCCCGCAACTGGTGCAGTTCATCAAGACCGTCGGCGACGAACTGCCCGCGCACACGCTGGCACTGATCGCAGTCTCCGAATTCTTCGTAACGTACTGGTACATCGTGCTGCTCGGCCCGGTGGGGCTGGTGGTGCTGCTGTTACTGCTCAAGAATGCCAATCCGTCGGTGGAGTACGCGATAGACGACATCAAGCTGCGGATCTGGGTTATCGGCCCGATTCTGAAGAAGATCATATTGGCGCGCTTCGCAAACTACTTCGCGATGCTCTATGCCTCGGGCGTGACCGTCCTCGAGTGCATCCAGATAAGCGAGGGATTACTGCAGAACAAGGCCGTGCAGGAAGCTGCCCGTCGCGCGTCGCGCCAGATTCAGGAAGGTGCGTCGATCAGCGCTGGCTTCGAGCACGCGGGCCTGTTCCCGCCGCTGGTGCTGCGCATGCTACGGGTCGGTGAAAACACCGGCGGACTGGATGCCGCGCTTCTGAATATCAGCTACTTCTACGAGCGCGACGTGCGCGAGTCGCTCGACCGTATGCAGGCGCTTATCGGCCCGACCATGACCGTTATTCTCGGCGGTATCGTCATCTGGGTCATCTTCTCGGTGCTTGGGCCAATCTACGATGTCGTCACTCGGCTCAGCGTTTAGTTTCGCGCCCGCGCGGGTGTTCGTGCTCACTGGCGGACAGCTGAGCGTTTTTCATTGGCGTCGCGGCCTCGTCGACCTTCCGGGTGCGACGTTCTATGCGGATGAGCAAGGCTTGCAGGGCTTTGCCGCTTACCTTGCCGAGACCGCCGACCTGCCGTCCTATCTGCTCGTCGACATGGTCGAGGAGGAGTTCAGACACGACACCATCCCCCACGTGCTCGGGCCGGATCGCAAGGCGCTGCTCAACACGCGTCGCAATCGCGTATTTCGGGACACAGACTATTCGAGCGCGATCATTCAGGGTCGGGAGGCCGAAGGCCGCCGCGATGACATCGTATTGCTGTCAGCGCTCATCCGGCCGGAATTGATGTCGCCATGGCTTGCGCGGATCGCGCAGATGAAGGTGCCGCTGGTCGGAATCTACTCGGTGCCCGTCATCTCCGAGGCGTTGATACCCAAGCTGTCCGTTGAGTCGAATAATGTTCTGCTGGTGACGCTGCAATCCGCGGGCGGACTGCGTCAGTCGTTCTTTCGCGACGGTAAGCTGCATGTGAGTCGACTCGCCGTCGCGCCGCGCATGGAGCCCGCGCAGCAGGCACCCTACATCCTGGGCGAAGTGGAGCGGGTGCAGCGGTACCTGAATAGTCTGCGAGTGCTCGCTCCGGGTGTACCGCTGGACGTCGTTCTGCTGACGGGACGCCGGGTTTTGAACGACCTCCGTCGTCAGAGCCGCGACACGATGCTGGTGCGTTTTCATGCACTGGACCTGAAAGACGTCGGCCCCCAACACGGCTGCAAGACGGAACTGGCAACCCCTTACGCGGATGCGCTGTTCGCCCATCTGCTCGCGCGGTCTTCACCGCCGAACTTCTACGCCACCTCAGAAGACAGGCGTCACATGACGCACCATCGTCTGCGTGGTGCGATGACGGCGGCCAGCATCCTTGCTCTGTTGGGCGGCATGGCGTTTAGCGGCGTGCAGTACGTCCAGAGCGTACTGATCAAACGTGAGACGGCGAGTCTCAAGGAACATGCGTCGTTCTACGAAGAGCGCTACAACAAAGGCCGGGAGGGCCAACTCGAAATTCCCGCCGAGCCGTATGAAATGCGGCAGGCAGTCGAGTTGGCGTCGGCTCTACAGCAGTACAAGACCGACCCGCTACCGACGATGCTCGCCTTGAGCGAGGGGTTGATCGGCTTTGAAC
Organism: Pseudomonadota bacterium; assembly: GCA_039030335.1. GTDB lineage: Bacteria > Pseudomonadota > Gammaproteobacteria > HK1 > HK1 > JBCCEJ01. The sequence goes on along the minus strand of JBCCEJ010000042.1, from coordinate 45,666 downwards.
GCATACAGATAGATCGGTTTGACTGGGCGGCCGCCGGTGACCCCGACGCCGAGATTGGCGAACGCGGAGGCGTCCTGACGCGGACCAATGATTTCAATGCGCCGCGGGCACCTGCCGACGCGGAACCCGGAATCTACTATCAGATGGCGCGGGTGCGCGGTCGGGTGGTGCCGTTTGACGGGGACTACCGCCAGGCGTTGGATCTGGTCAATCGTTTCGCCCGCGCACTGGATCGATTGGATGATATCGAGAGCGTGCGGGTGATTCGCCAGCCTTTCGATGTCAGCTCGAGACGGCGGTTGAGCGGGGATGCGGCGCGCTCGAACCAGCGAGCGCAGGCATCGTTTGAGCTTCGCATCGTGGTACCGGTCGACACGAACCCGGAACCCGAAGCCGATGAGAAGCAGGAGGAGCTGGCCGATGGCGGCAGCTAACCTCGACTTTCGCGAGCTGCGCGGTGCGACCATCATGCTGGTCGTCGCTCTGGCGATCGGGGGCGGCCTGCTCTACTGGGGCCTGCAGTATGCGCAGACGACGGAGACGGAGTTCCGCAAAGGCCAGAGCCGGTTCAAGTCGGCCAAGCGCCGCTACTCGACGTTGGACGATCAGCAGCGTGAGATCGAACAGTACCTGCCGCAGTATCAGGCGCTCGAAGAAGCGGGGATCATCGGTGACGAAAGCCGGCTGAACTGGATCGAAACGTTGCGCGGCCTTGCGGTGAACATGAAGCTGCCCGTCATGCGCTACGAGATCTCGTCGCAGGACGAGCTCGAGCCCGATTTCGAATTTCCATCCGGCAACTTCAAGGTATTTGCTACGGAAATGCGTCTCACCGCAGGGCTGCTGCACGAGGCTGATCTGCCGATGATGGTCAACGCGTTGACCGAAGCCGCCAACGGACTGTTCACCGTCTCGGGCTGCAGCATCGCGCGCCGTTCGCGCGCGTTCGCCGGCAAACCGGATCCGCGCAAACCCAATCTGGACGTCGAGTGTGTACTGCGCTGGTATGTGGTGCGCAAACCGGAGCCGCGCGCATGAATCGTCTGGCTGACACGATGGCGTGGAAACCCATATTGTCGGTTCTGTTGCCGGTCTTGTTGCTGGCCACCCCTGCGTTGACTGTGGCACAGGAATTCGGTCGGCTTTTCTCGAGCGTTCAGCAGCGCGCCGACCTGGACTCGCTGCGTCAAAAATATGATCCGAACCGTCAGGAGATCATCTACAAAGAGGGTCCAAAGACGGTGGTCGCGCCGGCCAAAGCTGCTCCCAAACTGCCGGATCTGATGGTAAACGGGCTGATCATTCGTTCCGGCGGGCGCAGCTCTGCCTGGGTGAACGGAACGCCGCTTACGGATGGCGAGGCGACGCCCGATGGCGTGCAGATTCGCTCCGGCGCGAGCGGCATCCAGTTTGTACTGCCGAGCGGCGATAACACGGCCACGATCAGACCAGGGCAAATGCTCGATCCCAACGCCGGCACGGTGCAGGACAACCTGGTCCGGCTGGAAGCTGAACGTCGGGCCCAGCTCGAGGCGGAAATCCAGTCGGCGCGCTCGCGTACGACCGACGGTGATTCTGCAACCGCAGAGGCAGAAAAACAGCGCTCCGAGCGTCAAACCGCGCCCACCACCCAGCGCCCGCTGGCGCCCGGTTCGCTGGAGCGGCCAGGCCGATAACTGACGCCGCCGTGGTGCCGAGCCGGCCGGCGTGCGCGACGGAGTCGTGACCCCGGTCACACTTCGGCGCTGCCGGTGGCGGATAATGTCAGTCTCAGCGCACACCGGCCGCGGTGCGGTCGGTCTGACGAGCAGGTGAAAGTGCCAACCAAGTCCGCAAGCACTCGACGCGCGATCCCGTGCTCCGCTGCCCGCCAGCGCGGCGCGGCGCTGCTCGTCGTGACGATCGTCGCCATTCTGGCGGCCGCGGCTTTGTTGCTGGGCGAGTTCAGTGGTCAAACGGACCGCGAATCCGATGAGAGTCTCGCGCAAACGTACGCGGCGCTTCGCCAGGCCCGCGAGGCATTGCTCGGCGCATCGGTCGCCAACATAGATAACCAGGGTGCGGATGTGAGGCCCGGACAACTGCCGTGGCCCGACCGTGCCGTCTCCGACGGCGACTACAACGGCGAAAGCGATTGCCGCGCGACGCTGGCATCCCGGCTGGCCGGGCGATTCCCGTACCTCGGCGCAGCGGGCTGCGTGGCTCAGACGACTAACGTCGCACTCAGTTCGTACCTGGAGGATGGTGCCGGCGAGCCGCTGTGGTATGTCGTTTCCAGGAACGTCGTCAATTTCGATAGCTCTGCCGAGCCGCTGCCATTCAATGCTGCGCTTGACGGCAACGGCGTAATTCAGCTCAACCCGGGGCTGCTGGACTCCGCGGCACATCCCTGGCTGCGCGTATGCGATGCCGCGGGCAATCTGATCGCCACCAACGTGGCCGCTGTCATCATCGCGCCCGGACCCGCGCTGGATGGGCAAAGCCGCGTTGGCGCGACGCCCGCCATCGATCAGTACCTCGACGCACTGGCCGTTACCGGCGGCACCATCTCAAACGCCGATTCGGACGAAACGGCAGACGTTGCCAGTGCCTGTGGAGGCGGCGCGGGGGAAGACTTCGTGGCTTACGTTGGGGTCACCGAGGACCAGGTTGGACTGTTCAACGACCGGCTGATCTACATCACCGCCGAAGAACTGCTCGAGGCCGCGCAGGCGCGCGCGCTGCAGGAAGTGCGGGTTGCGCTGGAGACCCACGTCGCAACGCACAGCCGGTTCCCGTGGTTGAGTCCATTCGCCGACGCCACGGTGGGTTCACCGCTGCTGTCGGGTACTGTAACGGCGCTCCCCGGCACCGGCACCGGGCTGACAGACAGCGGGGCCGCAGACGATTTCGACAACCTGCTCGGCGCCGGCAATCTCGTTGGGGCAGCTATCCGGAACACCACCACTGGGGCTACCGGGCAGGTCGTTTCGGTGTCCGCCAGAACCATTCAGACGACCCGGATGGTCGGTGGGAGCGCTGCCGCCTGGTCGGTCGGAGACGGCTATCAACTGCCGACCTTTCGCGGTGTGGCCGGCACGCGGTTCGGCCATCTGCCGTTCCATGACCCGCTGGCTCCGGAGGATCGGCGATCCGACTTTTCGGTGGCGTGGGAATTGGACGAAGCTGACATCGTCAGCTTCGCGATCAGTCAGGCTCACACGGACCCGCACGCGAGCTACACCAACTCGCTGCGCAATCAGGTCCTGGCCACCACTTTCACCGGTACCGTGGCGGTCGGCGCGGGCCTCAGCGCGCCGCTTGAAATGTCGCCGCAGGGTGTTTGCCGACAGAATCCGGCCGGTCTCGCAGCCGGGGAGGCGCATGCGCGCTGTCAGGGGCTGGCTTCCGCGCGCGTCGGCTACCTCACGATGGATGTGGAGACGGCGGACGCGACCATTCTTCGCCCGTTCAACGTCCGTGAGATCGCGGCGGCAGCAAGCTTTTCTTTCGCCGATTGGGGCGTGACCCGTGGCGCGTTGGTCTCAAATACGACGGACGGCTCGGCCGGCATCGCGCTCAGTGTATCCAGCACACCGCTGACCCTGACGACGGCGGGCCTGAGCGGTGGAACCGACAACACCTTCGAGGTCGGAGACGTTGTGACGGTGCAGGTACCAACTCGCGAGATCGCGGACACCTCCGACGGCGGCGGTTCGGCGACCCTACTCGTCGACAGTTCGCGTGACTTCGTCGCCGATGGCGTCGATATCGGCGACATCGTCGTCAAAGGGAGCGGCGACGTGGCCCGAGTAACGGCCGTGGCGACCAATCAGCTGGGACTCAGCGGACTGTCTGGCGGCGCAGATCCGAGCTTTGCTATCGCAGACAGCTACGCCGTGCTCACTGATTTCGTCGCGTCGCGTGAATATACGTTCGATCTGTTATTCACCGGCATACGCACCGAGGCCACTTTGGCCAACGAGCTGGTTTACTCGGTTCGCTCTGGTGCCGTGGGCGGATCGGATCCGATCACCCACCCAGCCCATGAGGACACCGCGGGAGAGAACGACCCCGCGCTGCCGTATGTCGCGATACGCGCTATCGACTACGACAGCAACGGCATTGAGATCGCCCGCGCGGAAGTCACGCTGGATGAGAATAGCGTCGGTTACATCGAGGTCAGCAATATCGAGCAGGACTTCATGCTGGCGTGGGGTGATACGAACGCCGACAGCGCGCTGGATCCAGACGTGCCCCGGTGGATCTTCGAGCAGGGGTGGCATGAATTCATTGCGATCGGGGTCGGCAGCCAGTGGCAGCCCACCGGCGTTGGCGCGTGTACGCTACTCGGTGATTGCCTTTCCGTGAACCGATACCCGGTGAGCGCGCACGATCCGAACGCGGCGGTGGCGACGACCGACACGACCGTTCCTGCGGTCGTCGTCGGCTCCGGGTTGAACCTTGGCGGCACCCAACCCAGTATTGATCCAGCCGACTATTTTGAAGGCCTTAACGGCAATGCCAATCTCGATGATTTCGAATTCGGCCGGTTCAACCGCAACGGGTCGGTTGCGGCCATCAACGACAGAGTGATGATTCCATGCACCGTCGGTTGTTAAGGGGGCGACGCCTGCCGCAGCACGGCTTCACGTTGATCGAAATGACGGTGGTTATCGCGATCGTGGGCTTGTTACTCGGGACGTTGCTCACACCGCTCGCGACTCAGCTTCGTGCCAGCCAGATCAAGACTACGGACCGCGACCTCGGTGACGTGCGCGAGGCCCTGCTGGGTTTCGCCATGGCAAACGGCCGACTACCGTGCCCCGACACCGATGCCGATGGAGCCGAGAATGGCGGCGGTGCCGCGGCCTGCGCGAATGTCGAAGGGAGCTTGCCCTACGGCACGCTCGGCGTACCGCCGTCCGATGCCTGGGGGCAGCGATACCGGTATCGCGTGACCGCGGAGTTCGCCCGCACCGCCGTACCCGGTGCGACCTGTGCGGCCGGCGACAACCAGCTCGGTATCTGCGATGCCGGCGACATCACCGTCAGCACCCGGATCGCAACCGACAAGTCCATTCAGACCTATAGCGGTGGCAGTGTCGCGGTAGTGCTGTCCCACGGCCCGAACGGCTTGGGCGGAACCCGTCTCGAAGACGGCGTTGCATTGACGGGCGCGACAGCGGGTACTGACGAGGCCGAGAACACCGATGGTGATGGAACCTTCATCGTGCGTAACACGACGACCACCACGTCCGGGTGCAACGACGATGCTGCGCTCGGCGGCCCTTTATGCGAGTTCGATGACCGTGTTATCTGGCTCGCGCCGAGTCTTTTGTTCAACCGCCTGGTGACCGCGGGCGTGCTGCCCTGAAACCGTGAGGTCAGGCGGCCGCGTCCACCCCAGTGCCGGCCGTGCCTTCGAGAAGAAAACTGACTCTGCCGGCGTCTGCAGCATCCAGAGTGAGTTTGAAGCCCGCGCGCCCCGCCTGGCGCGCAGACTGGTAGAGGCCGATACCGAATCCCGATCTCGACCTCACCGGTGAGCTCAGCAGTTCGGTGCGAAGCGCTTCCGGTATCGCGCTGCCGTCATCCGTCACTGTGAGACGTACACAGGCGCCGGTTTGCTCGAACTTGACCGTGATGTTCAGCGCCGCTTCAGTCTGACGTTTATACAGCGCGTTATCGAGCAGATTCTCCGCGACGCTGTCGAACAGTTCCGCGGGTACCACCGTCTCATTCGAGTCCATCAAGTCCGAAACGAACTCGACGTTCGCGTCGCCGTGGCGCGACTGGAAAGCTTCCCACCAACGAGCCGCCGGCATCTCGCGACTGGTGATGAGTTCAGGTTGCTGGAGTTTGTCGAGGGCGCTCTGCAGTCGCTGCGTGAGGGTCGGGAGCTGCTTTTCAACGAAACCATGAACTGCCTCGCGATCCTGGCTGGTCTCCGCGCGTTCCATTGCCGAGGTGGTGTTGTGCAGAGACTGCAGCAGATTCTTGATATCGTGAGTGAGCCGCGCGCCTGTTTCGTGCACCGCCTCCAGATGGGCGCGCCGCGTCAACTCCACTTCCCTCTCCCTGGCGCGGTAGAAGTGAGCCAGTAGGTTCACGAGCAGTTTCCCGTGCAGGAGCAGGGCGGCGCCGGCCGGTGCAACCGTAAACACGGTCACGCTGAGGTTCTCCTCTGTCATGCTGAAGTTCTGGCCGTGCGTCTCACCGGTCTGTTGAAGCGTTCCCTCGCGCGCCTGCCACTGCACTCCCTTGACCCAGGGCAGTGCGACCAGCTCATGCATCGCGGCGTCCAGGAACTGCTCGGGCTGTACCGGTTCGCGCGACAGTTCGGAGATCCTTCCGAGCCACTGTTCGAACGGCGTGCCGATGTTCATGAGATAGCGGGTCCAGAGCTGCCCGAGACCGCTGAACCCCGCAAACGGCATCCACAGCCAGCTGATCGTCAGCATGAAGGCCGAAACCGCGAAGACGGTCTGGAACACGGCCACCGTGTAGTCGACGCCGCTGTCGTACATCCGCAGCAACGAGCCAAGCGCCAGTACGCCGCACAGCAGCGACATCGTCACGCCGTAGAGGAAGTCCACGGCCTGGGTATTACTGACGGGCTTATCGTCCGCCGTCATAAACAGCATGGCGAGCGGCATCAGCGGCAGGCCCCAGGCAGAGACGGTACTGACCAGCTGCGGCAGTGGAACCTCGAAGGTCTGCGGAACCGCACCCAGCATCAACTCGGATACCAGAAACACGAGCGTCAGCATGTAAGTTTTGCGTTCGCGGGGGCTCTCGGTATCGCGGCCGCCGACGAGGCCTGTCAGCAGCAACAGCCAGAAGGTCACTGCCCACCAGTCCAGCCAACCGACGAAGGCCAGTATCAGCAGTACGGCAATGGCTGACGCCGATGCCTGAAGGCGTTCTTCGCGGCGCCAGATCGGTTGCCACAGTAAAAACAGGCCGAGATGGGCGAGCATCAAAGACCGCGATGCCGCACCGGCCAGCTCACCCCAGAGCGCGGCGTGCAGCAACAGCAGCATCAGGCCGAGAAGGCGGTACTCGTGGCGACGCTCGAGCAGAGCTTTCAAACGCATGGCGCCGGCGCTCCGTTGACAGTTGCCGCCCTATTCTCGCATACGCGTTCACGCCGCTTGCCGGCCGCTGATTAAGCCGCATAATTTGTGCCTTGGAGTGCACTTGCGGGCCTGGCGATGTTTGCTCTCGCACAGCTGATACTACGTGAAGCGCTGCGCAACCGGATGGCGTGGCTTGCGCTGCTGCTGGTGGCCGGCGCGTTGTCGCTGTCCTGGTTCCTCTCGGGAGTCGCGTTGACCGAGGCTGCAGGACTTCGCGCAGCAGCGGCCGGTGCGGTACTGAGGCTTGGCTGTGTCGCGCTCACCGTCGTGTTCGTTACGACCTCAATGACGCGGGACCTGTCCGATAAGTCACTGGAGCTCCTGCTGTCCCTGCCATTGCCACGCTGGCAGCTGTTGGTTGGCAAACTGCTCGGTTACGCAGCGGTCGCTGCGATGATCGGTGCATTGGCGACGGCCAGCGCCTTGATGCTGGCCCCGTGGCAGCAGTCGATCGTCTGGGGCGTGACGCTCACGCTCGAACTCGTGGTCATGGCCACTTTCAGCGTCATGTGCCTGTTGAGTCTCGCGCAGCCTACGGTCGCACTGATCGCTACCATCGCGTTCTACGTGCTCGCGAGGGCGATGGCGGCCATTCAACTGATGGCTCACGGGCCCATGTTGGCAGCGACAGCGGAGCCAGGCCTGGTGAGTACTTTGATGACTGGCGGCACTGACCTGCTCGCACTGGTTCTGCCGAGGCTCGATCAGTTTGCGAACGCCAGCTGGCTGGTTTATCCGGTCGCGGGTGTCGCCGAGGTCGGGACGGCCCTGCTGCAGGCTGTGATCTACGTTGCGTTGCTATCGACGATCGCGCTCGTCGATCTGTATCGGCGAAATTTCTGATCCCATGCCGGCGCCCGACGACCGAGTACAGTTCAAATGACCGCGGAATCCCGGCGCTGGCGGTTGCTTCGCGGCGTTCGGGCGCACACACCGTCCGAGCGGCCGTGGCGCTTCGTACCGCGCGGTGCACTCTGGGCCCTGGTGCTCGTGCTAGCGGTGCAGGCTGGCTCGAGCGCCGTGCTCGCGCCGCCGGCTGCCACGGCCTCGGCGCTGGCAGCCGCGCCGCCGTTGCCGGTCGCGCGCCTGGCGGCGCTCGGCGAGCCGGTGGCGCTCGCCCGGCTGCTCAATCTCTGGCTTCAGGCTCACGACAACCAGCCGGGTATCAACATCCCCTACGCGTCGCTGGATTACAGCAGGGTGCGCGACTGGCTGCAGCTGACTCTGGACCTGGATCCGCGCGGGCAGTACCCGCTGCTCGCGGCGACCCGGCTGTACGCGAGCGTCCCCGTCGCGAATGACCGTCGGCGCCTGATGCTGGACTTCGTGGCCCGGTCGGTCCCCGGCGACCCGGGAGCCCGCTGGCGATGGTTAGCAGACGCGGCTCTGATCGCAAAGTACAAGCTCGAAGACTTGCCGTTGGCACTTCGGTACGCGGAGATAGTGTCAGCGCAGGCAGGTCATGTGGACCTGCCATTCTGGGCGCGGGATCTGCGAGTCCTGGTGCTGGCTGATATGTGCGAGGTGGATGCGGTCAAGGTGCTGGTCGGCGGGCTCGCCGAAGGTGGTGCCCTCGTCGATGCGGCGGAGCGGCGCTTCCTGGCGCGCTTACTGGCTCAGCTTGAATCTGGTGAGTGCGAGCCGGGTGTTCCGCGGGCGCCTGGTCGTATCCCGAAGTGACGATTTTTCGACAGCTTTGATGACACTTCGTCAGCGAAGGGATTCAGGCTGTTACCCATTGCCGTCGTCATGTCGCGCTGCGTGGGAGAGATGCCGCTCCCTCGCTCGCGGTAGCTGCGCTGCGATCAGCGGGTTGTCCGGCGGGGAGGAGTTGCGAACGCGGCCGGTGCGTACTTGTAAGCGGCTCATCAGTCTTCCCAGGATCAGGGTAAGTTACTAAAAAAATTGAGAAAAAGACGATCTGCGCGAATCCGCGGGCTACCGGCACGCCGTTCGGAATGGAGTTCGTCGCACTCGCGCGACGAACTGCGTCGGACACTGGGAACTCTGTATTGGCGCGACGTGCGGAAACCTGGCACGAATCGTGCTCCGCCGAAGTCAAGGCAATCGAATGTAATGACTTCTGGTGAGGAGAACCGCCATGAAATCCCGTCAAACCGGCTTCACACTTGTCGAAATCGCCATCGTTCTGGTGATCATCGGCCTACTGCTGGGCGGCATCATCCAAGGGCAGCAGCTCATCAACAGCGCGCGGGTCAAGAACCTGCATGAGACCGCCAGCGGCGTGCAGGCTGCGTACTTCGGCTTTATCGACCGCTATCGCCAGATCCCGGGCGATATGGACGAGAGCGTCGCCGACAACGCAATCGGCGTGGAGATCGCCGGTGGCGGCAACGCCAACGGACGCCTGGACAACCCGACCGGTACGTCGGCGTACAGCGAAAACAATGCTGCCTGGGAGCATCTGTCAAAGGCAGGTTTCATTCAGGGCAACTACGACGGAACGGCCGACACCGAACCGACGTTCAGCAACAACCTGGGTCCGGTCAACGCGTTCAACAATCCGATGGTGCTCGGCCTGACCAACGAGTACCTCGAAGCCAATGGCACGGCGGTTCGGCGGCTTCACCTCGTTATCGGGCGCGGCGTTCCCGTCGGGATCATGCGCGAGCTGGACCTGAAGGTCGATGACGGCGTGCCGGATACCGGCGTACTGCGGGCGACGATCACGACGCCGACCATCTTCCTCGGTGATAACAAGTGGGGCGGTTCTGACGAGACCACCGGTGCGGAGTGCACCGACACGTCTACCACACCTTCCATCTGGGCCGTCGCCAATAACTCGCCGGACTGCAACGGTATATTCCTGTTCTGACGGCCGTCCCTGCCTACAGCGCTTCCGTCCGGCCTCTCCGGGCCGGGCGGACATCCCGAACAGCCGGCTCGTCGACCCGATCCGCTTCGGCCGCCACACCGCGCGCCGCTCGTTCCGGCCCCTGCCAAAATCGCCTCTGATGCAATCGACTGATGCCGCCATCCAGTTCGATGGAGTTCGGAAAGCCTTTGGACCCATCGATGTCTTGCGTGGACTGGACCTCAGCGTGCCGGTCGGCAAGCTCTGCGCGCTGGTCGGCGTCAACGGGGCGGGGAAGACCACGGGTATCAAGAGCCTGCTCGACTTTTGCGCGGTGGACGGCGGGCACATCGAGATCTTCGGCGCTCCGCACGATCGGCCGGCAGCCCGCGAGCGCCTGGCGTTCCTGCCTGAGCGTTTCAATCCACCTTACTTCCTCACCGGCGCTGAATATCTGCGGACCATGGCGACCCTCTACTCGGTGCGCTTCGACCTGTCGCGCGCCGAGTCAGTCTGCGATGAGCTGGAATTCGCAATCGAGGCCTTGCAACGGCCTGTGCGCACCTACTCGAAAGGGATGGCGCAAAAACTCGGGCTCGCTGGCGCATTCCTGTCTGAGCGTGAGCTGTTGTTGTTGGACGAACCACTGAGCGGATTGGATCCGAAAGCGCGAATCCTCGTAAAGCGACAGCTTCGCAAAGCCTGTGACGAAGGTCGGACAGTTTTCTTCACTACGCACATGCTGGCTGACCTGGAGACCATCTGCGACTTGATGTTCATGCTGGATGGAGGCCGTTGTGTCTTCGCGGGGAGCGTCACGGCGCTGCGCGAGCAGTTTGGCGAAATCGATCTCGAAGCCGCTTTCCTGAGAGCTTTGACGGCATCTGACTAATTGCGGACCCGTATCCACAGGCTGCTTGCGAAGCCGCCGCCCAAAGGGCAGAACACGTCGTGCAGCCAGCTTGCGCGATGGCGTGTGATCCAGGCGTTGGCCATCAGCAGCTCAAACCTGCCGGTCCCGAGTAAGGCGAGAACCAGACTCTGCTCGTTGTAACCGCGCCACGACCACTCGTCCGGGTAGGGATCGGGCAGAAAGATGTCATGGATGTGCACTACCGTGCCAGGCAGCAGTTTCGGCACGATCTCGGTGAACACCTGTTCCACGTCGGTGCCCGGCATGACCAGATGCGAGCCGTCGACGAACAGCATGTCTTTGTTCCCGAGCGTCGGAAAGGCTTCCGCCGTCAACGCGCCCAGCGGCTGCCGGGTGACTTTGTCGCACAGCAGGTCGATATCCTTGCGCGGCTCCGGGTCGATGGAATGCAGCGAACTCCGGTGCCCTCCATCTTCGATTGCCTGCGCTATGAAACGAGTCGAATGTCCGGAGCCGATCTCGACGATTTGCGGTGGCGCCAGGGTGCGTGTAAGCGTGTAAGCCATCGTTGCGTCCAGACCGGTAAACCAATCCTGATCGAACCGAGGGCGGTGGGGCGCGCCCGGGGTCTGCTGCGCAAAGTCGCTGAGCCGGGGCGAAAGCTCGCGCGCAGAGCCGAGCCACCTCTGCATCGTTTCCCCCGCCGCGTCCAACGTGTTGGATAACCAGGCCGGCGATGGGCGCGGGGAGACCTGGTCGGCATAACGGTACGGCAGGAAGAAACCAGGCTTGTCAGGCATCTAACAGATTCTCGGGCTGCATCGAACACGCGTTGATGTACGCGAAGTGGGCGCGTGTGACCGGCAAACCAAGGGGGTTCGCATCCGCCGGCCCGGGCCTTGCTCAGCTGCGCCAGCCGGCAGCACCTGTTCGCATCCACCCAGCTTAGCGCGTGCGTCATTTGGCGGGTGTTCAACCCGGGGGTCCTGGGCTAAAGTGCGGCCACCGGCACCGCGCGGACGCGCCATGGTCGATTGGAGACCTCTGCCGGCTGCTCCGCATGGGCGAGAGATCCCGGCGGCAGGGCGAGAAGGCGGCTCCATGCAACCAACGATTTTCGGCTTCGTATGGCGTTACAGCAAACGTCAGCAGATCATGCTGATCGCGTTGACCGCTCTATCGTTTCCGTTCCTCTACTTCAGCCTCGACCTGCCGAAGACCATCATCAACGAGGCTATTGGTGGCGACGATTTTCCCCGCCGGCTGTTCGGTATGGAGTCGCTACCGGAGCTGGACCAGCTCGACTACCTCTGGGCCCTGTCCGGCATATTCCTGGCACTGGTGTTCATCAACGGTGGCTTCAAATATGCCGTGAACGTATATCGTGGCGTCGTCGGCGAGCGCATGCTGCGTCGGCTGCGCTATCAGCTGCTCGGTCGGATCATGCGTTTTCCGATGGGTCAGTACCGACGCGTATCCCAGGGCGAGCTGGTCTCCATGGTCTCGGCGGAAACCGAGCCGCTCGGTGGCTACATCGGCGACTGCCTGGCCCTGCCAGCGTTCCAGGGCGGTACTCTCATCACCATCCTGGTATTCATGTTCATTCAGGACTGGAAGCTCGGTCTCGCGGCGATCGCGCTATACCCGGTGCAGGCCTGGCTGATTCCGAAACTGCAACGACGCGTGAACCAGCTGAAGAAGCAGCGCGTAGTGCGCGTGCGCAAGCTCTCCGAACGAATCGGCGAAGTCGTGACAGGCATTCAGGATGTGCACTCCCACGATACTTCGCAATTGGAACTGGCCGATTTCTCCGAGCACCTGGGCGAAATCTACCGCATTCGGTACAACATCTACCGCCAGAAGTTTCTGATCAAATTCCTGAACAACTTCATCGCGCAGATTACGCCGTTCTTCTTCTATTCGATCGGCGGCTACCTGGTCATTACCGGTGACCTCACGCTGGGCGCACTGGTGGCGGCGCTGGCCGCATACAAAGACCTGTCGGCACCGTGGAAAGAACTGCTGAACTACTACCAGATCATGGAAGATGCGCGGATCAAGTACGACCTGCTGACTGAAACCTTCGAGCCCGAAGGCATCCTCGACGAATCCATGCAACTCGGCGAGCCGACTGTCACCGAGCCGTTCGGGGGCGAGGTGATCGCGACAAATCTGAATCTGCGTGAAGAAGCCGATGCAAACTTCGTGACGGGCGCGACGTTCCGTTTCGACGTCACCAACAAAGTTGCGATCGTCGGACCCGGTGGGAGCGGCGCTCAGCGCCTGGCGACGCTGTTGGGCGGTATCAACAAACCCTTGAGCGGCGGTCTTGCGATCGGCGGCCACGACTTGCCGACGTTGCCAGAGACCGTGAGTGGTCGGCGCTTCGCGTACGTCAATCAGGAACCCAGGCTGCGCTCCGGAACCCTGCGCGACAACCTGTTCTACACCTTGAAGCATCGTCCGATCCGTCCCGCCGAGTACGGCGAAGCCGCGCTCGAGGAATATCACTGGCGAACCACGGAAGCCAGTCTTTCGGGCAACTCGCCATTCGACATCAACGCCGACTGGATCGACTTCGAGGCCGCTGGCGTTGATGACAGCACTGACCTCACCAGGCGCGCGGTGGAACTACTGACGCTGGTAGACCTTGACCAGGATGTCTTTCAGCTTGGTCTGAACGGCGTTATCGATCCAGACAAGCGCCCGGATCTTGTCGAACGCATTATGGCAGCCAGAAGCGAGCTGCGCGGCCGGCTGGAAGACCCTGCAATCGCGGAGCTCGTCGAACTGTTCGACGCCGAGCAGTACAACACGAACCTGAGTGTTGGCGAAAACCTGGTGTTCGGTACGTCGCTGAATGCCAACCTCGATCTGGACAACCTCCACAACAGCGACTACGTGCGCAAGGTGTTGCATGAGCTCAATCTGATGAACGATTTCCTCGTCATCGGACGCACCGTCGCCGAGCTGATGGTGGAGCTGTTTGCAGATGTACCGGCCGACAGTGAACTGTTTGAGCAGTTCAGCTTTATCTCCGCCGACGATCTGCCCGAATTCCGCAACATGCTGACGAGGACAGAGGACGGCAAGACCGAAGGGCTGATGCCGGAAGACCGCACGATGATGCTGTCACTGCCGTTCAAACTGGTTGTTGCAAGGCATCGCCTGGGGCTCATCGATGACAGTCTGCAGGCGCGTATCCTGGCTGCGCGCCGTCTGTTTTCAGAAGGATTCGGCAAGGGTCCGCCTGAGGTCGAGTTCTACGACTCAGAACGGTACAGCGCCAAGGGATCGGTACAGGACAACATTCTGTTCGGCCGTCTGGCCTATGGGCGTGCGCGCAGCGGCCAGATGGTGGGCGAACTGATTCGGGAAGTCGTCGAAAAGCTTGAACTGGTACAGGACTTGATGGAGGTCGGACTGGACTTCGAAGTCGGCATTGCCGGTTCACGTCTGAGTGCTGCACAGCGTCAAAAGATCGCGATTGCACGTTGCGTCCTGAAGCGACCAGAACTGTTGATCGTGGACGGCGCTACGGCCGCGTTCGACAATGCGACGCAGGCGCGGATCATGAAAAATCTGTTCCAGGAGGCAGGTGAACGTGGCTTGATCTGGGTACTACACCGTGCCAGTCTTGCCGAGGAATTCGATACGACCATTGTCCTCGACGATGGTCGGGTGGCGCAGGCCGGACGCTTCGACGAACTCAACCATCCCGGGTCCGCGCTAGCGGAACTCGTCGAACAGGACTGACCCGGCGAGAAACCCCGCGCACCATCGCCTACACTTGCAGTTCGTAGTCGATGTCGCTCATGGACTAAAGCGGCCGCGGATGCTCAGGTGCCGATGCGTTCGGACACCGAGACCTGTCGGGCCCGCCTCACGACGAACATTAAAAAAGCCGCTGCAATGATGGCGGGGGTCACCGGCCGTCGGGACACGGCGAGGATGATCGGAGGAGAATCTGTTTTGGATCTTCTGCAAGAAGCCGACCTGCTGCGAAAGGTTCCGATGTTTTCGAGACTGGAGCCGGCGAAACTGAAGCTGCTGGCTTTTACCAGCCAGAACCTGTCGTTTGCCAACGCCGAGGAGTTGTTCAGGGTTGGCGATCCAGCGGACTGTGCCTACGTCGTCATGGAAGGCGAGGTCGAGGTCATGGCCGAGACGGGGATCGGCGAGGTCGTGGCAGTTACGCTCAGTCAGAATGAACTCGTTGGTGAGATGGGCGTGCTGATGAAGGCACCGAGATCGGCAACGATCCGGGCCAAGGGCGAAGTGAAAGCACTGCGAATCACCGACGAAGCATTCGTGAAACTGCTGCGCGACAATCCGGACGTCTCATTGGACGTTATGCGGCAGCTGAGCGAGAAGCTGGCTCGTTCGCACCGGCAGTTCGAAGATCTGCAGAGCCAGTTGCATCAGAACGGGGTGGACGGCTGAATCGGGCCATGTCGCCGATTCGGTTCACTTACTGACTATCTGCATCGACCATTAGCTTAGTTGGCCATGTCAGAGCCGTCTTCAGCTGCGCGTATCCTGATATACAGCCACGATACCTTCGGGCTAGGCCATCTTCGACGTTGTCGCAGTATCGCGCATGCGCTGGTAGCGGGCCGCAAGAATCTCTCGGTCCTCATTCTTTCCGGCTCCCCGATCATCGGTAGTTTCGACTTCCGTGCGCGGGTTGATTTCGTGCGTATACCCGGTGTCATAAAACTGCGCAATGGCGAATATTCCTCGCTCAGTCTGCACATGGATATCGCCGAGATCCTGAGTCTGCGTGCCGAGATCCTGCATCATACCGCGCGTGCGTTCCGACCCGATGTCGTTATCGTGGACAAGGAGCCACTCGGGCTGCGCGGCGAGATGGTCGAGACCCTGCAGATGCAGAAGGACGCCGGTGCGCACCTGGTCTTGGGGCTGCGCGATGTCCTCGACGATCCGGAGGCGCTGGCGGCGGAATGGGAGCGCAAACAGGCTCTGCCCGCGCTGACCGAACTCTACGATGCGCTTTGGGTTTACGGCTTGCCGCAAATTTGCCAGCCGCTCGCCGGTTTGCCGATTCCAGACGCCGTTCAGTCAAAGATGCAATACACCGGCTATCTGCGCCGGACACTGCCCGAAACGGGGCTTGCCTACACGACCGCCGAGCTTGCTCAAGAACCTTATGTTCTGATCATGACGGGCGGCGGTGGAGACGGTGAAGACCTGGTCGACTGGGTACTCCGCGCCTACGAACAGGCGTCGGATCTTCCGCACCGCGCACTGGTCGTGCTCGGGCCGTTCATGGCGCCGGCGTCAAGAGATTCTTTTCGCCGCCGCATCGAGGCGCTCGACAAGGTCGAAGCACTGACCTTCGACGCACGTGTGGAACATCTCATAGAAGGCGCACTGGGGGTCGTGTCGATGGGCGGCTACAACACGTTCTGCGAGATCCTGTCCTTCGATAAACGCGCCGTCGTGGTGCCGCGGGAGGAGCCGCGTCGCGAGCAGTGGATCCGCGCGTCGGCGGCCGAGGAACTGGGTCTCATAAGGATGTTGCCGCACTCTCGGGCCGACGATACCTTCGCCATGGTAGAGGCGCTTCGTAAACTTCCGGAACAGCCGATTCCGTCTGCTTCGATGGTACCGGGTTTGCTGGACGGTCTGACCCGTATCGAAGCGCTGGTCGCCGCCGAGTTGGACGCAGAGGTGCGGCCGTTGACCGGCACGGGTGACTGAACCGGGCGCACGCGTGTCGGTCCGAAGCGGAGCGCGGCCGTCGTACGGCACCGCAAGAGGCGAACGCACAGGTAAACGCATCGGAGCCCGGGCGAAGTGATAGCAACCAAAGTCGATTCAAGCGTCGGGCGAGAGGCCGCAGAGCACGTGGCTACGCCGCTCCCCGAGCTTCCGGTCGCGTTCGTGTTGAAAGGGTATCCGCGCCTGTCGGAGTCGTTTATCGCGCAGGAAATTCACGCGCTGGAAGCGCGCGGACTGCCGATTCACATCGTTTCGCTGCGACATCCCACGGATCGACACCGGCACCCCGTACATGCGCACATCAAGGCGCCGGTGACGTATCTCCCGGAGTACCTGCACGACGAGCCGCGGCGCGTATGGCGGGCCTGGCGAGCGGCGCGGCTGCTGCCTGGCTATGCCGCCGCTCACGCACTGTGGAGCGCTGATTTGCGCCGCGACTGGAGCCGCAATCGGATTCGCCGCTTCGGCCAGGCCCTCGTTCTGGCTACCGAACTCGGTCCCAGCGTGGGTCATCTGCATGCGCATTTCCTGCACACGCCGAGCAGTGTCACCCGGTACGCCGCGACGATGTTGGGGCGCGTCTGGACATTCTCGGCTCACGCCCGCGACATCTGGACGAGCGCGGATTGGGAACTACGCGAAAAGCTCCGGGACGCGGCGTGGGGCGTCACCTGCACGGCACTCAACCACACTCACCTGAACGCACTGGCCGGCGCCGATATGGATCCCGTCGAGCTGATGTACCACGGCCTCGATCTGCAGCGCTTCGCGTACCCGGCGCGCGATTGGCCCGACACCGACGGCACCGATCCGGCGGCGCCCGTGCGGTTGGTGTCGGTGGGACGGGCGGTCGAGAAAAAGGGGTATCGCTATCTGCTGGAGGCACTGGCGGCCCTGGACAAATCGCTGCACTGGCATTTGACCCATATCGGCGGGGGGCCGCTCCTGGAAGCGCTCAAGGCGCAGGCGCTGCGGTTGGGGATCGACGACAGAATCGAGTGGGCTGGCGCGCTGCCGCAGGCCGATGTGCTCGCCGCCTATCGATGTGCCGATCTGTTCGTGCTGGCATCGATCGTCGCTGGCGACGGGGATCGCGACGGTCTTCCCAATGTGTTGGTGGAGGCGCAGAGTCAGGCGTTGCCGGCGGTCGCCACCGAGCTTTCTGCCATCCCGGAACTGCTGAGCGAAGGTGTAAACGGCCTGATGGTGCCACCCGGAGACCCGGCTGCGCTCAGTGCCGCGCTGCGGCGGCTGATCAGCGCTCCCCGGCTGCGCCGGGAACTGGGCGAAGCGGGCGCTGCGCGGGTAAGGAGTGCGTTGTCGATGGACGGCACGGTTGAGCGCCTGTTGTTCCGGCTAGGCTCCACCGCCGTTTCCGCGGATGCGCGCGCATCATGACCGCGGATTGCCGCGCTGTCGAAGACGCTGAGGCGCAAGCCGGGCGAGCGCGCTATGCGGTGGCCTTCTACGCGCCGTTGAAGCCACCCGACCACGCTCATCCAAGCGGCGACAGACACGTCGCGCGGCTGCTATGGCGCGCCCTTGAGCTCGACGGCGCCCGCGTGCATCTGGCGTCCCGGTTCCGGGCCAGGGAAGCGAACGGCGACGTGGACCGGCAGCGTCGCATCCAGGCGGTTGGTGAGCGGCTGGCGGATCGGCTGGTGCGGCGCTATCGCGGCTTGCCGCGCGCCGACCGTCCGGACGTGTGGTTTACCTACCACCTGTATTACAAGGCCCCTGACTGGCTCGGACCGCGGGTCAGCAAGGCGCTCGGGATTCCGTATGTCGTCGCCGAAGCGAGCTACGCTCCGAAGCGCGACAAAGAGCCCTGGCGCATGGTGCACCGCGCTACCGGTGCTGCCATCTCGGCGGCTGATGCGGTCGTCGCGTTGAACCCGGACGACGTCGCCTGCGTGCTGCCGCTGATGACGGACGGCGATCGACGCGTGCACGCAGTGCCGCCGTTTCTGGATCTGGGACCGTGGTTGAACCAACCGGCGGCCCCGGATCAGCAACAGCGCGCGGCGCTCTCGAACCGCCTCGGCATCGACGTAGCGCCGCCATGGTTGGTATGCACGGCGATGATGCGCCCGGGTGACAAACGTGCCTCCTACGAGCTGCTGGCGGCCGCGTTACAGTGTTTGAAGTACACCGACTGGCGTCTCCTGGTCATCGGCGATGGCGCCGCCGCGACAGCTGTACACGCCGCCTTCGCGCCATTCGCAGATCGCGTGGTCTTCCTCGGCCGGCTCGAAACCGGGCACGTGGCCAGAGTGCTGTCGGCGGCGGATATCTATGTCTGGCCCGCGGTGAATGAGGCGTTCGGCATGGCTTTTCTGGAGGCTGAGGCGTGTGGGCTGCCGGTAGTCGCCGGTGATACGCGCGGCGTGCCGGCCGTGGTTGCCCGTGATCGCTGCGGCCTTCTGACGCCGCTTGAACCGGCCGCCATAGCAGCCGCGCTGGAACGGCTGCTCTGCGACCGGTCCCTCCGGCTGCGTATGGGACAGGCCGCTCGGGACCAGATGGCGGGGCGGCATGGTCTTTCTGCCGGCGCGGCCGCGCTCGGCCGGATCCTTGCGCCGCTCCTCGACGCCGCGGGACACTCGAGGTGACTTCCGGACGTTGGGAAGAGCCGCGCGATGAAACGGTATCTGTGTACCTGCTCCGTCACGCGCAGACGGACTGGAACCGCGACCATCGCCTGCAAGGACATGCGGACCGGCCATTGACGCACGAAGCGAGCGGCGAGCTTGCGGCTTATTCAGTTCCCGCCACGCTGACCGGGCTGCCAGTCCACGTGAGCCCTCTACGACGGACCAGACAGACCGCACTTGCGCTCAACCTCGAGATCGACGCGGTCGCGCCCGCGTTGAAGGAGATGGACTGGGGCCGGTGGGAAGGCCGGCGGCTCGCCGACCTTCGTGCCGAACTGGGCGACGCGCTGGCCGCCAACGAAGCCAGGGGCTGGGATTTCAGACCTGACGGTGGTGAGAGCCCTCGAGAGGTTAGCGTGCGGCTGCAGAGCTGGTGCCAGCGCCTCGCGGTGACGGGGCAGTCTGCGATCGCGGTCACCCATAAAGGTGTGATTCGCGCGGCGTTTGCCAGGGCCTGGCAGTGGAACATGCTGGGGCGCCCGCCCGCCCGTCTCGACTGGGGTTGCCTGCACGAGCTGCGCGTGTGCCGCGACGGCTCGATCCATCCCGGCCAGTTGAACATCGCGCTCGTCGCACGGTGACCGCATGTCGATGACCGGTGCCGTTTGCATCTACGTACAGCACTTGATGGGCATTGGCCATCAACGCCGCATGGCGGCGATCTGTCGGGCGCTTCGACGTCGCGGCGTGGCCGTGACCTATGTGAGCGGCGGTGAGCCGGTGCCGGGCCTGGACACGGCCGATGCTGCCTTCGTGCAGCTGCCGCCGTGCCGCTGTCCCGACCTTCACTACGACCGGCTCGTACGTCCCGATGGCACGCCTGTCGACGATCGCTGGCGCGCGCTGCGCCGGACGCGGTTGATGGACGCGTGGCGGTCGCGTTCGCACGCAGTGCTGCTGGTCGAAACGTATCCATTCGGCCGCAAGCTGTTGCGATTCGAACTGGCCCCGCTGCTGGAGCGCGCCCGCGTCGACGGTGCAAAGTGCGTCAGTTCGATCCGGGACATCATCGACTACCGGCCGAAACACAGTAAGTACGTCGTCATGGCTGAGGCGGCATTGCAGAGTTTTGATGCTGTGCTCGTCCATTCGGATCGCAACTGGATCGCGCTCGAGGACAGTTTTCCCGCGACCGGGCGCATAGCCCATCTGCTCCACTACACGGGGTTTGTCGACGAGGGCGCGGATGTTGTCAGCACGGCAGAGTCCGGGGCGGCGCCCGCGGGGCTCGACGAGGTTCTGGTTTCGGCCGGGGGGGGCGCGTACGGCGAGCACGTCTTGCGTGCAGCTTTGGAAGCACGCCCGCAGTCGGTGTTCAGGAGCCACCGGTGGCGTCTTCTCGTCGGCCCGAATCTGCCGCACGAGCGCTTTGCCGATTTGCAGCGGTCAGCTGGCGGCGAGGTGATAGTGGAGCGCGCCCGAACTGACTTTCGGATGATGCTGCGTCGCGCCGCCCTGTCGGTTTCGCAAGGCGGATACAACACGGTTATCGATCTGCTGGTGACCGGGGTTGCGTCGGTAGTGGTCGCTTACCACGACCAGACAGAGCGCGAGCAGTTGCTCCGCGCTCGCGCGCTGCAGGCACGCGGTTTGCTGACCGTGCTGCCCGACGTGGAACTCGAACCCGCATCGCTCGCTACCGCGATGGAGCGCGCGCAGAGCGACGCGCGGCGCCGGTCTCGCACTGCGTTCGGTTCTGTACGGGTCGATGGTGCAGAGCGCAGCGCAGAGCTGTTGGCCGCCTGGGCGGGGCAGGTTGGATGAGCCTGTCATGAAAGAACCGCGAGTCCTGGTGTACGTACAACATTTGCTGGGCATCGGGCACTTGCGCCGCGCTGTCCGCCTGGCAGACGCGCTGGTGGAAGCAGGTGCCACGGTTTGCTGTGTCTCGGGCGGTTTGCCCGTGCGCGATCTGGCGCCGCGCGTGGGCCGTTTCGAACAATTGCCGCCCGCCCGGGCTCAGGATGCGACCTTCAAGGCCCTGGTCGACGCCGACGGGCAGCCGGTCGACAGCGCCTGGCGGCGCCGGCGGCGCGACCGGTTGCTCGACCTCCACGCGGCATTCGCGCCAGACGTCACCGTTACCGAGTCGTTTCCATTCGGACGCCGTTTACTGCGGTTCGAACTGGAGCCGATGGTCCGGCGAGTGGCGCACGATCCCAGGCAGCGAATGGTCGCCTCGGTGCGCGACATTCTCGAAGGCTACGACCGTCCGACCGTACGTGCCGCGCGAGCCATCCACGAGATCGGTGCCTGGTACGACCTGGTACTGGTGCACGGCGACCCGGCATGGTGCGACCTCGGTGCAACGTTCACAGGCGCGTCCTGCGTGGCCGAGCGTATTCGGTACACCGGCTATGTCACCGATCGGCCGCCGGCAGGTGGCGTCGGCCGGCCGCCGGGCGTGCGACCGGGGAGCGTGCTGGTGTCGACCGGCGGTGGGGCCGTGGGTATCGAGCTTGCAACGGCTGCGATCGCTGCCGCCCGATCCGCCTGGAACGCTTACGACTGGCATATCCTGGTTGGCGACAACCTGGCGAAGGAAGAATTTGACGAGCTTCGGCGCCGCGCTGGTGGCCATGCCATCGTCGAGCGCAACCGGCCCGACTTCTTGCAGCTGCTGGATGTGGCGGGCGTCTCGGTATCACAGGCGGGCTACAACACGGTCGCCGAGGTGCTCGCTGCCGGCGTCCCGGCGGTGCTCGTGCCTTACGTGGCCGCAGGACAGGCGGAACAAACATTCAGGGCCGCGCTGCTCGCCGAGCGCCGACGTGCCGTTATGTTGCCGGGGGCCGAACTCGAGCTGGATGTTGAAGGTCGTGCCCTGCTGCAGGCCGTGGAGCAGGCGCAAAGCCTGCCTGCCGCCGGTGGCGCAGACGTAGCGTTGGATGGCGCCGCCACGGCTGCTGCGGCCGTCGTGGCGTTGGCTTCATGCTGAGCGCTCGCTCGCGCCAATCCCTGGACGCGGCGTTGCGCGCATGGCGGCGCGACCACGGACATCCGTATCCGATCTGGTGGCGTGATGACGATGCGGCGGACGCTTCGCCAGCGCTGGCACGGCTGCGCCAGCTGTCCATCGATACCCGGTCACCCGTGGCTCTGGCCGTCGTACCGGCACTGCTCCAGCCAGGTCTCGGCAGCGCACTGGCCGGATGGAGTGAAATGTGCGTTTGGCAACACGGCTACGCCCACCAAAATCGCGCGCCGGCGGGTGCCAAGAAAGCTGAACTCGGAGACTCGCGCCCGGTGCAGCAGCGCCTCGCAGAACTGGCGCTCGGGCGCGCGCGACTGTCGGCGCGGTTCGGTCGGAACTTTCAGCCGGTGCTGGTGCCTCCGTGGAACCGCATCAGCGACGACCTGATCGCGCGTCTGCCCGAAGTGGGTCTGCGAGGACTTTCGACCTTCAGGCCGCGGCCCCGACGCGCGACCCCCGCGCTAACGCGCGTCAATACGCATGTGGATGTGATCGCGTGGCGTCTTGGCGGTGGTTTCGTCGGAGAGGAGCACGCCGTGGCGCAGTTGCTGGGACACTGGCAGGCGCGCGCCGAGGGCAGGGTCGACCCTACCGAAGCGACGGGCATCTTGACTCATCACAGAGTTCATGATGAGGCGACCTGGCGGTTTCTGACCGATCTCTTCCACTGGTTACGCGAGCACCCCTGTGCCCGGGTGATGGCACCGCGGGCGCTGTTCGCGCTCGGTACCAGCGCGGGTCGCGGTGCTTCGGCGCGCTCAGACGCAACCGCGCCAGGTGAGCTGGGAGAGGAAGGTTGAGCGCTCTGCACTATCCCTTGACCGGAGTCATCGCGGACGCCGCTGCCGCGTTGGCCGGCGGGGCTTTCTGCGCGCTGCTGACATTCAGCGTCGAACCGGGCTCCTTCAGCTTCTACGTGGCGGGCCCGCTAGCTGCGATCTTCCTTGGCTATGGGGGCTTGACCCTGTTGCGGGCGAGAATGAGAATCGTCATTTGCGATGCGGGGGTGAGGTGCGAGCCAGGCGGTCGAAGCATCCGCTGGGACACGTTGTCGGGTCTCGAACTGGCCTACTTTTCCACCCGACGAGACCGCGAGGATGGCTGGCTGCAACTCACGATGGTGGCGGACGATGGCGGTCGTCTGCGTGTAGACTCGCGGATCACGAATTTCGAGTTGCTGGTCGCGCACGCCGCGCGCGCAGCCGAGGCCCGCGCGATACCACTGGACCCAGCAACAATTCACAACCTTTCAGCCGTGACGTTACCGCGTGGCTGACGCTCAACCGGCTGAATGTTTCTGTGTCGTCGGACGACAACTGAGTACATCCAGCACACCAGGACACCTCTGAGATGGAGATCGCACCGGTGAGTCTCAAGGGGCCTTTTTGGGGCCGCCGGTTGCGCGTTATCGGAGCCGAGTTATGACCAACCTGCTGGAAGTTCGCGATCTGCACGTCGAGTTCCGACTGCACCAGCAGGGCGTGGTGCCCGCAGTAAGCGGGGTCAGCTTTCGAATAAAGCCCGGTTCCACCGTCGCCCTGGTGGGGGAATCAGGCTCCGGGAAGTCCGTCATCTCGCAGAGCATCATGGGTATCTTGCCGGGTGCCGCCGACATCACGTCAGGCCAGATCGTCTTCAACGACCCGGCCGGGCAATCGGTCGACATCGCCGCGCTGGACCCCGATGACCAGCAGATGCGGAGTATCCGCGGCGGCCGGATCTCAATGATCTTCCAGGAGCCCATGACGTCGCTGTCGCCGCTCCACACGATCGGCAATCAGATCGAAGAGGCCGTACGTCTACATCAGGACGTCAATGGAGAACAGGCGCAGGAGAAGGCGCGCGAAATGCTGGCCAAGGTCGGCTTCCCAGATCCGGACCGCGCATTGAAGACCTACCCGTTCGAACTCTCGGGGGGCCTGCGCCAGCGTGCCATGATCGCGATGGCTCTGGTGTGCCGTCCGGCGCTTTTGATCGCAGATGAGCCGACCACCGCGCTCGACGTCACCATCCAGGCGCAAACGCTCAAATTGATGCAGGACCTGCAGCAAGAGTTCGGCATGGCCGTGCTGCTGATTACGCACGACCTGGGCGTCGTCGCGAACATGGCTGACGAGGTTGTGGTGGTGTACCACGGTCGCCTGATGGAACGGGGCACGCTCGAACAGATTTTCACGAACCCACGCCATCCGTACCTGCGCGCGCTCATGAAGGCAGTGCCGCGAGTCGGCATGGAATCCGGTGAAAAACTGACCCCGATCCGAGCGGTAGAACCGGTGCACGATTCCCACCTGATGCAGCGGGACCCGTGGCCCGAAGGCGCCGAGTCGGCTGGCCCGCTGCTCGATGTTCGTAACATCAGCAAGCGTTTCCAGATCCGCAAAAGCGGCCTGTTCGGTGGCGCCGGCGAAGCGATTCAGGCGCTCGATGACGTCTCGCTCAGTATCGCCCGTGGCGAATGTCTGGGCCTGGTGGGTGAAAGCGGGTGTGGTAAGACTACGCTCAGCAAGATCATCATGCGCGCGGTAACCGCCGACGTCGGGGAGATCTACTACAACGACCGGGGTGAGCGCCTGGCGCTGCACCACATGTCAACCGCCCGCATGGAAGCGTTACGCCAGAAGATCCAGTTCGTTTTTCAGGATCCGTTCAGTTCGCTCAATCCGCGCATGACGGTGTTCGATATCATCAGTGAGCCGCTGGTCATTCACGAGGTCGGCGACCGCGCTCACCGGATCGATATCGTGAAGGAACTGATGCGTCACGTCGGGCTGGACCCACGTTTCCTGGCGCGCTATCCGCACAGCTTCTCCGGCGGTCAGCGCCAGCGCATCGGCATTGCGCGCGCGCTGGCTCTGAACCCCGAACTGTTGATCTGCGACGAACCCGTATCGGCGTTGGATGTATCGGTCCAGGCGCAGATTCTCAATTTGTTGAAGGATCTGCAGGCTGAGCTGGGCCTCACCTACCTGTTCGTCTCGCACAATCTGGCCGTAGTCGACTACATGGCCGACCGCATCGCCGTCATGTGCCGTGGACACATGGTCGAGACCGCACGGCGGGACCAGATTTTTGCCAATCCCGTCCACCCCTATACTCAGGCGCTCCTGCACGCGGTACCGCGTACCGACCTGGACGCGCAACTCGACCTGACTGCCCTAATGGAAGGCAAGGCTTCGAACCCGGCGGAATGGCCAGCGCCGTTTGCGGCGACTGGAGGCGCCCGTCCGACATTGTTGGATATAGGCGACGGCCACTGGGTTCGGGCACAGCCAGAACTGACCGCGGAGGCTGCCCAATGACACCGTTTACGTCCGGCGCACGCGCGGTCCGCGCGCGCACCCTGAAACTATTGATGGCCGGTGCGCTGGCCTTCACCAGCGCCGCCGGCATGGCGGCACCGGTGAAATTCGTCGAGTCGCCGATGCTCACCGCACTGGTGAAACAAGACAAGCTGCCGCCACTGCACGAGCGGCTGCCGTTGGCACCCCGAGTCATGGACATGACTGCGCTCGGCAAGAAAGACGGCAAGTACGGCGGTGACCTGCGGATCCTGATGGGCCGGACCAAAGACGTAAGAATGATGGTGGTTTACGGGTACGCGCGTCTGGTCACCTACGACCGCGAGTTCAACCTCGTGCCGGACATTCTCGAAGAAGTGCAGATCAACGAGGACAAGGAATTCATCCTGAAGCTGCGCAAGGGACACCGGTGGTCGAACGGCAAGCCGTTTACGGCGGAGGACTTCCGCTACTGGTGGGAAGACATCGCCAACAATGACAAGGTCTCGCCGTTTGGCCCCCCCAAGGCGTTGGTGGTGGAGGGCGAACTGCCGCAGTTCGAGGTCGTTGATGAAACGACCATTCGATATGCCTGGAGCAAACCCAACCCCTATTTTCTGCCGGCGCTCGCGGGTACGCGGCCGCTCTACATCTACGCGCCGAAGCACTTTCTGAAGAAATATCACGCCGGCTACCAGATTCCCGAGAAACTCGCCAAGCGCGTTAAAGGCGCAGGCGTGAACAGCTGGGCAGCGCTGCACAACCGGAAAGATTCGCCGTATAAGAACAAGAACCCCAAGCACCCTACACTGCAGCCGTGGCGCAACACCGTAAAGGGTCCGTCGCAGCGTTTCGTGTTCGTGCGCAATCCGTACTTCCACCGGGTCGACGGGAAGGGCCAACAGCTCCCTTACATCGACCGCGTCGTCATGAATATCGCCGACGGTAAGCTGATCCCGGCCAAGACCGGTGCGGGTGAGACCGACCTCCAGGCCCGGCATCTCAAGTTCAGCGACTACACGTTTCTGAAGACCAGTGAGAAGCGCACCAACAACGAAGTGCGGCTATGGGAAACGACCAAGGGTTCGCATATCGCACTGTTTCCGAATCTGAACGCTGCCGATCTGGTGTGGCGCAAGCTGTTTCGCGACGTCAGATTTCGCCGGGCCATGTCGCTCGCGATAAACCGGCACGAGATCAATCAGGTCGTTTACTACGGGCTGGCCACTGAGAGCAATAATTCGGTGCACGAGTCGTGTCCGCTCTATCGGTCGGAGTACCGTACGTCCTGGGCCGATTTCAACCTGCGCGAAGCGAATATGCTCCTGGATCAGATCGGGCTGACCGAGCGCGACGACGATGGATTGCGCAAGCTCCCTGACGGCCGCTCGATGACGCTGATCGTCGAGACAGCGGGCGAGGACACGGAGCAAACCGACGTTCTCGAACTGATTCACGACAGCTGGCTGTCGCTCGGCCTGAAGGTCTACACGAAGCCGATGCAGCGCGAAGTGTTCCGGAACCGGATCTTCGCCGGTAAGACGCTGATGGCCGTCTGGGGCGGTCTCGAAAACGGCGTACCGACGGCCAATATCAGCCCCGACAGCCTCGCCCCCACCAGCCAGCAGCAGTTGCAGTGGCCGAAGTGGGGCCAGTTCTTCGAAACGAAGGGGGGAGCTGGCGAACAGGTCGACATTCCGGAAGCGAGCCGGCTGATGGAGTTACGCAATGCCTGGGTGAAAGCACCTGATGAGCGCACGCGCGAGGAGATCTGGCGCGAGATGCTGACGATCCACGCAGATCAGGTGTTCTCGTTCGGCCTCGTACAGGGAGTGCCGCAGCCGGTTGTGGTGAACCGGTCGTTGCGCAACGTGCCGAAACAAGGCATCTACAACTGGGAACCGGGCGCCCATTTTGGCCTCTACGCGCCCGACACGTTCTGGTTCGAAGACGCTGACAGACGGGCCGACGGCAGCTGACTCAATGTTGCGCTATCTGATCCATCGACTGCTGGTCATGATCCCGACGCTGATCGTGATCAGCGCCCTGGTGTTCATCATCATCCAGCTGCCGGAAGGTGACTACCTGAGCACCTACATCGCTGAGCTGGAAAGCCAGGGTGAAACGGTTAGCAAGGAGAAGATAGCTTTCCTGCGCCAGCAGTACGGGCTGGATCAACCGCCCTGGTTGCAATACTGGACGTGGGTTACCGGTTTGGTGCAGGGCGACATGGGCTACTCGTTCGAACATTCGCTGCCCGTAAACGAGGTTGTGGGCGATCGTTTGATGCTGTCCTTCGTCGTGTCGTTTGCGACGATCGTCTTCACGTGGATGGTGGCATTTCCAATTGGGGTTTACTCGGCGACGCATCAGTACAGCTGGACCGATCACGGATTGACGTTCATCGGTTTTCTTGGTCTCGCGACCCCGAACTTCCTGCTGGCCCTCGTACTGCTCTACGTGGCGAACGTCTATTTCGGGACGTCGATAGGCGGACTGATGGATCCGGAGTACATCGATACCCCGATGTCCTGGGGCAAATTCGTATCGATACTCGAACACCTGTGGATCCCCGTCGTCGTCATCGGCACTTCCGGTACAGCCGGCATGATCCGAAGGCTGCGTGCGAACCTGCTCGACGAGTTGCAAAAGCAGTATGTCGTGACTGGCCGCGCGAAAGGGCTTGCGCCGTTCAAGCTGCTCGTCAAATACCCGCTGCGGATGGCCTTGAACCCATTTGTTGCGGATATCGGGAATCTGTTACCGCAGGTGGTCTCGGGTGCCGCGATCGTCTCCGTGGTCCTGTCGCTGCCAACAACAGGACCGATGCTGCTGGAAGCACTTCGCAGTCAGGATATGTACCTCGCCGGTTCTTTCCTGATGTTCCTGTCTGTACTGACGGTATTCGGCATGTTTCTGTCTGACCTCGCGCTAGCTGTTCTGGATCCACGCATCCGCCTGCAGGGGGGCGCCAGCAAGTGAGCGAAGCCACCGGCAACCAGAATCGTCTGGACGGGGACGTTCTGGAGCACTACGTCTCGGATGCGCCATTCGACCCGCAGTCGATCGAAGCTCTGAGCCCGGAGCAGGAGCGTTACTTCCTGGCATCGCAGTGGTTGATGATGTGGTGGCGGTTGAAGCGCCACCACCTCGCAGTCGCTGCCGGACTGGTACTTCTGGTGATGTACGCAACCATCATCGTGAGTGAGGCGATCGCGCCCTACAATCTGCATTCGCGCAACACCAGTTTCATCTACGCGCCGCCACAGACGGTGCACTTCTTCCATGAGGGCGAGTTCGTCGGACCGTTCGTCTACGGGCTGGACTATCGCCTCAACATGGAGAATCTCCGTCGCGAATACACGGATAATCTCGCAAAAGTTCAGCCCGTACGCTTTTTTTGCTCAGGCGACTCGTATCGTTTCTGGGGCTTGTTCGAGGCGAGTTTTCACGTCGTGTGTCCGGCCGTCGATGGCACCCTGTTTCTGTTTGGCACCGATCGCCTTGGTCGCGATATCTTTTCGCGGATCATCTACGGCGCCCGCATCTCGCTTACCATCGGGCTCGTTGGCATCGCCATCAGTTTCGTCGTAGGTCTGACGTTAGGCGGGCTGGCTGGTTACTACGGAGGCTGGGTCGACAACGTCGTGCAACGGATGATCGAGATCATCCGGTCGTTTCCCGAGCTGCCACTGTGGATGGCTCTGTCGGCGGCGCTACCGGTAACCTGGAGCCCGGTCGGGGTATTTGTGGGTATCACCGTCATTCTCGGTCTCATCGACTGGACCGGACTGGCACGGGCGGTGCGTTCAAAGTTGCTGGCCCTGCGCGAAGAGGATTTCTGCACAGCGGCCGTGCTGATGGGCGCGCGGCCTCGCCGCGTCATCGCGCGCCACCTGCTCCCGAACTTCATGAGTCACCTCATCGCGTCTGCGACGCTGTCGATTCCAGCGATGATCCTCGGCGAGACCGCGCTCAGTTTCCTGGGACTGGGACTGCGCCCGCCCATAACGAGTTGGGGTGTGCTGTTGAACGAAGCACAGAACATCAATGCCGTCGCACTCTACCCGTGGTTGATGCTTCCTGTGCTACCCGTGATCATCGCTGTGTTGGCTTTCAACTTCCTGGGTGATGGTCTGCGCGATGCTGCCGACCCCTATAAGTCGGCCTGACCGTGCTCGGGCCCGCTGCTGCACGTTCCTGTCCGACCTGACACACCACGGCGCCTGCGCCGCCAGTGCGAAACGCCGCGGCACCGCCGATAACTACTAAAGATCCGACATCACCGGCCGAAATCCTCCGGAGAGCCCTACGGCTCTTCACCAGATAGAACATGAGGAGGACTGCTGTGATGACCTTTGCCAAATTGCCGCCCTTGGCCGGTAAAGCGTTCGCGGATCTGATTCACGCCGTGCCCACGCCAGCGGCGGTCTGCGGCGCGGACGGCACGGTATTGACGGTCAACGGAGCATTGCTGGACTACGTTGGTGAGGATGAGCACAACTGGATTGGTCGTGCGTTCGCCGACATGCCGCTGACGCCTGTCGGCAGCACTCAAGAAGGTCACGAACTCTATGTCGCTGACGGCGATGAGCGCGAGGGCAGGCGCCTCGTGCGAACGCGCCTGGTCGTGACGGGTGATGGTCCAGCCGCCGTAGCCGTGCATTTTCTCGAGCCCTATCACCCCCTCGCAGCCGATACGCTGCACCCGCTTGCCGCGATCGGTGGTCGCCCGCAAGGCGTCGACCGGGAGTCGGGTGTGCTCGACCGCGCGTCGGTGGCACACGTGCTGCACGCAGAAGTTGCGCGATGCCGTCGGTACGGCAATCCGCTGGCCGTCGTCGCGATCGACATGATAGATGGGTACGGCGCTGGCTTGAGCGGGGGCGATTCACTCAGCCCGCCAGCTGTGCTGGGCCAGTTGCTGGCCGAGCAGACCCGATGGGCCGATTGCGTCGGCCGCTGGGCGGATCGGCGGTTCCTGCTGGTGTTGCCCGAGACGAGCCTGGATTCGGCCCATCAACTCGTAACGAAAATGCGTTCGGCCGCTGCCAGTCTGAAGCCCAGGGCGATTTATCTGGATCTCACCATGTCCGCGGATGAGTGGCAGCGGGGTGATGATGCGCGCACATTACTAAGCCGTCTCGAGAGCCGGCTGGGGGTTGCCGAAACCGCAATTTCCGCAACTGCCTGATGCGCGAGCGCCCCGCATCGAGCGCGGGGCCGCCTCTTTCAACGTAATGAGTTAAAGCCGCCCGGCCTGCCGCCAGCCGGGCTGGCAATCGACATGTCAAATCGCGTCGCCTACACTAACCCGCAGAATATAAGTGCCCGTCGCAACTATTGTTCGCATCGGGTAATCCAATGTCGGCACGGCTCCGGCGCAGCGCGCAGCCATGGCCGTCTGGTCGCGGAAGTCACTTCGACACGGATAAATGGCAGCGTGTTCTGACGCTGCGAGTACCCCGCCAGGCAGCTACCCGATCGAAAAATAAGCGCGTGGCGCAGAGGTGTTATTTCCGCACAGTGCGGAGCGCCTGCCTAACGCGCTCAAATTGGGAGTGAGGAAACGATGGCGCTCAGGCCTGATCCGCGGCGGAATCCTGTATTGGATCGATTCCTGGACCACTGTCATCGCCGGACCTATCCGGCGAAATCGGTGATCATCAATGCGGGCGATCACTCCGAAGAGTTGTTCTATCTTACGAATGGCTCAGTGTCGGTGGTGATCGAAGATGATGATGGACACGAGATCATTCTCGCCTACCTGAACAGCGGCGACTTCTTCGGCGAAATCGGTATGTTCGATGAGAAGAAGGAGCGCAGCGCCTGGGTGCGCGCGCGCACCAAGTGCGAAGTCGCCTCTATGAGCTACGACCGGCTGAGGTCGCTCGCGTCGGAGTACCCGGAAGTGCTGTTCGCGATGCTTTCTCAGCTGGCTCTGCGGCTACGCAACACGAGCCGCAAGGTTGGCGATCTGGCTTTTACCGACGTGTCCGGCCGCGTCGCGCGCGCATTGCTGGATCTGTGCGAACAACCGGACGCAATGACCCATCCTGACGGCATGCAGATCCGCATTACCCGACAGGAACTGGGTCGGATCGCGGGCTGTTCGCGCGAGATGGTCGGACGGGTGCTCAAGAATCTCGAGGAACAGCACCTCATCACGGCGTCTGGTAAGACGATCGTCGTCTTCGGAGTGCGCTAGCCCGCATATTTCACCAGTGCACGAGAATGGCGCGAAGGAATTGTGCGTTACGTCGTCGGAACGCGACGTAAGGCCTGGTTGTTCCAAGGCCGAGTAAGGTGCGCGCGGTGTGGCGTGCAAGATCGAGTGCCAGCTCGTGCAGGCGCGAATCGTACCGGCCAAGGCGACGGTTGGAACAGCACTTTGGTCGCCAATACAACGACGTTTGGCTATCAGGAGCGCCGGACTGGTGAAATATGCAGGCCAGTGCGACGTCCGGCAAACGGCATTCAAACCGTCGCCTGAAAAAACCGCCTGCGCCACCACCTTCGTGGTGCAGTGGCGCGTTTCAACTCTATAAATCGAATAGTTCGGCCAGTTTCTGACCGGGGTTGTCGGCGCGCATAAAAGCTTCGCCAACCAGAAAATGATCGACACCATGGCGTCGCATCAGCTGGACGTCTTCGTTCGTGTGAATGGCGCTTTCGGTCACCAGCAGGCAGGTGTCGGGCACGGATTCAAGCAGGTTGAGAGTGGTATCGAGGCTGGTTTCGAATGTGCGGAGATCGCGATTGTTGATTCCCAGCAATCTCGGTTCGAGCACCAGCGCCCGTTCCAGCTCCTCGCCATCATGGACCTCGATGAGCGCGTCCATCTCCAGGTGTAGCGCAAGGCCGTAGAGCTCGCGTAGCTGAGCGTCGCCGAGAGCCGCGACGATCAGGAGAATGCAGTCCGCTCCGATCGCGCGGGATTCGTAGATCTGGTACTCATCGACCATGAAGTCTTTCCGGAGCACGGGGAGTCCGCTCGCTTGGCGTGCGCTGACCAGGTAGTCGTCGTGCCCTTGAAAGTACTCGCGGTCGGTCAATACCGACAGCGCGGACGCGCCACCGGCGCTGTAACTACGAGCGATCGCGGCGGGGTCGAAATCGGCGCGTATAACACCTTTGCTCGGGGAGGCTTTCTTGATCTCGGCGATAACGCCTGCGCGGCCATCCTGCCGGTGTTTGTCGAGTGCGTCAGCAAAGCCCCGTGGCGCATCCGTGTTCGCGGCCTGTCCAGCTATCTCCCGCAGCGGGGTGCGCTCGGCCGCAGCGGCAATCTCCTCGACTTTGGTGGCAAGGATTTTCTTGAGGACGTCCGGAACACCGGCGCCCGACGGCGCAGTAGCCGTCATGCTGCGGGCGCCAGTTGTTGCGACAGTGCCGCCAGCTGTTCGAGACGCGCGGCGGCATCCCCGCGCGCGAGGGCTTGGCGGGCCAGTTCGATTCCGTCAGCGATGGAGTCGCTGAGGTTCGCCGCGTAGATGGCGGCGCCGGCATTCAACAACGCGATGTCCCGTGGCGGGCCATCTTCATTGGCGAGTACGGCGCGGACCATGCTGAGGCTCTGTTCGACGGTCTGGACGGCAACGGTCTCCAGCGGTGAGCGTGCGAAGCCATAAGATTCGGGTTCGATCGTGAAGGTAGAGACGACACCGTCTTTGAGCTCGGCCACGTGTGTTGGAGCTCCGAGGCTAACCTCATCAAGGCCATCTTCAGAATGGACGACAAGTACGTGGTTGGAACCGAGCCGGCTCAGTACTTCCGCGACGGGTTGTACCCATTCTGCTGAGAAAACGCCCAGCAGCTGATTAGGTGCGCCGGCCGGGTTGGTAAGCGGGCCGAGCAGATTGAATACCGTGCGCACGGCCATCTCGCGCCGTGGTCCGATAGCATGCCGCATCGCGCCGTGGTGGTTGGGGGCGAACATGAACCCGACACCAACTTCGTCGACGCAGCGCGCGATCGATTCGGGACTGAGGTCCAGGCGCACGCCAGCCGCCTCCAGCAAGTCGGCTGCCCCAGACCTCGAGGACACCGACCGGTTGCCGTGTTTGGCAACCTGCCCGCCACAGGCAGCGACAATGAAGCTGCTGGTGGTCGAGATATTGAAGGTGCTGGTGCCGTCTCCACCCGTGCCGACGACGTCGACAACGTGTTCGCCGCGCGCTTTGACGCCGGTCGCGAGTTCGCGCATGACCCGCGCCGCGGCCGCGATTTCAGCGACGGTTTCGCCTTTCATACGCAGCCCGATCAGAAAGCCACCGATCTGAGCCTGCGTGGCGTCCCCGGTCATGATGGTGCGCATCGTCGTTTCCATCTCAGCTTCGGTCAGGTCGCGACCATCGGTAACGGCGCGAATCGCACCCGGCATGTCGATCATCGAAGGTTCCTCGCTCAAGCCGCCAGTCTTGGAACGGACCAGCGCTTCGGATAGTTCTGTCTCCGGACCACGCGTGCTGACGTGGCCGTCCGGTTGGCGTAGCTCAGGTCGCCGGCAACGAATTCATGAAATTCTGGAGCAAGGCGTGACCTTGTTCAGTCAGTATCGATTCGGGATGGAACTGTACGCCCTCGACTGCCAACTCGCGATGGCGTACGCCCATGATCTCCGGTCCGTTCGGATCATCGTCGGCTGTCCAGGCAGTGATTTCCAGGCACGCAGGCAAGGTCTCACGTCGAATCACGAGGGAGTGGTAGCGCGTGCAACGGTACGGGCTTAAAAGGTCGGCGAACACGCCGGAGCCGTCGTGGAAGACTGCCGAGGTTTTGCCGTGCATGACGGCCTTCGCATGCACCACATCGCCACCGAATGCCTGGCCGATGCACTGATGTCCCAGGCAAACGCCTAACAATGGAATTCGTCCCGCGAAGTGCGAGACGGTATCCAGGCACACCCCTGCTTCATCGGGAGTGCAGGGCCCGGGAGAAAGTACAATGCCGCGCGGGGCGAGGTGCTCGATCTCCTCGACCGTTATCTGGTCGTTGCGCACGGTATGCACCTGCGCGCCGAGTTCGCCCAGGTATTGAACGAGGTTGTAGGTGAATGAGTCATAGTTGTCGATCATGAGAATCATGCGCCGGCACCTGCGCTGTGGAGCGGGCAACTGACCCGCGCCGCCATTGAGCTGGGAACTGTCCGATGAATCACCGCACTGCCCCACCATCGCGTCAGGAAGACGCTGCCACATCTGCGTCGGCGGGTGCGTTGCGGGCCGGTGAGCGCGGCTGTCCGGCATGCCGGAAGCGGTTTGACGACTTCGAGCTCTACGGCGTTCCACCGCGCAGAGGGCGCTGTCCGGTGTGCGCCGCGAAACCACGCCATCGCGCCTTGCTGTGGTTCTTCAGGCGCTACGTAGCCCCGCGACTCGCCGGTGGCGGAAGCGTACTGGAAGTAGGGCCGGGCAAGTTCCAGACGCGCTACCTTACCGCGCCAGACTACCTCGGCGAAGCGCGCTACGTCGCGATCGACATTCGTCATCTGAAGCATCATGGCCGCCTTACCACGCCGCATCAGTTTGTTCACGCGAGCGCCTTGGCCATGCCGTTCGCCGACGCGAGCTTTGACGTCATCGTCTGCAACAACACGCTGCCATTCATCGAGCAAGACCGTCAGGCGATGGCCGAGATGGCGCGCTGCCTCCGGCCTGACGGCGTGGCTATGTTGCAAAGCCATATGGCGGCCGGGCAAACGAGCACGGCAGCCGACCACGCGGCCCGCCATCCGGAGCTGCGCCCGGAGTGGTATGCAGAAAATGCACACTTTTGGGTGTACGGACCCGACTATCCCGCGCGTATCGAGGCGGCGGGCTTTGGCATGACCCGGACGGTGCATTTGTTGAGCGACCGCAGCCCGGCATTCAGGGCACGGTTCGGCCTGAAACCGGCCGAGCGGATCGTGCTCGGTTTCTCCTGCGAGGCGGGTGTTCATCGGTTCGGCTCACCGGCACCGATACCAGCGGCGCCGAGCGCGGGCTCCGGCTGGCTGGATGAATTCTGGTCGTAGTCCGGTTCGACCATCAGCCCGCCCGTCGCGAGTTCCGCGGCTCTGAACAGTGCGCGGGCCTTGCTCAGCGTTTCCTGCCATTCCGATTCGGGGTCGGAGTCTGCCACGATGCCGGCACCTGCCTGGACGTACAGCGTGCCGTCCTTGACGACCGCAGTGCGGATGGCGATAGCGGTGTCCATCGCGCCGTTCCAGCCGAGATAGCCAACGGCGCCGGAGTAGACACCACGTTTTACGGTCTCCATCTCGTCGAGAATTTCCATCGCCCGCACCTTTGGCGCGCCGCTCAAAGTTCCGGCCGGAAACGTTGCCGCGAGCGCGTCCATTGCGCTGACATCACGGCGAAGTGTTGCGTTGACATTCGAAACGATGTGCATGACGTGTGAGTAGCGTTCGATGGTCATCTGGTCGGACACTTCAACCGTACCGGTCTCGGCGACGCGCCCGACATCGTTGCGGCCCAGGTCGATCAGCATCAGGTGCTCGGCGAGTTCTTTCTCGTCGGCGAGCAGTTCCTTCTCGAGGGCTTTGTCGTGCGCTGCATCCCGCCCACGAGGACGCGTGCCTGCGAGTGGCCTGACGGTTATCTGGTTGTCTTCCACACGCGTCAGAATCTCCGGCGAAGACCCGATGATATGGAAGTCCGACAGGTTCAGATAGAACATGTACGGCGATGGATTGACGCCTCGCAACGCCCGATACAAGTTCAACGGTGAGCCGTCGAACGGGGCTTTCATCCGCTGCGACAAAACGATCTGCATGGCGTCGCCGTCCACTATGTATTGCTTGCACCGCCTTACGCCATCCATGAAGGCGTTGTGCCCGTACTCCGAGCTGAAGTCGGCTTCGGTAACGGAGCGCGTTGCGCCGCGCGCCGGCGGCGGCAACGCCAGTTCGGACAGGCGTTTAGCGAGGTCTTCGGCACGCTCTACGGCGCGGGCGTAGGCGTCGTCCATCGACGGATCGGCGTGCACGATGACCGACAGGCGGCCGCGCAAATTGTCGAATGCCAGTACCTCTTCCGACACCATCAGCAGGATGTCCGGCAGACCAAGGGGGTCGTCGTGGGGGCAGGTGCCGAGGCGCGGCTCGATCAGACGCACCGTGTCGTATCCGAAGTAACCAACCAGGCCGCCGTTGAAGCGGGGCAAGCCCCGCAGCTCCGGGACCCGGTAACGGGCGGCGAAGTCCGCGATCCAGGTGAGCGGATCGTCGGGCGTCGCTTCCTCGATCACGGCTCCGTCCGTGCTAACCGTGACGTGTTTGCCGTCGACGCACAGGACAGTGCGACACGCGAGGCCGATAAATGAGAAGCGACCCCATTGCTCGCCGCCCTGCACCGACTCCAACAGGTAGGTGTACGGCGCTTCGGCAAGCTTCAGGTAGGTGCTGAGTGGTGTGTCGAGGTCGGCGAAGACCTCGCGGACAATGGGAATACGGTTGTATCCGGCTGCGCTCAGTTCGGCAAAACGTTCGGGCGTCATAGTATTTCGCAGTGAAAGGCCAGCGGGAGCCGGCGGTCGGCGTCGGGCGCCAGAGCGGCGCCGCAAGAAGGCAGTCGCAGCTGCCGATCAGACAGGCAAGCGTCGCCATCGTGCCGGGGTGGCACTGCGCGAAACGATGTTTGGCAACGTTTGCGGCGACATTTTCGATCTCGTTCAGGCGAATGCGGCGTGCGCCCACATCCGGCGCCGCGTAGCGTTCCGTCAGCCTCTACCGCCGGCCGGATTTCATGCCAGCGAGCAGGCCGGGTACTTCAGCGATAGTGCCAACTACGTGATCTGGAGACTCACTGCGGATATCGCGGCCGTGATTATAGCCATAACTGACCGCGATGATGCTACATCCGGCTGCGCGTGCCGCCTGCACGTCACTGACCGAGTCTCCAACCACGAGCAGCTCCGGCGGGGTCACCCCGAAGTGTGCCGCGATGTGGGTCAGCGGCAGCGGATCGGGTTTGCGACGGGGCAGCGTGTCGCCACCCACGACGCACGGAAAATAGTCGGCGAGCCCGCAGGTGCTCAGCAACGCGCGCGCCGGCTGCTCGGGCTTGTTGGTGACGCAGGCGAGGGGTAGATGCAAAGACCGAACTGCGTCCAGCCCTTCGAAAACGCCATCAAACACGGTGGAATGAACGCCGTTTGCAACGGCGTAATGGCGTTCGAACACGCTGACGGCGGCAGCGATCTCGGAATCTGACACCCGACCATCGAAGCGCCCGGTTATCGCCCTCTCGACGAGCCTTTGGACGCCGTTGCCGACCCAGTTGCGGATAGTGTCCTCAGGGTGGGGCGGATGGCCTAGTTCGTGCATCGCGGCGTTCGTGGCGAAGGCCAGGTCAGGTACGCTGTCCACGAGCGTACCGTCGAGGTCAAAAGCGATGGCCCCGATGTTCACATTGACGCCCTCGCCGCGCTGATGGCAGCGCGCATTTCCGCGATCGCGTTCGCGTAGTCGGCCGCCCCGAATATGGCTGAGCCCGCTACAAAGGTATCCGCTCCGGCGCGCGCAATATCTCCAATATTGGTGGACTTCACTCCGCCATCGATCTCCAGACGAATGTTGCATCCGCTGGCGTCGATCATGCGGCGCGCCTCGCGGAGCTTGTCGAGCGTGGCGGGAATAAACGCCTGACCGCCGAACCCCGGATTGACCGACATCAACAGAATCATGTCGAGTTTGTCGATGACATAACGGGCGTGTTCCAGTGACGTGCCCGGGTTGAACACCAATCCTGCCTTGCATCCCTGGTCGCGAATCAGGCTCACGGTGCGGTCCAGGTGCTGCGTGGCTTCCGGATGGAACGTGATGTACGTGGCCCCGGCGGCGGCGAAGTCCGCGATGATCCGGTCGACGGGTGAGACCATCAGATGTACATCGATCGGTGCTTCGATGCCGTAGTTGCGCAGGGCCTGGCATACCAGCGGGCCGACGGTGAGGTTCGGAACGTAATGATTGTCCATGACGTCGAAATGAACCACGTCAGCTCCGGCGGCGAGCACTGCGTCGACTTCGGCGCCGAGCCGCGCGAAATCAGCCGACAGTATCGATGGGGCTATCAGGGGCGGCAGCATGCGGACTCCAGTTGGCGGTATCGGTCAGGACCAGGTGCGAGACCCTGCCGGGTCGCTTTTGCGAGGAGGGCGCTCATCGGGATGTCAGTACAGTTCGATCTGTGGCGTCGACCGTTTCGCAGTTTGGCAGCTGAGGCGCTAAGGTGCCTCGCGAGGGCGCTTCGAGTGGCCGCTACGCATCCGCGATCGTCTCACGAACCATTTCGGCTTCGTACATTGACGGGAGCATTCCTGGTGTCCCGCCTCCATATCGACCGGTTCACGCATACAATAGCGTGCTTGAAGGCGAAACGGTGATCGCCCGAACCGGCGCGGTGCGTCCGGTGACTGGCGAACCAGGACGCCGATTGCTCATCAAGATGCAATACGCGGGCTTGCCTAATCCCGCACGACACCGCATTCAGCGAGGCGAGTGATGGCTGACAGACGACTGCAGGTGTTCTATACGGTCGGAAAGCTCATGAGCTTCACCAAGGCCGCTGAGGCGTTGCATATGACGCAGCCGGCGGTAACTTTCCAGGTGCGCCAGCTCGAGGAGTCCTTCAATACCCGGCTGTTCGACCGGGCGCATAATCGCATCAGCCTGACCGAGGTCGGCGAGCGCGTATTCGACTATGCCGGACAGATCTTCGAACTCTATACCGAAATGGAAAGCACGGTACGCGACATGACCGGCAACATCTCCGGTGTGGTCGTTCTGGGTGCCAGCACCACCATCGCGGAGTACATGCTTCCGGCACTTCTGGGCGCCTTCAAGCAGAAGTTCCCGGACGTCAACATTCGCTTGCATGTCTCCAATACCGACGCCGTGGTCGCAATGGTGGAGGAAAACGAGATCGATCTCGGTGTCGTCGAGGCACCGGTGCAGAACAAGAATCTCGCGGTCGAAGTCTGTCGTCTCGATCGGTTGGTCGCGGTACTGCCGCCAGGTCACGATCTGGCCGGACGAGACACCGTGGCACTGTCGGACTTGCTGGCCTATCCGTACATAGCGCGTGAGGAGGGCTCGGGCACGCGCGGGGTGATCATGGAGTATTTGCGCGCTTCCGGCTTTTCGCCCGAGAACCTCAATGTCTGCATCGAACTCGGCAGTCCGGAATCGATCAAGGGGGCTGTCGAGTCAGGGATGGGCATATCCATCCTGTCGAGCACGACGATCAGCAAGGAGTTGAAGATCGGCACGCTCGTTGCGGCCGACCTGGATCCGCCCCTTGAAAGGCCGTTCTCGTTCGTGCACCAAAAACAGAAATTCCGCGTACGGGTGATGCAGGAATTGCTCGAGTTCATGCGGGCCT
The DNA here is from genome assembly GCA_039030335.1 of Pseudomonadota bacterium. Lineage (GTDB taxonomy): Bacteria > Pseudomonadota > Gammaproteobacteria > HK1 > HK1 > JBCCEJ01. The sequence goes on along the minus strand of JBCCEJ010000042.1, from coordinate 5,818 downwards.
ACTTCGGCGGCCCCGGGGCGGCGACGGAATTGGCGCCGGAAAGCGGCGTACTGTTTCCCGATGGCCAGAATTGACGCGCGATCCCACGTCCGATTTTGTCATTATTCACAATGTCAACCGTCTGGCGCCCGGAAATCGAAAAACTGTCGAAAGCTCAGATTTTGCGGCAATAATCTTTGTAACTATATGATTTTTAAGAACTTCGATGAGAGTGGTCAAAATTCCATCGACACCGCCAAAAGTCAGGATTTACGCGGATCACGGGCCTTTATCACAGACTTATCCACAGACTTTTCCACGCGATCTGTGAATTGTCGGCCAACCACCGCGAAACCATTGGGTCATGCCGCACGAGGCATCGGGTCAGGTGCTCTGTCGGGGCCTTCTGGCGGTGGCTAAAGCGGCCCGGAATCGCGCCAGTGCGCCGACCTTGCGCACGCAGATGGAACGGGCGCTGGCGGCACATCGAAGCGGCGCGCTCGATGCTGCTGCCGATCTCTACACGCAGGTTCTCGCGCGCGCGCCACGGCACGCAGATGCTTTGAATTTGCTGGGCGTCTTGAAGATGCAAGGCGGTGATGCATCGGCCGGGCTTGCACTCGTCGAGCGCGCGATCAAGGTAAACCGGCGCCAACCTGCTTACCACAACAATCGCGGCGAAGTTCTGAGAGCGTTGGGACGCGATGCGGAAGCGCTTGTCGCGTTCGAGTCGGCGCTGAAACTCGATCCCAGATTTACCGACGCGAGTATCAACGCGGCGTTTGCCGCCTGTAGTCTGCAACGATTGGACACGGCCCGCGGACATGCAGGCCGTGCGTTGAAGGGCGCACCTGACGAACCCGAGACGCACATGGCGCTCGCCGAAGTTGCGCGCCTCGCCGGTGACGCGGAAGCCGCGCTGGAGGCCGCGCGCGGGGCGCATCGCCTGACGCCGAACGAACCGCAGATTCTGGCGCATATGGCAGGGAGCCTGGCGGCCCTGGGTCGGGTCGACGAAGCCCGGGGATTGCTGGAGCGCACGCTCGCGATAGTCCCCGGGGCCGTCGAACCCCGTCTCGCACTGGCGGACATTGCCCTGCAGGCGGGTGACCGAGATCGCGCTTCCGAGCTGGCTTTGCAGGCCGTGCGTCTCGCGCCACTGCAGCCCGAGGTGCACCGGCTGGCCGGCGACGTCGCGACCGCCACCGATGCGTTCCATGAAGCCGTGACACATTACGAAGAAGCGCGCCGGCTCGGTCTGCATGACGACACCCTGTTAAGGGACCTCGCGTTCGCGCTCGCCCGGTGCCATCGCGTGGACGACTCGGTGGCGCTTCTGACGGCACGGGTCGCTCAGTGTCCGGTCGCTGAGACGCATTCCATGCTGGCGCGTCTATTGTTGCAGGACGGGCAGGGTGAACGTGCACTCACCCATTTCTCAGCTGCGCTGGAGCTGGCGCCGGACGATGCGCTTGGAACTTTGCACCAGGGGGATGCGCTGGCGACCCTGGGTCGTCGCGACGACGCCATCGTCGCCGTCCGAAGGGCCATCACCCTCGACCCCTCGCTGGCGGTAGCCTATGAGACGCTGGCGTACATCGGGGGAGCCGACGCTCTGGACGCAGAACACAAAGCAGCTGCTGCCCGGCTCGCTGAAGACCCGCGTTTACCGCCCGAGGCGCGTGCGAGCGCCCATTTCGCCTGCGCCATCTCGAACGGTGGGAGCTTCGAGCATTACGCCGCTGGTAATCGGCTGATGCGCGATGAGTTCCCGTTCGATCTTCCAGCGCATCGTGCTTTGGTCGACCGCGTTGTCGGTGCATTTCCCAAGCCGGATTCCGGCAAGCCAGCGGCCCGCGGCACCGCTCAGTCGCCACGGATGGTATTTATTGTCGGCCTGCCGCGCTCCGGTACTTCACTGGCCGAACAGATCCTTGCCAGTCATTCGCGGGTCTTTGGGGCGGGCGAGGTCGAATTTTTCAACCACCTCAGATTTGTAGGCGCGACGCAGTATCCGGAGTCTGTCGCGGTTTTGACAGATGACGACATGGCCGACATGCGTGACGCCTACCTGGCTCCGTTGGCGCGTAAAGCCGGCGGTGCGGCAGTCGTCATCGACAAGATGCCCGGCAACTATCTGTACCTCGGTCTGGTTGCGCGCCTGTTTCCAGACTCGCGCGTCATCAACATGCGCAGGGACCCGCTCGATAACTGTCTGTCAGTGTTCTTCCAGAACTTTACCGCCGCGGCAGCGCACGCATACTCGTTTGACCTCGAGATACTGGGCAGCTATTACCGCGAGTACGAGCGCCTGATGGCGCACTGGCACGCGGTGATCGATCTGCCGGTTCTGGACTTTGCGTACGAAGACCTGGTGGCGTCGCCCGAGGCGCGGTCACGCCAGCTGCTGGAATTCTGTGAACTGGAATGGGAGCCGCAGGTGCTCGAGTTCCATGCCACGCAGCGTGACGTCAACACTGCCAGCTACCTGCAGGTGCGCCAGCCCATCTACCGGAGCGCAGTTGAACGCTGGAGACGGTACGAGGAACATCTGGCACCGTTGAGACGCAGCCTTGGACTTGCGCAGGACGTTGGGTGATGGCGCGTCGCCGGCCGAAGAAGCGAAGCCAGGGCAAGGTTGCACCGAAGCTGCTCCGTCAGATTCAGCGCGCCGAGGAAGCGCACCGCGCCGGTGATCTGTCCGGCGCCGAGGCGGCCTACCTCGGTGTGCTGCGCAAGACGCCAGGGCAGCGTGAAGCGGTGCAGGGGCTCGCGACGCTGTACCTGCACGCCGGCTTGACCGAGAAGGCGTTGCATCTGGTCAACGACGCACTGGCACATGCCGGACGCGATCGCGACCTGCACCTGTTGAAGGCAGACCTGCTGAACGACAGCCGCGACTACGAAGCCGCCCGCGACAGCTACCTCGCAGCTTACGATGGAACGCTCAGCCGCGTGCAGGCCGCGTGCAAGGCCGCGGTTGCAGCCGGACTTGTCGGTCGTGAAGCCGAGGCGCTGGCTGAGCTCGACGCCCTTCTCACGCGTTTTCCAGACGACGCGGATGTGGCTATCGACGTCGGTACGGCCGCCCGGCTCATAGGAGATGTAGAACTCGCCTACACATGCTTTCAACGCGGTCTCGGCACGTACCCGAATGACCCGGTCCTCGCGAACAACCTTGGATCCTGCCTGGTCGATCTCGGCCGTATGTCGGAGGCGGAGGCGTTCTTGCGTAAAGCCGTGGAGGTCGACCCGAATCAGGCTGACGCGTGGTACAACCTGGCGCGTGTGCGCCGGTATACACCGGACGATGAACCGACAATCGCCCGGCTGGAGCAGGCCCTGGGTCATTCGAGAGAGCCCCGGGCGCGGTCTGTAGTGAATTTCGCGATAGCCAAGGTTCGCCACGACCTGGGCGACTACGACCAGGCTTTCAAGCATTACCGCATGGCGAATCAGATTATGGGGTCGATGGCACGGTACGACCAGGCCGGTAACGAAGCGGAGTTCCGGCAGGTCGTGGCGACATTTACCCCGGAGTTCTGCCAGCGACCAGCCTTGATACAAAGCGACCTGCCATTGCTGATCGTGGGCATGCCGCGCAGCGGAACGACTCTGGTCGAGCAGATTCTATCGGCACACCCGGCAGTACATGGCGCCGGCGAGCTGCGTGACCTGCTAACGGTCACGCGGCGTCTGGGCCAACTCGGGTTCTACCCCGCCAATGTCGCGAACGCGCCGCGAGATCAGATGAAAGCGTGGGCGCAAGACTATGTGGAGCTGCTGGCTCAGAAAGGGGGCAGCGCCCTGCGGGTGACGGACAAAATGCCGACCAACTTCCTGGCACTGGGCGTCGCGTCGATGATGTTTGGCGGCCTGCGGGTCATCCACTGCCGTCGCAATCCAATGGACACCTGCTTCTCGAACTACATTCAATATTTTGCCGAAGGTCATCTGTATTCGTCGTCTCTGGACGACGTGGCGCACTTCTACGGCATGTACCGCCAGCTCATGTCGCACTGGCATAAGGTCTTGCCAATTCAGATTCTGGACGTGGACTACGAGAGCGTCGTGGACGACGTCGAGCGCGAGGCGCGGCGCCTGGTGGCATTCGCCGACCTGCCCTGGGATGACCGCTGCGTGACATTTCACGCCAATGAGCGGACTGTCGCGACGGCGAGCAACTGGCAGGTGCGCCAGCCCATCTACACGCACTCGCGGCAGCGCTGGCGGCGTTACGACGCCCACCTGCAACCATTGAAGATTGCCCTGCAGCGTTTCGCTCCCGACCTCCCCGAGACTGCGAATTACGGATGAGCTGCGGCGGGCGATCGGCCGTCGCTCGCTTACGCGTGAACCACGAGCATAAAAAAACCCGCTCTTTCGAGCGGGTTTTAAATCTTCCCGTACGAGCGGGAAGTACTCGGAAATCAAACGATTTCCGAGTACATGGCTCGAGGTTCGAGCTTAGAACTTGACGCGGGTACCGATCTGGAACGTGTCAACATCTTCGATGTTGGTTCCGGGGCGTTCCATGTCGTGGTTCTTGTAGCCGGCGTAGAGCTCAACCTTCGGACCCGGAATCGTGTGTACGAAACCGATACCCCACTGGGTGTGCTCGTCGCTGTTGGCGTTCAGATCCTGCGTTTCGCTGTATCCGAGAGCGATGGCGTTGTTGCCCCACTTGTGGCCGATGCTGACGTAGAAGTTGTCAGGATCGTTACGGCCTGCAGCGTTCAGGTCGCGCTCGGAGTAGGCAAACGTGATGTTGGTGCCCTGAGAGAACAACACCGAAGCAGAACCACCCCACTGGTCGCGAGCGGCGTTGTTGGTGTTCTCTTCGTAACCGATAGCAGCCTGGACTTTCGCGCCAGAGAAGCTGGAGTTCAGAGAAACGGACGCGTTCCAACGCTGGTTGTCGTGTACGGAGACCGCGGCGCCGATCGGGCCGAATTTCGGCGTGTCATAGCGCAGACCGTCGATACGACCACCGTCCAGCGAGCTGGCGGTGTTACCGAGAGTCAAGGTGCCGGTACCGTTGGCGACCGTACCGCCAGCGTTCGTACGCCAGGAGATACCGCTACCGAACGAGGTGCCGCCGTTCACAACACCGGTGATACCAACACCGCTGTAGTCTTTGAACGTGATGCCATCGAAGGCGCCGCTGGTGTGACCCAGGGTGACCTTACCGAACTTGCCGGAGAAATAGATGTGCGACTGACGCAGGTTGAAAGCGGCGTCGGCGCCGGTGCCGTTACCGTTACCACCCTTGATGGTCACGCCGGTGCTCATGTTCGAGGAGAAACCAGCTTCGAGAGCGAAACCAGCGGTGATACCGCCAACGCCCAGCTTCTCTTTACCAGTGAAGCGGAAACGTGACTGCGAAGCAGCGTTGTCTACCTGCATCGTGTCGGAAGCGACACCGTCATCCGCGAACATGATGGCGCGGTTGACCTGACCGGAGGTCGAGAATTTGATGGCGTGAGCGGACATTGGCAGAGCCAAGGCGCTGGAGATGGCAACTGCCAGTACCTTTTTGTTCATCGGTATAGTCCCCTTGAATTTTCGATACGCAATTTGTACTTCCCCCCCGGTACCCCAGCTTTCCAACTGGTTGGCCCGAGGAACTTCGCGAAGTGCCTCTCTATACGAGAAGCGGTCGCAAGTATGCGAGTGTTGTGTAGCCAATGCAACACTTTTTCGAACTTTTTGCCACAGTCCGCTGGTTTTGTTGCTTTTTTACAACATTAGCGCGCCCGGAGTGGCTAACTGTGCCTCAGCTCCGCGCCTCAAAGGTGTTGCGATTATGCAACAAAATGCCCTTCCCGGGGCAGTTTGT
>JBCCEJ010000041.1:0-51650 GCA_039030335.1 Pseudomonadota bacterium | reverse complement strand
CTCGCGGGTCTGCACCATGGGTGAATTCCAGTACGAATCCGGTCGTCTGAACCTGCCGTTCGTCGGCCATTGCACCTTCGCCAAGGCGCCGCCCGTTACCGACTGGAACGGACTCGATGCGGACGTGGCAGTGCTCGGTGTACCAAACGACATGGGTACTCAATACCGACCTGGCGCACGCTTCGGACCAAGGGGCATCCGCGAGGCCTCAACGCTGTTTTCGTTCGGTCACGGCGGTGCCTACGACTTCGAGGATGACAAGGTCTACATGCCCGCCGACCAGGTCTCGATAGTCGACGCCGGCGATGCCGACATCGTGCACACCGACATGGCGACGAGCCACGCTAATACCCGCTTAGCCGTCGAGAGGATTCTGGCGGCCGGAGCTTTGCCGCTGGTGCTCGGCGGGGATCATTCCATTCACGCACCGGTCATGCAGGCGTACGCGGAGCGCGGTCCGATCCATATCGTGCAGATCGATGCCCACCTGGACTTCGTGGACGAACGCCACGGGGTCCGTTTCGGGCATGGCAACCCGATGCGGCGCTCATCGGAGTTGGCGCACGTGTGCGGGCTGACGCAGCTCGGCATCCGCAACGTCTCGTCTTCCAACCGTAAGGACTACGACGACGCGCGCGCTGCCGGCTCCACGATTCTGTCAGTGCGCGACGTTCGCAGACTCGGTACCGAGGCGGTGCTCGAGCAGATTCCAGACGGCGTCGACCATTACATCAGCATCGATATAGACGGATTCGATCCGTCCATTGCGCCCGGCACCGGAACGCCAAGTCACGGCGGTTTCCTCTACTACGAGGTGCTCGAGCTGCTACAGGGTGTAGCGGAGCGTGGGCGGGTAGTCGGCATCGACCTCGTAGAAGTCGCACCGCCCTACGATCCAGCCGGTGTGACGGCGATTCTCGCGGCGCAGATTCTGATGAACACGCTCGGCTTCGTCTTCGACCGCCGGCTACGCGAGGACTGACCATGTACGTACATACCGCAAGCGGCAATCTGCACTACGACGTCACGGACGAAACCCAGCCGTGGCGGCCGGACGGTGCGCCCATCGCGTTCCATCACGGCGTAGGCGCCTGCGCGGATCTCTGGCGTGGGTGGGTCCCGGCGCTGTGCGACCGCCACCGTCTGATCCGGTTCGATATGCGCGGTCACGGCCGCTCCAAAGAGGCCCATCACGGCCAGTGGTCGCTGTCCGGCATGGTTGCCGATTTTGCTGCCGTCATCGACGCCGTCACCACTGATCCGGTCCACATCGTCGGTGAATCGGTTGGCGGCACCGTCGCGCTGGCGTACGCGCTCAGTTATCCCGAGCGGGTACGCACGTTGACGGTCAGCAATGGCGCCCATCGCGGCGGGAAAGTGCAAAACCTCGAAAGCTGGGCCGCCCTGATGGGACGCGAAGGCATGGCGGGGTGGTCGCGGTACATGATGGAACAGCGCTTTCACCCTGGTGCCATCAGTCGCGCGGCGGCGACCTGGTTCGAACAGCAGCAGGCGAGTGCCCTGCCGAACGCCGTGCTGGACGCCGTGGCGGTGCTCGTCGATACCGATCTCAGCGGGCGACTTGCAGAGCTCAGGATGCCGGTGCTGCTCCTACATCCAGATGCCAGCCCGTTCATCCCGGTCAGTGTCATGGCGACACTTGCGGACGGGGTCGCCGGGTCGCGCCTGCACGTCTTCAGCAACAGCCGGCACGGTTTGCCTTTTTCTCACGCGACGCCCTGCTCACAGCTGCTGCGCGAGTTTCTGGCCTCAGTCGAATAACCATCCGGCAGCCCCGCTCTGAATCGGCGCCTGCCTCAGGGTAGCTCGATCGGCATCGCGAGTATCAGGAAGCTCCACGATTTGCCGTGACCGTCCAGATTCAACGACTCGTTCACGCCCCCTTCGAGCGCCTGATCCATGACGAAGTTGAGGCCGCTCAGCGCGGGCAGCTCGTATCGTTGCACTGGCCCCTTGACGAGCTTCGAGAGGTGCCGGGCGACCCGTTCGGCCGTCAACTGTTCGCGCACCGCATCGTAATGGCCAGAGTCGTACACGAAGACGGAGACGTTGGACCGATTACCTTTGTCCCCAGCTCTGGCGTGCGCGATCTCGCGCAGTGAGACAGTCGTACCGCTCATGCAACGCTGACCTCCACGGAGGTTGGTACGTCGCTGCGCTCGACGAAAGTTGAGTAAGTCAGCACAGACGGCGTTACGTGGCCGCGATAGCCACCGCCACCGGCGGGGCCGCAACAGAGCAGCGATTCAACCTCCCACAGCAGCAGGTCAGCCTCTTCCTGGGACGAGCCGCGCATCGCGCAGTGAACACGCACGTCACGTGAATCGGTGTCGTACTCGGTCGCCGTTGCATGCAGGGATGAAACACCGATCAGGTCGACGCGTACGGGCGCGTTCGTACCGTGTACATCGCGCATGCGCGCGCTGACGACATCAGCGGCAATGCGCGCGCGTTCCTGCGCACCAGGCCCGGCATACGAGACGCCGGCCTCGGCCAGAAAACCACCGTCGAACGCCACCGTGACCTTGAGTTTCGGCGGGCGGGTCTGCCCTTGCGCAGCCGACACCGCGACCCGGTCCGGTCCATCGCCGTGCAGCTGCACAGTCGAAAAGTCCGCCGTCACGTCAGGCGTCAGATAGGCGGCCGGGTCGTGCACCTCGTAGAGCAATTGCTCCTTGACGGTGCGCTCGTCGACGACACCGCCGGTGCCGTTCAGTTTGCTGATTACGGCGCTGCCATCCGGGCCAATCTCCGCGTAGGGAAAGCCCACGCTGGCCAGATTGCTGACCTCCTTGAAACCGGGGTCGGCAAAATAGCCGCCCGTGATCTGGGCGGCACACTCGAGCAGGTGGCCGACCACGGTACCCTTCGCGAGCCGCGACCAATCGTCGCCGGCCCAATCGTAATGGCGGCGCATCGGCGCCAGAAACAGCGATGGGTCGGCCACGCGCCCGGTGATGACCACGTCCGCGTCCATGGCGTCCATCAGCGCATCAGCGCCCAGGTAAGCGTTCGCCCCCAGACATTCACGACCCGTCTCGGCAATCCGCATCCCCTCCAGCAGTTCGGTATCCGGTGACATCAGGCCGGTAACTTCGTCACCGAGTACGGTCGCAACCCGACAGCCCTGCCATCCGGTCTCGCGCGCCACGCGCACCGCTACTTCTGCCGCCGCGCGCGGATTCGCGACGCCCATATTCGTCACGATGCGGGTACCGGCGCGCCGGCAGTGTGGCATCACCGCACGCAGGCGGCGCTCGAGCAAAGGGTTGTAGCCGCGGTCGGGGTTCGCCATGCGGTCGCGATGGCCGAACGCCAGAGTGCGCTCGCCAATGCATTCGAAGACCAGGTAGTCCAACTCTCCGCGGCTGGCCAACTCGACGGCCGGATCGAGTCGATCGGATGAGAAGCCGGCGCCTGTGCCAACCCGCAGTACCATGCTCAGCGACCTTCGTATTCAGGCTTTTGTTTGGCGATGAACGACTCGATGCCGTGCTGTGCATCGCGCGTGCCCATCATGTCGGCAATGAAACGCGACTCACGCTCCATCTGCGCCTCGCAGTCGGTCGTGAAAGTCTCTACCAACATCGATTTGACCGCGCCGAAAGCGCGGGTCGGTCCGGCCGCCAGAGTCTTCGCAAGCGCCGCCGCTTCAGCGTGCAGGGCATCATCATCGTGCACCGCCGTGACCAGACCCCAGTCGAGCGCTTCCTCGGCGCTCAGCCGTCGGTTCGTGATCATCAACTCCTGCGCGCGGCGTAAGCCGACCAGGCGCGGGAGGAAATAGGTCGAGCTACCGTCAGGTGACAGCGCGGCGGCGGTGTATGCCATCGTGAACTTGGCGGACCGCGCAGCCAGCACGAGATCACCACAGATCGCGAGCGAGAAGCCCGCCCCTGCGGCGGTGCCGTTGACCGCCATGATGACGGGCGCGTCCATCCGCGTGAAACGTGACACACCGGCGTGCAGATAAACGGTCATCTCCTTGACCACATGGCGAATACGGTCGCCGGAAGCGGCAAAACCCTTCAGATCGCCGCCAGCGCTGAACATCTTGCCAGTGCCTGTGATCAGCACGGCCCGGATGTCCGGATTTTCATCACATTCGATGCTCGCAAGCATCAGATCCCGCGCCATCTCGATGTTCATCGCGTTAGCGTTATCTGGTCGGTTCAGGGTGATATGCGCGACGTGATCGCGAACTTCGAAGGTGAGGGTCTCAAGGTCCATCGCTGGCTGCTCCAGAGCGGGATAGGTAAAATCGCCCGAAAGATTAGCGCAGTTGCCGGATGGAAGGCACTTATATGACGTGAGCGCCGAGACGTTCCGACCGTTCGTTCACGAGACGCAGGCCGTTCTTATATTGGCAACCCGGTGCCCGGCGTTTGCGTTACGGCGCGTCAAGACAGCACAGGACTCCAGGCGCCCGCAAACCCAATTGGGCGGTTCCCGACGCTGCGGTTGGTGCCGAGGGCTTACCGACTTGCTGACACCTCCGTCAGCCTGACCGTGCACGCCCAAAGGAGGGTAACCAGCCCACATGACCACTCCCAGCGCAAATTCTGAAAGCGACGTGTTCCACCATCACAATCACGATCACTCAGTGTGCGTGGACGACGCGCTAGCCGAGGCACGCCGGCTGTGTAGCGAACGCAGCGCCAACCTGACACCGCTGCGCCAGCGCGTGCTGCAGATCGTGTGGTCGGGGCATCGTCCACTCGGCGCGTACGATATCCTCGCGGCGCTGAACACCGATGGAAAACGCGCGGCACCGCCGACTGTCTATCGCGCGCTCGAATTTTTGTTGGAACACGGGCTGGTACACCGGCTCGCATCGCTGAACGCCTACGCGGGCTGCACCAATCCGGGACATGGCGGGCAGGGACAATTTCTACTGTGTACGCAGTGCGGGCACGCGGCGGAACTGGTCGATGGTGAAGTGAGCGCGGCGATCGAAAGCGCGGCCAGACGACGCGACTTTCAGGTATCGACCCACACGGTAGAGATCGCTGGCACCTGCCCCAACTGTATCGCCAGCCAGTCGAGCTGAATCTTGCTCCTGGCCGACGCGCGACTAGCGGCCGGAATCTGGCACGGTTCCCGCACTCACGGCGGCGCGTAGCCTGTCCGGCGCGTAGCGGCCGCCTTCCGCGGCACCGAAGTACAGCAGCGCACCAACCAAACTCAGCATCGCGCCGCTCATGACGAGACCTTTGAGCAACAGCGGCTCGATCAGGAAGCTGCCGGCCAGCGCTACGGCGCCACAGCCAAGCGCCACCAGTTCGAAAGGCCTTAGCAGTGGCTGACCCGGCGCGGCAGCCGCGTCAGTCCTGGAGATTCGATGAACGGCGTTATCTGGCATTAGCACTCCAGCCTCTGGATGCGTGCAAGCTCTGTATCGGCGACAGCTTCATGAGCTTGAATTTTGCGTGCTTGCAAGCCGGCGTGCCGTTAAATTGTTCGCGTCCAGGCCCCGTCGCCCGTCGAGTGGGTCACAAAACGAAACATTCGGGCGTTGTCTGGCATCGTCCACCCGGCTCGCGCACCCGGTGTTTCTGAAACGGGGCAACTTCGGATGCGAAAGGTCATCTCGACACGTATTGCTCAGTGTCGGCGCCGCCCTTGTGCAACACGACCCCGGCTCCGCAGGCGCTGTGCCTGGCGGTCCAGAACGTGTTGGATCAGAGCTTCTCTCGCCCTGTCGGTGATGTGTTCGAAGGCAAATGCCACTTTGTCCGACACCGACGGCCGTGTGGCGGTCCGTACGACGCGTGCCAGAACTTCGAGCGCGGTGTAGGACGGCAGCAGGACCATCCGCAGGCGTACCAGTGCGCCGCGATCGAAGCGGGTCTCCGTCTCGAAGCCGATTCCGCTGGCGCTCAGGTCCACAGTCATCGGCTCACCATCTGGGACGGCCGTATCGATCTGCGTCGCGAGGTTCGCCAGAAGCTCGATCTTGTTGTCGAGCGTACGCAGGTAGGCGGCAACGTCGGGATACTGCGCGGCGATCCGTTGCAACACCACGTCAGACTCACGGGTGGCGGCGGCAAGCCGCGCGATCAGCGGGTGTTCGCTTCCGACCCCAGCTTGGAACTGCCGAATCGCTGCCTGTTCCATATCAGGCGCCACCGGCGACACGGCGACGACCGCTTCGCAACGCACCCTGAAGTAGTCCCGCTTTTGCCGTTCCGCTGCGCTCAGCACTTCATGTCCGTCTGTTGATCGGCCAGCCGGTCCGCGGTGCGTCAATAAACACCACGCGGCCAGACCGGAGCGATGCCATCTCTTGCCTACTGACACTGTGTCGGTAGTCGGGCGCACGCCTTGAGGCATCCGCACCCGGCAAGGGATCACAGATGCGCGCTAGAATTCACGCCGATCGCGGCCATACGGCCGTCGTGGAATTCCAATCCCCATTCCGGTGCCCAGACTTTGCGTGTCCCGGTCCGGCTTCCAGGAGCCCGCGCCTTGCGCATTTCTCGCCTGCACGTATCCATGCCACTCAAAGTCGGCGACACGATCGAACTGAACGATGAGTTGTTTCACTACGCGAACCGGGTCCTGCGTCTCAGAGCCGGAGACGCCATCACGCTGTTCAATGGCGACGGGGGAGAGTACGGAGCCCGATTCACGGCCGTATCAAAGCGTAACGCGACGTTGGAGATTGAAGCGTTCCGTAACGATGAACGGTGTTCCCCCGTCATCATCACCTGCGCTGCGGGCGTCACGCGGGGCGATAAGATGGACGTCACCATCCGACGGTGTACAGAGCTTGGGATCAGTCGATTCCAGCCGTTGACAACCGAGCGCAGCGGAGTCTCCTTCAGCGGTGCGGAGCGGCTCGCGAAACGACGTGAGCACTGGCAGCACGTTGCCGTCGCGGCTTGCGAGCAATGCGGCCAGAACCGCATCCCCACGATACTGCCACCGCGCAGCCTGCCGGAATGGCTCGGCGACTCCGACGCGCAGAGCGCGCACGATCTGCGCCTCGTGTTCGACCCCGCCGCGCCAACCGGGTGGTCCGGCCTGCCAGCCAGAGCCGGCTGCATCGCAGTCCTGACCGGCTCCGAAGGAGGCCTCAGCAACCCGGAGGTCGAGGCCGCCCGGACGGCCGGCTTCATCGCCGTGCGGCTCGGGCCACGCATCCTGCGCGCGGAGACGGCGGCGATAGCGGCCGCGGCTTTGGTTCAAGCCCGCTTCGGCGATCTGCTCGACTGACTAGGCCGCGAGGCCCGCGAGTTGTCCTTCAAGGTAGGCAAAGCCGGGTACCAGCCCGCGTCCGACTTCCAGATCGACGGCGCCATCGATCCATTGCGAAGCATCGGCATCGCCAGTTTCGAGGTTTCGCTCGCTCGCCAGAACGACCGTGGGCAGCCGCTGTATTACAACGCCGTAAAAACCCGGCTGCAGGTCGTCGCGTAACGCGTACATGACCGCAACGCGGTTACGTACGCCTACCGGCGGCGCTTCGTCGCCCAGCGCAGATTCCACCGACAACAAGGGAATGTCGACCCCGCGCCAGCTCATATATCCGAGCAACCACGGCGGAGCGGCGTCTATCGGTCGAGGTGGTGACATGCCCACGATTTCGGCCACGCCGGTGCTCGGCACCAGCAAGCCCCGATCACTCAGCGGCAGAAACATACAACGTACGGGTTGCGTATCATCCGTGGACACGGCGCGACTCCGTCAGCAGTGCATTGATGTTGTCGAGCAGTTCGCCCTCGTGATACGGCTTGCCGAGGTAGCGGTCGATACCGATCTGGCGCGCGCGATCGGTGTGCTTCTCACCGGTTCGGGACGTGATCATGATGATCGGCAACGCCGCCATGCGATTGTCGTTGCGGATGGTGGTCGCGAGCTCGAAGCCGTCCATGCGCGGCATCTCGATGTCGAGCAGCATGACGTCGGGCATTTGATCCTGCAGGAGCGCAAGAGCCTCCAGACCGTCCTTTGCGGTCACCACCTGCATGCCATTGCGCTGCAGGAAACGGCCCGTCACCTTGCGCACGGTGATGGAGTCGTCGACCACCATAACAAGGCGGCCGCTACCGTCGTCTTTCGGCACGATCGGCGTGGGCGCCTGGCGGCGCAGCGCCGTGGCCATGCGTACCAGTGTGGGCGCATCGAGGATCAGCACGACACGGCCATCGCCCATGATGGTTGCGCCGGAGACCCAGCGAATTGCACTCAGCATCGGCCCGACGGACTTCACGACAACTTCGTGGCGGCCGCGCAGCTCGTCGACCCGCACGGCCATACGGTTCTCGCCAGCGCGTATCAGGATGACGGGGTACCGATCCTGGTGATACGACGGCTCCGCGACACCCAGCGAAGTGCCTAGATAGATGAACGGGTACTGCGCGCCGTCATGTTCGAACAGAGCGTTCTCCGCGCCTTCCAGACGCGCGGCCTCGTCGGACGGAATACGCAACACGGCATCGACGTTCGAAAGCGGTAGTCCCAGTTCTTCCGGTCCGACCCCAACCATCAACGCCTGATTGATCGCAAGCGTCAAGGGCAGCCGGATGATAAAGGCGGCACCGCTTTCCGACGATTCCACCCGCGCGCTTCCACCGAGCTGTTTGACCTCGCTCTGCACGACGTCCAGACCGACACCGCGGCCGGAGATCTGTGTCACCGTGCGGCTGGTCGTGAACGCCGGTTCGAAAATGATCTGCAGCAGCTCGGCATCCGGCAGCTGCGTACCCGGAGCCAGCAGATCGCGCTGGATCGCGCGGCTGCGCACGGCGTCGACCGAGACGCCGCGGCCGTCGTCGGTTATACGCAGCTCGACCTCAGGGCCATCGCGCGTGACGACCATACGCACGACGCCTTCTTCGCCCTTGCCAGTCCGCGACCGGTCGTCGGGCGTTTCGATACCGTGATCGGCCGCGTTGCGGAAAATGTGTTCCAGCGGCCCCACCATGCGATTCAGAATTGCCCGATCGATGCGGATATCGTCGCCGTCGACCTCGAAACGTACCTGCTTGCCCAGCTCTCGCGCGGTCTGTCGCAAAACGCGCCGAAAACGCGGTACCAGCCGCTCGAAAGGCAGCATGCGCGTCTGCATCAGACCATGTTGCAGATCTGTGTTGGTGCGCGCCTGCTGAACCAGGATGGTTTCGGATTCGCGGGTCAGGCCATCGAGCATGTCCTGAATGTTGCCGAGGTCACCCACACTCTCCGCCAGACCTCTCGACAGCTCTTGCATGCGGCTGAAGCGGTCGAGTTCTAACGGGTCGAAGTCGCCATGGCGCCCGTCGGAGCTCTCGCGCTCGTGCCGGTAGAGAATCTGCGATTCGGTCTCCAGTTCGAGACGCCGAAGCTGCTCGCGCAAGCGCACGACGGTCTGATTCATCTCATCGAGGTTCTGGCGAAACGCGCCTACCTGCAGTTCGATACGGGACTGCGAAATACTGATCTCACCGGCGTAGCCGACGAGGTTGTCCAGCAATTCCGCGTCCACCTGAATACGCTCTGCCCGCTCTACGAGTGGTGAGTCCTCGGCAGCCGCCTCCGGGGGGCTCGGCTCCGCTTCGCGTACCGCGCTGACCGCGGCCGCGACGTCGGCCGTGTCCTGACTGTCGGGCTCGTCCGGATCGGAGGCGCTCTCGGAGGGCAACATCGGTCCGCCGGCCACCGTGGAGGTCGCGTCCGGCGAGACCTCCAGCGCGGTCAGACCAACCTGGGTGGCCGCGGGCGCAGTTCGATCGATATAGAGCTCCGTGGGCGCCTCTTCGCCGGTGCCATTCGCGGCGCCACGGCCAGCGTCCAAGCTGAGCGGTAAGGTCTCGGCCGGCTCCGCGGCGAGCGGCACTGGCACCGTGCCGGCGTTGATCTGCTCGATGAGTTCGGTCGCCGGCTCCATGGGCTGATGCGCAACCATGCAGTCGAGCATGTCGGCAATGCGGTCGTGCGCGACTTCCACCACGCTCAGCAGGTTCGCGTTGATCGCAGCAGGGTCCCGTTCTGCGCGGGTTATTGCTGTCTCTAAGGCGTGACTGAGATCGCCGAGCGGTGCGGCCTGAACGAGGCGCGCGCCGCCCTTCAAAGTGTGCAGACAACGTTGCAGCTCAGCGATCATCGCGGGCGTCCCGCCGCTTTCCCGCCAGCGGTTGACGACCGAATCGAAGGTATCGAGTATTTCGCCCGCCTCTTCCAGGAAACCTTCACGCAGTTCCAGACGCTCGCCCAGCGAAGGCTCGAACTCGCTCGTCATCGAGCTCGGATCGCGCGGCCTCAGCAGCACGGATTCCGACAGCGCGCCGGCTTGCGCGACAAGGTCATCCAGCTCGACAACGGGCGGCTCCTCGTGTCCGCCGCGCTGAAACGCCTCTACGCCTGCACGTAGCGCACCAGTCGCTTTCGCGACCAGGATCAGTCCATCTTCATCCACGGCCTCGTCGACTTGGGCCAGCGTGGCGAGATAGCCCTCGACGGCTGCGCCGAGTGCCGCGACGGCGGCAAAACCGGAGGCGCGCGCACCGCCTGTCAATGTGTGCATCGCGCGGATGTAGCGTTGCGGCTCGCGACGTTGGTCATTACCGAGCGACAACGCCTCCTCAATGCCATCCAGATGTCCCTGGGCCTCGCCGATGAAGACTTCCCGCACGGCCGGTTCGGAGGTTTTGCGAGCGTCGTCGGGTGGCGAGTGCTTGAGCGGAAAGGCAAGGATCTCGGCGGTGCTGTCGCCTGGATCCTGCGCCGCGATCTCCGCGTCCTCGGCCTGCGAGCTGCCCGCGGGCACCGGCGCGGTCGAAGGTTGAACACTGCGCCCAGTCTGCGTAGCGGACTCCGCGGCCAGCGACTCGGTCCGGGCTGCCATCGCCTCTATATCCACCGACGACGAACCCTCGCCGCGAAGCTCAGCGATCAGCGAAGGCAACGTCTCGCACGCTTCGCCGATGAGCCCCGTCACCCGCTCGTCGGGGGCGACGACGCCATCGATGACCCGGTTCAACAGGTTTTCGACGGTCCAGCAGTATTCGCCAATCCGCACGGCGCCGACCAGACGGCCGCTGCCCTTCAACGTGTGAAAAGAACGACGCACGACCGTGAGCGCGTCATTATCCGCAACGTTGTCGCGCCAGCGCGGGATCTCGATCCGCAGCTCGGCGAGCACCTCCTCGGCCTCCTCGAGAAAGATCTCCAGGATTTCCGGGTCGAGCTCGGCCCCTGGTTCGATGGCCGGCGGTCCTTCCACCGCGCTGGCGGGGTCAACCGCCGCCGCTTCACCATCCGGCGGTGCTGCCTGTTCTTCCTCGACCGACTCGTGCGCACCGGCGCGCTCGGCATCCATCCGCTGGAGCAGCGACTGGGCGTGGGCGAGCGTTTCCGCGACCGAGTCAGGCAACTCGGCTTCCGGCTCCAGGTCGGCCGTGACCTCGCCGTCGAAGTCCGCCCCTTCAACCCGATCGGAGCGCGCGTAAGCGCCCGCCTCCGCCATCGCGATGGCGGCATCGTCGAGCCGATCGGCGGCTGGTGCCGGCACGTCGTCAGGCGCGTGGTCGCCAATCCCGCCCGGGGTCGCCTCCGCACTGCCAGCCGCGAACAGTCCCGTATCCTCGATATCGGCGAACTCGGGATCCTCGACCTCGCCGTCGTAGACGTCGAACATCGTGATCTCTTCGGCGTCGAGCGGTGCATCGGTCTCGCTCTGCGCGCTCGCAACCTCAAAGTCCAGTCTCTGGGTGTCCACGTCGGCGATCGTGTCCATCCCGGCGATCCGGTCGCTGTCGCCGTCCGGGTCGGACAGCTTGCCGCGCAGCGCCTGGATGTCATGCTCGACATACAGCACCTGCATGTCCGACGTATCTGCCGCTGGCTCATCCGACGGCAACGGCCCTTCGGGCAGCGCATCGATCCGCAGCTCCGCGCCGGCGAGCCGGTCCTCGGCGTCGGCGCGGGCATTCGCGACCGATTCGAGGTAGTACTCAATAGACTCTACGCCGTCCGCAAGCAACTCCAGGGCGACGTTGTCGGGCACGGTCGTGCTCGTTAGCAAAACGCGGTCGACGAACTGCATCCAGCGTTCCATCAGCTCGGCCGCCGGCTTCAGGTACAGCATGCGCATGCCGCCGACTACCTGTTCGACACGCCGCGGAACTTCTTCGAGACGGCTGCGCTGGCCCGGGTCGTCGAGGAACGTCGCGATGGCGTCTTTGACCACCGCCAGATCGGTCTTGATCTCACCGATGACGCTGGTGACCAGCTGCAGATATTCGATGCCGGTCAGACTCGAATCCGACGGGTCCAGCGAATCCGCCTCGGCGTCTTGCTCCGCAACCGGTGCCGCGCCCTGCTCGGACAGCGCATCCATCGTCGCTTCGACGCCCAGCACCACGCCGGCGATGTCCATCAGCTGGTCGTTGGTAGGCGCGGTACCCGCCTCGATCAGCTCATCGACCACGTCGCGCTGCTCGAGTATCGAACGGCGCGGAATGCCGAGCCCGAGCAAACCGAGCGTGTCGGCCACCTCCTGCATCATACCGAGCAGCGGGGTCAGTTCGGCGGCGTCCGGAGCTTCCTGGCGGCTGAAGGCGTCGAGCGCATCGCGGATACGGGCGAGGCTTTCTTTCACGGCCACGGAAACGGAATTGAAAGTCTCCAGATTCGGGCCGAAGGGCGTACCCTCCTGGAAGTCGCTGTCTTTGACGATCAGTTCATCGAGCCGGAACGCCTTGCGGACCGCCTCGGCGCGTCGCGTCTTCGCGCTCGAGCGCGCCACGTAGTAGAGCAGGTTCTTCAGCAGGTCCTCGGGTGGCGCGTCAGCGCTCGCTTCAACGCCGGCATCACACAGCCGCTTCAGTTGCCGGTCGAGTTGCCCCATGAGCAGCTTGAGCGAGACGCTGTGGTCGATGCCGCCCGCTTTCAGGGACTGGACCACGGCGCGCGCAATCCACCACAGGCGCGCGGCGGCGCTCGAGCCGATAACTTTCTCGACGTGCAATACGACCGCGTCCAACAGCTGAAACGACGCCTGCAGGTCGTCACCCCGATACCAGCCGACCAGCCCGCGCTGAAAGTACGGGCGCAGCTTGCGCATGTAGCTTTGAAATTCTGGTCCGACGAGCGCTACTTCGCGTTCGGAAACCGGCAGCGGCGCATCCAGTTCCGGCGCGAAGAGAGAGTTTTCCGATAGCAGCGGCATGCCGCGGACGCTGCGGATATCATTCAGCAGCGGCATCAGGACGACGGCGTTGTCGCGGTTTCCGCGGGCCAGGAAGTCCAGGTACTCCGGTACCTGCACGATACCGTGCATCAACACTTCGCAAGCGTCGTCACGCCGGGACACGGCGCCGGCCATCAAGCCATCGATGACGCCGCCCATCTCGTCGAACAGCAGCGATACGCCGTATACCTCGAGCATCTCGAGAACACCGCGTACGCCGTGCAAGGTGTCAGCGCAGACCCGCAGCGCCTCGCCCTCCGCCGGATCGTCAGCGAAGGTCTCGAGCGACGTGCGGGCTTGGCGCAGGCTTTCTTCAATATCGGCCTGCACCCATTCTAGGCTTGCTCGATCCATGGCTCAGACGACTCCTGGCTCAGCCGCCCTGGGCCGCGGAATGTGGCAGTTCGCCGGGCGCCGCGATAACGGTTTCAGATTCGTCCCCGGCGTAACCAGTCACCAGCGTCCCGGCGGACGCGATCGCGCCGTCGGGTAGTCGGAATCCGGCGACCGAGGTTCTGAGGTCGGTAGCGAGTGTCGCCAGACGACCGATCGAATTGGCCGTTTGCTGCGTCCCCGAGGTCGTCTCAGCGGTGATTCGCGAGATCTCATTCATCGAGACGTTGGCTGCGTCGACCTGATCGGTCTGGCCGGAAGAGGACAGCGAAATGGCGTCGGTCAGTTCCGCCAGTTCCTTCGACACGACCTCGATACGCACCAGCGCCTGACCTGCGTCTTCTGCGAGCTCGGCGCCTTGCACCACTCCCGCGGTCGACTGCTCCATCGAGTTGACGGCTTCGTTGGTGTCCGACTGAATGGCCTTGACCAGCGCCTCGATCTGTTTGGTGGCCTGACTGGCCCGCTCGGCGAGCCGCTGGACTTCGTCCGCGACCACGGCGAAACCGCGGCCCTGCTCACCGGCCATCGACGCCTGGATAGCGGCATTGAGCGCCAGGATATTGGTCTGGTCCGCGATGTCGTCGATCAGCCCGACGATTTCGCCAATCTCCTGCGAACTTTCGCCGAGTCGCTTGATCCGTTTGGAAGTCTCCTGAATGGTCTCGCGGATATTGTCCATACCGTCGATCGTCGCGCGCACGGCCTCATTTCCCGCGGCTGCGAACTGTACCGACTGTTCCGCCACCTGGCGGGAGCGCTCGGCGTTGGCCGACACCGTGCGGGCGGCGTTGGCCAGTTGCTCGATCGACTGGGCCGCTGACTCGATCTGCTCCGCCTGCCGACTGGCGGAGTCTGTCAGCTGCACGGCCGTGTCGCGTGTCATGCGGGCCTCACCGGCGACTTCCACGGACACGCTGTTGATGTTCGTGACGGTGTCGCGGAGCGCATCGATGGCGTAATTGATAGCGTCCGCGATCGCGCCCGTCACGTCTTCTGTAACCGTTGCATTGATGGTCAGATCACCGTCTGCCAGATCGCTGATCTCATCGAGCAGACGCAGGATGGCCTCCTGATTCTGGCGGTTGATCTCCCGGGCCTGCTCTTCGAGCATCCGGGCCTCGGCAGCCGGGTCGCGCGTGTCCCGGGGTGTCTGAGGCGTGCCGGCCATCGCCTGTTGGGCAACGAGCAGAAGCGCTATGAAGGCGGTCAGACCAGCGAGACCCAGGCCCAGCTGATTGGAAACGGGCCGGGTGGCCACGAACGCCTCGAACTGCCCCTGCAAAGTCTGCGATGCGTCAAGCAATGCATCGGCCTGCGCGTTCACCTGCACGGCCGCCTCATTGGCGCGGCGTGTACGCACGCCGAACCGGTCGATCTCCTGAACGAGTGCCGTGGCCCCCGAATAGGTCTTGCTGAGGCTCTTGAGCGCCGCCTTGCTGGCATCGTCTTCGACCGGCGCGATACCGAGTTCGGAGTTGCCACTCGCGAACGCTTCGATCAGGCGCGCAAGCTGGCTCGCGTCCGACGCGAACGACTCGCCGGCCCGGGCGGCATCGGGGCCGCCGCCGAGCGCGCGCTGTGCGTTGTCGGACAGACGCTCTGCCAGTACGCCCAGCTGGCCGGCTGCCGCGACCTGCGCCAGCGGCGTATAGCCGCTTGCGAGCGCCTCGGTGAACGCTTCGATCGAGTTCGCCAGTTCGGCTTTCTTGGCGGTAAACTCGCCCGCCGCGAACTGACCGGACAACACGGCCGGGCGCTCCGCCAGCATGCGATCGATCGCATTGCGTGCAGGCTGCCAAAGCTCCGCGACCTGACCGAGTGAATTGGTAAGCGTCAGGTCGGAGGGCAGCGGCTCCACCGGCACCAGCTCATCACCGTTGGCGAGCGTCAACAAAGTCTGGTCAAACCGGTCGGCGGCGCGCTCGAGAGCATCAAATGCGGCTTCGCTGCCACCGACGGACTCGGACGCCTCTTTGGAGACGGTCTGTGAGAGCACTTTCTGTGCTTCGATCACTTCGGCGATGCGCCCGTCAGCCTCAGCCAGCTGCGCTGCGCGGACAAACACGAAAATCGTCGCGATCACCGCCGCCAGAGTCAGTAGCGGCAGCACGAAACCGAGCCAGCGTCGACCCGACCGCCCGGTTTCGGGGACGCCCGGTTCGGGGCTGCCGGGCGCGGCCACCACGGTTTCTAGATGTTCTTCAGCCGCTGCGTCTTTCTTGCCGAAAAACGGAATCTTCATGAGGTCCCCCCTCCAGAATTGGGCCGGGCGCCGCCTGTTTCGTGACGAAGACGCATCACGCCGCCGCGTTCAGGAAGCTCGGGTCGGAGAGAATCCGACCCACGTCGACGACCAGCCACGCATCCGCGTTGTTGATCATGCGTCCCGTCGCGTACGGCCGCAGAGCGTCGGCCGTCTCGCCGAGGTCGCTGACGCGGCCATCTTCAGGAAACTGGCGGGCGCCGTAGACTTCGTCGACCAATAGCCCCACGGCCAGGTCACCTTGTTCTACATACAGCGCCCGCGAGGCTGTGCGGTTGGACGCGCCGTCCCTATCCATGCGCAGGAACTGCGGCAGGTCGACAACGGTCACCAGCCGGCCTCGCACGTTCGCCAGGCCCTTCACCCAGGGCCGCGAACCCGGCACCCGGGACACCTGCGGCTCGGTCAGGATCTCCCGGACCTGCTCCATGCTCGCGGCAAGTTGAACGCCGCTGACACGAAAGCCGATCGCGCGCCAGACGGCGCCAGCGTCGACTTTGCCGCCAGGCAGGCCGCGCGCGAGTGCACGGAACTGCTCGTCGTATTGACGAAGTTGTGTGACGGGGTGCATCACCGAACTCCGGGCGATCCCGCGGCGTACTTCAAACGGCACGCGTCACTGGCAAATCGCCGTTGCCATCCTGCCGTCATCGCGCACCCGTCCCGCTCCATTGGCGGCGCGCCCCGCCGCCCCGTCACGTAGGAGTTCCCACCACGGTCTGCTCACCGATGTGGCGGTGAATAGCACCGAGGAGTTCGTCCCGTGTGAATGGCTTGGTCAGGTATTGATCGGAGCCGACGATACGGCCGCGAGCGCGGTCGAACAGGCCGTCCTTGCTGGACAGCATGATGACGGGCGTCTTGCGGAACACTTCATTTCGCTTGATGAGCGCGCAGGTCTGATATCCGTCCAGGCGCGGCATCATGATGTCGACGAAAATGATGTCCGGCTTGTGGTCGACGATACGTGACAGAGATTCAAAGCCATCGGTAGCGGTTATGACTTCATAGCCCGCTTTGGTCAGCAGGGTCTCGGCCGTTCTGCGGATGGTCTTACTGTCGTCGATGACCATCACCTTCACGGGCCGCTCGGTCTGTTCGGCGCCGCGAATTGCCGTATCTTCGCGCACCGACGATCCAGCACTCATAATTATTCAACCCCTGGGCGGTCGCCTGGCCTCGGTCGCCGCCGCTTCTTTTGGGCATTTACTGGTGTCGGATCAGAACCCTCTTGGCGCCGTCCGAAACTCCTGTTTGGCGGGAGCTGTGCGATTCGCTGGACAGCCGGAAAGCCCGGTCGGCTCGCATCTCCACGTGGTGAAAATAGCACACGCGGACGAAATTCCCAGCCCGGTAATTTTTGCAGGATGTCCGGGAAGTTAACCATTTGCGAGGCAAAGTCCGGGTGCTGCCAGCCGGGTCGCTTCGACCCGTAATTCGCCCGCGCCGTGGGAATCACTCGCCGAGCGCCCGGCGCACTGCGGGCGCCAGACGCCGGCTCACCTCGACCTCGAAAGTCAGTCCGCTCAACTGCATCTGCCAACGGCCTTCGGCGTCCCGTCGCATACCCTCGACGTGCTGGATGGCCACCAGCGCGTTGCGGTGTACTCGCAGGAACGTGCCCTCGAACTCTCGCTCAAGCGCACCCAGCGATTCTTCAAGGAGAACGCTGGACGATTCGGAGTAAGCACTTACATACTTATGCTCTGCGCGCAACAGACGAATGGCGGCCACCGGGATCAGCATCCGCGCATCGCCGACGTGCGATCGGGTCGACTGGTCGCCGTCGACCGCCGGGCGCAGGTCGGCCACCAGCTCTGGCGCCAGTCGCGCGGCCCGCGCAAGCGCCTGCGCCAGCCGTTCAAGGCGTACCGGTTTCAGCAGATAGTCGACCGCCCGCGCATCGAACGCGGCCAGCGCGTGTCTGTCGTAGGCGGTTGTGAAGATCACCGCCGGAGCACCGTCGGTTGCAGCGAGGTGACGGGCCACTTCCAGACCATCCATGCCCGGCATGCGAATATCGAGAAGGACGACGTCGGGTTGATGTTCGCGACAGCTCGCGAGCGCTCTCGGGCCGTCCGCGGCTTCGGCGACGACTTCGCCCAGCGCGCCTTCGCGTATCAGCGCCCGCAGCCGTTCCCGCGCGGGCGCCTCATCGTCCACGATCAGAATTCTGGGCATCTCAACTCTCGTGCTCAAGGCGCCGGGTCAGTCATGCCGCCAACCACCGGCGCGATCGCGGGCAAAACCATGGTCACCGTGTAAAACCCCGGTTCGCCATCGTCGATAGTAAAGGTTGCGTCGTTGCCGAATCGGGCCTTCAATCGTTGGCGCACATTCGCTTGCGCGAGCTGATTTCCGGAGCGCGGCCGGGCGCCCGGATCAAACCCGTTCGTCACGCTGACCGTCAGGCGATCGCCGTCTGCGCCGCAGTAAATGGTGACCTCGCCGCCGCCGGGAAGGCGTTCAATGCCGTGGTAAACGGCGTTCTCGACCAGCGGCTGCAGGCAGAGAGCCGGCATCCACACGTCACGGGGCGCCGTATCGGTCTGCCAGCGAACGCGCAGACGTTCTCCCAGCCGCAGCTGTTCGATGCGCAGATATTGCTGTGTCAGATCGAGTTCGTGTCCGACGGTCGAGCCCGAGTCCGGCTCGGACAGCGTCGCCCGGAACAGGTCGGCCAGATCTTCGACGACCTGCTCGGCGACTTCTGGCCGCGAGCGCGTAAAGCTCGCGATCGTGTTCATGGAGTTGAACAGGAAATGCGGGCGAATTCGGGCTTGCAATGCGGCCAGCCGCGCCTTGGCTTCCAGTTCGACGCGCCGTTTCCACTGGTGCTGTACGTACGTGTAGCGCAGTGCCACAGCGCCCACGATGACCCCGATGAGCACATTGCGCAGCACAAAGTCGGCGTGCCACGCCGCATCGAGATCCAGCTCGACGACCTCCTGCTGTGCGAGCCACAGTACGCTGTCGCCGACCTGAGACGGCGTCACCAGCGACAGCGGTATGTAGCCCGCGGCGATCAGCCAGAACACCGCCTCGGACAAGACCGCGACGGTCGCGACGATCACGCTGAGCGCGGCGAGCGCGCTCGGGACCGGCGCCAATGCATTCAGACGGCGCTTCAGCACGCACAGTAACCCGGAACTGGAGAGCACGGCCCATTGCACGAACAACGAGGTCAGGGCCAGATCCTGAAGGCCGCCGGCATCCGCGCCGCCCGGCTTCAACACCAGCACGAACGCCAGCAGCTGCCCGATCACCACCACCGGCAACAGGGTGTTGACGGTGCAGAAGTCGGGCAGCAGCGGTGGCTGTTCGTCTCGGTGTTCGATGGCGTCCAAGGGTCTTCGTCCCGATCGCGTCCAATGCAGTGCCGGCACCCGCCTGCGGAACCGCTGCCAACACACTCTTGGCTGTGAGTGCGGGTCCCGAACCCGACGGTCCGTGTGCGAGAATGAGCGGCCTCGGCCGGCGTCGCGTTTGCGGCTCCAGTGATTTCTACCTCGCAAGTATAGAAAGCGGAACGACCCGGGCAGCGCAATGCCACCGTGGCTGTATTCTGGCGGTAGCGCCAGAGGCGCGCTCAGGACGATCTCCGCGCGGGTGCCAACGCATGACAGACGCTGACCAAACCCCTGAAGGCGGAGCCATCGAGAAGCCGTGGCAAGGCCGCTTCACAGAACCGACCGACGCCTTCGTCGAAGCCTTCACGGCGTCGATAACCTTCGATCAGAAGCTCTACCGGCACGACATAGCCGGTTCGATCGCGCACGCCCGTATGCTCGGCACGGTCGGCGTATTGACCGCGCTCGCGCGCGACGCCATCGTCGAGGGGCTCGAAGCCATTGAGGCCGACATTGCGGCGGGTCGCCACACCTGGTCGATAGCGCTCGAAGACGTGCACATGAACGTCGAGGCAGAGCTGACGCGAAGAATCGGACAAACCGGCAAGAAGCTGCATACCGGGCGGTCGCGGAACGACCAGATCGCGACCGATATCCGGCTTTACCTGCGCGAGGAAGTGGACGAGATCGTCGCCGCCCTGCGTCGCCTGCAGGAAGCACTCGTCACCGTCGCTGAACGCGAAGCCGACACCATCATGCCTGGCTTTACACACCTGCAAACCGCCCAGCCGGTCACGTTCGGGCACCACATGCTCGCGTGGTACGAGATGCTGGTACGCGACGAGGAGCGTTTCATCGACTGCAGGCGCCGCATCAACCGTCTGCCGCTAGGCGCCGCCGCGCTGGCGGGCACGACATTTCCGATCGACCGCGAGCTGACCGCCCGCCTGCTGGATTTCGACGGTGTTTGCGCAAACAGTCTCGACGCCGTCAGCGACCGGGACTTCGTCACGGAGGTGATCAGCGCGTGTGCGCTCGCGATGGGGCATCTTTCGCGGTTTTCCGAGGAGATCATTTTGTGGTGCTCAGCTCAGTTCGATTTTATAGAGCTGGGCGATTCCTTCTGCACCGGGTCATCGATCATGCCGCAGAAGAAAAACCCGGATGTGCCAGAGCTCATCCGCGGTAAAGCCGCGCGTGTGACCGGCGCGCTGGTGACGATGATGACGCTGATGAAAGGCCAGCCGCTCGCCTACAACAAGGATAATCAGGAAGACAAAGAGCCGGTTTTCGACGCGGTCGAGACGCTGCGCGGCAGTCTTCGCGTGTACGCCGACATGCTGCCGACCATGACCGTGCACCGGGAGCGCACCCGCGAGGCCGCGATGCGCGGGTTCTCGACGGCCACCGATCTCGCCGACTATCTGGTGCGTGCCGGCATGCCGTTTCGTGACGCGCACGAGGTAGTCGGAAAAGCGGTACGCCTGGCGATTGATACCAGGCGTGGCTTGGAGCAACTGACGCTCGACGAGTACCAGGTCTTGACCCCGCTCATCGAAGCGGACGTTTATGCCGTTCTGACTGTAGAGGGCTCGGTAGCGGCACGTGCTCACATCGGCGGTACCGCGCCGTCTCAGGTACGCGCCGCCGTGGCACGGGCGCGGGAGCGCGCGCGGCTGAGCAACTGAAAAGAGGCCGGTCGGTCGGCACGGAACGCCCCCGGAGTCTTCACAGTCGAACGCACTGGAGGCTGACTCAGATGACTACCAACACGCCCGAAGCTGAACTCGCCGTCGCCGTCTCGCTAGGCGCCTTTTCCGCCGAGGTAGAAGCGTTTGTGCAGGCGCGCGACTGGAAACAGTTCCACACGCCGAAAAACCTCGCGATGGCGCTGGCCGGCGAATGCGGCGAGGTGATCGAGCACTTTCAGTGGCTGACGCCGGAATCGAGCGCGGCCCTGGACGCGACGACGCGCCAGGAAGTGAGCCACGAACTGGCCGATGTCTTGATCTACACGTTGATGCTCGCCCGGTCGATCGACGTCGACCTGCTCGCAGCCGCGCGCGAGAAGCTCGCCATCAACGAGCAACGTTATCCGGCTCACCTGGCGCGTGGCAGCGCGCGGCGCGCGCACGCCTACGTAGAGCCGGCAACCGGGACCGGAGCGCTGGTCGATCCCAGCTCCCAAGACCACCACGAATAGCTAGCGAGGCTGCCGATGAAACTCCTGAAACGGATCTTTCTGACTCTGCTGATCCTGACGGTGCTGGTAGTCGCCGCACCGTTCGTCGCGATTTCCCTACTGGACCCGAATGACGTCAAAGCGGAACTCGCGAGCCGGCTGAGCGCGGTCACCGGCCGCGAGGTCGCGATAACCGGCGACGTCAAACTCACCGCCTACCCATGGCTGGGGGCCGAGGTCGGTGCGCTCAGCATCGGCAACGCGGATGGTTTCGCGCCGGCGCAGTTCCTGACCCTCCAGTCCGCCAACGTCCGCGTTCAGCTGATGCCGCTACTGCAGCGCGAAGTGAGGATGGACACCGTCACGATCGACGGTTTGCAGCTCGAACTGGCACGCGACGCCGCAGGCCGCTCGAACTGGGACGACCTTACGCAACCCAGCACTCCGTCCGAGACATCGGATGCGCAACCCCTGGCCGCGTTGGCGCTCGGCGGCATCAAGCTCTCCAACGCGACCATCCGCTGGCGCGACGAAGGGGCTCGCCAGGACGTAACGGTCAGTGCCCTGGACGCCACGACCGGCGCGATCGACCTCGCCAGGCCCGAAGTCCAACTCGACTTGAAGGGTGATGTAACCAGTCGGGCACCAGCGTTCGGCGCCAGGGTTGCCTTCAGTGGACTTCTCAACTTCGACGAACCGGCGCAGGTCGCGGCCGCCCAAGGTCTGCAGCTCACGCTGAGCGCGCGCGGTGATGGCGTGGGCGGCACCATCTCGACCCGGTTCAGCGGCAATGTCCGCTACGCACTGGCAACCGGCGCCGTGACGGTGGACACGTTCGCGCTCGACCAGCTGGAACTGGACAGTTTCGGAACGCGCGCCCGCCTTAGTGGCAAAGCCCGGTCTTTCACAGCGAACGCCGCGACCGGGGCCCTGACGATCGATGGGTTAGAGGCGAGCGCCAGCGAACTCGCGCTCGCTGGCGGCCTCAACGGCACCCTGAACGTTGCCGCAAATGTGAGCGTTGCGGAAGGCGCGGTCACGGCAAACCTCGACGCTTTGAAAGCGAGCGGCGCACTCTCAGGTGGCCCCGTCGGCCAAGGTTCGCTCCCGTTCGAGCTCGACGGCTCGCTGCAGTTCAATCAGGACCGGCAAACCGTTGTACTGCCCGGCCTCAAGCTCGCACTCAACAACTTCGACGTCGACCAGTCGAAGGGGTCGCTCAATGTCAACGGCGACCTGGCGATCGGACTCGCAGACCTGCAATTGACGTCACCGGCGTTGACGGTCAGCGGTGCGGTGAGCGGCAGGGTGGCGCGCGGCGGCAGTGCGAACGTCGCGTTGAAAACCGCACTGAACGCTTCGCTAGGTACCGGCCAGACGCAGCTTACGGGACTCAGACTGGCATTAACCAAGCTCGACTCCATGGGCCTGCGCGGCAGCATCGGCATAACCGGCAACGTAACCAGCAACGCGAGCACGGGAACAGTCTCGGTCAAAAAGCTCAAAGTCCGCCCCAAGCTGACCGGTAGCACGCTGCCCGAGGGCAAGCTGGATGGTACGCTCGACCTGGACGCGGTCGCCAATCTGGGCAAACAATCGGTCAAGCTGAGCCGCTTCGCGAGCGCGTTCTACGGCGTCAAGACTACGGGTAGCGCGAACGTGAGCGGGCTCGGCGGTGCCGCAAGCGTGTCGGGCGCTGTGTCCGTGGCGCCGTTCGCGCCGCGCGCGCTGATGGCAAAGCTGAACGTTCCGGTCCCGAAAACCGCGGACAAGAACGCTCTGAAACGCGCCTCGCTGAAAGCCAAGTTCAACGCGACACCCAAACGCCTGAAGCTGACGCCGCTTACGCTCAAGCTCGACGACTCCACGCTTCGCGGCAATCTGACCATCAACAACTTCGCCCGACCCGCGTATGTTTTCAATCTTGCCCTGAACGGCATAAACCTGAACCGTTACCTGCCGCCCGGCAAGGCGAAGAGCGCGACGCCCGGGGCGGCCGCGTCGGCTGCCGCTACGCTCCCACTGGATACGCTGCGAAGTCTCAACGCGTCCGGATCGCTGAAAGTTGGCTCATTGCGCTTTGCGAAGCTGCGCGTCAGCAAGGCTGACATCAAGCTGAGCGCAAAAAACGGCAAGGTTGCCCTGTCTCCCGTCTCGGCACTGCTCTACAAGGGCGGCTATCGCGGCAATATCAACCTCGACGCAACCGGTAAGGTCGCGCGCCTCAGCTTTAACGAACGGCTGGACAAAGTTGATGCCGGCGCCCTGCTGACGGCCTTGAATGGCAAACCGGCCGTCACGGGACGCGCCAATGCGCAGGCGCAGCTGACGACGACCGGCAACAACGGCGACCAGTTGCTACGCGCGCTGAACGGCAAGGCGGCGTTCAACATCGCCAACGGCACGATTCGCAGCGTCGACATCGTCAGGACCATCTGCAACGTCGTCGAAGGCGCGGCCGGCGGTGAAACGCGGTTCGACGCCATGACCGGCACGGCGCGCGTCGTCAACGGGGTCATCGAGAACGATGCGCTGAACGTCAGTTCCCCGTTACTGCGCATCGGCGCCCGCGGCACAGCCGACCTGCCGCGCGACCGTCTCGACTATCGTGGCGAGGTTGCGCTCGTCGGCACCTGCAAAGGTCAGGGCGGCCGGGTCCGCGGCAAACTGAACGGCATCGATATCCCCATTCGGATCACCGGCTCGCTCTCGGACCCCAAGCCGAGTCTCGATACGAGCCGCGTGGTGGAGTCCCTCGCGCGCCGTGAGATCGAGCGCAAGGCGAGCCGGGTAACGGAAAAGCTGCAGGAAAAAGTCGGCGCTGAAGCCGGCAAAGCGCTCGGTGGCGCCGCGAAGCAGTTGACCGAAGGGCTGTTGAAGGGATTGCTCGGCAATTGAGCATGCAGTCGTTCGCTGAGCGTCTCATCATCTGGCAGCGCGAGCACGGGAGGAACGATCTGCCGTGGCAACGCGATGTGACCGCCTACCGCGTGTGGGTTTCCGAGATCATGCTCCAGCAGACGCAGGTCGCCGCGGTCATCCCGTACTACGAGCGCTTCATGGCGCGCTTCCCGACACTCGATGACCTGGCGAACGCGCCGGTCGACGATGTACTGCACCTGTGGAGCGGCCTCGGCTACTACTCGCGCGCCCGCAATCTGCTGAAAGCGGCCCAACGGGCGGCCGCCACCCACGGGGAACTGCCCGCCGATCTAGAGGCTCTGATGGCACTGCCCGGCATTGGAAGATCGACAGCCGGCGCGATCCTGAGTCTCGCCTGGAACCGGCGGGCCGCGATTCTGGAAGGCAATGTTAAACGGGTGCTCAGCCGGCACGTCGCGTTGGACGGTTGGCCCGGCTCAACCGCCAATCTTCGGACACTTTGGGCCCTCGCCGAAGACAGAACACCTGATTGCGCACCCGGGCGATACGCTCAGGCCGTCATGGATCTCGGCGCCACCGTCTGCGTGCGCCGCCGGCCTCACTGTCTGATCTGTCCGGTCAACACTGACTGCGGTGCGCGTGCGCGCGGTTTGACCGACGCGATCCCCGCCTCCAAACCGAAGCGCGCCCGACCGCTTCGCCGGACCTGTTTCCTCGTCGCCCGCCGGGACTCCGGGGAAGTACTGCTGAAGCGCCGGCCACCCACCGGCATCTGGGGCGGTCTCTGGTGCTTTCCAGAATCGTCCGAGTGGCTGTTGGACGACGCCGGGGCTGGTGGCGTAGCGCCGGCGCACGCGTCTTCTCAGCGCGTAAAACATGAACCGCTCGCCGACTGGCTGAGTGAGCGCGGCCTGAAAGCGCTTGACACCGGGCACGCTCTGCCGCCTATCCAGCATGGCTTCACCCATTTCGAACTCGCCATTGAACCCCACGTGCTGGCGGTGGCACCACGCGGGCATCAGGTTCTGGACCGCGATGACGAACTCTGGTGCGATCCGCTGAATCTGCCGGAGCTGGGCCTGGCCGCGCCGGTCAGCCGGCTCTTGCAATCGCTGGGGCGACCGGCGCCAAGGAGCAACTGAATCATGAGCAAAACCGTATTGTGCGCACTGCTCGGGCGGGAAGCGCCGGGCCTCGACCGGGCGCCGTACCCCGGCGAATTGGGTCAGCGCATTCTGAACGAAATCTCTGCGGAAGCCTGGCAGCAATGGCTGGCGCACCAAACCATGCTGATCAATGAAAACCGGTTGTCGCCGCGCAAGGCCGACGACCGGAAGTTCCTGGAAAACGAGATGCGCAAGTACCTGTTCGAAGGCGGCGCGGAAAAACCGCAGGGATTCATCCCGGTCTCCGGACCCTAGTTACAGGCACGTCCTGCGCGGGACGACGTGACGTTGGACTCGAGAACGCGCGACATCGCCATCGTCGGCTGCGGCCCTGCTGGCCTCGGCGCAGCGATAGCGCTGCACGACGACGGACACCGCGTCCACCTGCTCGACCGCCTCGCCGCCCCCGAACCCATCGGCTCAGGTCTGCTGCTGCAACCGACCGGACTGGCGGTCGCGCGAGAGCTTGGATTGGATCACGCGTTACGAGAGCTCGGCAATCCGATCGATCGTCTCTACGGGCTCACAGCCCCAGATGCGCGAATTGCACTCGACGTGCCGTATGCCGCTCTGGCCAACGGCGCGCACGGACTCGGTATCCACCGGGGCGCGCTGTTTCAGGTACTGCTCGATGCCGCGGCCGCGCGGAACATTCCCGTCACCACCCACTTCGACGCCACTGCAGTAGAGGCGACCACGCACGGCCGGTTCCGGGTCGTCGCCGCAGACGGCCAGGCGAGCGAACCGTGCGAACTGGTCGTCAATGCGGCCGGTACCCACTCACCGCTCGCTGACGGATACCGCATGCCGCTCGCATTCGGTGCCCTTTGGGGAACCCTCGACTGGCCAGCCAACGGTCCGTTCGAAGCGCGCTGGCTGCAACAACGCTACCGGCGCGCAGACATCATGATCGGAGTCTTGCCGGTTGGCCGGATTAATCCGGAAGGCCCGGACAAAGTCACGCTGTTTTGGAGTTTAGAGGTCGATACCTACGCGCGTTGGCAGGCCGAAGGCCTGGGCGCGTGGAAACAGCAGGTTTTGAGTTTATGGCCGGAGACCGCATGTCTGCTCGACCAGATCGAACGGCCCGAGCAATTGACGCTGGCCACGTACGCACATCGAACGCTACGGCGCCCGTACGCGTCTGGCGTCGTGCATCTGGGCGATGCGGCACACTCCACCAGTCCGCAGCTCGGGCAAGGTGCGAACATGGCCCTACTCGACTGCGCCGCGCTGCGACAAGCATTGCGCACCCATTCCGACTTGACCGCCGCGCAGCGCGCGTACGCGCGCCAACGCTGGCTGCACGTGCGGCTGTACCAAACCATGAGCCTGCTGCTGACCCCGGTATTTCAATCGCGCGGGCGCATACTGCCGGCGCTGAGAGATCGGCTGTTCGGACCGATGCGACATGTGCCTGGCATGCCGTGGCTGATGGCAGCCGTCGTCGCCGGGCGTATCGGACTACGAAACTGAACGCACTGTTCTCAGGCAGACTGCCGCACCCTACTTGGTGCCGTAGATACGGTCCCCGGCGTCACCGAGGCCCGGCACGATGTAGCCATGATCGTTTAGGTGGCTGTCGACCGCGGCGGTAAAAATAGGCACGTCCGGGTGTTCGTCATGAAACTTGGCAACGCCTTCCGGAGCCGCCAGCAGACACACCATCTTGATATCACGCGCACCGGCTTCTTTGATCCGGTGCACCGCTGCAATAGACGAATTCGCCGTCGCGAGCATCGGATCCAGCATCAGCACGGGCCGGTCGGACAGTTCCTCCGGTACTTTGAAATAGTATTCGATGGCGATGAGCGTATCGGGGTCACGGTAAAGACCCACGTGACCCACGCGCGCCGACGGCATCAGGTCGAGCATACCTTCGAGTAACCCGTTGCCAGCGCGCAGGATCGAAATCAACACCAGCTTCTTACCTGAAAGCAATGGCGCCTGCATCGGCTCCAGCGGGGTTTCGATTTCAGTCGTTTCCAACTTCAGATCGCGCGTGACCTCATAGCCGAGCAGCATCGAAATCTCGTTTAGCAACTGACGGAATTTCGCCGTTGGCGTATCGCGGCGGCGCATCAACGTGAGTTTGTGCTGCACCAGCGGGTGGTCTACGACGGTACATTCAGCCATTGGATGGTTCTCCTGAATTGACGAGATGCAGACGCCGGTCAGATTAAAAGACCGTGCCGTCGCTGATGAGCTCAAACGGCGGCAAGCCGTCGCGCCGTTCGGCTGCAAACTGCCGGCCGGCCGCCCAGGTGCCACCTTCCAAGACGCTTGCAAGCGGTAAAGCCGACACGGGCAAATCCAGATGTTGACGCACGCTCGCCGCGATGTCGTCGAGCAGTGCAACGGTCAGCGCGCGCCATTCCACGACCAGTTCGGCATCTACCGCGATGGGGGCGTCGAGCGCAGTCGCATCGCGCGTCGCGAGAATGCCGGCGTCGAGCATGAGCCCACCGTTGCGATACTCGGCGAGGCCAGTCAGCTCATCCAACCCGGTTACTGCCAAACCGGCGCCCTGCAGAGGTTCGAGCAACGAATACGTCATCCATTGAGACAGCTTGTGCAACGGCAACAGGCCGGTGGTGGCGTCGTCGCGCTGAATGGCGCGATGGCGCCACACGTCACCCAACGGCGTGTCACCGTGGCGAAGCCGTCCTGGCCATATCGGCCCGAAACCGTCGAGCACGACCTCCAGAACCGACGCGGCCGGCACGTTGCCGTCGGGGTGCCGACGCCTGAGCAGGTCGAGCAGATTTCCCGGTCTCGGGCAATCTGCGCCGAACAGGTGAGGCGCCGCCCTGAGGGCAGTGCCGAGGCCGCGCATCAGCGCTGCGCGCCCGGAGAGACCGACCAGCGGATTGCTCTGCGTGACTTGAAAAGCACGCGCGAGCAGCCGCTCGTCGAGCGCTTCCAGACCGGCTGCGTCCGCCCTCAGCGCAACCGCGCGGTCCGAGCTGAACGCGCCCGTTGCAAATGCGTCCAGGCTTGCGATGGCGAGACCTTCCGAGCGCGCCAGTCGTGCACCGCTCGAATGTCGGTAGGACCACCCCGGGCCGGCGCCCGCGTCGAGCAGCACCGATGTCACGGCCAGATCGATGCGCTGACGCGCCTGCTCGTCGGGGTGCGGAGCGCGCGCTTCATCGAACAGGGCGTCAGCCAGGTCAAGTTCCCCAAGGCGGAAATGCCGCCAGCGGCTGTGATACGGGATTACCAGATCCGGATAGCGCCGCCGCGTCGCATCGACGACCGCGTCGACGGCGTTGGCCAGGCGCTCGCGCCGCACGATGAAATGGTCGGAGAGTCCGTCTTCAGCGCGCGTCAGCAGTTCCTGCGCCCGTCGGCGGACGCCGCGGGCGGACATCAATTCAGCAAGTTCAGCGGGGATGGTCATGCGGGTCGCTACCGGACTCCAAAGCGTCGAACCGGTGAAGACGGCTATTCGTGCAGATTGCGGCCTTTGGCCTCGCGCAGTTCCTCTTCACCGATATGTTGTTCAGTGAAGTATCCGGCTGCGCGCTTGGCGTCCATTTCGACACTGGCGTCGTCCGGGATCAGTTCCGCGGGAATTTCCAGCCGCTCGCCTACGGTGATCCCGGATCTGCTGAGCGCATCGAACTTCATGTTCGACATCGACACGAACCGATCGATATGACGCACACCGAGCCAGTTCAACACATCCGGCATCAACTCCTGAAATCGCATGTCCTGCACGCCGGCCACACATTCAGTACGCTCGAAATAGGTCTCGGCCCGGTCGCCGCCCTCTTGCCGCTTGCGCGCGTTGTAGACCAGGAACTTCGTCACTTCGCCGAGCGCCCGGCCTTCCTTGCGGTTGTAGACGATGATGCCCACGCCGTCGCGCTGGGCCGTCTCCACGCAAACTTCGATGCCGTGTGCGAGGTAGGGTCGGCAAGTACAGATGTCCGACCCGAATACGTCCGACCCGTTGCACTCATCGTGCACTCGGCAGGCAACCGGCCGGTCCGGATCGGTGATGGCAGCGAGGTCGCCCACGATGTACAGCGTGATGCCGCCGATAGGCGGTAGGAAGAGCTTCAGATCTCCACGCGTGACGAGTTCGGTGAACATGCCGCCCGACTGTTCGAAGAGTTGCCGTCTCAGTTCCGTTTCGGCCACGTCAAACCGCTCGGCGATCCCGGGCAGGTACCAGACCGGTTCCACCGCCGCTTTGGTCACGCGCACGTCGCCGTTCTCGGTGAGCAGGGTGCCGTCGGGCACGAGCCTGCCTGCCTGCATCGCCTCGCGGATCTCCGGCATGTTGACATGCGCTTTGGTTACCGCGATGGTCGGCCGGATGTCGACGCCCTGTTCGATCTGGCCGGCAAACACGTCACTGACTTGATGACCGAAAGGATCGAGGGAAACGATCGAGCGGGCGTCGAACCACTGGGGGTGCGGACCGATGGACTCCGCAGGTGACGTGTCACTCAGGTCCGGACGGTGCTCAGCGCTCAGCTGACCTGCCGCAACGGCGAGCGCCCGATATATCGAGTACGAACCGGAATGGGTGCCGATGGCATTGCGTTCCCGGGTCAGCGAACCGACCACCGGGCCGCGGTCGACTGCCGAAGATGCCCCCCACTCGACCGGCAGGGCCGCGCTTCTGTCGCTGGGATGGGTCGTGAGTTTGATGTGAGAGGAAGGGGACGGGCGATTGCTCATCTGCGCACCGTGAACCACTCAAAAATAGATGATAGGCCAACGCGCGAAAATGTCACGTGCAACGAAAGCGGGGCCCCTCGGCGCGTCGCGCAGACGGCGTGTTCGGCTGCTTGACCGGGCCACCTGCTTCGCGTCTAATACGCGGCCTTGCGGCCAGGTAGCTCAGTTGGTAGAGCAGTGGATTGAAAATCCGCGTGTCGGCAGTTCGATTCTGTCCCTGGCCACCAATCCCCCTCTTCGCAACTGTCGCCCGGCGCCGTCTGATGCGCACGATGGGCACGTTCGCGACCCGCAGGTTTGATGAACTCGAAGCGGCGTCGGCCGTGGCCATGGCGCACGTCGGGGCACCGGCAGGTTGACCATCGTCGGCGCGGGCACGCCATGGGCTGACCAGTCCAGATTGCCAGAACGCATGGCCGACATCTGTTCCGGGATGCTGACGCCAGCCTTCGCGGCGCCCGCGCGCCGAGCCGCCGTGCGGTCAGTCTCTCGCAACGGGCCGCGCAACACCGCGAAGTCCCGGAGACCGTGGTCGGCAAGGAGCATAACCGCGTCGGCGGCGCGCGACCGGTCAAAACCTGTAACTGGCTGCAGCACGCCGTCATAATGCGGACACGCCTCGAGTGGCACCGCTGTGACTCCGCCTAACCGGTTTCAAATCACCCCGCTCGAAAACAGGAACCTGTCACCGTGCCGTTAACGCTTTCGCCGCTGCAACGCGAGCACTACGTGGGACTCAAATCGCCGACGCGGCTGCAACTCGACGTGCATTGGGGCGAAGCGGGCAGCATCGCCGTGCCCGCTCGGGCGATCGTTGCTGTGACCAACGTGGATGGCGGTGGCAGATGTCTTGTCACCGCGCTCGGCGACGCGCAGAGGGACTTTACCGCCACCGCGTTCGACTTCCCGCAAACGGCTCCGGCATCTTTGGATCCAACTGCGTTCGACAGCCGCGAGATGACGGCGGTTGCGCGCGCCCGGAACTCGAGTCTCAGCAACGCGCGGGCCGCAGAGCTGTTCGACCACACCACAGCAGCTGGCGAAACATGCAGGTTTCGCATCACCGAGACCACCCGCCTCTATCTGGTGGTCCCGGTGGAACCCGGTTTCATGTCAGCGGGCGGGGGCGGTCGCTTTCGCATTCAGGTGACCCCGCCCGCGGGTCCGAACGCGCTGGAGACACTGCCGGACCCGCTCGGCCGGATACGCGACGAATGGCGCGTCGAGCGCGGCACGGCGCGCGCCTATACGGTCAGTAAAGGGCAGTTCATCCAGGTCATCGATGTCGACGGGCAGCAGTGTTCGGACTTCATGGCCATGCGCGCCGATGCGCTGGAACGTGGCCTCGAGCGCTTCATCGACTCAACGGTGTCGCGCACGATGGCGCGGGGCGCGTATCCGATGCCAGGGCTGCAGGACAAGTTCTTTGACCAGGACATCCAGCCGCTGCTAGCCGTTCGGCAGGACACCGTCGGCCGCCACGACACCTTTGCGCTCGCCTGCACGGCGCGAGGCTACGAGGAGCGCGGCTTTCCCGGGCACCTCAACTGCTCCGACAACATCAGCGATGCATTCGATCCCTATGGAATCGAAGCGCGCAGGGCGTGGCCTGCCATCAACTTCTTTTTCAACTCGTGGATCGACGCGGCCAAT
The DNA here is from genome assembly GCA_039030335.1 of Pseudomonadota bacterium. Lineage (GTDB taxonomy): Bacteria > Pseudomonadota > Gammaproteobacteria > HK1 > HK1 > JBCCEJ01. The sequence continues at coordinate 19,867 of JBCCEJ010000041.1, read as the reverse complement.
CGCATCGCTTCCGATGAAGCCTGGTCACGACCGGGCGATTACGTCGTCATGCAGGCACTCACCGATCTCGTCTGCGTATCCACTGCTTGTCCCGACGACGTCGACCCGATCAACGGTTGGAACCCGACGGACATCCACGTGCGGGTGTATGAGGAAAATGCATCGATCGCACATGCCGTCGCCTGGCGCGCCCAACCCGACGAGGAGGCTCAACTGACCCGACATTCCGCGTTTCATCCGCGCACTTCCAGGATGACCAGCAACTACGCCGTATCGCGCGATCTCTGGCTTGCAACGCAGTACGACGCCACCGGCGCCACCGAAGAGTACTGGGCGTGCCGACAGCGCGCGACGCTGCAGGATATGTCCAGTCTTTTGAAGTTCGACGTCGTCGGCCCGGACGCCGAGCAACTCCTCCAGCACTGTCTGACCCGCGATGTATCGAAGCTCTCTCAACATCGCGGCTGTTACGCGCTGATGTGCGATGAGCGCGGCAGCGCCATCGACGACGGCACGCTGTTCCGACTGGAGCCAGGCGTATTTCGCTGGTGCTGCGGCAACAACGATTCGGCTCTGCAGCTGCGCGAGCAGGCCGAAGCGCTCGGCCTGCACGTCCATGTGCGGTCACTCGGGCACAAGTTGCAAAACCTCGCCCTGCAGGGGCCGCGTTCGCGGGACATCTTGCGCACTATCGTCTTCACCCAGCCGACACGCCCGACGCTCGACAACGTGAAGTGGTTCGGTTTCACGATCGCGCGACTGCACGATCGCGATGGGCCCACGTTCATGCTGTGCCGGACCGGCTTCACGGGCGAACTCGGTTACGAGATCTTTTGCGACCGTCGTGACGCGGAGGCGATCTGGGACGGTCTCATGGTGGCCGGGGAGCCGCACGGTCTGGTGCCGATGGGGGGCGACGCGCTGTCGATGCTCCGCATCGAAGCCGGCCTGATGGTCGCGGGCGCCGAATTTGGTCCCGACGTAGACGCGTTGGAATCAGGCCTTGGCTTCGCCGTCGACTTCAACAAGGCCTACTTCGTCGGCAAGCCGGCACTTGAACGTAACCGCGGTGCACCGCGGCGCAAGCTCGTTGGTCTCAGCTTCAACGGCAGCGAAGCACCGCACCACGGCGACGCCATATTCGTCGGCCGGCAGCAGGTCGGCATCGTCACGAGCGGGACCTATTCGCCAACGCTGCAACACGCCATCGCCATGGCCCGGGTCGCGGTCGAGAACAGCGCGGCCGGGTCGGTGCTCGAAGTCGGCAAGCTCGACGGGCACATGAAGCGCCTGCCGGGAACGGTGGTCGACCTGCCTTTTATCGATCCGAAGCGGGAGAAAGCGCGCGCTTGAATCGGGCGAAAGACGGGCGGCGCGGCTACCGTGATGTCACCGTCACAAGGCCGCTCGCCGGTTCGACGATCAGCCGGTCGCCGGTCTGGATGAGCGTCGTCACATCGCCGTCTTCGAACCGGTCGACCATCGGCAGGTTGGCGAGTGCGGCACCTTGCGCGAGGATGGTGTTGGCGGCGTTGAACAGGATCGCCGTCGGCGCCATGCCCCGCGATTTCATCTCGTGCAGCATCCATGCGGAGGCAACGCCGCCCTTTGCGGTATTCATCACGAGTATCTTGTCGACGTAGCTCTGGCCGGCGAGCGCATGTTCCGGCCGCGAGAACACACCTTTGATGCGGTCCAGATCGTAGCGCGCGGAAAAGTTGTCCTGGGCGACCAGTGCAATCCCTTCGACGCGCTCGCCGATGCCGGCGTGGCATTTCAGTTCGATACTCATGCCACCACCTTGCCGGCTACGGCGGATGCGACGCAGTTTTCCATGGACGCGAGCGCTGGCCGATAGCCGTACCCGCCGAGGATGTTGACGATCTTCGTCGAATTCGAAAGCAACCGCGTCCAGCCGTTGGCTTCGCCGATCTCGCGGGCGTATTGCTGATAGAAGCATGTGCCTTGCAATACCCGTGCGCCGAACGCTTCGATGGTATCGATGAAGCCGGCGCTCTTCGCGTCGACGTAGACGCTCGCGGCGGTACAGACCAGCACGTCGGTATCCGGGTGCCGGTGCTTGTCACGACAGAGATCGGCGACGCGCTGCATCTCGACCAGTGACAGTTGGGGTGCAGCAAACACCACCACGTCCACTTTCTCGCCATGCGCACCGAAGCTCGAACGCAGCGCATTCAAATCATCGCGGGTGATCGGCTCGGCCTCCAGGCACTCGGCGTCAACGTCGCAAAGACTCTCGCACTCAGGTGTCACCCCCACGATATGAAAAAGCGGCGTCGAACCGTAGCTCGCCATCGCCGCACCCATGTGTTTCGCCTCGTCCGACGTCGGCACCCGTTCGATACCCTCGACGACCGGCACTTCCCAATACGAACCGGCTTTTCGTCCTATCACGGCTCCCAGCACACCCCAGTCCGTCAGGCCTTGCGGCTGTTCGCTGACGACGAATCGGCGGGTCGCGCGACGGCATTCGTCCAGGTGCAAACCGTAGCGCGGCGTATAGCCGGTCAACCCGGCGGCCAATGCCGAAGGCCCGCCTTCGAAATTCGAACGGGCCCCGCAGATACTGTTGGAATAGATGACGACGCCGGTATCGCCGTAGGCGACGTGGTCGCCCAGCACGGGCGGCATCACGGTCTGATAGTTGATGCAGGTGTTGGTCATCAGGATGCCCATGGCACGACAGGCGGCGATGAACCGGCGCTCGATGTTGGCCATGTCTTCGGTCTGGCCTAGCGGGTCATAGTAGTCGAGATCCACGCCGCGCGGGTCCGTGATCATGGGTATGGCCACGCGGCGTTCCTCGACCGGCAGTGCGGCCAGCCCCTCCATGAATTCAACGCCCGGGATACCGATGGATTCGGCATCCGCCATCATATGAGCCTGACTGACCCTGACCATGTCGGGCGCGTCGAACATACGCCCCACCTGTAGCTGATGCTCGACAGCCCACTGCCGCGCACGGCCAGACTCACCGGCAAGCATTGCTTCCAGTTCACTATTGAGCTGCATCGCTCGCTCCGCACACTGTTCCCACGGGCATGATAGGCCGGAACATGGCGGTCACCGCAAGCACGGCCGCCCAGCGGTCAGGCCCGTTACGCTTCGCGTTCCGCCCGCCAGGCTGCGAGCGAGCGGGCGCGGCGCACGAGCCACCAGCCCCAGCGCGCTTGCCAGCGGTCTTCATAGGCGGGCTCGCCGTCGAGCTCCACGGCGGCCTGTGACGCCCAGTTCGGGTTCCAAAGTGCCTCCCGTCCGATGGCGACGAGATCCGCCTGTCCTTGCTGGACGATCGTGTTCGCCTGTGCGGCCTCCATGATCAATCCCACCGCACAGGTCGTAACGCCGGTTTCGCGGCGGATGGTCTCGGCGTATGGCACCTGAAATCCGGGCGCCCGCGGAAACACCACGGGCGTGCCGCGGCGCGCAAGCCCCCGGGAAGAGCAGTCGATGACGTCGATGCCAACCGCCTGGAGTCGGCGCACCAGCGCCAGCGTGTCTTCCAGCTCAACGCCCCCCGGCAAGTCGTCTACACAGGACAATCGATAGAAGATCGGCTTGCCGGCCGGCCACTCGGACCGCACGGCTTCAGCGATCTCGAGCGCAAAACGCATCCGCCCCTCGAGGTCGCCGCCATAGACATCGGTGCGCTCATTGGCGAGCGGCGAGAGGAAGCTGTGGATCAGATAGCCGTGCGCAGCGTGTACGTTCAGCACGTCGAATCCTGCTCGACGACAGCGCCGGGCCGCGGCGGCGTGTTCCTCAACGACGCGTCTGCACGCATCCACACTCAGCGCCGCGGGCCGAGGCCATCCATCCATGGCCGGCAGCGCCGACGGCGCGACCGTCGGCCACGGCGACTCGCCGCGCGCCGCAATGTCAGCATCTCCGAGCGGCTCATACCCGTGCCAGGGCCGCTGCACGGAAGCCTTGCGTCCGGCGTGCAGTATCTGCGCACCGGCGACCGCACCATGCTCCTGGAGGAAACCGGCGATGCGCGCCAACGGGTCGATCTGACGGTCTTCCCAGAGGCCGAGGTCGCTGTAGGTCAAGCGGGCTTCGGGGCTGACCGCCAGCGCCTCGGTGAACACGAGCCCGGCTCCGCCCAACGCGAAGCGTCCGAGATGCACCAGATGGAAGTCAGTTGCCAGTCCATCCGCGGCGGCTGCGTATTCCTGCATCGGTGAGATGACGATGCGGTTTGGCAGCGTCACGTTACCGAGGCGCAGGGTGTTCGACAAAGCGGCGGTCATGATTGCGAGTCCATCGAGGTTCCGATCGGGGCGAAGAGGCGAGTGACGACTGAAGCTCAGCCCTGCGGAGGCCGCGCACAAACCGCGTCGTAGGGGTGGCGTGTGGAGATAAGGCCGTTGTACTCGTAGATATCGAGCGTTGCCTCATAGGCTTCCTGCGTGATTTCCGTGTGCGGCGTCCAGCAGCCCAGTTGTTGATAGCTGGCTATGCAAGCCGCCAGCACCGGCTCGTCGATCTTCGGAAACCACGAGGCCTCGATCGAGGCGATCTCAGCCGCGTCAGCTTCATTCAGGAACTGTCGCGTGCGGCGGTATGCACGCATGAAGGCGCCAGCCATGTCGGTATCCAGCCAGTCCGGCAGCGCCGCCAGACTCGAGAATCCGCAAGGTCCGATCTCCGGACCCACGCGCGCCACCACATGTCCGACGCCATCGGCCTCCAGCTGCTGCGGGAAAGGTCCCTGCTGCTGCACGTACGCCCCTTCGCCAGCGCGGAATGCCGCGTCGATATCGGCCGCGCCGCCCGGGTGGATGGCATTCAGCTTTGCATAGTCGATGCCGGCCTTGTAGCAGCCGTACTTGAACATCGCGAGCGGCTGGCCCCCGCCAAATGCAACGACATCGGCACCTTCGAGTTTGCTCCAGGCAAACTCCGGATCGGGCTCACGCGCGGTGATGAAGAAACCATCCATTTCATTGACCTGCGCGAAGTGCGTGGTCGCCGGCCGTTCACCTCGCTCGAGCGGACCGAAACCCTGACTCAATGCCGACTGCACCACGTGCGCCGATCCGTCGACCAACGCGTCCAGCGCGGTCGTGCCCGGCGCCGCTACCGACCATTCGGGTTCAAGACCCTCATCGCGAAGAAAGCCGCCAGCCATCGTCATGATGAGTGGCGAGTAGAAAGCAGAGAACAGAGTGAACTGTATGTTGATGCGCGCCATGGGTAGTCCGATTCAAAGATGAAGAAATTTCTGCCCAGACCTTAACCCGGCGTCATGCTGCTGTCATAGCCGATCGCCAATCGGGCCACACAATCCCAGGCCGCGGTCTTGAAGGCCGAGCGCAGGGTTCAGGCACCGGAACTCGCGGTTGGACGAAGATGCAAGTCAGTTGAAAACGTCTTCCAGCGGAACGTCACTCAGCAACAACGGCCCTTCAGCAGTAATCCAGGCTGGCTGTTCCAGCTTGACGCCCTGATCGCCGCCTTCGGCGCCAACGTAACTCTCGATGCAAACGACCATGTTCTCTTCGAACATACCGTCGTAAGCGCCGAACTCGGCGTCTTCGGGATACCACAGAAAGGGATACTCGACCCCGAGCCCACACCCGTGCCCGACGTCGGCATAGCGGTTCTTGAGATACTGTTCTTCCAGCCGGTACGCCCGCTCGGCGTATTCGAGCAGCGCCACGCCCGGACGCAGCATCGAGACGTTATGTTCCAACTGCGCCCGCGACTCCGCATAGAGCCGTTTCTGGATGTCATTCGGCTTCGCGTCGCCAACGATCCAGGTTCTGGAGATATCGTTATAGAAGCCCATCGGGCCGATCAAGTCGGTATCGAAAGCGAGCAGGTCTCCGTTTTCGAGCCGACGGTCGCCGGTTTCCTGAAACCACGGATTCGTGCGTGGCCCCGAAGTCATCAACCGGGTTTCCGGATATTCGCCGCCACGTTTGATGCTCTCGGCGATCAAGAATGCCAGCGCATCGCATTCGCGCATGCCCGGCGCCACCCACTCACGCAGCAGCATCACGGCCTCGTCGCAAGTGGCAAGCGACCGTTTCAGCGCGCGGATTTCCTCCATGGATTTGATGCTTCGAGCGCGCTCGAAGATACCCTTCGCGTCCACCAGTTCCAGGCCTTCAGACTGCAGGGCTGCAGCGAGCGCAACATCCAGACGGTCGACGGCCAACCGCCGATTGCCGCCACCGTGAAGGTGGACCAGTGCCGCAAGCTCGCGCGCCCAGTTCCGGGCCATTTCGGGGCCGCGCTCGGCAGCAACCAGATAGTCTGCCGACCAACCCGGCCGTACCTCGTCGACGAGCGGATTATGCGCTGCGAGATGTTGTGCTGAACCGACTTCAAACATCACACACTCGCCGCTCGTCGCGAGGAACGCGTAGCGGCAGAAATTGTGCATCGTCCATACCTGCATGTTGCGGGTATTGGTCGCGTAGCGAATGTTGACGGGATCGAAAGACACGCTGGCCGCCACGTCCGCGGCCATCTGCAGATCCAACAGTCGCTGCCGGCGGTGACGGAAGATGGCAGCTTCGTCGATCGGCGCTTCATTTCTGAGCGCCGCGGCCGCGGCGTCGAGTGTGGTCATGGCGTCGCGGAGCTCAGGTTTGGTGGCGCAACACCTTCCGAGCTCGTGACCTCATCCGGTAAACCGGCGCAGCGAAAACGGTTCGAGTTGCGCTGGCGGCGTGCCCGACAGAGCCCACCCGGACAGATATTCCGCGATGACCGGCGCAATCGCCCAGCCGTGCCCGCACCATCCGGCCGCGTACCAGCAGTTGCCGACGCCCGGCACGCAGTCGACGATCGGAATGTCATCAACACTCAAAGTCTCCTGGTGACTGGCATCGGCCACGGATACCTGCAGGCCTTCAAGTGCAGGATAGACCGCGACCGCATCCGCCACGTTTCCCGCAACGGCAGCCACGGTCGTCTCGCCTTCTTCGCGGGTGCCATCCCAGATGCCTCGCCAGCCACCCGAGATCATGACGCGGTCTTCACCATCGGGTTTGAGCGAGATGGTCCGGCTGAGATGTCCGGTCAGATGCCTGAACGGAACGTGCGCCATGGGCTCGCTCACCAGTACCTGAAAACACTCATTCCACACCGGCAGTTCGACCCACGGGGATACCAACGCCGCGACCTTCGCATTGGCGAGCACCAACACGCCCCGGCGGGCCGCAATACGCTCCCCTGACGCTGTCGTGACGCCGGTGCAGCGGCCGTTCTCGACGTTCAGTTCGTCGACCCGCGTGAACCGGCGCACGGTCACACCGACCCGCTCGGCGGCCCGCGCGTAGGCAAGCGTCGTCGCCGTATGATCGGCAACGCCGTCCAGCGGACAGAACAAGGCGCCTCTGGCGCTCTCCGTGACACCGGGCTCGTATTCGCGAAGTGCATCCGCGTCCAGCCACTCGGTCGGAATGCCGCGCGCCCGTTGCATCCAGAGCATCGCCTGGGCCCGCGCCAAATCCACATCGGTCTCCGCCAGCAGCAACTGGCCACAGCGTTCGTAGAACCGGGGTGCTTCCAACCGTTCATGCAAGGTTGGCCACAATTCGTACGCGGCTGCCATCAACGGCAGTTCGCGGACGTCACGGCCGTTGGCGCGCACTCCCCGCCGACCCGGGCCGCCTGACGCGCGTGTCGCGAGGTCACGTTCATCCAACAGGCACACCTGAGCCCCGCTGGAACCGAGGTGCCAGGCGACCGCCGCACCGTAGACGCCGCCACCGACAATGACGAAGTCGAACAACGGCTTAGCCCGCCCTCGGGCCGCAGCGCGGCGGTCGAGCGGCATCCCGCCGATGGAAAGTGCTCACGCTACGCGCGTGCCAGACGCGATCAGCGCTTCCATTCTCGCGTTTGCTTCGTCGCGTAGAGAATTGATGTACTCGTAGTCGTACGGTCGGCGTTCACGGGTTTCCGGATCCCAGTAATGACGCTTCGGGATCGCGGCGAAGAAGTCGCCCCCGTAGATGTGGATCGCGCCGGTCAATTGCACAGAGGGATTGCGCACCGAATGGATGGCGTTGGCCCCGAGTTTGCGTACATCGCCCGTGACGAGCGTCATCCCGCCCATCTCCTGCAAACCCGCATCTTTCTCCCGCCAGAACGTATTGTCTTCCTGGCCCTGATAGACGCCGATGACAGCCCACATGGTGTGGTCGTGCGGCGGCACCCACATTTCGGTGCCCCAGATGATGTTGCTGACCGTCAGATCGTCAGCTTCGAAAAGTTGCTCCGAACGGCCGCGCCCCGGCTCCCCGAGGCTCTCGATCAGCGCAGCCGGGTCGGCCACGGCCCTCGCCACGACTTCCGCCACCGCGTCTTGCGGATCGCTTTCGCGCATCGCTTCGCGCACGTCCGCCACGAACTGCTCTTTGTCGAACATAGCTGTCACCCCATCAGCACCACCCACACCGCACGATAGGCGCAGGCAAAGCCGTCACGCAAGACGTTCTGATCGGGGTGACTCGTCCATCAAACCGATCAGTCGATGATTCAGCTCGAGCGCCAGGTCGGCGCGCTGGCTACGTTTGGCCGGATCGTCGAACCGGTTGTGCGTATCCTCGGGATCGACCTCCCGGTCGTAGAGTTCGCCCCAGGGCTCGTCCTTGTAGATTGAGAACCGCACATCGGGCGTCACCAGCGTGCGCACCCGGGCCGGCGTCTTGAAGCCCATGCGCGGCACCGCGTCGTTGAACTCGACCAGCACCGCGTCGCGCTCACTGTCGGCCCCCTGCAGACACGGCAGCAGATTTTCGCCCTGCATCCCGAAGTACGGCTTGCTGCCGGCGCGCGCCAGCACGGTCGAGGAGATGTCCACCGTAGATCCCATGGCATGGCTGACGGCGGTTTGCTCCTGGCCTGGCTCTACCCAGATGAACGGTACGCGGTTGATGCCTTCGGTCGAAAGCGCGCCTTTCAACATCAGGTTGTAGTCACCCATGTACTCGCCGTGATCGGAGTTGAAGCAAATCACGGTGTTTTCCGTAAGGCCAGCTTCCGTCAGCGTTCGCGTCAAGTCGCCGATCGCGTCGTCGACCATCGAGATCATGCCGGCGCTGAGCGCCATGGCTTCGCGGATCTGACGTTCGTCGAGCAGCGAAAACGCCGTGGTAGGGGTGATCGGATCGCGCCCGGCCTGCGCCAGTTCCATACACGCGCGCATTGGCATCGGCGGGTTCTGATGACGGCTGTACGGCAGCGGCACGCGAAATTCGTCCGGGTCGTACATGTCCCAATAGCGGCCGGGCGGCGTGAAGGGATGATGCGGATCGGGGAATGACACGAACGCAAAAAACGGTTGGTCCGCGTCTTGCTGCGCCTTTAACCACTCACACGCGCGGTCACGTACATAGGCTGTGGGATAGAGTTCTTCCGGAATGGCTGTCCGATAGGCTTGCGGACAGCTGTAGTTGTGAGGGAGCTGGTGGTTGCGATCGCGCAGGCGATCCCAGTCCGGAGTCTGCGCACGCAGCCACTGCAGATAGTGCCCATCGACCTGGTCGCTGTGCCCGACGACCATATCGACATGATCAAAGCCGTAGTACGGCGTTCTGAAGTCGTAGCGCGACGTGCCATCGTATCGGGTTGGCTGTTCCTGCCAGTAGTCGTGTCCGTCCTTTTGCCACGCCTCTTCGATGGGTCCCGAGTCGAACGGCGCCCGCGCCACCGGCGGCACGGTCGTGAACGGCTGCAGGTGCGACTTACCGATCGACGCTGTCCGGTAGCCGTCCGCCTTCAGTACGTCGACAAAAGTGTTCGCCGTCGCCGGGAGGAAACAGCCGTTATAGCGTAGCCCGTGCGTCGTCGGGAAACGTCCCGTCATCAGGCTCGCGCGGTTCGGCATACAAACCGGGCTGGCGACGTAGAACCGCTCAAACCGCGTGCCGCGGCTCGCCAGTGCGTCTATATGAGGCGTGCGTACGACCGGATGCCCGGCGCAGCCCAGCCAGTCAGCACGCTGCTGGTCGGTAATGATGAACAGAAAGTTCGGCCGCTGGTCGGTTGCGGACATATGGTTCTCCTCCGTCGATACGCCTGAGGTCAGATCGGTCTGCCGCGGCTACACGCGGTTTTGAAGCAGGTCCGCAGACCGTCAGCCGCGATTGTAGATGACCGGCATCTGGCCTTTCCAAGACTGCCAGAGCGCGCCGCCGACACCCAGCTCGGCCATGCAGTGCGCGACATTGATACGGCTCGTGGATCCCGCATTGAAGATCACGCTGCGGATCGGTGAGCGATGTAAGTCATAGTCAGAGACTTCAGCCTCGTCGATCAGGCCGTCCGGCCTCACCGCCACCCACTCAATGTGCGCATTGTGCTGACCAACACCGACCCGGAGGTACCGGGCCGCTTCTTCATTGTCCAGGTGCGGCGGCAACAGCCAGCGCACTACGAACACCACAATACGTTGTGATAACGGCGGCTGTTCAGCAGCGTCAGGATTCCGGTTGCCGGTCGTGTTCATCAACACCACCCGGACCGGTGTGGCGGGCTGCAATGCCGAGATGGCTACGCAGACGGTTCTGACGGTGTCGGTCACGAGTCGCCTCGGGGCACCCAGTACGAGCATTTTCATGTCAGCCAGGGACCCGATCAGGGCAGGTCCAGCCCGACATTGCGGGCGTAGACCTTGGCGACTGCAGCGTCGTCTTCGCGCCCCAGGCCCGATCCGGAGGCGGCCAGAAACTGCTGCAGGGCAGCGGCGGCGAGAGGCGCGGAGAAGCGCGCGTCGCGAGCGATGTCGAGCACGATACCGAGATCTTTCGGCCAGATGTCCACGGCCGAGTGCGGCGTGTAGTCCCCCGCGACGACGTGCGGCGCACGATTTTCGAACATCCAGCTGGTGCCGGCGCACTCGGAGATGACGTCGACCAGTTGCTGAGGTTCGATCCCTTGCGTCATACCAAACGTAAGGGCCTCGGCCATGCTGGCGATGTGCACGCCGGCGAGAAGTTGATTGACCGCTTTCATGGCCGACCCCAGCCCGGCGCCATCACCAAGCCGGAAGACTTTCTCAGCGATGGCCGCGAAGGCGACATCGGCAGCTGCAAACGCCGCGTCCGTACCGGATGCCAGTACAGACAGTTCACCTCGTGCTGACTTCGCCGCACCCCCGGAAATGGGCGCGTCGAGGTAATGCACTTCGCGAGCCTGGCAGGCCGCCTCCATCCGCCGCGCAAACGCCGGTGCTACCGTCGGACAAGCGATCACGACCGTACCCGGGCGCAGGTGCGGGAGGATGCCGTGCGCACCCAGTAGAACCGTCTCGAGCTGGGCCGCATTCAGAACCACGCTGACAACCACGTCAGCGGCGGCGCCTGCATCAGCGACACTCGCCGTCAGTCCGCCCTCTGCTTCGAACCGTTGCACGCTTTCGGGCACCACATCAAAGCCGTAAACCGTGTGCCCGGCGCGCAACAAAGACTGCGCCACGCCGGCCCCCATTGAACCCAGGCCGAAGACGGCGACGGTCTGAGTGCCGAGCTTGGGGTGCGAAGTATTCATAGAGTTTTCCTGTTGCCTCGCTGCTGTGCCGCGAGAAGAGCCAAAACGCATTACCCGGACTGCGGGGTCAGGGCACCGGGAGGTTGTCCTGAGGCGCGGCGCGAGTCCTGAGCCAAAATAGTATCGAGCAGACAACTGCCCCCAGGGCACCGTACAGGAGCAGTGCGGATTGCACCCCGAGCCACTCCGTCAATGTACCGCCCAGCAACAGACCCAGCGGCAAACCGAACACGGCCAGCTGACGCAAGCCCATGATGCGACCGCGATAGGCCTCGGGCGTCGTCAGCAACAAAGCCGACGACATCGGCACCATGACGAGACTGGATACGATCCCGATCGCACCCAGGAACAACGTCCCAGTGGTTGGATCTCCGACGGCGGCAAACAACGCCATCAGGACATGCCAGACCACGGCAAAACGCCACATCAGGTACTCCGGCGCGACGCCGCGAAGCCAGGTTGCGACCAGCGTCGACCCAACCAGGGCGCCGCCTGCGAACGTCGCCGCAAGAATGCCGAGTCCGCCTGCACCCATGCCAAAGGTGTCGCGTGCGACGACTGGCAACATACCACCGGTGATCGACAGGACCGTGACGTTGACAACGAATGCGAGCCACAGCAGGTACCAGATTGCCGGGCGTTCGCACGCGAGTGTCCAACCGGCTTTGAGCTGTTCCCATGTCTCGCGCAGACCCGCGCTGCCCTTTGCGGTCGTTGTGGAGGTCTGCACTCGCCGCCCGGCGATCAACAGCAGGGCGAGGCTCATCACGTAGAGCGTTGCGACCAGGCCGTATGTCGCGGCGATCCCCAGAACGCTCAGCATGCCCGCTCCGGCCAGCGCGCCGAACATGCGCGAGCTGTCTATCGTCATACGAAAGAAGCCCATCGCATTGGTCAGCACGGCGCGCGGCACCACGTCTGCAATCAGCGACTGGCGCAGCATCATGTCCGCCGGGCGCAGCAGGCCAGCGACCGAGACCGCAACAAAGGCAGCCCACGGCGCCATCGCATCAGCTACTGCGAGGATCAGCAGGGCGCTGCCGAGGCAGGCGAACACGGCGCGTATGACGCTCAAGAGTGCGCGCCGCGGTACGCGGTCGGCGAACGCGCCCAGAAACGGTGAGATGAGCGTACCGAGGAAGCGCAGAGCACCCAGCAGCGCCACGAGAAATGGCGAGTCGGTGGCGACCAGCACATACCACGCCAGCACGATGACTTCGATCTCGATAGCCCAGGCGACCAGCAGATCGGAGCTATATTGAAAGCGGTATCCGCGCACCGCGAAAGCGGCCAGCAAACCCGGCCGCGGCGCGCCTGACGCAGAGGTCAAAGGTGTTGCCGACCGCGCGGGATAGCAGTGGCCGGCCTCATAGCGGCAAGCCGCGCAGCAGGCGCTTTTCAGGATCCAGAAACGGCAACGACGCCACCACGCCTGGGTGCCGCTCAAGGTCTGGTCCGACAACTTCAACCTGCGTCCCGCTCGTCGCATGGCGCGCGTCGTCGAAGATGACGTAACCGATGGAGCATCGCAGCGATGGCGACCAGGTCGCAGCCGTCATGCGCCCGGCACGGGCACCTTCCTTCCAGACTTCGGCGCCGGCAGCAGGTATGGGATCGGTCGTGCGCAACCCGGTCAGGCGCACCTCCCGAGACGCGGCCAGTAATGCGCTGCGGCCGATGAACTCGGGCTTGTCAAAATCGACGAACTGGCCAAGGCCGGCGGCGAACGGGGTCAGACTCGCGTCCAGATCGGTGCCGTAATCGAGAATGCCGGCTTCGAGACGTCGAATCCCCATAACGTCGGCTGCCGCGAATGCGAGCCCGTACGGCTGCCCAACGTCCAGCAACCAGTCCCAAAGCCCGAGTGAGTCGACTTCCGGCGTGACGTAGATCTCGAAACCCGACTCGCCGGTCCAGCCCGATCGGGTGACCAGCACGCGCTGACCGGCAAACGACAACCACATAGCGTGAAAGAACCCAAACGGCTCTGGCAATGAACCTTCAGCGAGTGCGCGTAGCACGTCGAAACTGCGCGGCCCCTGCACCTGCAGCACATGCGCACGCGGATCGCTAACCGAAACTCGCCGGCCAAGACCAACCGCATCCAGCCAGGTTTCGAACTCACCGTTCGCCTCCACATACCAGAACCGATCGGCGTCGAGGCGGATCAGCACGCCATCCATGATCATGCCGCCAGCTGCATTGCAGGCGATCGCGTACCGCGCGCGCAGCAATTTGAGATCGGACACGGGACGCGTGAATACGTCCTCCAGCAACGCCACCGCGTCCGGGCCCGCGATCTCGATCGGGCGCTCCGGCACATCGAACAGAGCAACCCGTTCGCGCAGCGTCCAATAGCCGGTACCCGTATCCAGCCCGGTACTCAGCGGGTAAAGCCGCCGCGCGTAGATTCCGCAGATGGTCTCCGGCGTGTACCAGCGCGGCATGAAGGGTGACCGGTCGAAGCGCTTCGAACTTATACGGATAACCGGGTGTGAATACGCGTAATCAAACGTGGAATCGGACCCGGACATCGGCGCAGCTCTCGAACGACAGATCCCGCGCATTTTGCCCCAAGCTGGGGCGCGACGCCCGCTACCCGCTTTTGCGTGCCGGATTCAGTCAGCTGATGGCGCGGTGGCCGAACCAGAAGTCCCGTGCATCGCCACGGCTCTGGCGCAGTGCCAGCAGTAGATACACACAGGTCGCGAGATTGCCGAAGGAAAATAAAGCGAGCGTCCACAAGAGCGCCACAGGCCACCGCGGCTCGCGCCAGACGACCCATGCAGCAACCAGCACGAGACCCGCGTACAGGTCAACCACGGTGACGAATCCCCAGGGCATCGCGACCAGCGCCGGGAACTCATCGCCCAACGCGCCATTCGTGGAGGCCCAACCGATGGAACCCGCCAGAACCACGAACACGCCGGCCGCGATTGCGATCAGCCACCGCGGCATTGCCGTGCCGGACGGTGCAGAGGTCATCCGCTACTCTCCACCGCGGCGCCCGTGCTACGCGGCGGCCACAGGAAGAACTTCGAGGTCGTGCGTTGATACTCCACGTAGGCGTCGCCCTTGGAACGCAGGTTCTGCTGCTCGGTCCACGGGATCCCGGTGATGTGAACTACGAACACGTACACCGAGACGATGCCGAGCGCCGGCACCCACCAATACGGCGACGCCGCCGCGAACGCCAGGAAGGCGAACCAGTGAAACCACTCGAAGAAGTAGTTCGGGTGCCGCGACCAGCGCCACAGGCCCACATCGCAGATCTTGCCCTTGTTGGCGGGATCCTGTTTAAACCTTGCGAGCTGACCGTCAGCAACACTTTCACCGGCCACTGCGGCTATCCAGATCGCGACGCCCAGAGCATCCGTCCACGCGAGCCCTGCACCAGGGGCGGCTGCCGCGGCCCACACCGGTAGTGCGAACAGCAGAGTCCAGGTCGCCTGTACCTGATAGAAACCGAAATGGAACAGGTTCGCCCGCTCACCGAGATATTCGCGGAGGTACCGATAGCGGCCGTCTTCAGCCTCACTCATAACCCGCTTGTAGAGAAATGCCCCGAGCCGCACGCCCCAGATCGCGATCAGCGCAGCAACCAGCCATTTTCGCGCATCACTCTCACCAGTACCGCCGAGCGCAAACCAGACACCCACCGCGCCGGTTCCAAAAGCCCACGCCACATCGACGGTGCCGGCGTTGCGCGTCCGACACTGGATTGCCCAGAGCACCAGCATGACGAGTGCCATCACACCCCATGCCACCAAAGCCAGTTGCCACAAACTCATGACTCAGCTCCCGGCGACGCAAGCGGTCGCCTGTTTGTTCGAAGCCAGACGGAAAACCAACCGAGCGCTGGCAATGCCAACGCGTACGCAAGACCGACGCTAACCGTCGACATCAATTCCAGCGGCGCCAACGCACCCAACGCGGCGCCACCGTGATAAGCGACAGGCGCTGCTATCAAGCCAAGCAAACCGGCGAGTAGCGGGCGCCGTTCCATCCAGCTGAGCGAATGCCGCAGGGTCAGCCCCAGTGCCAGCCACAGCGAAACCAGCCAGACCGGCGCGTGATTCGCGGTGGCGGGTCCGGGCAACTGCAGCAACTGAAGCTGGAACTGAGATGAATCGAGCATGGCTCCGACCAGCAACGTCATGGCGACCAGCCAGTGCTCACCATCGGGCGGCCGCAGCAGTCCAAAATGCAGTACGGCAAACGTCACGGCTGCCGCAACGCCGTAGCTTCCCTGGCCGGCCGCGGCGCCGAGTACGGCTATCCACCAGACGATCTGAAAGCCGGCGAAATTCAAGAACAAGCGAATCAACGGGGTTCAATCCGTAGCGCTTGCGGGGTGCTCGAAACGACCCAGAACGGGCGTTACGCGTCGCCCGGGTTTATCCAGCAACAACTGCACGGTGCCGGTGTAGCGCTCTTCGAATCCTGCTTCACAGTAAGCGAGGTAATAGCGCCACATCCGCTGAAACGCGGCGTCATAGCCGAGCTCGCTTACCTGTGCGCTGCGCTCTTCGAAGCGCTCACGCCATTCTCTCAGCGTGCGTGCGTAGTGCGGCCCAATGTCTTCCAGGTGTCCGACGCGAAAGTCCGTGTGGTCGCGGACCGCGCCGAGTATCGCTGTCAGCGCCGGACAGCAGCTGCCGGGAAACACCGTCGTCTGGATGAAGTCGGCGGATTTCAGATAACGCGAGTAGCGTTGATCGGGCATCGTGATCGCCTGCAGCAACATGGCACCGTCTGGCTTGAGACGTCTGGCGCATGTTGCGAAATACTCGGGTAGGTAGGCATGTCCAACGGCTTCGATCATCTCGATCGATACCAGCTTGTCGTAGTGCCCATTCAAGTCCCGGTAGTCGCTCAGCAAGATGTCGATGCGGTCCTGCAGACCGGCTTTGCGCACGCGTCCTTCAGCGAGTTCGAATTGTTCGCGCGAAATCGTCGTCGTCGTTACGCGCGCGCCGTAGTGCCGGGCGGCATGCATGGCGAAGCTGCCCCAGCCGGTACCGATCTCCAGGACATGGTCGGCCGGCGACAGCCGCAGCTTGCGACAGATCCGGTCGAGCTTCTCGAACTGCGCCTGGTCGAGCGAGAACTCATCCTCGGCGTAGACGGCGGACGAGTACGTCATTGAATTGTCAAGAAACTGCTCGAACAGGTCGTTGCCGAGATCGTAGTGCGCGTGAATGTTGCGCGTGCTGCCCGTCTTCGAATTGCGGTTAAACCAGTGACGCACGCTGGCGAGGCCGTTGGCGATGGTAGCCATGCCGCCTTCGAGCTGGTCCACAGCAGACATGTTGCGCACCATCAGCCTGAGCAACATCGTCAGGTCGTCGGTATCCCAGCGCCCGCCGATCCAGGCATCTGCAACGCCGAGGCTGCCTTCGGATACCGCGTCAACATAGAAGCCGCCATCGCGAACACGAAGAGTGGCGTCCAACGGGCCGGGTTCACCGGCACTCCACTCGCCCCACGGGTCGGTAACGTCGAGCCTGCCATCCTGAATCGTCATGAGCTTGCGCTTCAGCAACTCGCGGCACTGCCTGGCAAACCAGGAGCGCGAGGCGTTTTGATCGATCGACGATGCCGTAAGTGTGTTTACAGTCATTGGCCCACCTCGGTTCTGACCAGATGCTTGGGATGTGAATAGAAGGGTGTGCGCTTCAACCACAGTTGCAGCGCGTTCCAGTAGATCCCGCCCGTGACCTGAGCAGTCATCAGCGGGAATCGCAGCGCGTAGTGGCGTAACGTCGCGGCGTCCAGCGCATGACGCCGCATAACCATCGTGGCGCTGAAGACTTTCTGCGCGCCTTCGAGATTTTCCATGTGAACGCGCAGTCGCGAGCCGGGTTCCCATAGCCGCCAGCTGTAGCGTTGCTGCATTGGCATGAATGGGGACACGTGGAAGTCTTTGTCGAAGGCGAAGTGAAAACCCTTGTCGGCAAACTGGTTGCGGCAATCCAGCACGTAGGCGTGCCGCTCGTGCCAGGGCGTGTTGGTGATCTCCGCTACGATGAAATCTACCGATTCGTCGGCGTCGTCGAAGACGTAATAAAAGCTCACCGGGTTGAAGCAGTGGCCGAGGACGCGCGGATGAGTGAGCAGCCGTATGGGTCCAGCCGGCCACACGCCCGAGTGAGTTTGCACGCGGGCGCGGACGGAGCCGCGCAGATCATCGACGGCGGCGCCCAGATAATCGCTACGGCGAAAACGGATGAAGGCACGCCGTGTCGCAGATGCGAGACGGCCAAATTCCAGCGCCCCTGGGATGTCGTCCAAATCGAGATAGAACATCGCCAGGCGTTGCGTCAGACGATGCGGCGTTGGCCGCAGTCGATGATGCCGCACCAATCCCTGGTAGAGAAAGCTGTTCACGCCGCCAGCCTCAGGTCGGCATCGAAGGCCGCACACACGTCGAGCGCACTGCGCGCACCATCCTCGTGGAAACCAAAGCCCCAGTAAGCTCCGCAGTAGGAGATACCGCGCCGCCGGACCAGCTCCGCATGGCGCGCCTGCGCCTCCGAGCGTCCGGGCGTGAACATCGGGTGGTCGTAGACGAAACGTCGGGCGATGTGCGCGGGGTCGATGCGCGAACCCGGATTCAGCGTGACGCACCAGGTATTTCGCGCGTCCAGCTTCTGCAGCAGGTTCATGTTGTAAGTCACATTCACCGCATCTGAGGCCTGCGCAGGGATGGTGAAATTCCAGCTCGCCCAGGCTCGCTTGCGCCGTGGCAACAGGCTTTCATCGGTGTGCAGCACGGCGGTGTTCTGCTGGTACGGGAAGTGACTCAGTATTTCGTGTTCGGCCGCATCGGGTTCGGCCAGGAGACGTAAAGCCTGGTCGGCGTGACAGGCGAGGATGACCTCATCAAAGCGCTCCTGGTGACCGTTCGCGAGCGTCACGTCAACCCCGGTGACGGCACGACGTACATGTGCCACGGGACAGTTCAGATGCAGCCGCTCGTAGAACGGCTGAATTATCTGTTTCACATACTCGCGCGAACCGCCGGTAACGGTACGCCAGACCGGCCGGTCATTGACTTGCAACATGTGATGGTTGCGCAGGAACTCCAGCACGAAACGCATCGGAAAGCGCTCGAAGTGACCAGCGCTGCAAGACCAGAGCGACGCGCCGAGCGGCAACAGGTAGTACTGCGCAAACGGCGTCGAATACCCGTGTGTATCGATCCAGGTCTCCACAGTGATCTGGTCATCGAGGGTTTCGAGCGCGGACTCAGCCTCGTCGTGAAATCGGAGGATGTCGCGCAGCATGCGCCAGTGCGACGGTCGCATGAGGTTGCGGCGCTGCGCGAATACCTGATTCATGGAACCGCCATTCCACTCACGCCCGGTTCGCTCACAACGCACCGCGAAGCTCATGTCACTGTCGTGAGACGCAACCCCAAGGTGTTCGAACAAGCGGCAAAGCGACGGATAGTTGGGGCGGTTGAACACGATGAAACCGGTATCGACTGGTATGGTCTTGCCGGCATCTTCAACGTCCACCGTATTGGCATGCCCGCCCGCGTAGTGCCCGGCCTCGAAGACTGTAACGCGGTGGCGCCGCGATAGTGTGTAGGCGCTCGTCAGTCCAGCGATGCCCGCACCGATGATTGCGATATTCATGACCTTTGCTGCTCCGTCGCCATCGCGGGCGTCATTTTCACGTCTTCGTCATCCGCCCTCTCAGTGACCGCGGCAGACTGGCTTATCTGCCGCGCCATGACGTGCTCGGGCACCAGCTTGAAATCCGCGATCAGCCCGAGCCTGCGCATAACGAGAAGGCCGAGCCAGGTGATGTCGAGTTCCCACCACACGAAGCCGTGGCGGGCCGCTACGGGGTAGTGATGATGATTGTTGTGCCACCCCTCGCCGAGCGTTATCAGCGCGACCCAGAAGTTGTTGCGGCTGTCATCCGTAGTATCGAAACGGCGCGTGCCAAAGAGGTGGGCCAGAGAATTCGTCGCGTAGGTACCGTGATAAAGCGCCACGGTAGACCAGAAAAAGCCGACCACCAGCATCTGTGCACCGCTCGTGCCCGACTCTGGCCAGAGCGTTTCGATCACGGCACCGAGACCAAAGCAGCCCGCCGCCAGCATCACGAAGGGAATCCAGTCGAAGCGTTCCAGCCACACCAGTTCCGGATAACGCAGCCAGTCGCGCACGCGCCGTTCCGGCATCGCATGCGTTCCGCGCGTCAGGAACCAGAGCGTGTGACTGAACCAGAAGCCCTGCCAGGCCGGTGAGTGCGGGTCTGCTTCGGTGTCCGAAGTCATGTGGTGCTCCCGGTGGTGGCCCGCCCACCACAACGGGCCGCG
>JBCCEJ010000040.1:0-51820 GCA_039030335.1 Pseudomonadota bacterium | reverse complement strand
GACCCTCTATCCCGTAGTAGTCCGGTTTTTCCCCGCAGACCTGTGTTTTGGTGGCGGCCCCGCCACGTCGATATCGGTGCTGGCATGGCGCAGGCTGCGCATTGGCCCGGACTTGAACTTGGCCGACGGTTCCCCAATATTTCGGCCCGCTCCCGACGGAAGTCCTGAACCATGCCTATCTATGAATACCGCTGTGGCGACTGCGGCCACCAGTTTGATGCCATCCAGAAACTTAGCGACGATCCGCTGACGGACTGTCCCGAGTGCGGCAAGGCGGAACTCA
This sequence comes from Pseudomonadota bacterium, assembly GCA_039030335.1. GTDB lineage: Bacteria > Pseudomonadota > Gammaproteobacteria > HK1 > HK1 > JBCCEJ01. The sequence continues at coordinate 51,537 of JBCCEJ010000040.1, read as the reverse complement.
GGAAGCTGCTGTCCGCGCCGAGTTTTCGCCTGAAAGGGTCCGGCTGGTACGAGACGGATTTCAAAGACAAGAATCGCAAGAACGGCGCGGGCTCGGACGATTCCAGTACGAGCGGGAACGCGGAGAGCGCCGGCGGCGATACCGGCGCTAAGAGCGATTCATCCGCTGGCAACTCGTCGGGCGACAGCGGGTCTGCCAGCAAGTCGGATTCCAGCTCCTCGAGTTCTTCGTCCTCCACATCGTCCTCCTCCTCGTCGTCGTCTTCCTCATCGTCTTCGTCCTCGTCCTCGGCCTCGGCCGACTGATCGGCGCGTCAGGCGCCAAACCCTGCGCAGGCTGGTCGTGACAGCCGGCCCAGATTGCGGGCGATCGGCGGACTTGCGTATGATTGCCGGTTTGCAAAAGTCCGGCTGAGCGCGCGTTTCATGCCCGATGGGGCGGACGGCGGCGCAGCTGGTCTCCGGCGACTTGCCAGGACGTGCAACGCCGCGCGCCTTTGCAAGCCGGGCATCAGAACATCATCAGGGTAGTCCCATGCGTTCGCACTATTGCGGGCGGGTCCAGCAAGACCTGCTCGGAGAAACGGTCTCGCTTTGTGGTTGGGTGCATCGGCGCCGCGACCACGGCGGTGTCATCTTCATCGATTTACGTGATCGCACCGGCCTGGTCCAGGTCGTTATAGACCCGGACACCGAGGCCGCTTTCGCATTGGCGGAGCAGGTACGGTCCGAGTATGTGCTGAACGTGAGCGGCCGGGTGCGCGAACGGCCACAAGGCACCATCAATCAGGAGATGCCAACGGGACATATCGAAGTCCTGTGCAAAGAACTCGCCGTGCTGAACGACGCCGAGACGCCGCCGTTTCAGATCGACGAAGACGATGTCAATGAGGAGACCCGCCTGCACCATCGTTACGTGGATCTGCGGCGCGAGAGCATGCAGAGCAACATCCTGCTCCGCGCCCGCCTGACCCGCGCGATCCGGCGTTTTCTGGACGAAGCGGAATTTGTCGACATCGAAACGCCCATGCTGACCAAGGCCACGCCGGAGGGCGCGCGCGACTACCTCGTGCCGAGCCGCACGCACAACGGCAGCTTCTTCGCGTTGCCGCAGTCGCCGCAGATCTTCAAGCAGCTGCTGATGATGTCTGGCTTCGACCGCTACTATCAGATCGTGCGCTGTTTCCGCGATGAAGACTTACGCGCGGATCGTCAGCCCGAGTTCACGCAGCTCGATGTCGAGACCTCGTTTCTGGACGAAACGGGCGTCACCGGCCTGATGGAAGCGATGGTACGCCAGGTGTTTGACGATGTTCTGGGTGTCTCTTTGCCCGACCCGATTCCGCGTATGACCTACGCTGACGCGTTGGATCGGTATGGAATCGACCGGCCTGACTTGCGCATCCCGCTGGAACTGGTCGAAGTGGCAGCGGACGTCGCCGACAGCGAATTCAAGGTGTTTGCGGCACCAGCGGTCGACCCGAACGGCCGCGTCGCGGCGTTGCGCGTTCCTGGCGGCGGTGAACTGCGGCGTTCGCAAATCGATGGGTATACCGACTTTGTCGGCAACTACGGCGCCAAGGGACTCGCCTATATCAAGGTCAATGACGTGGCGGCTGGCCGTGACGGATTGCAAAGCCCGATCGTCAAGTTCCTGTCTGATGAGGCTCTCGCCGGCATAGTCCGGCGTACCGGCGCGGAGAATAACGACCTCATCTTCTTCGGTGCCGGCGCGGCCAAGGTGGTGAACGATTCCCTCGCCGCGCTGCGCGTAAAGCTCGGGCACGACCTCGGACTGGTGGAAGATGCCTGGCGGCCACTGTGGGTGGTCGACTTTCCCATGTTCGAGTGGGATGCGCGCGAAAAGCGCTTCAGCCCGCTCCATCATCCATTTACAGCACCGTCCGTGGACGACCCGGCCGCCCTGGAAGCCGATCCGGGCAACGCTTTGTCGCGCGCCTACGATCTCGTCATGAACGGCACCGAACTCGGTGGCGGTTCCATCCGTATCCATCGCCAGGAGATGCAGCAGGCCGTGTTCCGCGTGCTGGGTATCAACGCTGAAGAAGCCGAGAACAAGTTCGGCTTCTTGCTCCGTGCGCTCCGCTACGGCGCACCGCCGCATGGCGGCATCGCGTTCGGTATCGACCGCTGGGCGATGTTGATGGCCGGCGCCGGCTCCATCCGGGAAGTGATCGCTTTCCCGAAAACGCAGACGGCCCATTGCCCGCTCACCAACGCGCCGTCGCCCACTGACAACCGGCAGCTGCGCGAACTCGGCATTCGCCTGCGCGGCGAAGACAAGGCCAACGCGGGCTTGTAGACGGTGTTCCGCAGGCATCGGCTATCGCTTTGCGGTGGAGCGGTTCCGGGCGCGCAGTGGTCTCAGTGCAACGGACTCCCGGGATCGGTGGCTGACGGCGCCTCCAGGATGCTGCCCGGCGAGCCGTGGTGCATGATCATCCGCCAGCCGGTGTCGGTCAGCCGGTAGGCGTTGGTCGCGATAACGACTGAGCTGTCGCGGCCTCGCGGACCGAAAAAGATCTGCTCGTACAGGTGATGGGTCGCAAGGCTGTCGTTGACGAACCGGCTGATGATGTGCGGTTTGAAGCGGAGCATCTCGTCGCCGGCAAACAGCTGTTGCCAACTCTGCATGACCGCGGTAACTCCCTGTAGCGGGGACGCCATCGGGTGCACGCACACAATGTCATCGGTTGCGTCCCATAGCGCGCGCATGGCGCTCAGATCGCGCTGCTCGAAGGCGTTGTAGAACGCCTGTTCGGCCTGCTCGACGGTTTGTGCTCCCATGGTTGGACTCTCCGTTGCAATGCTCAAAGTCGTTGCTGAATTGCACTCACACGGTTTGTGGTGAGGGGCCCGGATAGCGCAGCACGGCATGCGGCAGTTGCTCGATCCCATCAAACCATGCCGCACGCTCTTCGGCCCGCCAGTGCAGGGTTGGGGCGTGCGCGTTCGGATCGTCCAGCGTGCCTATATGTATCGAGGTGAGCCCGTGCGCCTGCCACGTGAGGCTGGTGCCGCACGTCGTACAGAACTGTCGCGCCACGCCCGGCGACGACGCGTAGCTGCCCGGTACGCCCGCGGTGATACTGACATGCTGAGACTCGAATACCAGCATGCCGGCAACCGCGGCGCCACTGTGGTGCCGGCAGCTGCGGCAGTGGCAGTAGCCGACGTGCAGCGGCTCGCCAGTCCATACATACCGAACTGCGCCGCACATGCACCCACCGGAATTCGTTGTTGAACCTGGATCTGCCATGGGCGTGCGCTCCCGCTGCGTCTGGTTGCCGGTGGGCGAATCTCCGGGCAGGTGCACCTGCCTGGCACCCGGTATATGTGTCTGCGAGGGGTCGCGAACCGCAGGTGCCGGATCGGCTGCTTTCGACCGAGGACCATTCCGACGTTCAGTTCAAGCTAAGCTTGGTCCGCGCGTAACTGGAGGATGGTCATGACTCGCAGCAACGATTCTATTGTGTCGGTGGAAGTGGTGCGCGCCGCATTGCCATTTGAAACCGGCGGGCCGCGGCACGGGATGCGTCCGACGCTGTCCGCCTGGCTGAGGATGGAATGCGTGATGCTGAAGGTGACGACGGCGGATGGCCTCAGCGGTTGGGGCGAGGCGTTCGGACACGTCATGGCACCGGCGTCGTATGCCTTCCTGGCCGATGTCGTTGCGCCGATGCTGCTAGGGCGCGCCGCTGGTGGAATCGCCGCCGTGGGGCTGGAGCTCAGCCGCGCGTTTCACGGCCTCGGCCGTTCGGGCCCGGGCATGTACGCAATCTCGGCAGTGGACATCGCGCTCTGGGACCTGGCCGCGCAACGCGCTGGCATGCCGCTATTCCGACTGCTCGGTGGCGCGACAGGCGTCCTGACCCGTTACGCCAGTCTGATGCGCTATGGAGGCGACACCGACGCGGTTGCGGCCAACGTCGCGCGCGCCCGCGAAGCGGGCTTCACGACCATCAAACTTCACGAGACCACCCTGCCCGTATTTCGCGCGGCGCGCGGCGCAGTAGACCCGGCCGACCGCATCTGTCTGGATGTGAACTGCCCGTGGACGGTCGCCGAGGCGGGGGATATCGCGCGCGCCATTGCGGAGGAAGACTTCGGCTGGCTCGAAGAGCCGGTTTGGCCGCCTGAGAATTTCGCCGGCATGGCCGCGGTACGTCAGCATGGCGTGCCCATTTCAGCGGGCGAGAATATGTCGACGCTACGCGATTTCAAAGCTGCGCTGGATGCCGGGGCCGTCGACAATTTGCAGCCGAGTGTCGTCAAGTGCGGCGGCGTCACCGGGATGCGCGAGGTATTGACGCTCGCGAGCGCGTATCCGGTGCGGGTCGTGCCGCATTGTTTCTACTGGGGACCCGGTTACCACGCTACCGCGCATGTCGCGGCGAGCGTTGCCGAACCGTTACTGGTGGAGACGGCGTTCATCGATTGCGCGACTCGGCCGCACGCGCTGTTCGACCCATCGGTCGCGCGCTTTGCATTGCCCGAAGTTCCGGGACTCGGTTTCGAGTGCGATTGGGCGGCGCTGGACCCCTACGTCGTCAGCCGACACGTCGTCAATGCCTGAACACGCGCCCGCTCAGGCCTTGCCGAAGACGACGGCGAACACGTCGTCGAACCGCCCGGCAAAGTGGAACGTGATACCCCGGGTCAGGTAGTCCGGCAGCTCTTCGACATCACGTTGATTCGCCGCCGGCAGGATCAGGGTCTTCAGACCGCTTCTTCGCGCGGCCACAACTTTCTCGCGAATCCCGCCAACTGGCAGCACCTTACCACTTAGCGTCAGTTCGCCGGTCATCGCGACCGGGATACGCGTGCGCTCGCCGCGCGCCAGCGACAGCAGTGCTGTCGCCATCGTAATGCCAGCGCTCGGCCCGTCTTTTGGCGTGGCGCCCTCCGGCACGTGCAAATGAACAAATGCGCGTTCGAAGAAGTCCGGGCGTCCGCCTAGCGTTGCGAGGTTCGCGACCACGTAGCTGTAGGCGATCTCGGCCGACTCGCGCATGACATCGCCGAGCTGACCGGTCTGCTTGAAACCACGCTGGCTGGTATGTACCTCGCTCGCTTCGATACTGAGTGTCGCACCCCCCATCGAAGTCCATGCCAGCCCGGTCACCACGCCGACCTCGCGCTGCGCACGGTCCGGCTGAAATATCGGTTTGCCCAGAAATGCTTCGAGATTGTGCGCGCCAACGCTAAGCCGTTTGCGCGGGTCTCTGACGACTTCCACCGCGGCTTTCCTGGCAATGCGCCCAAGCTGCTTTTCGAGATTCCTGACGCCCGCTTCGCGGGCGTAGCCGTTCGCGATCTGGCGTAGCGCGGCGTCCGAGACCTTCAACTGGCTCTTGCGCAATCCGTTGCGTTCGAGCTGACGGGGCAGTAGGTGATCACGCGCGATGCTGACCTTGTCTTCGGTGATATAGCCGGCGAGGCGGATCAGTTCCATGCGGTCGAGCAGCGGTTGCGCGATGGTGTCCAGCTGATTTGCCGTGCACACGAACAGCACATTGCTCAAGTCGAGGCGCAAATCCAGGTAGTGATCGAGAAATTCACCGTTTTGCTCGGGATCCAATACCTCGAGCAGGGCGGACGCGGGGTCACCCTGGTATGACCTGCCGATCTTGTCGATCTCATCGAGCATGATGACCGGATTTTGTGTGCCGGCTTCCTTGAGGGCCTGTACGAACTTGCCCGGCATGGCGCCTATGTAGGTGCGCCGGTGTCCCTTGATCTCGGCTTCGTCGCGCATGCCGCCAACGCTGAAGCGGAAGAATTCACGCCCGAGCGCATTGGCGATCGAGCGGCCGATGGAAGTCTTGCCAACCCCGGGTGGCCCGGCCAGGCAGAGGATCGAACCCGACACGCCGCCCTTCAACTGACCGACGGCCAGAAACTCGATAATTCGTTCCTTGACGTCATCGAGCCCCGTGTGGTCTGCGTCCAGCACCTGACGGGCGCGCGCCAGATCGAGCCGGTCTTCTGACGTGCGGCCCCACGGCAGGCTGGTGGTCCAGTCGAGATAGTTGCGTGTGACCGCGTATTCCGGTGAGCCAGTTTCGAGCACCGAGAGTTTTTGCAGCTCATCCTCTACCCGCTGTGCGGCTGCCTCGGGTAGTGACAGCTGTTCCAATCTGGCGCGAAACTCATCGATATCAGCGGTCTGGTCGTCTTTGGAAAGTCCGAGCTCTTTGCGAATGACTTTCAGCTGCTCCTGCAGAAAGAAGCGGCGCTGCTGCTCGCTCATCTTCTGATCCACTTCTTCGCGGATCTGGGAATGCAGTTTCACGACCTCGAGCTCGTGGCGTAGCATCGCGAGGACACGCTCCAGGCGCTGCCTGATATCGAACAGTTCGAGCACCTCCTGCATGTCATTGCCGCTCGCGGTCGTGATGTTGGCAGCGAAGTCGGCAAGCTGCGTCGACTGGTTTGGCGAGAAACGGTCCAGGAACTGTTTCAGTTGTTCGCTGTAGAGCGGGTTCAACGGGATCAGCTCTTTGATGAGAGCCATGATCGCCATTGCGTAGGCTTTGATCTCTGGATTTCCGTCGTCGTAAGACTCCGGCGCATACTCGACCTGCGCGGTAAACGGGGCTTCATGAGTCAGCCACCGCACAATGCGGATGCGGCGCAGACCCTCGCCGATGAATTGCACTGCCTCCGGCATGCGCTGCGCCTGATGCACACGCACTGCCGTGCCCACCTCGTGAAAGTCCTCGGGTTTCGGACTCGACGGGTCGGCGCCATCCTTCAGCATCACCATCCCAACCAGATGGTGCGCTTGTTCCCCAACTTTCTGTAGCGATTCCATCCAGGGCCGTTCCGGCAACGATACCGGCACGGTTTGAATCGGGAAGAACGGGCGCTCGACGACGGGCAGCACGATCAGCGTGTTCGGCAGTACTTCGGTGGGAATCGCGAGTCCGGTGTTATCAGACGGCTGACCGGGCTGCGGTTCGACGTCGATGACGGTGTCCTGCGGGGCGTCTTCGGTAGTCATGCTGAAGCTCCTCGGCGGCGCGCCGCGGAACGAATGGCGGGCGTTACGGGAACATAGTTATAGGCGCGTTGGAGCGTTTCAACAGGGTCACGCGAGGTGAGCCGTGCGCGCGTGTCGGGCAGTGGCTGCCGCCTCGCTCGTCAACCGGTGCGGGCGGGCGATCCGCTCACGCCCCGGCCACGGTCATTCCCGCGACCAGCACGGACCCGCAGCGCAGGTTGCCGCGGGTATCCGTGTCGTTTCCGATCGCGATGATGTGCCGGAACATCTCGGCCAGATTGCCGGCTACCGTGAACTCCTGGATCGGATAGCAGATTTCGCCATCCTCCACCCAGAAACCGCCTGCGCCGCGTGAGTAGTCGCCGTTGACGAGGTTCACGCTCATTCCCATCATGTCGCCGAGCAGAACGCCGGTGCCGAGTTCTGCCAGCAGGCCGTCGAAGTCCAGCTCGCCACCATCGACCGTGAGGTTGTGCATGCCGCCGGCATTGCCGGTGGTTGGCATACCGAGACGACGGCCGGAGTAGCTGTCGAGCACGTAGCCTTGCAGCACACCGTCGGTCACGATGTCGCGCGGACGCGTTGCGACGCCTTCGGAGTCGAATGCGGCGCTGCCAGCGCCCTTCTGCAGGTGCGGTTGTTCGTGGACGCGCACGTGGTTGGCGAATACGGGTTCGCCGAGCTGGTCGAGCAGGAACGATGCCTTGCGGTATAGACTGCCGCCGCGAATGGCACCGGCAAAGTGCGCGAACAGACTGCTCGCGAGTTCAGGCGGATACAGAACCGCGTGTTGACCGGTCGCCAGCTGGCGTGGATTGAGTCGCGCGACGGTGCGCTCGGCCGCGCGTTGCCCTATCGATGCTCCACTCGCCATATCGCCATGGCGTCGCGCGGTGTCATACCAGTAGTCGGTCTGCATGCCGCTCGCGTCTTCGGCGATCACGCTGCAGCTTATCGAGTGGCGCGTAGATCCACGCAGACCGACGAATCCATGCGAGTTCACGTAGGCATGGGCGGTTTCGTGACTACCGACTGTCGCGCCGTCGGAGTTGGTGACGCGCGGGTCGTGCTGGAGCGCATGGGCTTCGGTTTCGACGGCCAGCTCGATCGCCTGAGCAGCTTCGACATCCCATGGATGATAGAGGTCGAGGTCGGGGAATTCGGTTGCCATCAGGTCGGGGTCGGCGAGTCCCGCGAATTCGTCTGCGCCGGTATGCCGTGCAATTGCGCAGGCAGAAGCGACGGTTGCGCTCAGCGCTTCGTCCGAGAAGTCGGAGGTGCTGGCGGTGCCTTTTCGTTGACCGAAGTACACCGTGATGCCGATACCCTTGTCCCGGATATGTTCGACCGTTTCGACCTCGCCCATCCGCGCCGTGACCGACAGACCGGCGCTGGAGCTGGCACCTGCCTCGGCGCTGCTGGCACCCATCGTCCGGGCCTTGTCTACGCAACGCTCAGCGAGCTCGGCAAGCTGCTGGCGGAGGGCGATTGGGTCATTGATCGCTAGCGCTGTAGTCACACCGGAGCCCTGGATTTCGGCGCGCCGGCAGGTGGAGCCGGTGCGGCGTCGCTCGGCCATATTGTAACCGGCCGACAGCTCGTTGGTGCGGCCGTCTGTTACGATCCGATGCGCATGGACGTCAGCCATATTCTTTCGCCACTGAACGATGCGCAGCGCGACGCGGTGACGTGCACGGACGCGCACGCGCTGGTGTTGGCGGGTGCCGGCAGCGGCAAGACGCGCGTCCTGGTGCACCGCATCGCCTGGCTCATGGCGACGGGCGAGGCGCTCGGGCACAACGTGCTTGCCGTCACTTTCACGAACAAAGCCGCTGGCGAGATGCGCGGTCGCATCGAGTCGATGCTGATGCGTCCTGTGGGCGGCATGTGGGTTGGCACTTTCCATGGCCTCGCGCACCGGCTGTTGCGTAGTCACACGCAGGAGGCAGGACTTCCCGAAGGGTTCCAGATCATCGATGCCGATGACCAGATGCGCGCACTGCGGCGCCTGGTTCGTGAGATGGATCTGGACGAGGCTCGCTGGCAACCTCGGCAGGTGCAGTCCTACATCAATGGGCGCAAGGACGACGGCCTGCGTGCCAAACACATCGACCCCGCGGGCGACTTCTTCATCGAACGCATGGTGCAGATTTACGCAGCCTATGAAGAGCTTTGCGAGCGCGGCGGACTGGTCGATTTCGCGGAGTTGCTGCTGCGTGCGCACGAACTCCTGCGCGACCGTCCCGACGTGCTGGCGCACTACCAGCAGCGCTTTCGTTTTCTACTCGTCGACGAGTTCCAGGATACCAACGCTATTCAGTACGCGTGGCTTCGCCTGCTCGCCGGTCGGCAGGCGCAGATGTTCTGCGTCGGCGATGACGATCAGTCGATTTACGGTTGGCGCGGCGCACGCATAGAGAACATTCATCAGTTCGGGCGCGACTACGAAGGCGTGCAGACGTTTCGCCTCGAACAGAACTACCGGTCGACCGGCCACATCCTCGGCGCGGCCAATTCGCTGATCGCGAACAACAGCGGCAGGCTCGGCAAGAACCTCTGGACTGACGACAGCGACGGCGAGCCTGTCAAACGCTATAGCGCGTTCAACGAGGTCGACGAAGCGCGGTTTGTTGCCGGGCGCATTCTGCATTGGAAAGAGCAGGGCAACCGCGGCGACGAGTGCGCGATTCTCTACCGCGTAAGTGCTCAGTCGCGCATGTTCGAAGAGGCCTTGCTCGCCAATGCGATCCCCTACCGGGTGTTCGGGGGCATGCGCTTTTACGAGCGGGCCGAGATCAAAGACGCGCTCGCTTACCTGCGCCTGATCGGCAATCCAGGTGATGACACCGCCTTCGAACGCGCTATCAACACACCGACTCGCGGCATCGGTACTCGTACGGTCGAGGTGCTTCGCGAACGCGCCCGGGCCGCGCGCTCGAGCCTGTGGGATGGCGCCCTCGCCTGTCTGGCAGACAACGCCATGACTGCGCGTGCCTCTGGCGCGGTCAAACGCTTCATGGACCTGATCGGCGCGATGCGCGATGAGCTGGCGGGCATGGATCTACACGAACAGGTGCGCCGGGTCATCGAGACGAGCGGGCTCATCGAATTTCACGGCAAGGAAAAAGGTGAGCGGGGCGTTGCCCGGGTGGAGAACCTGACGGAACTGGTTGCGGCGGCGCGCCAGTTCGGTAATGAACTCGACGATGGCGATGATCCGGTGCTCGAATTTCTTGCCCACGCGGCTCTGGAAGCCGGTGATGAGCAAAGCGCCAACGTGCAGGATCCCGTGAGCCTGATGACGCTGCATTCGGCCAAGGGCCTCGAGTTTCCGACCGTATTTCTGTGCGGGCTCGAAGAAGGGTTATTTCCACATCAACGCAGCCTCGAAGAGCCTGCGCAGCTGGAGGAGGAACGGCGACTTTGCTATGTCGGAATGACTCGCGCCAAGCAGGAACTTTATCTCAGTCACGCCGAAGCCCGGCGGCTGCGCGGGTCGGAGTATTACGCCACGCCATCGCGTTTCCTGCACGAACTGCCGATGGCGCACGTTGAGGATGTCCGGCTCGGTAGGTCGGCTCTACCGGGGCGAGCCCGTCAGTCGACGGTGAGCTCAGCGCCCACTCTCTCTTCGTCGCTTGCTGAAGACGGGCCCGACGGCATCAGACTCGGACAGCGCGTCGCGCACAAAAAGTTTGGCGAAGGCGTCGTGACGCGATTCGAAGGGCATGGGAACCATGCACGCGTGCAGGTGCAGTTCAACGACCACGGGTCCAAGTGGTTGATCGTCGCTTATGCGAAGCTTACGCCGGTAGCGTGATGCCAGCGGCCGGCTGGGTTCACGCATTAATTCGGTATACGAACGTCAGCGGATTACGTCGCGCGACGTCCCCGACAGGCTTTCCATCTTGGAACCTTCGGTGGCCAACGCCCGTACGCTTTCGGCTACGGCGTGGCGCCGTCGGCGTCAGGCTTTGGAGCCGTCCGCCTGTTTTGGCTTCTCGGCTGCGGGCTTGGCGCCTGTCGCGTCGGCTGTTGCCTTCGGTTCAGAGGTTACCACCGTGCCAACCGGCGCAATACGTTCCTGAACGGCGCTGGGGCTCTGGCGAATCTGCGTCAGCGCATCTCCGCCGATGCTGCTGGCCAGAATGCCCGAAATAATGGCGGCCACGGCCAGCAGAACCAACACGATCGAAAATTGCTTGTAGAAGATTCCGTCCGCGTGCGTCACTTTGACTTCTCGATGTAGTTCCGGGTAGAGCGCGGCTCGTCAGGGTTGTGCCTCTTGGGGCATCAGGAGCAGCTCTGCCAAACGATTACCGCAATGGTGACAGACCGGCCATCGCGATCTCAATACTCCCTTCGGACAAGTACCCAGGCCTCGCTGCGTCGCGCGGGCTTGGATCCGCATGTCTGGCATCGCGGCGCGTGCCGTACGAGACGCGAATCGCGTTCGCCGGAAGCCAGAGAAAGTGGAAATTGGCGCGCCCGACAGGATTTGAACCTGTGACCTTCGGCTTCGGAGGCCGACACTCTATCCAGCTGAGCTACGGGCGCTTATTCGAGCGAGGCGCGCGATTATAGCGGCAATGCGTCGTCAAGTCAGGTCCGAGCCCTACCCGGACCTGGCATTAATACTTAGCTAACTTATTGAAAGAAAAGGAAAAAATAGGAATGTGAGCAGCTTTGTGACATCTGTCACTTAGAAATTCTTCTGCACAACATTAGATTGTTTCCATATTTCAATGACTTGCAATTAGCGCAATCGTCGTGATCTTGCTGTCAAACTGTTATGACAGCGGCTCTCAAGGGTGATCCCCACGAGGTCGTTATCGACTCTAAGGAAGCTTCTCAAGAAGGTGCTTGCGATGACCGTCCCGATGAACGAAATGGACATGGACCTGGCCGAGACGACGTTGATCAATCCCGACGCGCTCGAAGACACACTGAACGATGTTGTGCCAGTGTTGCGCACGGCTGAGGAACGCGCCCGCTCACGGCGTGAACTCGAACGGCTCATGGAAGACCGCGCGCTGGCCAAGGAGATAGACGACGACGCCTGGTGGAACTGAGTTCCAGGCCCGTCTCTCCCTGACAACCGCGCGCTCGATGGCAGCGCGCGCTCACGGCCGGTGTGCGAATCGGCAGCGGTTCCCCATACGACCACCTGGTCCATCTGGCCGCTCTCCTGACTTCGCCTGAATCGGTGTCTGCGCACGGATGAACGCGATGCCGGGCGGTTGGACCTGCTACTCGCATTCCGAGCCGGTTCGCCGTGCGCCTTTATCGATGTCTGACCGCCAGCGCTCGCAGGTTTGCGAAGTGTGCGATCCGTCACAGGAAACGCATGATCTGATGTCAGAAACGTGACCTGGGGCTTGAAAACTGTGCAAAAGGACACTGAGTTAGCTTGAGCGACCGTTCAGCATAAGCCCTGTATTCGCAGTAGCGGAGGAAGGGAAGTGAAAGAACGAACGATTCGCGGAGAATCCCGTATCAAGGCATCAGCGGCACGCACGCAGATCGAATCGCGGCTGCGTGAGAACCACCGGCTGATGCAGCAGCAGGCGTTGGAGCCGGACGCGCCGGACGCACAGTGGATGCGGTCGATGCTCGAGCGTTGCGTTGCGAACAAACGCCGGGTTCTGTCGGAACTGGATGACGCGCTGCGCGCGGCTTGAGCCGCGCACGCACCGAATCCCCACCCAACTTCTGCCGGCGTGACCTCACGCCGCCGGATTGCCTCCCACCCTGTCGAGGCGTCCCGCCCGACGCCGCGATCGACCTGACTAAGCCGCGGGGTCTCGCCTGCAGGACGTTCCTGCCAGTCGCGTAAGTTCACCTGTGCGGTATCAATGTCCTGTTCGCCGTTGACGCCCACCGGGTTCGGGCCGATCGTAAGGGCACTCGGATAGCTGCCGATGGGACTCCGGATGAGTGAATCGCCACCCGTCAGCCACCGCGGTGGCCTGACCTCCGCCTACCCACACGCGCGCCTGGGTCACTTCCCGACGCCGCTTGAGCCCATGCCGCGCCTGGCCGCTGCCCTCGGTTCGCCTGAGCGGCTCTGGGTAAAGCGCGACGACTGCACCGGGCTCGCGTTGGGCGGCAACAAGGTCCGGCAACTCGAGTACTACCTCGGCGCGGCGCTTGAACTGGGCGCGACGCGCATTCTCATCACCGGTGCGGTGCAGTCGAATTACGTCCGTACGGCTGCCGCCGCCGCTGCCAAGCTGGGTCTTGCGTGCACCGTGCAACTCGAAGACCGGGTAAGGGGCAAAGACGAACTGTACCGCCGGTCGGGCAACGTGCTGCTCGACCATCTGCTCGGCGCCGACGTCGTGTTGTATCCCGAAGGTGAAGACGAAGCTGGCGCTGACGCCGCCCTCGAACAGATGGCCGCGGCGGCGGCGACCCGCGGCGAGCGACCCTACGTCGTACACCTTAGCGAACAGCCAAGACCGCTCGGCGCACTGGGGTATGTCGCGGCTGCTGAAGAGTTGTTTCAACAGGCGGCGCACATCGGGCTGGATATCGGCACGTTGGTTGTTTCGAGCGGCAGCGCCGTCACTCACGCTGGCGTACTCGTGGGCGTGCGGGCCCTCGGATACGCTGATGTGCAGGTAGTGGGAGCCTGCGTGCGCCGCGATGCGGGGCAGCAGTCGGCGCGCGTGTTGCGCGTTGCCGCCAGTGTCGCTTCGATGTTGAGCAGGTCCGTTCAGATCTCGGCAGATGACGTGACGGTCGACGATACCGCCCTGGCGCCAGGCTACGGTCAGCTGAATCCGCAGACCCGCCATGCCATGAGCAGCGCGGCCACGCTCGAGGGGCTTATCGTGGATCCCGTCTACACCGGGAAGTGTTTCGCGGTCGGTATGGACTGGTATGCGCGGGATACCAGCGACCGCGCGACCGTTCTCTGGCACACCGGGGGCACACCGGCCCTGTTCGCTTACGGGCAGAGTGTTCTGTCTGGCGCCTGAGTGGCCGGAAAGGGCCGCGCCCGCGTCAGGCGTGAAGATGGCGCCGTGGCAGCAACGTGCGCAGATAGCCGTCGACCGAGCCGCCGAGTAGAGACAGGATGTAGATGGCGCCCGCAGAGAGGATGATCATCGGCCCGGACGGCGCATTCAGATGGTATGACAGCAGCAGTCCCGCCAGGCACGCCGTCAGCCCGATCAGCACTGACAGTACGAGGATCACAGTGACCGAGCGCGTCCAGAACCGCGCCGCTGACGCCGGCAGGATCATGATGCCGACAACCATCAACGTACCCAGGGCCTGAAATCCGCCGACGAGATTCAACACTACCAGCGTCAGGAACAGCATATGCACCCATCCGCCAGCGGTGCTGACCGTTCGGATGAATGCGGGATCTACGCACTCCGCGATCAAACCGCGCAGGATAAGCGCAAGCGTCACTAACGTAACCGTACTGATCGTACCGATCAGTATGAGCGCGGCATCGTCCAGTGCCAGCACGGTGCCGAACAACACATGCAGCAGATCTACGCTGGATCCATAAACGGAGATGATAGCGACGCCGGCTGCGAGTGAGATCAGGTAGAACGCGGCCAGGCTGGCGTCTTCTCGCAGGGCCGTGGTCCGTGCGACCACACCGGACAAAACCGCCACCAGCAGTCCGGCAATGGCGCTGCCGATGGTCATCGCAGGTAAAGACAACCCGGCGACCAGATATCCGAGCGCCGCACCCGGTAACAGCGCGTGGGCCATCGCGTCGCCGGTCAGACTCATGCGCCTGAGCATCAGGAAAACACCCACTGGCGCGGCGCCGACGCTGAGGGCGAGACTGCCGGCCAGAGCGCGGCGCATGAAGCCGAATTCGAACGGCGCCAACAGCAGATCGTAGAGCCAGTCCACGGGGAGCCTCAGGCCGCGTCGTGCAGATCGCAGACCCCGGCGTTGTCGTCGAACGCTTCGTGCAGCTGCCGCGCGCGCAGCAGGTTTTCCGCCGTCAGAACCTCTGGCGTCGCGCCGAGCCCGATCAGCTGACGTGAAATCAACAGAGTGTCGGGGAACTGCTCGCGCACAAGATCCAGATCGTGGAGCACAACCAGCACCGTGCGTTCCTCGCCATGCCAGCGTTGGACCATCGCCATCAGATCCGACGCCGTCCGGGAATCCATCGAATTAAACGGCTCGTCCAGCACGATGACGCGGGCATCCTGTACTAGCAGGCGGGCGAACAGAGCCCGCTGCAGCTGGCCTCCGGAGAGCGAGTTGATCGCACGCGTCTCGAAGCCGGTCAGCCCGACCGCCGCGATCGCATTGGTGACGACGCCGCGGAAGCGCCTGAGGCCGCCGAACAGGCCCGTGCGTCGCCAGAGCCCGAAGTTGACCAGTTCGCGAACGGTGATGGGGAACTGCCGATCGAGTTCCGAAAGCTGCGGTAGATAGGCGATCTCCGGTTCAGTGGGGTGGTTGAACCGTACTTGACCCTCGAGCGGTTTGAGAGCGCCGACGACGCCCTTCAGCAGCGTCGACTTGCCAGCACCGTTGGGTCCAACGACGGCGGTCAGCGAGCCTGAGCGCAGCTGCCCGTCCAAATGGTGCACGGCCGGGTGCCGACCGTAGCCGAGAGTCAGATTGTCGAATTGGATCGCGGCCATCCGGTTCAAGGGTCCTGACTAGAGCGCGAGCCAGATCGCCAGCCACGTGCAGCCTGCAAGGGCGAGCGCGACGCTGAGACGGGCGGGCGCGCTCCAGTCCAACAGGGACAGCATCGACAGACGCTCGTCGGTCTGGGTTGCGGCTTGCGGATGACTGGGGCGTGAGGCTGTCGGCATGATTTGTAATGAGAACGGCGGGCAGCGCCGTATCGGAGCCAGGTTTTACGCGCCGGGGAGCGGCAGCTAACGGAACACCTTAACATCTCTCGCGTACGCGAAGCGCCGGGTCTGGCTCGCGCCCATGCACGGTAGCCGCACAGGCGACACTGGAAGGCGCGTGAAGACCGGTTGCAAGTCTTCGATCCACGCTAACTTAGTCGCGCTAAGATTGGTCTGGTATACCAAATACCAAATTCGACCATACTCCCGACGA
Source organism: Pseudomonadota bacterium (assembly GCA_039030335.1). Taxonomy (GTDB): domain Bacteria; phylum Pseudomonadota; class Gammaproteobacteria; order HK1; family HK1; genus JBCCEJ01. The sequence continues at coordinate 35,448 of JBCCEJ010000040.1, read as the reverse complement.
TCACTGTTGAGAGCGGCTGCGCGACAGCTGCCAGGTGGTCCTGTTTCTGCCGCCACGCACCCAGGAGGAGTTTCTGATGGCATCAGATATCGAGATTGCACGCGCCGCGACCATGAAGCCGATCGCCGAGGTCGGCGCACGCCTGGACATCCCGACCGATGCGCTCCATCCATACGGTCACTACAAGGCGAAGATCGGGTTCGACTACCTGAAGTCACTGAACAGCCAGTCGGACGGAAAGCTGATCCTGGTAACCGCGATTACGCCGACGCCGGCGGGCGAGGGTAAAACCACCACGAGCGTTGGGCTGGGCGATGGGTTGAATCGTATCGGTAAGCGCACCGCCATCTGCCTGCGTGAACCGAGCCTCGGACCGTGCTTCGGGATGAAGGGTGGCGCGGCCGGCGGCGGCTACGCCCAGGTGGTACCGATGGAAGACATCAACCTGCACTTCACGGGAGACTTCCACGCCATCGGCGCCGCCCACAACCTGCTTTCGGCACTGGTGGACAATCACATCCACTGGCAGCACGACCCCGTGATCGACCCTCGCCGCGTATCCTGGCGCCGGGTAGTCGACATGAACGATCGCGCGCTTCGGGACATCGTGTTAGGACTCGGTGGAGTCGGGAACGGCACGCCTCGTCAGGGCGGATTCGACATTACCGTCGCATCGGAGGTCATGGCGATCTTCTGCCTGGCCAACGATCTCGACGATCTCGAAGAGCGGCTGGGCCGCGTCATTATCGGCTACACGCGTGATCGCAAGCCGGTACTGGCGAGCGACGTGCAAGGCCACGGCGCGATGACCGCGCTGCTGCGTGACGCGATGATGCCGAACCTGGTGCAGACTCTTGAGAACAACCCGGCTATCGTCCACGGCGGACCCTTCGCGAACATCGCGCACGGTTGCAACTCTGTCATGGCGACCCGGGCCGGCCTTAAAATGGCCGACTACGTGGTCACGGAAGCCGGCTTCGGCGCCGACCTTGGCGCTGAAAAATTCTTCGATATCAAGTGCCGCAAAGCCGGGCTCGATCCGGCCGCCGCGGTGGTGGTTGCAACCGCCCGCGCGCTCAAGATGCACGGCGGTGTGGCGAAAGGCGATCTCAACGCCGAGAATGTCGAGGCGCTCAAGTCCGGTCTGGTCAACCTCGGCCGTCACCTTGAGAACGTCGGTAAGTTCGGTGTACCCGCGGTGGTCGCGATCAACCGCTTCTCGGCCGATACCGACGCCGAAATGGATGCGATTCGTGAGTTTTGCGCCGGTTTCGGAGCTGAGGTTTGCGAGTGCACGCACTGGGCTGACGGCGGCGCCGGCACGGAGGCTTTGGCCAACAAAGTCGTCGAACTCGCCGACAGCGGTAAATCCAACTACGCACCCATCTACGACACGAGCCTGTCGCTCGCGGACAAGGCGCGCACCGTCGCCCGCGAAATCTACCGGGCGGATGATATCGTGCTGGACAAGCGGGCGGAAACGCAGCTCAAGCAGTTCGAAGAGCAGGGCTACGGCGATTTGCCGGTTTGTATGGCGAAAACGCAGTACAGCTTCTCGACGGACGCCTCTGCGGTCGGCGCGCCGAGTGGGTTCACGCTGCCCGTGCGCGAGGCCCGTTTGAGCGCCGGAGCCGGTTTTGTCGTCGCCATTTGCGGCGAGATCATGACGATGCCAGGCCTGCCCCGGGTGCCTGCCGCAAACAGCATACGTTTGAACGAAGGTGGCCAGGTCGAAGGCCTGTTCTAGCCGGCATCAGGAGCGGGTCCGCCGTGTCGGAGCCGCTCGCTGACGGGCTTGCAGAGGGTGCAGACCGGTCTTCGGCTGCACTCTCTGTGTTTCGGCCGGCGCGCCAGGCGGATGCTCTTACATCCGGCTGGCCCTACACGTACGATCCCAACTCTTCCGGCCCGCGGTCTCAACTGACCACCTGGTCCGACAATGAGGTGGAGCCATGAGCGTTGACAAGAGCCTGCTCGAAATTCTGTGCTGCCCGGTCACCAAGATCCCGGTGAAGATGCTGGGCGGCGACAAGCTCGAAGACCTTAATCGCAGAGTCGACGCGGGCGAAGTACGCTACGTCGATGGCAGCGCTGTCACCGAAGCTCTAGACGAAGCGCTGATCACCGAGAACGAAACCACCATCTACCGTGTTGATGACGGAATTCCCGTAATGCTCGAAGAGCATGGTATTCAGTGCGCCCAGATGCATGATTTCTGAGCCGGCCTGCAGTGAGTGCCGGTGCGGCGTGCTGCCGGCCGGTATGTGATGCGTAACCGCTGACTCGCGCAGTGCTCGACGTCCTGTGTCTCGGAGAAGCGCTGGTTGAATTCAACCAGACCGATGGTGATCGTTATCTCCGGGGGTATGGCGGTGATACGTCGAACTGCGCGGTTGCCGCAAGCCGCCAAGGCGCTTGTGCCGGCTACTTTACCCAGGTGGGCGTAGATACCTTCGGTGAAGAGTTGCTGACCCTGTGGCGCAAAGAAGGGATAGACGTCAGCACGGTCAGACAGGAACCGAGCGCGCCGACCGGCATCTACTTCATCAGCCACGATGCCGATGGCCACCGCTTTACCTATCGGCGTGCCGGTTCGGCCGCCAGCCTCATGACGCCGACGCGGCTGCCGCGCGAACTCTTGCGCCGTTGCCGATACCTGCAGTTCTCGGCCATTTCGCAGGCGATCAGCGACAGTGCCTGCGATACCTGTTTTGAAGCGCTGGCGGTAGCGCGCGAAGCCGGCGTGACGGTGGCCTACGACACCAACTTGCGACTCAATCTGTGGCCGTTGGCGCGCGCTCGCGCCGTTGTTATGGCGACGCTTGAGAATGTCGATATCGCGCTGCCCGGGCTGGATGACGCGAGAGCGTTGACAGGGCTCGACGAGCCGCAGGCGATACTGGACCTTTTCCTCGAGGCCGGGGTACGGATCGTTGCATTGACGATGGGCGCCGACGGCGTTTGGATCGCCTCTTCAGAAGAGCGCGAGCGTCTTCCGGCGCATCGCGTGAACTGCGTTGACGCGACCGCCGCCGGTGATGTTTTCGATGGCGCGCTGCTGGCCCGGCTAGCCGACGGTGATGCGCTCAGAGAAGCTGCCCGCTACGCAAACGTGGCGGCGGCGCTCAGCACTACAGGGTTTGGGGCGGTTGGTCCCATCCCGCGCGCCGACGCCGTGCGGGCGGCGCTGGCGTCGCCCTGAGACGGCCGGGCGGCTACCCCTGCGCAGCATCCCGTGGGAATGGAGCGGTGGTCTGGCGCGCGCGCCACAATGAGAAAGGCCCGCGACGCGGGCCTTCCGGGAGACAGCGTATTCCGGGCGATCGGCCCGCACCGCCCTACATCTGTTTGCCAAGTTCCGAATCGATTTCCGGGACCGCCTGGAACAGATCGGCGACGAGGCCGAAGTCGGCTACCTGGAAGATCGGGGCCTCCTCGTCCTTGTTCACGGCAACGATGACCTTGCTGTCTTTCATGCCAGCAAGGTGCTGAATCGCGCCGGAGATGCCGACCGCCACGTAGAGATCCGGGGCCACCACCTTACCGGTCTGACCAACCTGGTACTCGTTCGGGACGAAGCCGGCGTCGACCGCGGCGCGTGAGGCCCCGATAGCGGCGTTCAGCTTGTCGGCGACCGGTTCCAGGATCGAGAAGTTCTCGCCGCTGCCCATGCCGCGCCCGCCGGATACGACAACGCGCGCCGACGTCAACTCCGGGCGCTCTGACTGGCTGAGTTCCTGGCTGACGAATTCGGAAAGATCGGTGCCGGCCGCGGCCGAGGCCGATTCGACTCCGGCCGAGCCGCCTTCTGCCGCAACGGCTTCGAAGGCGGTAGCTCGCACGGTGATGAGCTTGGTAGCGTCCGACGACTTGACGGTCGCGATCGCATTGCCGGCGTAGATTGGGCGCTCGAAGGTGTCGCCGTCGATTACGCCCTGGATGTCCGCGATCGGTGCCACGTCGAGCAACGCTGCGGCGCGGGGCAGGATATTGCGCCCGACGGTCGTGTGATTGGTCATGACGTGGCTGTAACTGCCAGCCATGGCGACGACGAGGTCGGCCATCGACTCGGCGATCGGGTGGGCGTAGGCGTCGTCGTCCACGGTCAGCACCTTGCTGACACCCGGGATCTTGGCCGCCGCGTCGGCAACGCCGCCGCAGTCTTTACCGGCGACGAGCACGTCGATGTCGCCCCCGATCGCCTGCGCGGCCGCAACAGTGGATAGCGTGGCACCGACGAGGGCGCCGTCTTCGTGTTCTGCGAGTACGAGTACACCCATGGTCAAATCACCTTCGCTTCATTCTTGAGTTTGGAAACCAGTTCCTCAGCGTTCTCGACCATCACACCGGCTTCGCGCGTCGGCGGTTCGGTGACTTTGAGGATCTCGAGGCGCGGCGCCGTGTCGACGCCCAGATCGTCCGGCGTCATCGCGTCGATCGGCTTCTTCTTGGCTTTCATAATGTTCGGCAGTGACGCGTAGCGCGGCTCGTTCAAGCGAAGGTCAGCCGTGACGACGGCCGGCATTTTCAACTTCACCGTTTCGAGCCCGGCGTCGACCTCGCGGGTGCAACTCATCGAACTGCCGTCGATCTCGATCTTCGATGCGAAGGTGCCCTGCGACCATCCGAGCAGCGCGGCCAGCATCTGACCGGTCTGACCGTTGTCCATGTCGATGGCCTGTTTGCCAAGCACCACGATGCCGGGTTCCTCGCGTTCGACCACGGCCTTCAGCAGCTTGGCGAGCGCCAGCGGCTGTACGTCGTCGTCGGTTTTCACGTGCACGCCACGGTCGGCGCCCATCGCAAGGGCAGTTCGGATAGTCTCCTGGGACTGCTGCGGACCAATGGAGCAGACGACGACTTCAGAGGCGGTGCCTGCCTCGCGCAGACGCAGCGCCTCTTCGACAGCTATTTCGTCGAAGGGATTCATGGACATCTTGACGTTGGCCGTCTCGACGCCGGTGTTGTCAGACTTGATGCGGATCTTGACGTTGTAGTCAACCACCCGTTTGACCGTGACCAGTACTTTCATGTCGACTCGATCTCAGTGGAAGGAAGAAGGGTCTGGGCGTGGCGCCGAGGCCTGAGGCTGGCCGGTAGTGCGCACGCCGCGAAGCCCGCAAGCGTATGCCGCAGCCTGGAACCGCGCAATTGCGTGGGCGAATGCGCGATAATGTGCGTCGCAACAGGCGAATTGCCGCCAAAGGCCGCCAACTTATACTGCCGTTTACGTAAACGTCAACTTGATACTGACGGCGTCGCGCCGCTGCCGCACCCGATCGATTGGGTCTTGCGCTCCACCGATCGGCCAGGCGCGGGCGCAAGCCGCTCCGGCAGTTATCCTCCCGGCGGTGGCGCGGCCGTTTTCGAATCAAGTAACAGAGGTGACGAGTGGAACGCGAGTCCATGGAATTCGACGTCGTGATCGTGGGCGCCGGGCCATCTGGTCTGGCTGCTGCGACCCGACTGCGCCAGCTTGCCAGCGAGCACGATCTCGAAATCACGGTGTGCGTGGTCGAGAAAGGTTCCGAGGTGGGCGCCCATATTCTCTCGGGCGCGGTACTGGAGCCGCGCGCTTTCAACGAACTGCATCCCGATTGGGCTGACCTGGGCGCACCGCTCAACACTCCGGTCGGAGAGGAGCGGTTTTATTTTCTGACCGAGACGAAGAGCCTGTCGGTACCGCATTTCATGTTGCCGCCGCCGATGCACAATAAGGGCAACTACATCGTTAGTCTTGGCAATGTCTGCCGCTGGCTCGGGGAGCAGGCGGAAGCGATTGGCGTCGATATCTTTCCGGGCTTCGCTGCCTCGGAAGTGCTCTACCACGAAGACGGCTCGGTGAAGGGGGTCGCCACCGGCGACATGGGGATCGGCCGCGACGGCTCGCAAACCGATATGTACACCCCCGGCATGGAACTGCACGCGAAGTACACGTTCTTTGCAGAAGGCTGTCGCGGGCATCTTGGCAAGGAGTTGATGGAACGATTCAACCTGCGCGCCGAGTGTGAGGCCCAAACCTACGGAATCGGTATCAAAGAGCTCTGGGATATCGATCCCGAGAAACACCAGGATGGCCTGATCGTTCATTCGGCGGGCTGGCCGCTGACCCGCGACACCTACGGCGGCTCGTTTCTGTATCACCTGGAAAACAATCAGGTCTCCGTCGGGTTCGTGGTCGGGCTCGACTACCGCAATCCGCACCTGTCGCCCTACGAAGAGTTCCAGCGTTTCAAGATGCATCCGACCATTCGTCCGTTCTTCGAAGGCGGACGCCGCGTCGCCTACGGCGCACGCGCGATCAATGAAGGCGGGCTCCAGTCGCTGCCCAAGCTGACGTTCCCCGGCGGGGTGCTGATCGGCTGCGAGGCCGGCACGCTCAATATGCCGAAAATCAAGGGCTCACACACGGCGATGAAGTCCGGCATGCTGGCGGCCGAAGCGGCGTTTGACGCTATCGCGGCAGGTGACCCCGGCGGCAAGGAGCTACAGGCGTACGCCGATAACTTCCGCAAGTCCTGGGTCTGGGAAGAACTGCACGAGGCGCGCAACGTGCGTCCCTCGTTCAAACTCGGCCTGTTCGGCGGCACCATCTACACCGGTATCGACCAGCTGTTGTTCAGCGGCCGCGCGCCCTGGACGCTCAGCCATGGGCATCGGGATCACGAGACGCTGATGCCGGCCGACCAGATGCCGAAAATCGAATATCCGAAGCCTGACGGCGAGGTCAGCTTCGACCGCCTGACGAATGTGTCGTTTTCGGCGACCAACCACGAAGAGAATCAGCCGATCCACCTGACCCTCAAGAACGACGGAGTGCCGGTCGGTATCAATCTCTCTCGCTACGCCGGGCCCGAGGCACGATTTTGTCCCGCCGGTGTCTACGAATACGTGGAGGACGAAGCCGGCGATGAGGGTGACATGCGGCTGCAGATCAACGCGCAGAACTGCGTGCACTGCAAGACGTGCGACATCAAGGACCCGACCCAGAACATTCACTGGGTGGTGCCGGAAGGCGGGGGCGGTCCCAACTACCCCAACATGTAGGAACAAGCGTGGGCCGACCACCAGTATCAGTGTCGGCTCCCAACGAGCGGCGCTGCGGCGTCGCGCGCCGGAGCTATCCGGCATGACTGCAACGGACAATCGAGGTTAATCAAGAGCCATGGCGACCTACTCAGCCCCAGTCGACGATCTGCGCTTTGTGTTGAACGAACTCCACGATGCGGGTTCGCGCTTCGCGGCGCTCCCGGGTTTTGAGGATGCGACTCAGGACTTGACCGACGCGGTGCTGGGCGAGGCCGCCAAGGTATGCGAGAACGTGCTGTTCCCATCGAACCAGAACGGTGATGAGACGGGCGCCAGATTCGACAACGGCAAAGTGACACTGCCAGAGGGCTTCGCGGAAGGCTACAAAGCGCTGACCGACGGTGGCTGGACGGCCCTGTCCTGCGATCCAGCCTTCGGAGGGCAAGGGTTGCCTGAGACGGTCAAGTTCGTGGTTGAGGAGATGGTCGTCTCGGCCAACATGGCGCTGTCGCTCATCCCGGGGCTGACGCACGGCGCCTACCGTGCGCTGCGCGGATTTGCGAGTGACGACCTGAAGAACCGCTACCTGCCCAAGATGGTGAGCGGCGAATGGACCGGTACGATGTGCCTCACCGAGTCGCACTGCGGCACGGACCTCGGACTTATGCGCTCGAGGGCAGAACCGCAGGACGATGGCACCTACCGCATTACCGGACAGAAGATATTCATCACCGGCGGCGAGCAGGACATCACCGACAACATCGTGCACCTTGTGCTGGCCAAGATTCCGGGTGGACCGAGCGGCATCAAAGGCGTGAGCCTGTTCCTCGTGCCGAAGTTCCTGCCGGACGCCGACGGCAATCCGGGGGCCTACAACCACACGAACTGTGGCTCCATTGAAAAGAAGATGGGCATCAAAGGCGCGCCGGCGTGTGTCATGAATTTCGACAACTCGGTGGGATGGCTCGTAGGCGAAGAAAACCGCGGAATGCGGGCGATGTTCGCGATGATGAATCACGAGCGCCTGTGGGTCGGCATGCAGGGCCTCGCAATCGCTGAAGCGGCCTACCAGAGTGCTGCGGCTTACGCGAAAGACAGGCTTCAAGGCCGCTCTCCCACCGGGCCGGTGAACGCGGACGGGCCGGCTGACCCGATCATCGTGCACCCGGATGTGCGCCGCATGTTGATGACGGCGAGGGCTCATCTTGAAGGCTGCAGGGCGCTCTACGTCGGCGTATCGCTACAGATCGACGAAGCCGACCGACACCCGGACCCGGAAATCCGCGGTGCCGCCGATAAGCGGGTCGCGTTGATGACGCCGATTATCAAAGCCTACCTGTCGGATATGGGGCTGGATGCCGCGGTCGCGTGCCAGCAGGTGCTGGGCGGGCACGGTTACATTCGCGAGTGGGGGATGGAGCAATACGTCCGCGACGCGCGAATCGCGCAGATATACGAAGGCACCAACGGCGTACAGGCCATGGACCTCGTCGGACGCAAGCTGGCGATGGATGGCGGTCAGGTCATGCGGGACTACCTGTCGGAGATGCGCGCCTTTGCGGATGCGCACAAAGACGACGACCGTATGAATGAGTTCGTCATGCCGCTCGAAGCCGCCATCGATGCGCTCGAAGAAGCCTTCGAGTGGCTGCTGGAGCAGGCCGCCCGTGACCCTGCGGCGCCCGGCGCCGCCGCAACGGATTTCCTGAAGCTGATGGGTCATACCGGCGTGGCGCACATGTGGGCCGGCATGGCGGCCGTGTCGCTCGACAAGGTGGAAGGCGACAACACGGGTTTCTACGCCAGAAAACTGACGCTGGCCCGCTACTTCATGCAGCGGTTGCTGCCGGAGACGACCTCACTGATCGCGGCCATCCGTTCGGGATCGGATCTACTGATGGCGCTGGACGCCGAGGCATTCTGACGGGCAGGAAGCCGGTTCAGTCGGCGCGGCGGCGGTTAGTCATATGCAATGGATCGCCGTGGCCGTTGGTGGCGCGTTCGGCGCCGTCTTGCGCTTCGCGCTGGCGCAGTTCGCACACGCGGTGCTCGGACGGGACTTCCCATGGGGCACGCTGACGGTAAACGTGGTCGGATCGCTGCTGATCGGGGTTCTGTACGCGACGATGGTAGAGCGCGGCGATCTGACACCAGTGCTGAGGCTGGGCCTCATTACCGGCCTGTTGGGTGCCCTCACGACGTTCTCGACGTTTTCGCTTGAAACACTCGCACTGCTCGAGAGCGGGCGCTGGCCGGCGGCGCTCGTCAACGTCGCGACGAGTGTCTGCATATGTCTGCTGGTTTGCTGGCTTGGCCTGCGGCTTGGCCGGAGCCTGATGCCCGCCTGAGCCGGCGCTGCCCGGAGCCGCGGCCCGCCGGTTATACACCTGCGCTAAAGTGCGGTCCACGATCTCGTGAATGGGCCGACCCGCATGAAATTTGCCCTGCACTTTGCCAACGTCACCTTCCCGGACGGTGCGGATGCACTGCGCCTTGCGCGTCTGGCGGAACAGTATGGATTCGAGGCACTGATCTGCCCGGAACACGTTGCTATTCCCTCTGATTATCAATCGGAATATCCCTACTCGCCGACCGGACGGCTGCCCGGCGGGCGTGATATCAACATGCCCGATCCGCTGATCTGGCAGGCGTTTGCAGCCGGCGCGACCACGCGGCTTCGCTTCATCACCGGCGTGCTCGTGTTACCGCAGCGCAATCCTCTGGTTCTCGCCAAGGAAGTGGCGACGCTCCACCATATGTCCGGCGGACGATTGAGTCTGGGCATTGGCGTCGGTTGGCTGGCCGAGGAATTCGCCGCCCTTGGTGTGCCTTTCGAGCGTCGGGGCAAGCGGGCGGATGAGTACATCGGCGCAATGCGCGCGCTGTGGGCTCACGAGGACGCGAGCTACCATGGTGAATTCGTGGAGTTCACGGGCATGAACTGTGTGCCGCGGCCAGTCGGCGGCCATGTGCCGATCCTGGTCGGCGGTCACACACCATTTGCCGCACGGCGTGCCGGCCGGCTCGGCGATGGTTACTTCCCCGCCACTGGTTCCCAGGTCGAGATCTGGCCGTTGGTGGAGCAGGCACGTGAAGAAGCCGAACGGGCTGGCCGGGACCCCGGGGCGCTCGAGATCACGATGGGGTGTCCGGAGGCGCTGCCAGGCAGCGGCGCCGATCCGCTCGAAGCCGTGGCGCGCCTCGGCGAAGCTGGCGTGCACCGGGTGGCCCTGCCGCTGCCACCGTTTCTCCCGGACCTGGAGGCGTCGTTGGCGCAGTTCGAGCAAGACGTGATCGCACACCTGCGCGAGTCATAGACGGTATCGCCACCGGGCTGGCCGTTTGGTGACAGGCGCCTGACAACGCCAATCTCGTGGGGCTCTCCGCGCGCCGGTCTGCTACATTTTTGGCTAGATGGATACGTGGTTTGACAACCTGCGCGGCGCGGTGGCCGGCGCGGTCGGTTCGGCCAACATGGCGTTGGTGGCGGGATCCCGCGGCAGCCGGCTCTCATTTGCCGTCCGGGTGCTGCGCACGGTCGTGCGTGAAGCGCGCGACGGGCAGCTGTCGCTGCGGGCGATGGGGCTCGTCTACACCACGCTGCTGTCGCTGGTGCCGTTGCTGGCGGTCAGCTTCTCGGTTCTGAAAGCGTTCGGCGTGCACAACCAGCTCGAGCCCACGCTCCTGAACGTACTGGCGCCGCTCGGTGAGCAGGGCATCCGCATCACCGACCAGATCGTCGGCTTCGTCGAGAACATGAAGGTTGGCGCGCTCGGTTCGCTGGGTCTCGCGCTGCTCATCTACACCGTGATCTCGCTGATGCAGAAGATCGAGAGCGCGTTGAATTTCGCCTGGCGCATACGGCGAAGCCGGCGGCTGGTAGATCGGTTTTCGCGTTACCTGAGTGTCGTATTGGTCGGGCCGGTGCTCGTGTTTTCGGCGATGGGTATCTTCGCCTCGTTGCTGAGCAGCGATCTGGTGCAGCAGTTGATGGCGATGGAGCCGTTTGGCGCTCTGATCCGCTTCTTCATCGGTTTGCTGCCTTACCTGCTTGTGATCGCTGCGTTCGCCTTCGTTTATGCGTACATCCCCAACACGCGGGTCAAGCTGAGCGCCGCGATGACCGGGGGGCTGGTGGCCGGCTTGCTGTGGGCGTCGGTGGGATGGGCATTTGCGGCGTTCATCGTCGGGTCTACCAGTAAGTGGGCAGCGGTGTATTCGAGCCTCGCCATCCTGATGGTGTTCATGGTCTGGGTGTACGTCGGATGGACCGTTCTGCTGATCGGCGCGGCGGTCGCATTCTATGTGCAGAACCCGCAGTATCTGGGCGTGAGCGCGGAAGCGCTGCGACTTGGCAATGCGACCAGCGAACGGGTTGGTCTGCTCGCCATGCGGCGAATTGCCACCGCGTTCGTGCAGGGCGCACCGCCGCCCTCTCTAACCCAGTTGGCGATTGTGCTCAAGGTGCCGCTCGAGTCCCTGCGCGAAGTGCTGGGGCGCCTGCAAAAGTGGGGCTTGTTGATGTATCGCGAAGAGGCCGGTGGTATCTATACACCCGCACGGGATCTCCAGTCGATGACCGTAGCTGACGTACTGTTTGCCCTTCGCGCACCCGTCGACGGCAGCGTAGTGCGCAACGAGAACCTGCCGGACGATGCGGCGCTGTCAGCGGTTTTCACGTCGCTGGATAGCGCCGTTAGTGAAGCCGGTGCCGGTATGACGATGCGGGACCTGGCGCTGGCGGAGTCCGTCTCTGAAGTGACGGCGGAAACCGGATCGGAGTCCCTGACCGGGCCCGAGCCCGGACCCAGCCCGACAACCGGGGATGGCGCCAGCCCGTCACCGACCGCTCCGGAAGCCGCCGCCGGTAGAGACGAAGAACGCTTTCGCGCACGCCGGCACCGCTGAGTCGCGCCCGCCCATCTGGAAACTTTAAGACATGCAGATTTCTCCGTACGGTACGTGGCCATCGCCGCTCACCACTGATGCGCTCGTGGCTGATTCGCTGCGCCTTAGCGAGGTTGCCCTGGACGGCGATACGGTCTGGTGGGTTGAAGGCAGGCCTGCGGAAGGCGGACGGCAGGCGTTGATGCGCGCGCGCCCCGGCGGTGCGCCGGAAGACATGTTACCCGCGCCGTACAGCGTGCGAACGCGCGTCCACGAGTACGGGGGAGCGGCGCTATGCGTGGCCGGCGGGCGCGTCTGGTTTTGCAATGACGCCGATCAGCGGATCTACGCGCTCGGGACCGACGGTACTCCGACGGCGCTGACCGCCGAGGGTCCCTGGCGCTATGCGGAAGCGCAGTTTGACGCGAACCGCAATCAGCTGATCGCGGTCCGCGAGAGTCATACGGGCGAGGGGCACGAGCCGAGTAACGAACTGGTCGCGATCGACGCCGACTCGGGTGCCGTGCGATTGCTCGCCTCGGGACATGATTTCTACGCGGCGCCTCGCATTACGGCGAGCGGTGCGTGGGTAACCTTCATCACTTGGGATCATCCGCGTATGCCGTGGGACGGCACGGACTTGTGGCTGTTGTCTCTGGACGGTGACACGGCGCCGCGACATGTCGTCGGGGGGCCGGACGAATCGGTCCTGCAGCCGCTGTGGGCGCCGGACGGTTCGCTCTGTTTTGTGTCCGACCGCTCGGGCTGGTGGAACCTCTACAGCCTCGACGTCGAGGCTGATGCCAGTGTCGCTCCGCGCTGCCTGGTACAGCGCAACGCCGACTTTGCGAAGCCGCACTGGCAGTTCGGCAACCGCACCTACGGTTTCGCCGGCCCGGACCGGCTCGTCGCGGCCTGGGCGGACGATGGCAGCTGGCGTCTGACGCAGCACGATCTGAGTGCCGGCACAGCGCGTGAAATCGATGTCGGTTACACGGAATTCGACTGCCTGTGGGTGTCCGGCGATCTCGTCGCTTGCGCTGCCGGGGCACCCGACGTCGCGGGCGGCGTCGTGCGACTTGGTCTGGCGGACGGTCAGAGCGAGCTGCTGCGCGAGTCGGCGAGCCTGCCGATTGACAAGGACCACCTGTCGATTCCGCGCTCGATCTGGTTCGAAAGCGGTGGCATGCAGGTGCACGCGTTTTTTTACGCACCGACGAGCGGTTCTCACGCTGCCCCCGATGGCGAACGGCCGCCGCTGATCGTGATAGGTCATGGAGGGCCAACCGGTGGCACCTCGTCCGTACTCAATACCCGCGTGCAGTTCTGGACCAGCCGCGGTTTTGCCGTCGTCGATGTGAACTACCGTGGCTCAACCGGTTTCGGACGCGTTTATCGCGACGCGCTGAAGGAGCAGTGGGGCATCGCTGATGTTGAAGACTGCGTCAACGCGGCTCGGCATCTGGCCGCCGAAGGTCTGGTGGACGGCGATCGGCTCGCGATTCGCGGTGGCAGCGCCGGCGGATTCACAACGCTCGCAGCGCTCGTCTTCCACGACACGTTCAAAGCGGGCGCCAGCTATTACGGCATTAGCGAACTGGAAGCGTTGGCGACCGACACCCACAAGTTCGAGTCCCGCTACCTCGACTCACTGATTGGACCCTATCCGGAGACGCGTTCCCGTTACATCGAGCGTTCGCCGATCCAGTTTACCGACCAGCTGAACTGCCCGGTCATCTTCTTTCAGGGTCTTGAGGACAAAGTCGTGCCGCCGAACCAGGCGGAGATGATGGTGGAGGCGCTCCGCGCCAAAGGCCTGCCGGTAGCCTACCTCGCGTTCGAAGGTGAACAGCATGGCTTCCGCATGGCCGACACGATCAGGCGAACATTGGAAGCGGAACTGTACTTCTACGGCCGCGTGTTTGGTTTCGAGCCGGCCGACGCCATCGAGCCGGTTCCAATCGATAACCTTTGAGCGACTCCGGCCCCCGGGCGGTCAGCCATCCTCGAATGCGGCCTCCATGCGGGCGTCCAGCGCATCCATGATCTGATTGCGCTCGGCCGCTGGCATGGTCGCCCACCGCGCGATCTCATCCAGCGTGCGATAGCAGCCGACGCAGGTCTGTCCGGCTGCGTCGATGACGCAGATGTTGACGCAAGGTGACGGGATGACTTCGCTCATCGCGAGGATTGTCCTGCGGCTACGGCGGTGTTGGTGTCGGAGCATGCAGATTGTCGGCGTGCAACGACGTTCCGCGCTTGTTCAAGAGCGTCGTCAACTCATGCCCTACCGTCATCGATCCCGTTGCCCCGTTGCACCGGCAACGGATGCGCGCAACCGGTCGCCCAGCGCTTTTGCGTAGCGCACGCCTCCCACGGCGCGGCTGCCGTACCACGAGAGTAGTTCGCCATCGACACACATGACCCGATCAACGGATCTCCCGCGCATCGACGCCACCTCAGGTATGTGCTTCGCGCGAAACGGAAACGGTTCGCTGGACAGCAGCACCGCGTCGGCCCGCTGCCATGCCGGGTCGTCGTCTTCGACCTGCGGGTAGCGCGCATCGGTGTCGACCGCGACGGGCTCGAGTCCTGCCAGTGCCAGCATCCGTGCGAGATACGTATCGGCTGAAATGGTCATCCAGGGCCGGCGCCAGATCAGATACAACACACCGAGCTTCATATCGTGGCTGCTGATATCGGCAAGCGCTGCCCGAAGCGCGTCGCAGAGTTCCGCGGCGCGCTGTTCTACACCGAACAGCCGGCCCGCTAAGGTGTATAGGGCGAGATTGTCGGCCGGCTCCATCGGGTGGGTAACGACCACGGCAATACCCGCATCCCGCAGCGCGTCGGCGTCTTCGCGCCGGTTCTCGTCCACGTTCACGATGACGTGTGTGGGTTTGAGGCTGATGATGCGCTCGAGTTTGATGTCTTTTGTGCCGCCGACTTTCGGCACCTTGCGCACCGCGGCCTTGGGATGAATACAAAAGCCGGTCCGGCCGACGATCTGCGTGTCCAAGCCGAGGTCGAACAGTAGTTCGGTCAGACTCGGCACGAGGCTTACGATCCGTGCTGTTCGGACGCCTGGTTCGTGGCGATTGCCGGACCAGTCGACACCGTCGGCTGCCCGTTCTATCGACAGATGGTCCACAACCGGCGAGCTAGCGGACATATACCGCGACCGGCTGTGATTGGCGCACTGTCCCGAACGGGATGACTGGCGTTACCAGCGCGGCGGTCGCTTTTCGAGAAACGCGTCTACGCCTTCTACGGTGTCGGCCGCCATCATATTGCAGGCCATCACTTCGCCGGCATAGGCGTAAGCACCTTCGAGGTTGCGCTCGATCTGCTGGTAGAACATCCGCTTGCCCGTTTCGATCGCTACCGCGGGTTTTGCCGTGATCGCATCGGTGAGCGTCTTGACCTCCGCTAACAGCGCATCATCGGGCGCGACGCGATTGACGAGGCCGTATTCGAGTGCCTTGTCGGCGCTGATGAACTGCCCTGTCACGAGCATCTCGAAGGCTTTCTTGCGCGCGACGTTGCGACTCAGAGCGACGCTCGGCGTGCTGCAGAAGAGCCCCAGGTTGACACCGGACACGGCGAACTGCGCGGACTCGGCCGCCACGGCCAGATCGCACTGTGCGACCAGCTGGCAGCCGGCCGCCGTCGCGATGCCCTGGACGGCGGCGATCACCGGTTTTGGGATCTCAACCAGCGCCTGCATCAGACCCGAGCACTGCTGAAACAGGGTTTCGTAGTAATCCTGACCGTGGTGCGAGCGCATCTCGCGCAAGTCGTGGCCCGCGCAGAACGCCTTGCCATTGGCTCCCACCACGATGACGCGGGTGTGCGCATCATCACCGGCTTCATCCAACGCCGTGCGCAGCGCTGTCAGCATATTCTCGCTCAGCGGGTTGAACTGGCGCGGCCGGTTTAGCGTCAGGTAGCGCACGCCGTCTTGCAGCGTGTTTAGCAGTAGCGGTTCGTCATTGTCGGTGACGGGCGCGGTCGTGCTCATGTGCGTTCGCTCTTCGACTACGGCCGGGAACGGCCTGGACCGGCGATCCTGCGCAATAACCCCTTGTTTCGTCAACGTTCGAACACTATTATTGATCGCGTTGTTGCAGTGCAACATAACCACGGAAGAACCGCCATGTCGCCATCCAAGAAATCGTCCGACAGCAATGCCGAAGTCCGCTTGCCCGACGCTGAGGCCATGGCGGAGCGCTGGCAGAAAATCGCCGAGCAAAGCCAGCGGCTGATTCAGGATTTCATCGACCGCCAGGCGGATGGCGCCAGCCTGCCCAATGCCTCCGTAGACCCGGTCGGGCTGACGCGGGCATTCGCCGACCTCGCCGTGGAGATGGCCAGGACCCCGCAGAAGCTGCTGGAGCAACAGGCCCGCTTCATGCAGAGCTACATCGAACTCTGGCAAGTCACGACGCAGCGCATGGCCGGCCAGGAAGCGGCACCGGTAGTCGAACCGGCGCGCGGCGACCGGCGTTTCAAAGACAGCGAGTGGCAGGAGAATCCGTACTTCGACCATCTGAAGCAGTCTTATCTGCTCGCGTCGCGCTTCATGCTGGACACCGTGCGCGACGTGGACGGCCTGGAAACCCACACAGCCGACAAGGTCGACTTCTACGTGCGCCAGTTCGTCGATGCGATGGCGCCGACCAATTTTGCGGCCACCAATCCGACGGTGTTGCGCGAGACCGTGGAAAGCGGGGGCGAGAACCTCGTTCGTGGTCTCAGCAACGTGTTGGACGACCTCGAGCGCGGCAAGGGGAAGCTCCGCATCAAGATGACCGACCTCGACAAGTTCAAGCTCGGTGAGAACGTCGCGGTGACGCCCGGTTCGGTCGTGTTTGAGAACGATCTGATGCAGTTGCTGCAGTTCAACCCGACCACCGACACCGTGCACCGCCGGCCGCTGCTGATCCTGCCGCCATGGATCAACAAGTACTACATCCTCGACCTGCGTGAATCGAACTCATTCATCAAATGGGCGGTAGACCAGGGGCACACGGTTTTCGTCGTCTCGTGGGTCAATCCGGATGAACGCCTGTCGGAGAAGAGTTTCGACGACTACATGGTCGAAGGGCCGCTGGCTGCACTCGACGCCATCGAACAGGCGACCGGTGAAGCGAACGTCAAGGCGATCGGCTACTGCCTGGGCGGGACGTTGCTGGCAGCCACGCTGGCTTATATGAACAAAGTGGGCGACAACCGCATCAAGGCGGCGACGTTCTTCACGACGATGACCGACTTCACGTCACCAGGTGAACTCGGTGTATTCGTCGATGAAGAGCAGCTCGCCATGATCGAGTCCCAGATGGCCGACCAGGGCTACCTCGACGGTGCCGCGATGGCCGATGTGTTCAACATGCTGCGGGCGAACGACCTCATCTGGAGTTTTGTCGTCAACAACTACCTGATGGGCAAAGACCCGTTCCCGTTCGACCTGCTGTACTGGAACTCTGATTCGACCCGCATGCCCCGCGTCATGCACTCGTATTACCTGCGCAAGATGTATCAGCAGAATCTGCTGATCGAGCCCGGTGGTATCGAGATGCTGGGCGAGCCGGTGGACCTGCGCGACATCAAGACGCCGGTCTATATCCTGTCCACCAAGGAAGACCACATCGCACCTTGGAAATCGACTTACTCAGCGACCCAGCTCTACTCGGGCAACACGCGGTTCGTGCTCGGGGCTTCGGGACACATCGCGGGCGTCGTGAACCCGCCATCCGCCAACAAGTATGGTTACTGGGTTGGCAAAGAGATGCCGGCGTCGCCCGATGACTGGTTCGCCGCGGCCGACTACACGGAGGGTTCGTGGTGGACTGACTGGCGCAAGTGGGTGTCGCGGTACAACGGTGGCAAGAAAGTGGCTGCCCGCAACCCGGGCGACCGGGAACTCGCGGTACTCGAAGCGGCACCTGGCAGCTACGTGAAAGTTCAGGTGTGAAGGGCGACCGCCGGCGCCGCGCCGGCAAGACGCCGTAACGCAACGCTCCGTCAGCTTGAAAAACCGCTCAGGCATCCGCGGCCAGAACGATCAGTTCCGCGCCTTCGTCCACCTGTTCATTTTCGCCATAACGCACCTCAGACACCGTGCCGTCGGCCGGCGCGGTGATGGTGTGTTCCATCTTCATCGCCTCCATCAGCATCAACGGTTGACCGCGCTCCACCTGATCGCCCGGTGCGACGTAGGTTGCGAGAACTTTGCCGGGCATCGGTGCACGGAGGCTGCCGGCATGGGCCCCACCATCCGCATCGACATCGGCCCGGTCGATGAGCTGGAAGGTCAGCGTCTGACCGGCGCGGAACAGCGTTAAGGTCTGGCCGTCGAGGTGAACGCCCAGCGACTCTCGCCGTCCCGACAGTTCGATGGATACGAGATCGGACGCGCTCGCGGCAAAGTCGACCGGTACGCTCTCGGGTCCGAGTGATAGCGATCTCTGATCACCTTCACGGCGGTAAGTCACCAGCGATTCCTGACCGACGGCGTCGACGAGTTCGATCGGTTCCGCGTAGCCGTGATTCATTCGCCAGGCGTCGACGGCGTCCCATGGTGACGCGCCGGTCCCCGTGTGCTCGCGAAGCGCGAGCACTGCGGCAGCGGCGAGCATCGGTCCGTCATCCGGCAGTGGTTGTGCGGCGAGCACTTCACCTTCGCGGTCCAGAAACCCCGTGTCCATACCGCCTGCGACCACTTCCGGGTGTTGGGCTAGCCGGTGCAGGAATCCGGCGTTTGTTTTGACCCCGGCGACCTGAGTTGCGGCGAGAGCCTGATGAAGTCGGGCCAGCGCCATGCGCCGGTCCGGAGCGCTGGCGATGATTTTTGCCACCATCGGGTCGTAGTGAATGCTGATCGTATCGCCTTCCGCGACGCCGGTATCGATGCGGATGCTGCGATCTTCAGCCGGAAAACGCAGGCGCGAGAGCGTACCGACAGCCGGCAGAAAACCACGCGCCGGGTCCTCCGCGTAGAGCCGTACCTCTACCGCGTGTCCACGCGGGCGAAGTTCGTCCTGCGCACAGGGTAAGGCCTCCCCTGAAGCGATACGAAGCTGCCACTCGACCAGATCGACACCCGTCACCATCTCCGTAACCGGATGCTCCACCTGCAGCCTCGTGTTCATCTCCATGAAGAAGAACTCATCCGCACCCGCGATCATTTCGACGGTGCCGGCGCCCACGTAGCCGACGGCCCGGCCGGCATTGAGGGCAGCGCTGTACATGGCTTCGCGCACGGCGCCGGAAAGCGCCGGCGCGGGGGCTTCTTCGAGCACTTTCTGATAGCGGCGCTGCACCGAGCAGTCGCGTTCGAACAGGTGTACGCCGTTACCGGCCGAATCGAAGAAGATCTGCACTTCGACATGGCGTCCGTTGGCCACGAAGCGTTCGAGCAACAAACGCTGATCGCCAAATGACGCACCGGCCTCCCGCCGCGCGCCTGCGATGGCCGCCTGGAGGCCTGCGGCTTCGGTCACGACGCGCATACCCTTGCCACCGCCGCCGGCGGAAGCTTTGACGAGCAGCGGAAAGCCCACTTCCATCGCCTCGCGCTCGAGGGTCGCGTCGTCCTGCGCCTCGCCGTGATAACCGGGTACGACCGGCACGCCCGCGTTTGCCATCAGCGCTTTGGCTTCACTTTTCGAGCCCATCGCGCGAATCGCCGCCGGCGGCGGGCCGACAAATGTCAGGCCGGCGGCCTTGCAGCTTTCGGCAAAGTCTGCGTTTTCCGCCAGAAAGCCATAGCCCGGGTGCACCGCGTCGGCGCCGGTCGCGAGCGCGGCTTCCACGATCCGCTCGGCCCGGAGATAGCTTTCGGCTGCACTTTCTCCGCCGAGCGCGAAGGCCTCGTCGGCCTGCATGACGTGCTGGGCGCGGCGGTCGGGCTCCGAATACACGGCCACCGTCGCGATACCGAGTTTCCTTGCCGTGCGGGCGATGCGGCAGGCGATTTCGCCCCGGTTTGCGATCAGTATTTTCTTCAGCATGATGATGCGCCCCGCTACATCCGAAACACGCCGAAGCGCGTGTCTTCGACCGGGGCGTTCAGTGCGGCCGCAAGCGACAGCCCGAGCACGCGGCGCGTGTCGGCCGGGTCGATGATGCCGTCGTCCCACAATCGGGACGTTGCGTAGTAGGGATTGCCCTGGTCTTCGTACTGTTCGCGGATAGGTGCTTTGAACGCCGCTTCGTCTGCCTCGCTCCACGTCTCGCCGCGCAGTTCCAGCCCGTCGCGGCGAACCTGCGCGAGTACGTTGGCGGCCTGCTCACCGCCCATCACGGAGATACGCGCGTTCGGCCACATGTACAGGAACCTCGGGCTGTAGGCTCGCCCGCACATGCCGTAGTTGCCTGCACCGAAGCTGCCGCCGATGATCAGCGTGAGCTTCGGGACGCGGGCCGTGGCTACGGCCGTGACCAGCTTGGCGCCGTCTTTGGCGATCCCGCCGGCCTCATATTTCTGGCCGACCATGAAACCGGTGATGTTCTGCAAGAACACCAGCGGAATCTTGCGCTGGCAGCAGAGCTCGATGAAGTGCGCACCTTTCAGGGACGATTCGCTGAACAGGATGCCGTTGTTGGCGATGATGCCAACGGGCATGCCGTAGAGGTGCGCAAATCCGCACACGAGCGTGGTTCCGTAGAGCTGCTTGAACTCTTCGAGTGCGCTGTCGTCAACGATCCGTGCGATGACTTCGCGCACGTCGTAGGGTTTGCGCACATCTGCGGAGACCACGCCATAGATTTCATTCACGTCGTACGCCGGCGGAGCCGCATCGCGTAGTGCGACATTGGTCGCGGGTTGGTGATTGAGGCGCGCGACCAGCTTGCGCACGATGCCGATCGCATGGGCATCGTTTTCGGCGTAGTGATCGGTGACGCCGGACGTGCGCGAATGCACGTCCGCGCCGCCGAGGTCTTCGGCTGATACCGTCTCACCCGTAGCGGCTTTGACGAGCGGGGGGCCGCCCAGAAAAATCGTGCCCTGGTTGCGCACGATGATGCTTTCGTCACACATCGCCGGGACGTACGCGCCGCCCGCAGTGCAAGAGCCCATCACCGACGCGATCTGCGCAATGCCGGCCGCCGACATGTTGGCCTGGTTGAAGAAGATCTGTCCGAAGTGGTTGCGGTCAGGGAAGACTTCGTCCTGCAACGGGAGGAAGGCACCGCCCGAATCCACCAGATAGAGGCACGGTAGCCGGTTTTGCGCGGCAATCTCTTGCGCCCGCAGATGTTTCTTGACCGTCAACGGGTAATAGGTGCCGCCTTTGACGGTGGCGTCGTTCGCGACGATCACACATTCACGCCCGCTGACCCGGCCGACCCCCGTGATGACGCCGGCGGCCGGCACGTCGCCGCCGTACTGACCGAAGGCTGCGAGCTGGGATAGTTCCAGAAATGGCGTGCCGGGGTCGAGCAAGGCACGCACGCGCTCGCGCGGCAGCATCTTCCCGCGGGCCAGATGTTTATCGCGAGCGCGTTCGCCGCCGCCCGCGATGACGCTGGCGACGTGGCCGCGTAGTTCGTCGACCAGCCCCCGCATCGCAGCGAAATTGTCACGGTAGGTGTCAGACGATGAATTGATGGTGGAGTGGATTTTGCTCACGAGTCCTCCCAGTCCGGTCCTTCCGGCCGGGCACGCGAAAGCCGTGTGGGCGGCGCGTGCCGTGCCGGTGAAGGTTGCGCGCCGACTACGGCGGCGTCAGGCCGTTACGCCGCGCGCGATCAGCATGCGTTGAATGTCGCTCGCGCCTTCGTAGATCTGCGTAACCCTCACGTCGCGGTAGATGCGTTCCACCGGGAAGTCCTCCAGATAGCCGTAGCCGCCATGGATCTGCAACGCCTTGGAGCAGACCCGCTCGGCCATCTCCGAGGCGAACAGTTTGGCCATCGAGGCTTGCTGCAGGCACGGTTCACCGGCGTCGCGAAGGCGGGCCGCGTTGAGGTACATCAAGCGCGCGGCTTCCAGCTCGGTTGCCATGTCGGCCAGACGGAACGCAACGGCCTGATGTTCCGCTATCGGTTGTCCGAAGGTCTCGCGCTCCTTTGCGTACGCTACCGCCGCTTCGAGGGCCGCGCGGGCCATGCCGACGCTCTGCGCAGCGATTCCGATGCGGCCTCCTTCAAGATTGCTGAGCGCAATCCGGTAACCCTGACCTTCTTCGCCGAGCCGGTGCGAAGCGTCGAGGCGCAAATCTTCAAACGTAATCTGCGCCGTATCCGACGCGCGCTGGCCGAGCTTTTTTTCGATGCGCGACACCTGGTAGCCCGGGGCGTCCGTCGGCACCACGAAAGCGCTGATGCCGCGTTTGCCAGCGTCTGCATCCGTCACGGCGAACGCCACCACCGTGTCGGCCGTACGGCCAGACGTTATGAACTGTTTGACGCCATTCAAGGTGTAGCACTGGCCGTCCCAACTGGCGCGCGTACGAATGGCGCTGGCGTCGCTACCCGCGTGGGGTTCGGTGAGCGCAAACGCACCCAGCTTTTCGCCGCTCGCGAGCGGGCGCAGAAAACGGCTTTTCTGCGCTTCGTCGCCAAATGCGGCTATCGGCATGCAGCCAACCGAGTTGTGCACCGACATGATGGTCGAGCAGGCGCCGTCGCCAACGGCGATCTCTTCGAGTGCCAGCGCATGCGACACCTGATCGGCGCCGCCGCCGCCCCATTCCTCCGGTGCGATCATGCCGAGCCAGCCGAGTTCACCCATCTTGCGGATCACCTCGGCCGGGAACGTGCCGTCCTGATCCCAACTGGCGGCATGTGGCGCAAGCTCCGCGGCCGCGAAAGTTCTCGCAGTATCGCGCACGAGAACCTGTTCTTCGTTGAGATGCATATGCCCGGCCCTTCAGAAACGCTCGATCGCCATCGCCGTCGCTTCGCCGCCACCGATGCAAAGCGATGCCATGCCGCGTTTCAGATCGTGGTGTTCGAGCGCGCCCAGCAGCGTTACGAGAATGCGTGCGCCGGAGGCGCCGATCGGATGGCCGAGTGCGCATGCGCCGCCGTTCACATTGACCCGCTCGTCGTCAAGGTCCAGGTCGCGAATCGCGGCCATCGTAACGACGGCGAAGGCTTCGTTGATCTCGAACAGATCGACGTCGTCGCGGGTCCAACCAGTGCGGTCGAACAGGTTGCGCATGGCTTGCACGGGTGCCGTTGTGAACCAGTTCGGCTCGTGTGCGTGCGTGGCGTGTCCGATGATGCGGGCGCGCGGGGTCAACCCGCGGCGTTCAGCTTCCGACTGTCGCATCAGGACCAGCGCGGCCGCGCCGTCCGAGATCGAACTCGAGTTGGCCGCCGTGACGGTGCCGTCAGTGCGGAACGCCGGGCGCAGCGTCGGGATCTTCTCGAGGTTGGCTTTGCCGGGCTGTTCATCGTGCTCTACCTGATGCTCGCCGCGGCGCGTCTTGATCGAAAGCGGGGTGACTTCAGCGCCGAAGTCGCCTTGCGTAATGGCACGCTGCGCGCGTTTGAGCGAACGAATGGCGAATTCGTCCTGCGCTTCGCGCGTAAACTGGTACCGCTCGGCCGTGTCCTCGGCGAAGCTGCCCATCAGGCGGCCTTTGTCATATGCGTCTTCCAGGCCGTCGAGGAACATGTGGTCCAAGACTTTGGCGTGACCCATTCGCATGCCGTCGCGGGCTTTGTCGAGCAGGTATGGGGCGTTGCTCATGCTCTCCATGCCGCCCGCGAGCATGACGTCCACGCTGCCGGCTTTCAGCATGTCGTGTGCGAACATCGTGGCTTTCATGCCAGAGCCGCACATCTTGTTGATGGTCGTGCAGTTGGTGCCGAGCGGCACGCCGGCGCCGAGCGCGGCCTGCCGTGCCGGTGCCTGGCCCTGGCCAGCCGACAGCACGCAGCCCATGACGACCTCCTGAATATCCTCAGGGCTGACATGCGCGCTGCTGAGTGCTCCGCGAATCGCGCCCGCGCCGATCTCAGCGGCCGTTAGCGGCGCGAGGTCGCCCTGAAATCCGCCCATCGGTGTGCGGGACGCGCCGGCGATGACAATCGGGTCAGCCGAGTCGGGATTTTGCATGTCAATAGACTCCGTCGGTTCGGGCAGGCCAAGCCTGCATAAATTCGATTACCGCTTTTCGGCGAGGCTGCGGATGGCCCGGTCTCGCGACCGCGAGACTCTCGTCAACGCAACGTTGCGAACCTGAGACCGCTCGCACTGAATGCCGGTGTTGCACTTGCGCGGGCACGCACTTCAAGCGGTTTCCAGGAACAGCTCACGGCCGATGAGCATCCGGCGGATCTCCGACGTACCGGCCCCGATTTCATAGAGCTTCGCATCGCGGAGCAGCCGGCCGGTAGGGTAGTCGTTGATATAGCCGTTGCCGCCGAGCGTCTGAATGGCTTCGAGCGTCATCCACGTCGCTTTCTCAGCTGCGTACAGGATTGCGCCGGCTGCGTCTTTGCGTGTGGTCTGGCCTCGATCGCAGGCCTGGTTCACTGAGTACACGTACGCACGGCAGGCGTTCATCGTCGTGTACATATCGGCCAGCTTGCCCTGCATCAGCTGGAACTCGCCGATCGGCTGGCCGAACTGCTTACGCTCGTGCACGTACGGCACGACGACGTCCATGCAAGCCTGCATGATGCCGAGCGGCCCGGCCGCCAGTACCGCGCGTTCGTAATCGAGTCCGCTCATCAGCACGCGCACACCTTCGTGCTCGTCACCGACCAGATTTTCAGCGGGCACTTCGCAGTCTTGGAACACGAGCTCACACGTGTTCGAGCCGCGCATACCCAGTTTGTCGAGCTTCGGCGAGGTCGAGAATCCGGAAAAACCCTTCTCGATGATGAACGCGCTGATGCCGCGCGGGCCGGCGTCTTTATCCGTTTTCGCGTACACCACCAGCACGTCTGCGTCCGGGCCGTTGGTGATCCACATCTTGTTGCCGTTCAGGATGTAGTGGTCGCCATCCTTGCGCGCCTCCAGGCGCATACCGACGACGTCGGAACCGGCGCTCGGTTCGCTCATCGCGAGCGCACCCACGTGCTCGCCGCTGATGAGTTTCGGGAGGTAGGTGCGTTTTTGTTGCTCGGTGCCGTTGCGCCGGATCTGGTTGACGCAAAGATTCGAGTGCGCGCCGTAGCTCAAGCCGATCGCTGCAGACCCCCGGCTCAGTTCCTCGACGACGACGCTGTGATGCAGGTAACCCATGCCGGCGCCGCCGTACTCCTCCTCGACGGTAATGCCGAGGATGCCGAGGTCGCCCATACGGCGCCACAGGTGCATTGGGAAGTCGTTCGACTGGTCCGTTTCCGCGGCGAGCGGCGCTACTTCGTCGGCCGTGAAGCGCTGCACGGTGTCACGCAGCATGTCGGCCTCTTCACCCAGACCAAAATCGAATGGAGGCGGTTCGTTCGACAACATGGATTACGCTCCGTTTGTGCGCCGGTGCCGGACCGGCGGGTCGATCGTGCCGCTGCTGGTTCAGACCGACGCGGCGGCGTGGTCGGTCGGCTCGACGCGGCGCGCGGCCAGTCGCGCCAATATGCTGCACCCCGGGTCCCGAGACCTCGTCGCCAGCGTTTGCGTCAGGTGGCCACAGGGCTCCGGCACGCTATCTTACGTTTACGTAAACGTCAACGTAGTCTGAAGCGAAACCAGACCGGTGTGCCCGGCGGCCGGCAGGTTCGGGATTCGGTGAATACTTCCGGTGCGCCCGAGTGTCGTTACGGCGGTCGAGTCAGGACGCGCCGTTGGCAGACCGGCTCAGCTGTTGCTGGCAACGCCGCTCAACCTCGTCCAGCTCCGACAGTACCTCCTGCAGGTCGTAAGCCTGACGTTGCAGGTTCTCGCGACGGGCGCGAATCTTGGCAATGAAGAACTCGAGTTGGCTCTGTTCTCCATCGGGTGCGTCGTAGAGGTCGAGGATTTCGCCGATTTCGAGAATCGAGAAACCGAGGCGTTTGCCGCGCAGGATGAGCTTCAGCCGGGTGCGGTCCCGGGGTGAGTACACGCGGTTCTGTCCGCGACGCTCGGGCGCCAACAGTCCGCGGTCCTCATAGAAGCGAATTGTCCTTGGCGTAACGTCGAAGTCGCGGGACAGATCGCCGATGCTATACGTGTGTACGGTCACTGAACGTCCGAGCGCGTGGCTGCCGCGTTGCCCAAAAGCAAGCGGGACACTAGCTGTCCTTTACGTAAACGTAAAGTGTCGAGGTCACAGTATTGTATGAATTGACGTTTACGTAAACGTAACCTATGTTGCCCGGTCTCATCAAAAAGGCCGCATCCTCTGCTTACAAGGGAGCGATTCAATGTCCGAAGCCGCGAGTCCAACCCCAGGCAGTTCCGCTGTCCATCCGGCTGTGCCAGTGCGTTTCGTCACCGCAGCGAGCCTGTTCGACGGTCACGACGCGTCGATCAACATCATGCGGCGGATCCTGCAGTCGCTCGGTGCCGAGGTCATTCATCTCGGGCACAACCGCTCGGTAGCGGAGGTCGTTTCGGCGGCGGTGCAGGAGGACGCAGACGGCATTGCGGTCAGTTCCTATCAGGGCGGGCACGTCGAATACTTCCAGTACATGGTGGATATGCTGAGAGAACGTGACGCCGGCCATGTGCGTGTGTTCGGCGGCGGCGGCGGGGTGATCATTCCCGAGGAGATCAACGCCCTGCACGACTATGGCGTGGAACGCATCTACTCGCCTGCGGATGGCCAGCAGATGGGGCTGCGCGGCATGATTCAGGACATGGTCAACCGGTGTGACCTGTCCTGGCGTGACGAGTTGAGCGTTGACGCGGCCGCGCTGGTGTCAGGAGATCGCATTGCGCTCGCCCGCGCCATCACGGCGCTGGAGTTGGGGCGCGGCATCGTGGCCGGCAATGTAGCCGTGCACCCCGGCGGGAAGCGCGCTCCGGTCATTGGTATCACCGGTACCGGCGGCGCCGGCAAGAGTTCGTTGACCGATGAACTGGTGCGCAGACTGCGGCTCGATCATGAGGACCGCCTGAAGATTGCGGTGTTGGCCGTCGATCCATCGCGCAGGAAGACCGGCGGCGCGCTGCTCGGCGACCGGATCCGCATGAATGCCATCGACCATCCGAACATTTACGTGCGGTCGCTCGCGACCCGCAGTGCGAACACCGAGATCCCCGAGTGTTTGCCCGGGGTGATCGAGTTGACCCGCACCAGCGGTTTCGATGTCGTGATCGTGGAGACTTCTGGCATCGGTCAGGGTGATGCGGCGATCGCACCGCTGGTCGATCTGTCGATGTACGTCATGACGCCTGAGTTCGGCGCCGCGAGCCAGCTTGAGAAGATCGATATGCTGGACTTCGCCGACGTCGTCGCGATCAACAAGTTCGATCGCAAAGGCGCCGAAGATGCGTTGCGTGATGTCAGCAAACAGGTGCTGCGCAACCGTGAATCCTTCGACCGCGGCCCGGACGACATGCCCGTCTTCGGGACCGTCGCCGCGCGCTTCAACGACGATGGCGTGACGGCGCTCTACCACGGGCTCGTGGACGCGTGCGCCGAGCGCGAGCTCATCGATCTGTCCGGCGGTGTCCTGCCGCGGAGCGGCGTGCGGCATTCGAGCAAGGCGAATCCCGTGATCCCGTCCCGCCGGATCCGCTACCTGGCCGAGATCGCCGATTGCGTGCGTGGCTACCACGAACATGTTGCCGGGCAGGCGCGGCTCGCCGGCGAAGCTCAGAGCCTTCGAGCGGCGGCACGCATGGCTGACGAAACCGTTGCGGATCATCTCGATCAGCTGGCGGATGAGCGCGATGCCAGCATGGACCCGCGCGCCCGAAAGCTCCTGGAGGCATGGCCGGCGCTCGCAGAGCGTTACAGCGCCGACGAATTCGTCGTGACGATTCGCGATCGGGAACTGCGCACCGCGCTCAGTTCGGAGAGCCTTTGCGGCACGCGTATCACGAAGGTGGCGCTGCCGAGATACACCTCTCACGCCGACCTGCTGGCATGGTTGATGCGCGAGAACCTGCCCGGGCATTTTCCGTATACCGCTGGCGTGTTCCCGTTCAAGCGTGAGGGTGAGGACCCCTCGCGCATGTTCGCCGGCGAAGGCGATGCGATGCGTACGAACCGCCGGTTCCACTACCTGTCGCAGCACGCTGAGGCTAAGCGCCTGTCTACGGCGTTCGACTCGGTGACGCTTTACGGTTTCGACCCGGCGCGGCGCCCGGACATCTACGGCAAGGTCGGCAACTCGGGTGTGTCCATCGCGACGCTCGATGACATGAAGGCGCTGTACGACGGCTTTGATCTGTGCGACCCCCGCACGTCGGTGTCGATGACGATCAACGGCCCGGCGCCCACCATTCTCGCGATGTTCCTCAATACCGCGATCGATCAGCGGCTCGCGGCGTTCGAGGCGCACGAGGGGCGTGCGCCGAGCGCAGAGGAGGCTGCGGAGGTCAGAGCCGGGGCGCTCGCCAACGTGCGCGGTACTGTACAAGCCGACATTCTCAAAGAGGACCAGGGCCAGAACACCTGCATCTTCTCGACCGAGTTCAGCTTGAAGGTGATGGGCGACATCCAGGCGTACTTCGTTCAGCACGACGTGCGGAATTTCTACTCCGTTTCGATCTCCGGTTATCACATCGCGGAAGCCGGCGCGAATCCGATTACGCAGCTCGCGCTGACGCTGTCGAACGGCTTCACTTACGTCGAAAGCTACCTGGCGCGCGGCATGGACGTCGATGACTTTGCACCCAATTTCTCCTTCTTCTTCTCGAACGGTATGGATCCGGAATACACGGTCATGGGCCGGGTTGCGCGGCGCATCTGGGCGACCGCGATGCGTGAACGCTACGGGGCGAATGAGCGCAGCCAGAAGCTCAAGTACCACATTCAGACTTCCGGCCGGTCGCTGCACGCGCAGGAGATCGACTTCAACGACATCCGCACGACACTGCAGGCGCTCATCGCGACTTACGACAATTGCAACAGCCTGCATACGAACGCATACGACGAAGCGATTACGACACCGACCGAAGATTCGGTGCGCCGCGCGCTTGCGATCCAGCTCATCATCAACCGTGAGTGGGGGCTCGCCAAAAACGAAAACCCGAACCAGGGCAGCTTCATCGTCGATGAGTTGACCGATCTTGTCGAAGAAGCAGTGCTGAAAGAATTCGAACGGATTTCCGAACGCGGCGGTGTCCTCGGTGCGATGGAAACCGGATTCCAGCGCGGCCAGATCCAGGACGAGTCGATGTACTACGAAGGCAAAAAGCACGACGGCTCGCTGCCGATCATCGGCGTCAATACCTTCCTGAATCCGACACCGCCGGCGGAGTCGACTACGCTGGAACTGGCGCGCTCGACGACGGATGAAAAGGAGAGTCAGCTGGCCCGCCTGGACGCGTTCCAAAGCGAGCACGCTGAGGAGAGCGTTGTCGTCTTACGACGGCTTCGCGATACAGTGATCGCCGACGGGAACGTGTTCGCCGTGTTGATGGACGCGGTGCGCTGCTGCTCGCTCGGGCAGGTAACCGATGCGCTGTTCGAGGTCGGCGGCAAGTATCGACGGAACATGTAGGGGCCGCTTGCCCCGCGTCATTCGGGAGCTGCGCACACGCGATGTGCCTGGTTTTTGCTGCGTACCGCTACGTCCCGGGTTACCGGTTGCTCGTGGTGGCCAACCGGGACGAGTATCACGGCCGCGCGACGGCCGCCGCGGAGTATTGGGACGACGCGCCGGCGATTCTCGCCGGGCGTGATCTCGAAGCGGGGGGCTCCTGGTTGGGGATTACGCGTGACGGTCGATTCGCGACGCTCACGAACTATCGGGAAGCCGTCGCCGCTTATGCAGACCCGCCGAGCCGCGGCCAGCTCGTCACGAATTTTCTGAACGGGCGCGAGTCGACCGGTCGCTTCCTCGCCGCGCTCCACGGCGACGCGCATCGCTACAACGGCTTCAATCTGCTGGTCGACGACGGTGAGTCACTCGGCTACTGCTCGAACCGTGACGCACCGCAAGTAGCGCTGGAACCTGGGCTCTACGGCCTCAGCAACCACTTGCTCGATACGCCCTGGCCGAAGGTCGAGAGTGGCAAACGGCGCCTTGGCGCGCTGCTCGCGAACGGCACTGTGCCAGACCACGAAACACTGTTCGGTATCATGCGCGACCGTGTTATCCCACCTGAAGACCTGTGGCCGCAAACCGGCGTGCCCCGCGACTTTGAACGCGTGCTAACCCCGGCATTCGTCCTGACTGCAGCTTACGGGACGCGCGCGACGACGCTGGTCGGACTGCGCGACGACGGCGGCGGCTTCCTGCTGGAGCGGGCGTTCGATGCTGACGGCCGCGAACTCAGCACCGTGGAACATCAGTTTTGACCGTGCCCGCGACCCGGCAGCGGTTGGACCGCCTGCTGGCTTCGCACGGCCTCATTTGTCGCGGTGTCGTACCGCTCGAGCAGAACGCCGAAGCGAGCCGTCAGGCCGGTTTCGCCGTGCGCAGCGTCGCACTGATCGGTCACGTCGGCGGCCAGTTCTGGTCAGGCTTCGAAGCCTGGTGGCAACGTCACCCGGAGGCGTCGGAGCCGCTCGACAGCTGGAGTGTCGAGATCATCACGAGCGTTGCACCCCAAATCGGCGGGTTCGCCGTGTTTCCGTCGGATGGCCCACCTTACTGGCCATTTCAGACCTGGGCACGCCAGGCTGAGCCGTTGACCGTATCGCCACTGAAACTACTGATTCACTCGGACTACGGCGTCTGGCATGCATACCGGGGCGCCGTGTTGTTGCCCGATACCGCGGCCGATGCCGTATCGGAGGCTACTTCGCCGTGCCTCACGTGCATCGATCAGCCGTGCCTCAATACCTGCCCCGTCGCGGCGGTATCGCAAGACGACTTCGCGGCGCTGGCCTGCGCCGCGCATTTGCAAACAGAACCGGAAGCGTCTTGTGCCGTAGGTGGATGCATTGCGCGCCGCGCATGCCCGGTCGGGCCTGGATTTCAATACTCGGCTGCGCAGATGGTGTTTCACCAGAGTGCGTTCGTGGCGGTGCGCGGACCGGATTGATTCCGCGTCAGGTGTTTGCTGTCAGACTGTCACGCAGCTTGAATTTCTGAATCTTGCCCGTGGAGGTTTTCGGCAGCTCGCCGAAGACCACGGTGCGCGGACATTTGAAGTGCGCGAGGTGCTCGCGGCACCACGCGATCACGCCCCCCTCATCGAGTGTCGAACCCTCGCGGATACGGACGAAAGCGCAAGGCGTTTCACCCCATTTCTCATCGGGCTTCGCGACGACGGCTGCTTCCAGGATATCGGGGTGCGCATAGAGTGCATCCTCGACTTCGATGGACGAAATGTTCTCGCCGCCGGAGATGATGATGTCCTTCGAACGGTCTTTGAGCTGCACGTAGCCGTCCGGGTGCATGACACCGAGATCGCCTGAATGGAACCAGCCGCCGGCAAACGCTTCCTCCGTCGCGGCCCGGTTCTTGAGGTAGCCTTTCATGACGACGTTGCCGCGGAACATTACTTCGCCCATGGTTTCGCCGTCAGCCGGGACCGGCGTCATCGTGTCGGGATCCATGACCGTCAAACCTTCGAGCACGTGGTAGTTCACGCCCTGGCGCGACTTCAATTGCGCCTGGCGATCGGGCGCCAGTGCATCCCATTCGGGCTTCCACGCGCAGATAACAGCCGGCCCGTAGGTTTCCGTAAGACCGTAGACGTGGGTCATGCGGAATCCGTTCGCTTCCATGCGTTCCAACACCGCCGCGGGAGGCGGTGCGGCGGCCGTCATGACCTGCACCGTATGGGTGAATTCACGCCGCTCGGCGTCGGTGGCATTCAGGATGATGCTGAGCACTATCGGCGCGCCGCAAAAGTGCGTGACACCGTGGTCCGCTATCGCCTCGAAGATAATGCCGGCCTCGACGCGGCGCGCACAGACGCTCGTGCCAGCGACGGCTGCCAACGTCCACGGAAAGCACCAGCCGTTGCAATGAAATAGCGGTAGCGTCCAGAGGTAGACAGGATGGTGGTTCAGGCTCCAGCCGACGGCGTTGCTGAGCGCGTTCAGGTAAGCGCCGCGGTGGTGGTAGACGACGCCTTTGGGGTTGCCTGTGGTGCCGGAGGTGTAGTTGAGCGAGATGGCGTCCCACTCGTCGTCGGCGCGAGGCCATTCGAAGTCGGGATCGCCGGTCGCCACGAACGCCTCGTACTCCACCTCGCCGATGAGGTCACCACTCGCGACGTCAGCATCATCGATGTCGATGACGAGCGGCGTCGCGCTGCAGTGGTCCAGGGCCGCTGCGACGATGCCGCTCAGTTCTCGGTCGACCAACACGGCGGACGCTTCACCATGGTCAAAGATGAAACCGATGGTTGCCGCGTCGAGGCGCGTATTGATGGTGTTCAGCACCGCGCCGGACATCGGCACACCAAAACTCGCTTCGAACATCGCCGGTGTGTTCGGCGAGACGATCGCGACGGTGTGGCCGCGCCCGATGCCGCGTTTTGCCAGCGCCGAGGCCAGGCGGATGCACCGCTCGTACGTGGCACCCCAGCTCTGTCGTCTGGTCCCGTAGACGATGGCCGGATGATCCGGGTAGATGGCGGCGGCACGGGCGATGAAGCTGAGTGGGGACAGCGGTTCGAAGTTGGCTGAGGTCTTGTCCAGGCCGCTTGCATAGGGATTGGACGTCGTCATGCGGGGTGCCTCACGTTTGAGCTCACCGGCATGTTACTTTTTTGCTGCCTGTTCAGCACAATCGGCACCGCGCCGACTCCGGTCGGTTTCCTTCGATGCCGCGCGCCCACCCACCGCTCCAGCCAAGGTAGAACGACATGGCAGAAATTCTCTGGCGCCCGCCGGCCGCGGCTTGCGAAGCGGCCAACATTTCACGATTCAAGGCTGATGCCGCCGCGCGTTACGGGCTCGAGCTGAACGACTTCTGGGCACTGCATCAATGGTCCTGCGATGCTCGTGAAGCGTTTTGGTCGATGGTGTGGGAATGGTGCGAGGTGGTCGGGGACCGGGTGACCGATCGCGTTCTCGCCGATGACGCAATGCCTGGCGCCCGATGGTTCCCCGATGCCCGGCTGAACTTCGCCGAAAATCTGCTGGTGCGACGCGACGACAAGCTGGCCTGCGTGTTCCAGGGTGAAGACCGGGTGCGCCGGGAATTGAGCTACGCGGAACTGAGCGCGCTCGTTGCGCGCATCGCAGCGGCTCTGAAGGCCGCCGGCGTGGAGCCGGGCGACCGGGTTGCCGGATACCTGCCGAACATGCCCGAGACCATCGCGGCGATGCTGGCAGCGGCAAGTATTGGCGCTACGTGGTCATCGTGCTCGCCCGATTTTGGTGTGCAGGGGGTGGTCGACCGCTTTGGTCAGATCGAGCCGGTGGTGCTGTTTGCCACGGACGGCTATTTCTACAACGGCAAACAGTTGGACAGCGTCGCGAAGCTCCGCGAAATCTGTGCGGCGATACCTTCGATACGTACGACCGTGCTCGTCGAATACACGGGCAACGCGGCCGATGCGGCTTCGATCCCTGGGCTCGTGACGCTGTCTGCTTTTACGGCGCGGTACACCGACGCCCCACTCGAGTTCGTGCGCCTGCCGTTCGACCATCCGCTCTACATCATGTACTCGTCCGGCACCACCGGTCAGCCCAAATGCATCGTGCACGGTGCGGGCGGGACGCTGCTCAAGCATGCCGTCGAGCATCGCCTGCACGCCGACGTACGCACCGACGATCGCCTGTTCTACTTCACGACCTGCGGCTGGATGATGTGGAACTGGCTGGTATCCGGGCTCGCGACCGGGACCACTGTGTTGCTCTACGACGGTTCACCGTTTTACCCGGGGCCCGAAGTTCTGTTCGATTTTGCCGACCGCGAAGGAATGACGATCTTCGGCACGTCGGCGAAGTTCGTCGATGCGGTCAAAAAGTCCGGACTGCGTCCGGCCGAGACCCATCAACTCGCAGGCTTGCGCGCGATGCTCTCGACCGGTTCGCCGCTCGTGCCGGAGAGCTTCGACTTCGTTTACCAGCACATCAAGCGGGATCTCCACCTCGCGTCCATCTCCGGCGGTACGGATATCATCGGCTGTTTCGTTGGCGGGGTGCCGACGCTGCCCGTGAGGCGCGGCGAGATCCAGGCACCGATCCTCGGTATGCAATCCGAGGTCTTCGACGACGATGGCACGCGCGTCGTCGGGCGCAAGGGTGAACTGGTTTGCACCCGGGCGTTCCCCTCGATGCCGATCTATTTCTGGAACGATACGGACGGCAGTCGCTATCGCGCGGCTTACTTCGAGCGGTTCCCGGGTATCTGGTGTCATGGCGACTACGTAGAAGAGAGCGCTGACGGCGGCATGCTGATCCACGGACGATCGGACGCTGTGTTGAATCCAGGCGGGGTGCGCATTGGCACGGCCGAGATCTACCGGCAGGTCGAACAGTTGGCCGAGGTGGAAGAAGGGCTCGTCATAGGTCAACAATGGGAAGGTGACGTGCGCGTTGTGCTGTTCGTGCGTCTTGCCGCCGGGGCCTCCCTCGACGCCGAATTGCAAAGCCTCATCAGAACGCAAATCCGCACGAACGCCACGCCGCGTCACGTGCCTTCGCGCATCGTCGAGGTATCAGACATCCCGCGCACCAAGAGCGGCAAGATCGTGGAACTGGCCGTGCGCAATGTCGTCCATGGAGAGCCCGTCAAGAATGTGGAGGCGCTCGCGAACCCCGAGGCGCTCAAGCAGTTTGCGGATCGGGTTGAATTGCGGGACTGAAGTGACCCAAAGGCGAAAGCAAAAACGCGCAAGCCGGTTGCCGGGAAGATGTCGCTAACCCGGGAACACGTACTCCGGTGCCGCAGGGCGCGGCGCGCAAGTCAGCCTTCTGGTCGGACGTTATCGAGCGCGGCTCCGCGCGGGCATGCCGCCCGCAGTCGGACGCGCGCCCGGTTGGTGAAGCGCTAAGCGGGCTCAGATGAGCGCGCTGATGCTGTCGCGGAGTTCATCTTTGCGGAAGGGTTTGGTCAGGTACGCGTCCGCGCCGGCGTCGATCCCCTTCTGACGCTCATCCGGCATCGCTTTCGCAGTCAGGATGATGACGACGGAACTACAGAGATCTTCGTCGGCTTTTAGCAGTCTGCATACCTCATACCCATCGAGCCCCGGCATCATGATGTCGAGCAGGACGGCGTCGGGTTTGAAGTCCTTGATGACCTCGAGTGCTTCCTCACCGGACTTCGCGGTCAACAGCTCGTAGTCATCCTTCAGGTACGCTTTGACGATCTCAAGATTGAGTTCATGGTCATCGACGGCAAGGATTCTCTTGGTCATGCTGCCTCCGCAACCACCGGAGTGCCGAGCCCGCTGTTTGGAACCTCGACCGTGAAGCGTGCGCCGCCGGCCGCTTCTTTTGCCGCCACGATTTCGGCGCTGGACAACCTTAGTCTCGCCACCATTTCCTCGAATGATTCGGCCAACTGATGCGCTTCATGTGTCGCCCCATTTGGCAGCGCTTCTCGTACGTAGCTCTG
>JBCCEJ010000039.1:0-52846 GCA_039030335.1 Pseudomonadota bacterium | reverse complement strand
TGAGCTCGCTGGACGTGGTACTGGTTCAAAAGAGCGCGGACGCCGAACCGAACGACGCATCGCTGCTGGCGCAGAGCAGCAACCGCGGCGGCGGCGAACAAACCCGCCCAGAGCGGCCGACCACGCCCGTGCCGACGCCTCTGGACGGGCCGACTGCAGAAGTGGTCGCATCGTCACCAGAAGCACGGCCGGCGCCGGCAACACCGGAACCCGTGCCCGAGGCCACCCCGGTCCCCAAACCGGCGCCTGCGGCGCAAGTGGAGCCAGATGCAATCGAAGAGTCACCCGCGGCAGTAGTCATGACCCAGGATCAGGCGCGCACGGATGACCGGGTAGCGGCGCAGGGCTTTCCCCGGCCGCGCGCCAAACCACAGCATCTGCGTCGTCCGCGGTTGGCGCGAACCAATCCCGCCCCTGCGAGCGCGCCCGACTTGCCGCGCCTGAACGCCAGCCGCCTCGTCAGCCGCTCGATTGCAATGGCGAGCCTGTCCGCGGAAGTGGACCGCAAGCTCAATGCCTACGCTCAAAGGCCCCGCAGCAAATGGGTGAGCGCCAGTACTCGTGAGGTCAAGTACGCGGCCTACATGGAAGCCTGGCGCGCCAAGGTCGAACGTATCGGTAACATGAACTATCCAGACGAGGCTCGCCGCAAACGCCTGTCGGGGAAACTGGTCCTGCACGCCGCGATCAACAAGGACGGTTCGCTCAAGTCCGTCAAGATTCGCCGTTCATCCGGACAGCGGGTCCTGGACGATGCAGCCTTGCGCATCGTGAGACTTGCCTCACCCTACGCGCCGTTCCCCGACTCGTTTCGCGACGAGATCGATGTGCTGCACATTGAGCGCACCTGGCGCTTCCTCGGCAGTAACCGCCTGGCCGCACGCTAGCGCCATTTCGCGCGGCTCACACCGTGCACTCGATCGGCGCGCGGGATAAGATCCTCGCGGCCATGAATCTCACCAACCAGTTCCTCATTGCGATGCCCACTCTGGGCGATCCGAACTTCGCGCAGACTGTGACGTATGTTTGCGCGCATTCGGAAGAAGGCGCCATGGGAATCGTCATCAACCGGCCTCTGGACCTGACGCTGGCGGAGCTTTACCAGCACATGGATCTGGACGGTGGCGGTGGAGAACGCGCCGATGATCCGGTCCTGCTCGGCGGTCCCGTAGAGACCAAGCGGGGCTTCGTCGTCCATGAGCCGGTCGAAGAGCAGATCTGGGACGCCGTCATGCAGGTGGAAGCCGGCCTCGCGATCGCGACTTCGCGCGATATCCTCGAGGCCATGGCGCAGGGCGCAGGCCCGACACGCAGTCTCGTCGCGCTCGGATACGCGGGCTGGGGCGCCGGTCAACTCGAAGGTGAGGTGCTCGACAACGCGTGGCTGAACGGACCTGCCCGGCCCGACATCATCTTCGAGTGCCCGTACCCCGACCGCTGGCGTCGCGCCGCGGAATCGATGGGCGTCGATATCGACCGCCTCTCCGGCACGGCCGGTCACTCGTGAACGCCGGCACACCCGTCCGCGGCGGTCCGATAACCGTGTTGGGATTCGACTACGGCATGCGCAATATTGGCGTGGCCGTCGGACAATCCGTAACCGGCACCGCGAGCCCGCTCTGCACGTTGCCGATTCGCCGCGGGAAGCCCGACTGGCAAGCTATCGAAGCGCTGCTGTCGACCTGGTCACCCGACCTCGCGGTCGTCGGTGAGCCAGTCAACATGGATGGCAGCGACCAATCCATGACCACGGCGGCCCGCCGGTTCGCGCGCCAGCTCCATGGCCGCTTCGGGCTGCAGGTACAGCATGCGGACGAGCGCCTGACGACGGTTGAGGCACGCGCCGAACTGGCCGCGGCGGGACGATTGGATCGTAGCGACCATCCGATCGCCGCCCAGATTATCGTCGAGTCCTGGTTCCGAACGCTCGACGTCGCAAAACCGGATTGGACATCGTGACCGGTCACTCTCCGAAGGGAGCAATGGCTTATGGCTAGCGATCACACCTCTACGCACGACGGCACGCCCGTCTCCGATATCGATGTCAGCGCACTGCTCGCCGGCATGGCGGAGGAGTTGCGCAGTATCATCCGCACCGGGCAGCAGGAAGTGGCCATGGTAGGGATCCGCACCGGGGGCGTCTGGGTGGCTGAACAGCTGCACGCGGCGCTGGATCTCGCAACCTCTCTCGGCGCACTGAACATCAACTTCTACCGCGACGACTTCACGCGAATAGGAATGCATCCGCAAGTTACACCGTCGGTACTTCCGTTCGAGGTGGAAGGCCGCCACATCGTGCTGGTGGACGACGTGCTCTACACGGGCCGCACCATCCGCGCGGCGTTGAACGAACTGTTCGACTACGGGCGGCCGGCGCGCGTCACACTGGCGGCGTTGGTAGAGCGCAACGGGCGCGATCTGCCGATACAGGCAGACGTCAGCGGCATGCGAATAACGCTGGAGGCCAAACAGCAGATCAAGCTGAGCGGTCCGACACCGCTCGCACTGGCACTGTCGACGCGGCTGTAAATCGATAATCGGCTGAGAGCAATGACCGTCGCACCGGAATCAACAAACCTGCAGCTGGACCAGAACGGCAGGCTGCGCCATTTCCTGGACATCAACGGCCTCACTCGCGAGTTGCTGACCGGCATCCTCGATACGGCCGAAGGGTTCGCGGGTCTGCACGAACGCGCCGTCAAGAAAGCGCCCCTGTTACGTGGCAAGACCATCATCAACCTGTTCTTCGAGCCGAGCACGCGTACCCGCACGACATTCGAGCTCGCCGCGATGCGCCTGTCTGCCGATGTACTGAATATCGACGTGCAGGTTTCCTCGACCACCAAGGGCGAATCGCTGCTCGATACGCTGCGCAACCTAGAGGCCATGCACTGCGACATGTTCGTCGTGCGGCACGGATCGAGCGGTGCAGCGCATTTTATCGCCCGCCACGTCGCACCGGGTGTGAGCGTTATCAACGGCGGCGATGGCCGCCACGCGCATCCGACCCAGGCGCTGCTCGATATGTTCACGATCCGGCGCTACAAGGGAGCGTTCGAGAATCTTTCAGTGGCCATCGTCGGCGACATCTCGCACTCACGCGTAGCGCGCTCGCAGATCGCGGCATTAAAGCTGCTGGGTGCACGCGAAGTCCGCGCGGTCGGGCCGGCTACGCTACTGCCTGGCGCGTTGCCGCAGATGGGCGTGAATGTCTACACCGACCTCGATGACGGCCTGCGCGACGTCGACGTCGTCATCATGCTGCGGCTGCAGCGTGAGCGCATGAGCGGGCCCGTACTGCCGAGTTCCAACGAGTACTTCCAGGTCTGGGGCCTGACCGAGGAGCGTCTCGCGAGAGCCCATCCCGAAGCCATCGTCATGCATCCCGGTCCGCTGAACCGTGGAGTCGAGATCAGCTCGGAAGTTGCCGATAGCAAGCGCTCTGTCATTCTGGAGCAGGTTAGCTTCGGCATCGCGGTGCGCATGGCGGTCATGTCGATGGTGCTTGGCCGCGGCCCGGAGGCTCAGGATGCGGATTGAAATCACGGGCGCCCGCCTGATCGACCCCGCTACCGGGACTGATGCCGAGAACGATCTGTTTCTCGCCGACGGGCGCGTGGTAGCCATCGGTCGTCGGCCGGACGGCTTCACCGCCGAGCGGCGCATCGACGCCCGCGGCCAATGGGCGATTCCCGGGCTTGTGGAGCTGAGCGCGCGGCTGCGCGAACCCGGACTCGAATTCAAAGCAGATATCACGAGCGAATCGCGCGCCGCCGTGGGCGCGGGGATAACCACGCTCTGCGTGCCCCCCGACACCGATCCGGTGATCGATACGCCCGCGGTCGTCGATCTGATCGTGCGCCGTGCACGCGAGTTGAGCCTGGCACGTATAGAGGTCATCGGCGCGCTGACGGCGGGGCTCGGGGGAGAGCGCCTCGCTGAGATGCACGCACTGAAGATGGCTGGCTGCGTGGCCATGAGCAATGCCGACCACACGATCGCCAATGCCGAAATGATGCGGCGGGCGATGGAGTATGCAGCGACGTTCGGTCTGACGGTGATGACGTGGTGTGAAGACGGCTCGCTCGCGCGCGGTCGGCATGCGCACGGCGGCAGCGCAGGTTTTGCACTCGGCCTCGATCCCATCCCACCGACGGCGGAGACGATCATGGTGTCGCGGGACCTGCTGCTCGCTGAACAAACCGGTGCGCACGTGCATTTCTGCCGACTCAGCACAGCCCGCGCGGTCGCGATGATCGGGGAAGCCAGAACGCGCGGCCTTCCGGTGAGCGCGGATGTCGCAGCACACCAGCTGTTTCTGACTGATGCGGCTTTGAACGACTTCGACACCGCCTGTCACGTTCGCCCACCGCTGCGCTCGGGCTCCGATCGCAGCGCGCTGCGCGACGCGCTGCGCGACGGCGTGCTGACGGCGATGACCTCCGACCATCAACCGCACGAAGCAGACGCCAAGATGAACCCGTTTACGGAAACGGAGTCGGGCGTATCGGGGCTCGATACACTGCTCGGCCTGACCTTGCGCTGGGCCGAAGAAGACGACGTACCGCTCACGACCGCGCTGGCGGCGGTAACCAGCGGCCCGGCGGCGGTCGCGGGGCTCGACCGGGGCAGCGTAGCCCCCGGCTGCCGTGCGGACGTATGCCTGGTCGACCCGGAAGTCCGCTGGACGGTCAGTCCCGACACGATTCGCTCCAGGGGCAAGAACACGCCGTTCACAGGCTATGAGCTGCAAGGCCGTGTCACCACCACGATCGTCGGTGGCAATGTGGTGCATGAAGCCTGACCGGCGCATGTTCGAAACAGCCCGGCACCGCGTCTCCAGGAAGCGGTATTCCGGATCGGACCTGGGCCGTGCTTAGCTACGGGCGCCCATGCCGTCCGAACGCCAAAACGTCGTTCAAACCCCTGGCGGCAGAACCATTCGACAGACCGAAGTACGTCTGGAGTCCAGTTCTTGAGCCATAACAACCGCGGCACGATCATCTACGAAAACGTCCGGGTTCTGATGTCCGAGAGTTTTCCAGGTGACCAGTACATAGTCCGGCTCGAAGCGCCCCGGATCGCTGCGCGGGCGGGAGCAGGGTCATTTGTCCATCTGCGGTGTAGTGATGACCTGCCGATGCGAAGGCCGATGTCGGTTATGCGCATCAATCCCGATGCGGGGACCTTCGATGTGCTGTTCAAGGACGTCGGCGAGGGAACCCATCGACTGGCGCGCCAACCGGTCGGCGCCGAACTGAACGCACTCGGCCCGATCGGACAGTGCTTCACTCCAGATTCGAATCGCCCCCGCGCTTTGCTGGTCGGCGGTGGGGTCGGCATTCCCCCGATGTTGCAACTTGCGACCACACTGGCCGACCAGGGCATACCGCCAGCACTCGTTATCATGGGCTCGGAAGTGCCGTTTCCGTTCGCCGACGCACGCGCGAACGACGCGGTTGCGGGCGTCGGCCTCGAATCGCCCCGGTGCGTGCCTGAACTCGAAAGCGCTGGAATCGCGTCAAGGCTCGCCAGCACCCAGGGATACGACGGCTGCTTCAGCGGCTACGTGACCGACCTCGCCACCGCGTGGTTGGACACGCTGGATACCGCGGCACTGGACGAGGTAGCCGTGTACGCGTGCGGACCGAATCCGATGCTCTACGCAACTGCCCGACTGGCGCACCAGTTCGGACTGCCTTGCCAGGTGTCGCTGGAAGAGTTCATGGCATGCGGCGTCGGCGGCTGTGCCGGGTGTACAGTACTCGTGAAAGAAGACGGCGATGATGCGATGCGCCGCGTCTGCGTCGACGGGCCCGTGTTCGAAGGCGACCGGATCCAGTGGTCTGCACTGGGTTTCGGACCGCTATAGCAAACGGCTGCAAAGCTGCCTGCCGACATCAGGGCCGGTCGTGACGGGATGCCAGAGCCCGCGGCGTGCGCCTTACCTGACTGAAACGCTGCAGCTTTACTTTCTGAGCACCCCCGTCGAGAGCGTAGATCGGCCGCGACATTGCCGACCGGTTCACAACCCCGGCAACGCGTCGCAACAATCTGCCGGAGGCTGTGTCAATCTTGAGGGAAGCGGGTTCACCCTGGTCAAACCCGGGTCCCGCGCAACAGACGACAAAGACCGACAGAGGCCCGCTGACGCGTAGACAGC
Organism: Pseudomonadota bacterium; assembly: GCA_039030335.1. Taxonomy (GTDB): domain Bacteria; phylum Pseudomonadota; class Gammaproteobacteria; order HK1; family HK1; genus JBCCEJ01. The sequence continues at coordinate 46,683 of JBCCEJ010000039.1, read as the reverse complement.
GGCAAGGCTGCGAGGAACGTGTCCATGAGATCATCATTTTCCCGACTGACGATTGCGATTTGCTGCGCCGGGCTTCTCAGTCCGGCGACACAAGCACAACAGTTACCAAGCGACAGCTGTGTCGAGCCCACGCTGCCGCCGAACATGAACCGTGCGCCGGTAGCCAATGCTTTTTACCGCACGGCAACGGCTTACCAGAAATGTCTGATGGAATTCGCAGACGAGCAAAAAGCGCTGGCTGACACGCACTCCAAAGCGGCCAACGCCGCGATTGCCAAATGGAATGCGTTCAGCAAAAAACACAGCGCCAAGCAAGAGGCAAGCCAACAGGGAACCAGCGGCTCGTGAGCGCCGCGACGGATGGACCGCGCGGCCCACTCGCTGGCATTCGCGTGCTTGAGATGGGGCAACTCATCGCCGGACCATTCGCTGGCTGCATACTCGGTTACTTCGGAGCCGAGGTGATCAAGATCGAAAGCCCGGGCTCGGGCGACCCGTTGCGCCAGTGGCGCGTGCTGCAGGACGGTACGTCGCTCTGGTGGCGAAGCCTCGGGCGAAACAAGAAGTGCATCACCGTGAACCTGCGCGAGGCGGCCGGCCGCGAGCTGGCCGCCGACCTGGCGGCACGGTCGGATGTGCTGATCGAGAACTTCCGGCCGGGGACGCTGGAGCGTTGGGGGATGGCACCCGATCAGCTCAAAGCCCGCAACCCCAAGCTGATCGTCGCCCGGATCTCCGGCTTCGGACAGACCGGACCGTACGCGTCCCGCCCGGGCTTCGCATCCGTATGCGAAGGTCTGAGCGGCCTGCGCTACGTCAACGGCTTTCCGGGCGAACCACCAGTACGACCCAACCTCTCGCTCGGCGACAGCCTGGCAGGACTACACGCCGCGTTCGGCGTCGCACTGGCACTCGTGGAGCGGGAGCGAGCGGGCTCGGGCCAGGTTGTGGACATCGCCATATTCGAGTCGATCTTCAATATGCTCGAAGCGGTAATTCCCGAGTTCGATGGTGCTGGTGTTGTGCGCGAGCCGTCGGGCTCTACATTGACCGGCATCGCGCCGACCAACACCTATCGCTGCGACGACGGTCGGTTTGTCGTCATTGGCGCCAACGGCGATTCCATCTACAAACGCTTGATGCACGCGATGGGCCGGCCAGATCTCGCCGACGATCCGCGCCTGCAGCACAACCCCGGGCGGGTCGAACACCAGAGAGAACTGGACGAGGCCATCGCGACCTGGACTAGCGGCCTCAGTTCAGAGCAGGTTTTGGCAGTACTCGAAGAAGCCGACGTCCCGAGCGGTCCGATCTACAACGCGAAAGACATGATGGCCGACCCGCACTTCCAGGCGCGTGATCTGTTTCACCAGGTCGAAATCGATGGCAAGCCGTTGAAGGTGCCGGCCATTACACCCCGGCTCGAAAGCACGCCGGGCGCCACGCGCTGGCCGGGGCCAGAGGTCGGATCACACAACGAGGAAGTCTTCAAAGACGTGCTGGGACTGGACGCGGCCGCCATAAGCAATCTGCGCGCCACGGGGGTTGTCTGAGCGCAGTCGCCCGTTTGGACTCCTGTTCTACCGCAATCCGTCGCCGCGATTCCGGCGTCGCACCCGCACGCGGAACCGTGCTGTCAGGACTGTTGCTGCGCCTCGGCGAGCTGGCGCTGTAGATCTTCCATCACAAGGTTGGCATTGCGAATCCGCATTGCCATCGTCGTCAGAAGATTGTGCGCAACGTAAGGGGTCCGACGAAACAGCTCCCAAAGGTTGTCCCCATCCAGGCCAACGATTCGGCAGTCGGATTCCGCCACGACGAACGCGGACGTATTGCCGCCGTCCAGTACGGACAGTTCGCCAAACATCTCACCCTTGACGATCCGCGCCACCGGTGGAGATTCGGGCGACTCCAAACGCACACTCAGTTCGCCGTCGAGCACCAGATAGAGCCGTTGATTCGGTTGTCCGGCCGCGATCACTATGCGCTCCGCGGCCACCCGCAAAACGGAGCATTGCTCAAGGACTTCGGCGACATCATCGAAGTTCGTGCTCTTGAACAGTGACAGGTGCAGCAGGTCGCCATGCGAGACTTGCAGGTCGGGGTGCGTCATGGGCCAAACCTCAACGTAATTTCACGTGGCCCGTTTCAACGGACAAACGCGCTCATCGGAACCAGTTCTCAACACTGTAGAAACCCGTGCAGGACGTTAGCCAAAGTTTATCTTGGCTTCCAGGTTGGTACGGGAATCAGCGTTGTTCAGCGCTTCTTCCAGTGTGATTCGGTTCTCTTTGTACAGGTTGTATAGCGACATATCGAAGGTCTGCATTCCCTTGGCCCCGCTGTCCGTCATGGCTTCTTTGATCGCTTCGATCTCGCCTTTCAGAATCAGCTCCTGGATATGCGGCGTGTTGACCAGGATCTCGACCGCGGCGCATCGTTTACCGCGCACATCCGGTACGAGACGTTGAGACACGACGGCCCGCAGGTTCAGCGACAGATCCATATACAGCTGTTTGTGTAGCTCCTGCGGGAACATGTTGATTACGCGTTCCATCGCCTGGTTCGCATTGTTCGCGTGCATCGTGGATATCGCCAGATGTCCGGTGTTGGCCAGTTCCAGGGCCGCTTCCATCGTCACCCGATCGCGAATCTCGCCTATCAGGATCACGTCTGGCGCCTCGCGAAGCGAAGCCTTGAGCGCACGCGCGTAGGACATTGTATCCACACCAACCTCACGTTGGTTGATAATGGACTTACGGTTCGGATGGTAGAACTCAACCGGATCTTCGATCGTCAGAATGTGGCCGGCCATATTGCCGTTGCGATGGTTGATCATCGCCGCCAGAGTCGTCGACTTACCCGAGCCGGTGGCGCCCACCATCAGCAACAGACCGCGCTTTGCCGTGATCAGGTCTTTCAGAACCTCCGGCACATTCAGGTCTTCGATCGACGGTATCTCAGACGGGATGAGACGCAGCACCATGCCCACGTGTCCGCGCTGTCGGAACACGTTGACGCGAAACCGGGCGCTGCCGTCGGGCAGGCCGATCGCGAAGTCGCACTCCATCGTCTCGCCGAATTCTTTGCGTTGGGCATCGTTCATGATGCCGTTCGCGGCAGCCTCGCTGAGCTCCGGCGTCAACACCGATTTACCGACGGACTGCACCTTCCCTTCGAGTTTGATCTTCACGGGCGCGCCCGAGGTGAAGAACAAGTCCGAGCCGCCCTTTTGCACCATCAGCTTCAGGTACGGGCTAATATCCATCGTACCGGGACCGGCCAGCGTGCCCGGCTGCTCTGCACCGTTAGCCGGCGCTTCGGCGGCTTCAGCTGATTGCGCGGCTGACATCGACTAACGTCTCCCGTGTGGCTGCGGGCCTGCGTCTCGCGGTACTCAGCGGACCAGTCCGGCCTCGTCCTCGGTCTCTTCGAGCGACAGATGATCCAGTCCGGCCATGGAATCGCCTTCTTTGGCGTTCTTGCCTTCGAGCTTGATCCGCAAGCGCAGCTCGTTCATCGAATCAGCATAGCGCATGGCATCGTCGTAGGTGATCCGGTCACCCTCGTAGAGATCGAACAAAGCCTGATCGAAGGTCTGCATGCCGAGTTCGCGTGACTTCTGCATGATGCCTTTGATCTCGTGGACTTCGCCTTTCAGGATCAGGTCCTTGATAAGCGGCGAATTCAGCAGGATTTCGATCGCCGCTACTCGACCTTTGCCTTCTTTTGTCTTCAGAAGACGTTGCGAGATGATCCCGCGCAGGTTCGCCGACATGTCCATCAGCAGCTGCGGCTTACGTTCTTCAGGGAAGAAGTTGATGATCCGGTCCAACGCCTGGTTGGCGTTGTTGGCGTGCAGCGTCGCGAGCGCGAGGTGACCGGTTTCGGCGAACTGAATCGCGAACTCCATCGTGTCGCGGTCGCGAATTTCACCCAGCAGGATGACGTCGGGTGCTTGACGCAAGGTGTTCTTCAGCGCGATGTCCCAGTCATCGGTATCTACACCGACTTCGCGCTGCATGATCACGCAGCCCTTGTGCGGATGCACGTATTCGATGGGGTCTTCGATCGTGATGATGTGACCGTGGCTGTTGCGGTTGCGGTAATCGATCATCGCGGCGAGGCTGGTCGACTTACCCGAGCCCGTGCCGCCCACCATGATGACCAGCCCGTTCTTGGTCATGACGACGTCTTTCAAGACTTCCGGCAGCCTGAGGTCGTCAATGTTCGGAATCTCGGTCGCGATGGTACGCATGACCAGACCCGGGTTGTTCTGCTGAACGTACGCGTTGGCGCGGAAACGGCCGATGCCGGGGGGTGATACGGCGAAGTTACACTCTTTTGTCGCCTCGAACTCTTTCAACTGCTTGTCGTTCATGATGGCGTAGGTGAGCGCCTTGCAGTTCTGCGGTGTCAGTTCCTGTTTGGAAACCGGCGTGACCTTGCCGTCGATTTTCATCGCCGGTGGAAACCCGACCGTAATGAACAAGTCGGACGCATTCTTCTGGCGCATCAGTTTCAGCAAATCGAGCATGAACTTGATAGCTTGTTCCCGTTCCATCTCGCACTCCTGTTCTATGGGTGTAGCGGCCCGCTGTCGTCGCGGGTGGCTACGCTTGCACCTGCCGGCCTCGATGCGACCGCGGGCACTTCACCGCGCACTGCGCCAGCGCGGCGTCTACTGAATCGAATCCTTGTTGGCGGCCTTTTGCTGTGCGTCCTTACGTGACACCACATTTTCGCGTACCAGGCGCTGCAGGTCCTGGTCCAACGTCTTCATACCGTGCGCCTGACCGGTCTGAATGGCCGAGTACATCTGCGCAACCTTGTTTTCGCGAATGAGGTTCCGAATGGCGGGAGTCCCGATCATGATCTCGTGCGCCGCCACGCGGCCACCGCCAACCTTCTTGAGGAGCGTCTGCGAGATCACCGCCTTCAGCGATTCCGATAACATCGCGCGGATCATGTCCTTTTCTGCGGCCGGGAACACATCGACGATGCGGTCCACCGTTTTCGCCGCCGAACTCGTATGCAGGGTTCCGAACACAAGGTGACCTGTTTCGGCCGCCGACAGGGCCAGACGGACCGTCTCGAGGTCGCGCATCTCACCAACCAGAATCGTATCCGGGTCCTCCCGCAGGGCGGAGCGCAGCGCCTCATTGAAGCCGAGAGTGTCGCGGTGCACCTCGCGCTGGTTGATGAGGCACTTCTTCGAGTTGTGTACGAATTCGATGGGGTCCTCGACCGTCAGAATGTGCCCGTACTCGGTCTCATTCTTGTGATTGACCATCGCCGCTAGCGTGGTCGATTTGCCGGAACCCGTCGGGCCGGTGACGAGCACGACTCCGCGCGGCGTATCCGAGATCTCACGAAAAATCTCCGGTGCCTTGAGGTCGTCCAGGGACAGGATCTCCGACGGAATGGTCCGGAATACCGCACCAGATCCGCGGTTGTGGTTGAACGCGTTGACGCGGAAGCGGGCGAGCCCTGGAACTTCAAACGAAAAGTCAGTCTCCAGAAACTCTTCGTAATCCTTGCGCTGCTTGTCGTTCATGATGTCGTAGACGAGGTCATGAACGGTCTTGTGATCGAGCGACGGCACGTTGATGCGGCGCACATCTCCATCCACCCGGATCATCGGCGGAAGGCCGGCTGACAGATGCAGGTCGGATGCACCGTTCTTCACGCCGAAAGCCAGTAGTTCACCAATATCCATCGCGAATACCTCCCATCGCAAATACCCAGCGTCAGGCCGGGCACTGTAGCCAGGTGGCGGGTGTCCACTATACTGCGGCGCTTTGATGCGCGACGCGTTCCCCGCCGGGCGCTGCACAGGCGCGCAAACGCTCACGCCGAGTATAGCGCACGCCTCGGTCGGGTAAATTGCCCAAATGCGCGGAACGTGCGGTAGTTCACAGGCCAACGTCCATGGGTGGTGTCACCGCTAATCTGGCGTCCGTAGAGGCGCGGTTGAGAGCCGCAGAGCGCTCGGCCGGGCGCCTGTCTGGAAGTGTCTCGCTGCTCGCCGTCAGCAAGACCCGTCCCCCTGAAGACGTGGCCGCCGCCGCCGCGGCCGGCCAGATGGCCTTCGGCGAGAACCAGCTGCAAGATGCGCTGACGAAGATCGAGGCACCTTTGCCCGCGGGACTGGAGTGGCATTTCATCGGCCCGGTACAGTCGAACAAGACGCGGGCAATCGCCAGTCACTTCGCCTGGGTGCACAGTATCGACCGTCTCAAGATCGCCGAGCGGTTGAGCGACCAGCGCCCGCCTCACCTGCCGCCACTGCAGTGCTGCGTTCAGTTCAACGTCAGTGCTGAGGGCAGCAAATCCGGGGTGACGACCGATCAGCTGCCGGACCTTGCGGCCGCGGTGGCTGCACTGCCCCGGATGCGTCTGCGCGGGCTCATGGCTATCCCTGCTCCCGCTGACGATCCGGATGAACAGCGGGCCGCCTTCGCCGCGGTGCGACACGCCCTCGAGACACTCAAATCGGGCGGTCTGGCGCTCGACACTCTGTCGATGGGCATGACCGATGACATGGAAGCGGCCGTAGCCGAAGGTGCGACGATGGTACGGATTGGTACCGCTATCTTCGGCCGGCGCGCTCGCAAAGCACCGCTGTGAACCGCCGATCCGACCTTAAGACAGACCAAATCCCGCTTCAGCCGTCGCCCTGCGCGGTCAACTGCCGGCGAATCGCGCCGATGCCGCGGACCCGCGGTTGCGCCTTGCGCAAGGCGACCGGCAACGACTCGATCGCCTTTGTCGCCGCGGCCTGGTCGGGGAACTCGCCGTAGATCACGACGTACCACAAACGGCCCCTGGACTGCATCGAATAGATGCGCGCATCGGGGTCCAGCCTGAAGCGACGCACGGCGTTGACGGCCCGATCGAAGGTGCGATAGCTGACCAGTTGCAGCGTGAAGCGATTGTCGACGAGGCCGTCGAGGGCCTCTTCTGGGTCGATGCGCACGGCCTCTGGCTCGGCCTTGCGCGGGCGCGCCTGAGTTGGCGCTGGCGCCTTACGGCCCTGTTCGGCCGCCGCCACCCGTTCGGTCAGGGATTTGAGCCGCGCCTCGGCTGCCTCGAAACCCTGCGCGGCCGCGCGGCGGTACCAGTCCTTCGCAGAAGCCAGATTCAGTGTCACGCCGCGGCCGAATTCATGCATGACACCGAGGTTGTACTGAGCTTTCGCGAGACCTTGCCTGGCGGCCTTGCGCAACCAGTCGGCCGCCTGTTTGCGACGCCGGTCGTCAGCCGCTTCCCGCAACATCAGCGTGCCGTATGCGTGTTGTGCATCGGCCAATCCCTGCTCGGCGGCGCGTCGAAACCAAGCGGCTGCCCGCTCATTGCTCCGCGGCACACCATGGCCCTGCGCGTGCATGATGCCGAGCCAGTACTGCGCCTCGGCGAGATCGTCGTCGGCCGCGCGCTTGAACCAGTCAACGGCCTCGCCGTAGTCACGCGCAACGCCATCGCCGGTGGCAAAGCGCCGACCGATGAAAAAGGCCGCCCGCGAATCGCCCTGTTCAGCCAATCGGGACAGTTCCAGCAGGTCGTATCCCAGATCCGGCTGCACAGCGTTACCGAGCAGTTGTGCCGCGGCGGGCAGACCCGACGCGCCGAGCACTATCCCGGCGACCAAAGTGAGGCGCTTTAGCATGTCCGCGATCGTGAACGGGCGCGCGAGGCCTTTCAACCGCATCCTTCGGTGTTGCGACAGATTTCCGCCCGGCATTTCCGGCGCCTGAGAGCAATGTCGCGCAGACCCGCGCTCGGACGATAGCCGTCATCGATGCAATTCCGGATAATGCGCTCGCGTTTCAATCTTCTTAAAGGCCCGGCAACAGGCGTCGGGCCCGGCGCGACGGGAACCGGCATGAGCGAGCAAACCATTACCTTTATCGGCGGCGGCAACATGGCCGCCAGCCTGATAGGCGGTCTCATCAATAACGGGTACGCAGCTGCGCGGGTGCGGGCCTCGGAACCGCTGCCGGCAAGGCGCGATGAACTCGCCAGTCGATTCGGTATCGCAACGTTCTCGGATAACGCTGAGGCCGCGGCGGGAGCGAACGTCGTCGTGCTCGCGGTCAAGCCGCAGGTCATGCCCGAAGCCGCCAAGGCACTCGGACCGTCGCTCGCGGACGCGAGCCCGCTGGTGCTGTCTATCGCCGCCGGGATTCGGGCGACCGACATCCTGCGCTGGTTGGCATTCGAAGCGGCGATCGTGCGCACGATGCCGAATACGCCGGCTCTCGTCGGCAGCGGCGTTACCGGCATGTACGCGAACGCGCGAGTGGACTCAGACCAGCGCGAAGCGGCGAATCAAATCATGCAGGCCGTAGGCAGCACCGTTTGGGTAGATGAAGAAGACCAGATCGACGCGGTAACGGCCGTGTCGGGCAGCGGGCCAGCCTACTTCTTCCTGCTGATGGAACTGCTGGAGCGCACCGGCACCGATCTGGGACTGGACGCCGAGGCGGCCCGGCAATTGGCTTTGCAAACGGCGCTCGGTGCCGCGCGGATTGCGATCGAAGGTGACGATCCACCCGGCGTCTTACGCGAGAAAGTCACATCTCCGGCCGGTACCACCGAGCGCGCCCTCAACATCATGGCGGATGGCGGCATGCACGCGCTCGTCGCGGCTGCCGTAACCGGTGCACGCGACCGGGCACGTGAACTTGCCGACGAACTGGGTCAGGGGTGAAGGGCGTAGGCTCACCCCGGCTTGGCCGCAGGCATTGATCTTGCTGTTTGCGATCGCATTTGAGGCAGAGGAAGGGCGGGTGCGGTCCGTCCGTACCGCCAGACACCGGCGCTATTCCAGGAGACCCGAGCTCTGATGGGCAACCCAGTCAGCTCAGCCACTGAATTCCTGATCAGGACGCTGTTCGATCTATATATCCTGGTCGTCATGTTGCGGTTTCTACTGCAGCTGGTCAGGGCCGATTTCTACAACCCCCTCAGTCAGTTTGTCGTGCGGGCGACCAATCCGCCGCTGGTACCGCTGCGGCGGCTAATCCCGGGCTTCAGCGGCGTCGATGTGAGTGCACTGCTACTCGCACTGGCGCTGAAGATGGCGGAACTGGCGATCATTTCGCTCGTACGTGGCGCATCGGGTATCGATTTGATGGCACTGATCGTGGTGTCGATGGCGGATCTGACCCAGCTGGTCGTCTACATCTTCATTATTGCGATCATCATCCAGGTTGTGCTGAGCTGGGTATCTCCGGGGGGTTACAACCCGATGACCGTCCTGTTGCACCACCTGACCGAGCCGCTGATGCGCCCGGCCAGACGAATCGTGCCAACATTTTCAGGCCTGGATCTGTCACCGCTCGTGGTGCTGATCGTCCTGCAACTCGTCTTGATACTGATCGTGGAGCCGCTCTACCGACTGGCCTGAGTCAGCCAGGTCCGCGCTACGAAGCGCGCGGTCAGTACGAGCGGAGTAGCCGGAGGCGCGCGCTAGCCCTTGAACAGCGAGCGCAACAACCCTTTCTTCTTTTCCGGTTTCTTCTTGGGCTTCGGTTTGGCCGCGGCACCTTCCTGAGCTTGAGCGCCGCCGCTCGCCGCTTCGATCTGCCGGCGGTACTGGTCTTGTGCGAGTTGTTGGCGCAGCCGCATCCGGGTTTCCTCTGACACGGAATTGCCGGAGATCTCCTGGAAGCGGTTGGACTTCCGGATCATGCACTTACCCAGTTCATCCATGAACTCTTCGTTGATCTGATCGGGCTCAAAGCTCGCGCGGCTGGTGCCGAGGGCATCCATGTTGCGCATGCGCATGTTGATCTTGCCTTCTTCGAGATCGGCTTCGAACTCGACCGTAACCAATACGTGCGAGTCGAGGAAGAACACCCCGGTGTTCTCGGCGGTCATCTTCGACGTGAAGCGCAGATTGCAACTCCACATGTATTCCTTCTGTGCCGAGGCGGTTTCCTTACCTTCGATCTGGAATTGAATCTGATTGGGGCGCGTGCACGCAAAACTAAGCGTGAATTTATCGAGGTTGCGCGGGTCGTCGGCAACAACCTTGTATTCGCCCTGGCGCAACGGCCCGAGTTTACCGAAACCGCGCAGCTCGTAAGAGACGTGTACATCCGGGTCGACGATACAAAGCTGTTCACAAGCATCTTTCAGATACTTATAGAGAGCCTGCATCTTCGGCCGTACAGACTGCAGCATGCGCGTACGACGCGACTGCGTGGTACTGCTCGCTTCCTGCTGGCGCGCCTTGACCTGCTCAGCTTCTTTTTTCAGATCATCCAGGAAGCTCATGCCAAATGCTCCCAAGTAATCAGCATTACACCCTCGATCTGCAGCCCCGACTGGTGCAGTGACCAGCCTGGAATTGCCTGCCCAACCGACTCTTAGATCAGCGAATTGTAACTCCGCGGCGCGGAAGCGATCCATTCGTCTGCCACGGCCGGGGCACAAACCAGCCCACAACCCCCAAAAAAGGCGAACCGGTGCTACGAATCAGCGGCCGAAAACCGTGCCTGAACCCGGCCCCCCGACCAATGGCGGCTAGCGCCGCGCTATTCGGCGCGTCGACAACTTGTAATCGTAGTCCATCGTAAGCGGCGCGTGGTCGGAAAAGCGTTCATCGGTATAGATACGCGCGCGTTTCGCTAAGGCGGCCAGGGCCGGAGTGCATACCTGCAGATCGAGTCGCCAACCGACATTCTTAGCAAAGGCCTGCCCTCGATTCGACCACCAGGTGTAGCGATCCTCACGCGGATCTACCCGCCGAAACGCGTCGACCATGCCGACCTCGTCATACAACCGATCAAGCCATGCCCTCTCTTCCGGCAAGAATCCGGAGTTGTTGCGGTTGCCGCGCCAGTTCTTGATGTCGATCTCGCGATGGGCAATGTTCCAGTCGCCGCATACGACGTAGTCACGCCCGCTCGTCACCATGCGCGAGAACACGGCATCGAGGTAATCCATACAGCTGTACTTGAAGCCCTGTCGAACGTCGCCCGATGTGCCTGACGGCAGGTACAACGACACGACACTCAGGTTCTCGATCTGAACTTCGACATAGCGCCCCTCGCGATCGAATGCATCCAAGCCGATCTGCGTCACCACGGCATCGGTTCGACGGCGCGAATAGACGGCGACCCCGCTGTAGCCTTTCTTCTCGGCTTCCACGTAGTGGCATTCGTAGCCGCGCGGATGGAAGGCGGGCCCGGCGATCTGCTGAGCGTCAGCGCGGACTTCCTGCAGGCAGACGAAATCTGCTTTCTGGGCGTCGAGCCAGGCGTAGAGACCTTTGCGCTCGGCCGCCCGGATCCCGTTGACGTTGAGAGTGATGATGCGCATCTTGTGTGGCTCACGCCTGGCGTTTTCAGGCGGTATCTTGAGGCTCTACATGGACAGCTACAAGGCCGATTTCATCGAATTTGCGCTGGCGCGCGAGGTTCTGCTGTTTGGCGAGTTCACCCTCAAATCTGGACGCCGCTCGCCCTACTTTTTCAACGCTGGCCAGTTCAATACCGGCGCGGGACTGGCACGGCTTGGTGCGTTCTACGCAGACGCACTGATGGCGAGTGGAATCGCCTTCGACATGCTGTTCGGACCCGCTTACAAAGGTATCCCGCTGGTATCCGCGCTCAGCACCCAGTTGCACGCGCTACACGACCGGGATCTACCCTGGAGTTTCAATCGAAAGGAGGCGAAAGACCATGGCGAGGCCGGCATCATCGTCGGCGCCCCAATCGCCGGCCGCGTTCTGATCGTCGACGATGTGATCTCAGCCGGTACCTCGGCACGCGAGTCGATCGAGATCATCGACGCCGCGGGCGGCGAACCTTGCGCACTCGCTATCGCTCTGGACCGCCAGGAGCGTGGTCAGGGCGAATTGTCCGCTGTCCAGGAAGTCCGGCAGAACCTCGGCCTTGAGGTCGTGCCGATAGTGACGATGATCGACCTCATCACATTCATGCAGACCCACGCCGGGTACGCTGAACATCTGGAGCGCATGGAAGCTTACCGGGCGCAGTACGGCGTAGCCTGAATACAGTTCAGCTGCCCAAGCCAGGCGCCAGCGCGACGCGGCCGACGGCGTCGGCGTGGATGCGGACTGGCGGCACCAGACCGGCCTGAGCCGCGGGCCGGATGCGCCCGCAGGTTTGGGCGACGGCGGCCGCCGGTCGTTATACTAATCAGCTGAGACGCCGGGTCCGGTCAAGCAACCCGGCCATGGACACTTTCGGATGGGCCGTCAGTCGGCCGTCCTTCCGTCACGGAGCAGCCTCATGAAACTTTCCATTACCTGGATTACCGCAGTACTGGTGGTTGGACTGGCCGCGCCGCTCACGAACTCGCACGCGGCTCGCATCAAGTGCTGGACGAACGATGAGGGCGTTCGCGAGTGCGGTAACAAAATCCCCCCCAAGTACGCGCAGAAAGGCCACAGCGAAGTCAGCAAGTCCGGCTTGACTCTCAAGCGCCAGGAAGCGGCGATCAGCAAGGAGGAGAAAGAGAGGCGGGTCGCTGAGCGCGAAGCCAAGAAGCAGGCCGAAATCGAGAAGGCCCGGCTCGCCAAGATCGAGAAGCGCCGGAAGCGGCTGCAGAGCGCCAAGGACCGCGTCTTGTTGGACACCTTCGTCGAAGAATCGGACCTGACCCTCGCGCACGAGCGTAAGGTGAGCGCCATCGAATCACGTATCTCGCACCGCCGCAGCCACATCGGTAAGTTGGAAGAGTCGCTTGCCATATTCCAGAAGTCGGCTGCCAACCAGGAGAAACAGGGCAAGAAGGTCTCTGACAAGACGCTCGCGAGCATCGACGATGTGCAACGTCAAATCGATGCCAGCGAAGCCTCGATCAAATCGAGCGAAGGCGAAATCGATCGTCTCAACGATGAGTACGAAACGGACCTCGGGAGATACCGTTTCTTGAAGAACGGCGGCGAAGTGGGCGCGCCCTTACAGCAGTCCTGAGAGCCGCGCGGCTGGCAAGCCCGGCCCCTCACACAGCGCTACAAGGCGAGCGACCCGCTGCTGACCGAGTCCATCTCGTGCTCGCGCGTTGCGTAATCGGGCATCACTGTACTCAGCAACGACCAGAAAGCGCGGCTGTGGTTCATGTGGCGCAAGTGGCAGAGTTCGTGTGCCAAGACATAGTCGCTCAAACGCCCAGGCAGTAACAGCAAACGCCAGTTGAGGCTGATCCGGCCGCGGCTCGAACACGAACCCCAGCGGGTCTTTTGTGCACGTATGGTCAGGCCGGCAGGCCTGAGACCGTACGGTTGACCAAGCTCCAGCAACCGCATCCAGAACAGATCGTGCGCCTCCTTGCGATACCAGACCTCGAGGCTTGCTCGCACCACGGGGGCGGCGAGTTCGGGGCCTTGCACGACCAGCTGATTGCCCCGGAGCGAAACCCGCGGCCGGTGCGCAGCTCTCAAACGCAGTTCCAACCTCCGGTCGCCGCACGGCAATACGGCGCCATCGACGAGTTCCAGGCGATTGGAGGCGGAGGCCGCGCGGCGCGCGAGCGCATCTTCAACCCAATCGGCCGCGCGCGTGACCAGCGCGTCTGCTTCGCGAGCCGATATCCATAACGGCGCCCTGAGTTGCAGCCCCTCCTGCTCATCCATAACGAGATGCGTATGGCGGCGCCGGCGGCTGCGCACCCACCCGTAACTGACGGCCCGCCCGTTGATCTGCACTTCGCGCTGGGTGGCGGGCAGGCTCAAGCCTGCTCCTGAATCAACGCGTCGGTCAGGACGGACCACTCGATGTCCCAACCGGCGGTCGCCGGAATGCGAAACCCGAGTCGCGAAAACCGGCTGAGGCGCCCTTCGAGCACCGCGGCGATGAGCGCTGCGGCCTGGCTGGCTGGAATGCGTCCCCGGCCGCCCGCGCGCGCCAGTTCTGCTTCGCGAAACAAAGAGCGGAACTCGGTTTCTATACGCTCGAAAAACTGGCTCGCGCGCACGCGCAGCTCCGGCGCTTCGCCGGCCAACCCCTCACCGAGTAGGACTCTGCAGATGCCGGGATTGCGCTCTGCGAACGTCAACACGGATGACACGATGCGGCTGACACGTTGCTCCAGCGTCCAGGGCTCTGCGGCGATTCGTTTGACGACGCCAAACACGGTAACTTCCGCAAACTCGATCAGGGCCTCGTACATGGCCCCTTTACTGCGGAAGTGGCGGTAGAGTGCCGCCTCGGATACTCCGACGGTGGCAGCGAGTCTCGCCGTCGTGATGCGCGCCGTGCTACCGCTCTCCAGTTCACGTGCGAGCGCTTCGAGGATCTGTCGACGCCGTTCACCGGGCGCGGGCCGCGCCATCAGCTGCCCCCGCGACGGCGTATCAACGTACCCACACCCTCGTTCGTCAGGACTTCCAGCAGCACCGCATGTGCGACGCGCCCGTCGATGATGTGGGCCGTCTCGACCCCGGACTGCACGGCATCCAGGGCTGTGCGAATCTTGGGCAACATACCGCCGTGTATTACACCTTCCTCGATCAGGCGTTCCACGTCGCGGGCGTCCAGGCCGGACAGCACCTGCCCGTGCGCGTCCAACAGTCCCGGCGTGTTCGTGAGCAGTATGAGTTTCTCCGCCTGCAGCTTGCTCGCCACAGCGCCCGCCACGAGATCTGCATTGATGTTGTAGGAACGACCGTCCGCGCCAACGCCAATCGGCGCGATAACGGGAATGAAATCGCCCGATACGAGCATGTCGATCACAGACGTTCGCACGCTTGCAACCTCGCCGACGTGCCCGAGGTCGATAATCTCCGGTGCGTCCAGCTCCGGCGAATGCCTCACGACCTGCATTTTTTCAGCGTGGATGAGGTCACCGTCCTTGCCGGTCAGGCCGACCGCCGAACCGCCCTGCATGTTGATGAGTTGCACGATCTCTTTGTTGACGAGGCCGCCCAACACCATTTCGACCACATCCATCGTCTCGCTGTCGGTGACCCGCATGCCGTCGATGAAGTTGCTCTCCTTCCCGATCTTCTCGAGCACCTGCCCGATCTGCGGGCCGCCGCCGTGGACTACGACCGGATTCATGCCGACGAGCTTCATCAGCACGACGTCGCGGGCAAAGCCGTTCTTGAGGTTGCCATCGACCATCGCATTACCACCGTACTTGATAACGATGGTGCGGCCTTTGAACTGCTGTATGTAGGGCAGCGCATCAGCCAGAACCTGCGCAACGTTCAGGGCCTGGGTGGAGTCCAGAGACATGGTGACAACTCCTGGCGGGTTTATCAGAACGGCAGCTCGAGGGAGCTGTCCACCTCGGCCAGAATTGCGCGGAACAGGCCTTTGATGCGCTCCAGCGCCGTTTCGTCGTCACCCTCGAAGCGGAAAATGATGGCTGGGGTCGTGTTCGACGCGCGCATCAGTCCCCACCCGTCAGCGAATTCCGCGCGCAGGCCATCGATCGTATAGAGCTGCGCATCAGGCAGCGCCGCCGCGGCGAGGGCCTTTTGCATGATCCCGCTCGATTGACCTTCATTCAGATGCAGGTACAGCTCGGGCGTGTTGACGCCACTTGGCAGTTCCGCGAAGACCTCGGCGGGCGGCCGGCCTGAAGCCATCAGCAATTCGAGCAGCCGCGCCGCGGAGTACATGCCGTCGTCGAACCCGTACCAGCGCTCCTTGAAGAAGATGTGACCGGACAATTCGCCGGCGAGCTGGGCGCCGGGAGTTTCCAGAAGCTTATTCTTCATGAAGGAATGGCCGGTCTTATCCATGATCGGCTCGCCGCCATTTTGCTCGACGACCGTGCGCAGATGACTCGTGCTCTTCACGTCGAACACGACCGCTGCGCCCGGGTGCCGGCTGAGGATGTCGGCTGCGTACATCATCATCAGACGGTCAGCCCAGATGATATTGCCGATATTGTCCACGACGCCAACGCGGTCACCATCACCATCAAACGCAAGACCAAGGTCCGCGTTCTGCTCGCGCACGGTGGCGATCAGATCCTGCAGGTTTGCAGGCTGCGTGGGATCCGGCGCATGGTTCGGGAAACTGCCGTCGATGTCGCAATAGAGCTCTACGACATCGTGCCCCAGTGCCTGCAGAAGTTTTGGAGCAACCTCGCCGGCAACCCCGTTGCCGCAATCCACGACCAGTTTAAACGAGCGTCCGAGCGCCACGGGGATGTCTTCGCTCACTCGCCGAATGTAGTCGGCCAGCAGGTCCATCTGCTGTAGTTCGCCCCGGCCTTCATGCAGCTGACCGTTCTCCACACGAACGCGCAGATCCTGGATCGCGTCGCCGAACAGTGTCTCACCGCCCAGCATGATCTTGAGCCCGTTGTAGTTGGCAGGGTTGTGGCTGCCGGTCACCATGACTCCGCTTCCGGTATCCAGGAAGTAGGTGGCGAAATACAACACCGGCGTCGGCACCCGGCCGATATCGATGACGTCACGCCCGGTGGACAACAGCCCGTCCACCAGTGCATCGCGCAGCTCGTCAGAGCTGGTGCGCCCATCGCGCGCGACGACGATGGTCTGCTGGCCGCGTTCGTAAGCCTCCGTGCCAATCGCCTGCCCGAGCAAACGCACGACCTCCACATCCAAACCGTTGCCGACGATCCCCCGGATGTCGTACGCGCGGAAGATCACGGGATCCAGCCGCCCGCCGCCGGCAGCCGGCTCGGCAGCACTCTGGAATTCGAGCTCCGGGCCTTCATCGACTTCGGGAAGTGGCGGCGGGAGCGATGAGAAGTCCAGATCGACCGGTTCACTCAGGTCCAGGTCAACTGATGGCGGCGGCGGCGGCGCAGCCACCTTCGGCGCTGCGGCCTGGGGCGCCACCGGCTCGGCCGGAGCTTCGGTGAACGGGACTCCGGCGAGCGCGCCCTCAGGCCCGGCCGACTGGATTTCGACGGTTGTTACGGCGCCGCCCAACATCACCCGACGCGCTTCACGGCGGCGCTTACGAACCGCCAGGAGCACGACCACGGCGGCCAGTAACAGCAAGACGACCACCCCGGCGATCACGGGCAACAGGTCGCTCAGCACGTCCAGTTGTGCCGCTGTCGGCACGGGGAACCAGAACACGAGTCGCCAGCCGGTTCCGCGCACCGGAACGATGCGGCCCACGCCCGATTTCAGGCTCGCGTCGCCAGCACGGCCGAGGATCACCGGTTTGCCGCCGGCGACGCTCTGGATCAGTTCCACGTATGACGATCCGACCGGCAGGCTGCTGGTGCGCTCGGCGATTGCGTCGATGGGGTACGCGGCCTGCAGAAAGCCGAGCAGCTGTTCGTCGGCGCGTACCGGCCTGACCACCGCTACATGCTCTTCATCGCGCCCGACGAGGTGCACCTCCACCGGCGCGGGCCGGCTTTCGGTACGCGCACGGCGAACGAGGTCCAGAGTGCCGAAACTGACCGGCGGCATCTGGTCGTCATAGAGCGTCTTGCGAACATTCACAGCCAGCAAACGAGCGCCCAGGGAGCCCGGCAAGGCCTGGCGAAGCTCGGCGGATTTGGCAGTGGCGGTGTCCAGGTCGCCGGTCTTCAGGGCTTCCGCGACGCTGGCGTCCTGCGCGGCGGCTTCCACCGCGGCGATGAGGTCCCGGGCGGGATTTCCGAGTGCACCGGAAACGGCTTCGATGACCTGCTTCGCGTCCGTTTCATGCGATGCCTGGTTGGCGTCCCGGAAATTCTCCCAGATCGTGGTGCCGCCTCCGAGGACGAGCGCCAATACGATCGCACCGGTGAACGGCACGCGGTAGCGCAGCCAGAGCTTGGTCAGCTCGCGCTTTTGTCTGGAAAAATTGGATGATGCTTTCATCGTCCGGTGCCGCCGAATTTACGCGCCTTGAGAGGTCAGACGCCCAGTTCTATTGCCGCCCGGAATGACCGAAGCCGCCGGTTCCTCGTTCCGTGGGCGTGAACTCCTTTACGACCTTAAAACGCGGTTGCACAACCGGTACAAAGACCATTTGGGCGATCCGTTCGCCTGCCGAAATGGTAAAGGAGTCGCTGCCGCGGTTCCAACAAGACACAAATACCTGACCCTGGTAGTCGGAGTCGATCAGTCCTACCAGATTGCCGAGTACCACACCGTGTTTGTGTCCCAGGCCCGAGCGCGGCAACAACACCGCTGCGTAGCCGGGGTCTCCGATATACACCGCCATGCCGGTTGGGATCAGCTCGGTCATGCCGGGTCGGAGCTCCAGGTCGGCGTCCACACAGGCGCGCAGATCGATACCGGCCGAACCGGTCGTCGCAAAATCCGGCATCGGGAAGTCGGTACCGAGGCGCGTGTCGAGGATCTTCAGTTCTACTCCGTCCAAGTGAGTCGCTCGTCCTTATCGGGTTTCCAGGCGTAATCAACCGGTATTTGCCAACGCCTCGCGACGCTCGGCGACCAAGGCGATCAGGTCACGCGCGACGGACAGTTTGTCGGCTGGCCCGAGCGTGGCCTGACCATCCCCCCAATACACCGTCAGCGTGTTTTCATCCACATTGAAGCCGCGCCCCTCACCGACGACATTGGCGGCGATCATCTGCAGCTTCTTGCGGCTCAGTTTGCCGCGAGCGTTGCGCTCCAGGTCATCGGTCTCAGCCGCGAAACCGACCGTGAACGGCGCCGACGGCCGACCCGCAACAGTGGCCAGTACATCGGGATTGCGGCGCAGACTCAAAACCATGTCGTCGGTGGATTTCTTGATCTTGGATACCGCCGCCTCCGCCGGCGCATAGTCGGCGACGGCGGCGGCGCTCACAAAAACGTCGGCGCGATCGATGACAGCCGAGACCGCCGTCAGCATATCCGCGGCACTCGTCACACTGACACATTCGACACCCTGCGGCGGAGACAGCGCGGTGGGCCCGCTAACGAGTGTCACGTCGGCGCCGGCCTCGCGCGCGGCCTGCGCTACCGCGTAGCCCATTTTGCCGGAGCTGTGGTTCGTGATGTAGCGCACCGGATCGATCGCCTCACGGGTAGGACCAGCGGTTACCACGACGCGCTGACCGGCCAGGACGGTTGGAGCGAGCGCTTCCAGACCGGTCCTTATCGCCATGACGCGTTCCACCAGCTCCAGGGGATCGAGCATCCGTCCAGGTCCGGTTTCACCGCACGCCTGCGAGCCTGCATCGGGCCCCCATACGTGGACTTTCCGAGCGGCCAGCGTCCGCATATTCGACTGCGTCGCGGCCGCCACCCACATCTGCTGATTCATCGCCGGCGCCACCGCGAGAGGCGCCGTCGTCGCCAGGCAGAGCGTGCTCAACAGATCGTCGGCGAATCCGTGCGCCAGCCGGGCGAGCGTATTGGCCGTAGCCGGGGCAACGAGCACGAGATCGGCCCACCGCGCCAGTTCTATATGTCCCATCGCCGCCTCCGCCGACTCGTCCAGCAGCGACGTATGAACAGGATTTCCTGACACCGCCTGCAACGTGAGCGGCGTTATGAACGCTTGGGCAGACGTAGTCATGACCACCCGAACATCCGCTCCGCGATCGCGCAAACGTCGGACCAGCTCGGCAGTTTTGTAGGCGGCGATGCCGCCGGAGATCCCCAGCAGGACTCGCATATTGTGCTCCTTTGAGTGCCGCGGCACAGTCGGCGTCACGGCACCGTCGGAACGCTCCCGCCAGGCAGAGTTACACAACTTTGCGCGGCGCGTCCCGGTAACCCTAGAGTCTCGCATATCACGCAGCGCATAAGGAGCCAGTGTGGGGGCATCAAACACCAGTTCGGGTCGTGTGCAGGGGTGCGTGACAGCATTCCGTCTGCCATCGGACCCGCACGCGGGCGACTCCCCGGAGTGCGCGACCGGGTCGCCAGCACCGCGCCCGGTCCGGCGGCCGCGCCCGCGCACGGATGGGCCGCGTGAGCGGCTGCTGCGGCTCGGTGGTGAAGCGCTCTCCGACGCCGAGCTGCTGGCGGTGTTCGTTCGCACAGGTTTACCAGGACGCAGCGCTCTGACTGTCGCGCAGCACGCGCTGGATGAATTCGGTGGCCTGGCCCGACTGCTGGACGCCGGACCCGTGCAGCTCTCCCGCGTGCCTGGTTTCGGGCACGCCAAGGTCGCGGCGGTACACGCGGGGCTCGAGTTGGGGCGCCGCTATCTGGCCGCGGAACTCCGCCATGGAGAAAGGCTGACCAGTCCGACCGCCGTCAGACAGTTCTTGCGGGCCCGGCTCGCGCGGCGGCCCCACGAAGTCTTTGCCGCGCTGTTCCTCGACAACCGGCACCGCGTTATCCGCTTCGAGGAGCTGTTCAACGGCACTATCGACGCAGCCACGGTCCACCCGCGTGAGGTGGTGCGCAAGGCGCTCGCAGCCAACGCTGCGGCTGTGATCTTCGCACACAACCATCCATCCGGTTCACCAGAGCCAAGCGCGGCAGATCGGCGCCTGACCAGACGGCTGGTAGACGCGTTGGGACTGCTGGAGATTCGCGTACTGGACCACTTTGTGGTTGGCGATGGCGACCCGGTGTCGTTTGCCGAGCGCGGTCTGATGTAGACGCGGGCTCTTCAAACTCACAGTCAGGACTTGAGGCAAGGGCCGGCAACTGGTATAAAACGCGGTCTTTTTCCGGCCTCCACCCGGCGGCCGGCCTCTTCCGAGCAAACCAACAGGACCTTGAGATGTCCAGAGTCTGCCAGGTCACCGGCAAGCGCCCGGTTACCGGAAACAATGTATCCCACGCCAACAACAAGACGCGTAGGCGCTTCCTGCCGAATCTGCACTCGCGCCGCTTTTGGAGCGAAGCCGAAAACCGCTGGATACGGCTGCGGGTATCCGCTAAGGGGTTGCGCATCATCGATAAGAAAGGTATCGATGTAGTTTTGGCGGATCTGCGCGCCGACGGCGCGAAAGTCTGAACCGAGAAGGAGCCTAGTCATGCGCGACAAGATCAAACTGGTTTCGAGTGCCGGCACCGGGCACTACTACACGACGACCAAGAACAAGCGGACGACGCCGGAAAAGATCGAAATGAAAAAATTCGATCCCGTGATTCGCAAACACGTGGTCTACAAGGAATCCAAAATCAAGTAGAACGTGGCGCCGCTATAATGCGGCCCCATGTCCACTTCCTCCCTCATCGATGCGACTGCGCTGACGCGCCGCTTCGGTGACCTGACTGCGGTCGACGCCGTGTCGTTCACGTTACGACGCGGCGAAGTGGTCGGGTTCCTCGGTCCTAACGGGGCCGGAAAATCCACGACGATGCAAATGCTGGCCGGGGCCCTGACCCCGACGGCCGGCGGTATTACCGTCGCCGGGATCGATCTGCTGGAGCAGCCCGCCAAAGCCAAGCGGCAGATCGGTTACCTGCCGGAACAACCGCCGCTGTATCGCGACCAGTCGGTGGACGAACTGCTCGCCTTCTGCGCCGAGTTGCGCGGCGTGCACCGGCGCCATCGCGCGGCCCGAATCGCCGCCGTCAAGGCGCAAACCGGTCTGGATGAAGTCGGGAAACGCCTGATCGGCCACCTCTCCAAGGGATTTCAACAGAGAGTCGGCATCGCGCAGGCACTCGTTCACGACCCCAGCGTCGTGATCCTGGATGAGCCGACCTCTGGACTGGATCCAAACCAGCTGCGCGAGGTCCGCGCGCTCATACGGGAACTTGGCCGTGAGCGCGGGGTGATCCTGTCGACCCACATTCTCCCGGAGGTCCAGAGCGTCTGCGATCGCGTGCTGCTGCTACGGCGTGGTCAGATCGTCTTCGATGATTCCCTGGTGACCGCGGGCACCGGTAGCAGCGGCGAGTTGGTAGCCCGTGTCGCGGAGCCAGTTACCGACACCGTCCGGGCGGCGCTCGAAAGCGCCGTCGGTGTTCTGTCCGTGCGCCTGGACGGGCCGCTGGAACTTACTGTCAGCCATGACGGCCGCGCTGAAACCATCGACGCGGTAGTGTGCTCGTTGAGCGGTCTCGGCCTGCGTCAACTCGAGACGGAACAGCGTTCGCTCGAAGACCTGTTTGTCTCACTGACGCTTGGCCGGGAGCACTGAGCCAACGATGTTCGCCATCGCAAAACGCGAGCTGTTCAGCCTTTTTCAAACTCCCCTCGCATGGCTGTTGCTGGCCGTAACGCAGGCGGTCCTGGCCTATGTATTTCTGCGGTTGCTGCAGGCGTTTGCGCAGGCGCAAGGTCAGTTGCAAGGCCTGCCAGGTGCACCTGGCGTCACGCGCATGGTGGCCATGCCGCTGCTCGAAACCTGCGCTTTCGTGATGATGGTGCTCGTACCGCTGCTGACGATGCGCGCGTTCGCAGAAGAAGAACGTGCCCGCACACTCGTCCTGCTTCTGAGCGCGCCGGTCAGCGCGGCCGCCATCGTCATGGGCAAGTTCCTGGGAGTGGCTGCTTTCCTCGGCATTATCGTCGGATTGACTTTGCTGATGCCTGCCTCGCTCGCAGTAGGCACCAACCTCGACTTCGGTCAGCTAAGCGCTGGTCTGCTGGGTCTGTTGCTAATCACCGGTCTGTTCGCCGCGCTCGGACTGTTCGTCTCTTCAATGACTGTCCAGCCCGCTATGGCGGGCGCCGGCGCATTCGGTATGACCCTGATGCTGTGGATGCTCGACTGGGGCGTAGAGCGCGCGAGCCTGTTCGAATACCTCTCGGTCCTACACCATTTCCGCACCTTTCTGCGCGGGTTGATAAGCACGGCTGATCTGGGCTATTTCCTGGTCGGCATCGCGCTGTTTCTCTATTTGACGACGAGCCGTATCGCCGCAAGGCGGAGTCCGGTCTGACCTTGCCATGACTTTTCGACAACGGCAGGCCAGGCTTCCGCCAGACACCCGGCGCGCACGTGAGCCCACATCGCTTCGCGCTCTGGAGTTGGCGTCATGCAGCTGACGGAAAAGTCGCGGCGGGTCGCGCGGGGAACGCGCGCGCTAACCGTCGCGCTGGTGGTTGCTTCACTCGGGCTGGCTGCCTGGCTCAGCACCCGCCATGCGCTGGAATTCGACTGGACGCGCGCGGGTCGCAACACCTTATCGCAGGCCAGCACCGAAGTGCTTTCGACGTTGCGCAAGCCGCTCGCAATCGAAGTGTTTGCACGCCCGGATGGAGCGCGCGGACGGATCCTCGGCGAACTGCTGCGCCGGTTTCAGGGCCAGGGTGCCGACCTTTCGGTCACTTTCGTAAATCCAGACCTGGAACCACAGCGGCTGCGCGACGCCGGCATCAACAGGGCCGGGGCGGTAGTACTGCGCTACGACACCCGGCAGCGCATCGTCGAGCGCCCGAGTGAGCGCTCACTTACAAATGCTATCTTGCAACTGTCCCGCGCGCGCACACCGATCGTTGCGTTCCTGGAAGACCACGGCGAGCGGAACCTGACTGGCCGCGCCAACCACGATCTGGGCACGCTTGGCAGACAGCTGGAAGCAAAGGGGTTTCAGTTGCAGCCGCTCAGCCTGGCACGCGCGGGCGGCGTTCCCGACAATACCGCCGTGCTGGTCGTCGCTGGCCCGCGCGTGGCGCTGCTCGGCGCTGAAGTGCGGCTACTGACCGATTACCTCGAACGCGGCGGAAATCTGCTTTGGCTCCTGGACCCCGATGCCGAGCCGAGTCTGAACGCATTGGCGGAATATCTGTCAATTGAGGTCGTGCCTGGAACGCTGATCGACCCGGCGAGCGAACAATTCACCCGAATGGGTATGGGAGACCCGACGTTTGTGCTGGTCAATCGCTACGCGCAGCATCCTGCGCTACGCGGCTTCAACGTGTTGACGATCTTTCCAGGCGCAGCCGGCCTCGCCACCAGCGGGGCAGGCCCGAGCTCGGCATGGCGGGCTACTTCATTGCTGACTACCTCGGCAGACGTCTGGGCGGAACGCGGTCGCCTTGCAGGCACGGTCGGATTCGATGCGGAGTCCGATCGGCGCGGACCATTCGCAATAGCCTTGGCGCTGGTGCGCCCGGCGCCAGAGGCCAACCAACGCGTCATCGTCGTCAGCGATGGCGATTTCCTGTCGAATGCCGCGATCGGAAACAGCGGTAACCTGGATCTGGGGCTGCGCTTGCTGACATGGCTCGTCGAGGACGACGAGCTCGTGGCGATACCGGCGCGCACCGATCCGGATGGAACACTGGAGCTGACGCCGCTGCAATCCGGCGTCATCGGTCTCGGGGCCCTGTTCGGACTCCCCGGCACTTTCATATTGGCTGCCGCCTGGACCTGGTGGCGCCGGCGGCATCGCTAACGACCGGGCATGATGCGCAAACTGTGGCTCAACCTCGGCGCCGCGGCGCTGCTCTTTGCTGCGCTTGCCGCGGTGTCCTGGTTGACACGAACCTCCACGCCGGTCGGCTCTGAGGCATTGAGATTGACCGCCCTGTCGCCGGGAACCGTTAAAGACATCCAAATTCAGCGACAGGATGGGTCGCTCGTCGCCCTGACGCGAAACGGGGATTTCTGGAGGGTCACGGAACCATTCGCAGCCCGCGCCAATCCGGTACGCGCGGCCGCTATCGCCTCACTTGCCGGCGCGACCACCAACGTGTTCTACCCCGTCGCAGCGATACCGTTAGCCGAAGCCGGGCTGGCACCACCTCAACTCGTCGTCGCACTGAATGGCACGGCCCTTGAGATCGGTGCCCGCCAAAGTCTCGACGATCTGCGCTACGTCCGGGTCGAGCAGCGTGTTGCGCTGCTAAAAGATCACTTCTTTCACCATCTCGACCAACCCGCAGCCGGATTCGTACACCCGGCTCCGCTGCCACCCGGCGCCAATGTGAAAGCGATACGCGCAGAGGCCTTCGAGCTCAAACTGGGGGCGGGCAAATGGACTTGGGCACCATCAGAATTTGCGGTGTCAGCAGATGCCGTGGTGACACTGGTAAGCCGATGGCAGGCCGCCAGCGCAACGGCGGTTATGGCCATGGACCCTGCGGTGAAGTGGCGCGACAACATTGCGGTGACGCTCAGCACGGGCGACGTACTGCAATTCAAGGTACGCGAAGCAGGGGAGCATGGCTGGCTCGGGTTACCCGCCTTGAACCTGCAGTACCAGTTCCCGCGGACACGCATCAGACAGCTGTTCGAAGCCGGTCAGTCCGAGCGTATACGCGGGCGCGGTGCAGGCGACCTGCGCGCCCGCGCGGCGCGCAGTTGACAGCACCGACTGGTCACCTGGATTCCGAACCGGCCAGAACGCCGGCACCGCTATGGCCCCGACTCCGCCTCTTCGGCACGCCGGTAGCCATCCGGGTCATCATCGGCGCCATCTTCCGTCCCGACCTGGTCAAAACCGTCGTTTGGCTCTTCCTCGGACCAGTCGTCCACGTCGTCGGGTTTCACATAGAAGCGCGCGAAAATCACACCCAGCTCGAACAGCGCCCACATCGGAATCGCAAGCAGCGTCTGTGAGATCAGATCCGGTGGCGTCAGCAGCATGCCGACGACGAATGCGCCGACGATGATGTAAGGGCGCTTCTCGATGAGCGCGTCGGGTGTCGTGACGCCGGTCCAGCAGAGCAGGATCGTGGCAACGGGTACCTCGAAGGCCACCCCGAAAGCAAAAAAGATCGTGATGACGAAATCGAGGTACGCGCCGATGTCGGTAGCGACCGTTACCCCGTCGGCGGCGTAGCCGATAAGGAAGGGAAACACGAGCGGAAACACGACGAAATATGCGAATGCCATACCAGCGTAAAACAACAACGTGCTGGTGACGGCGAGCGGCAGCACGAGGCGCTTCTCATGTTGATAGAGCCCTGGCGCCACAAACGCCCATAGCTGATACAGCGTGACCGGAATGGTCACGAACACCGACATCCAAAGCACCATCTTGAACGGGGTCAAAAACGGTGACGCGACCTGCGTCGCGATCATCGAGGTGCCTTCGGGAAGCTGACTGACGAGGGGTGCGGCCAGGACGCCGTACAGGTCGTTGGCAAATGGCAACGCACAAAGCAGCACGGCGACCACCGCGATGACGACGCGCAACACGCGGTCACGGAGCTCGATCAGGTGCTCCACGAAGGTCATCTCAGCGTTGTTTTCAGCGTCGTTCAAGATGGTGGCCGTAACGTTTCTGCCAACCTCAGTCAGGTCGTCGGAGAGCCGGCATCCTGCCCGGCTCTGCGGTTCAGCGCGGTCTGCTCGTCGTCCGGTTCCGGCAAACTGGCTTCCATTGCTGGCTCAGCTGTTTTGGTATCGTCCCGATGCATGCTGGCATTGGGATTGAGCACGGTTATTTCGTCATCCTGCTGCGGTGACGCAACGGCACCGTGAGCCGCAATGGACGGCGACTCATCGAGGCGCCTACCGGCAGAATCCGGGCCTTCCTCTGCGGCGGCGGCCGGGTCAGCGCCGGAGCTGACGGCTTCATGCCGGGCGGCCACATCCTCGACCGCATCGGAGCTGGTCGACCCCGGTTCGACCGCGTCGGCCCCGATGTTCGCGTGACCGGCATCTGCGCGGTCGGATTCGCTCGTAGTCGGGTCCGCCGCCGATTCGTCCGCGTCGTCCCCATCCGGCACTGCGAAAGCCCGGTTCGTCTCAGCAATCTCCTGCTGCACTTCCTGAACGACATCATGCGCGGCGGTGAACTCCGACGTAGCCGACTCCATGGCGCGTTTGACGTCTTCTATCTCATCGCCGACGTCGAAGTTCTGACGCAGTTCCTCGGCGCGCAGTTCCCGTTCGACGTCCGAACGCACATCGGTCACGAACCGGCGCATCTTCCCGACGTAGACCCCGAGCGTCCGGGCCAGTTTTGGCAACCGCTTCGGGCCGATAACGACCAGCCCGATCAGGCCGATCAGGAACAGCTCTTGTAAGCCAACGTCAAACACGGGATTAGTCGTCCGTTACCGGGCGTACGGGTCTCAGTCCGCCGCGGATAGCGTCGGGCTGAGGCCCACCCGGTCGGCGAGGTCAGGCCTTGTCTTGTTCTTTGGTGGCCTCGCCTTCGATGACCTGCGCGGTCGTCTCG
Source organism: Pseudomonadota bacterium (assembly GCA_039030335.1). GTDB lineage: Bacteria > Pseudomonadota > Gammaproteobacteria > HK1 > HK1 > JBCCEJ01. Next base: position 19,778 of record JBCCEJ010000039.1, on the reverse strand, counting down.
AGCTTTTCGGCCGGCTTCTCTTCGTTGCCGCCGCCTTTCATCGCGCTCTTGAAGTTCTTGATAGCGCTACCCAGGTCGCCGCCGGCGCCGCGAAGCTTCTTGGTGCCGAACACCAGCAACACGATCACCAGGACAATCAACAGCTGCCAGGGACTGGGACCCATTGGTTGATACCTCTTTACGCAGAATTCCGTCAGGGGTTGTTGTCTGTCTGCGACCGCGTCCGGCGCGCCGCTTTTTCGGCATGACCCGAGATGCCAGTTCGCCGGGCGAGCTCATCGAGCACCGCACCGGGTGCCAGTCCTCGATGTGCCAACAGGACCAGCGTGTGAAACCAAAGGTCAGCCGTCTCGTGAATAAGGGCGGCATCATCACTGCCCTTGCCGGCGATGACGGTCTCCGTCGCTTCCTCGCCAATCTTCTTCAAGATGGCGTCGGTTCCGGCTGCGTACAAGCTCGAGACGTACGAGCGTTCCGCGCTAGCTTGTTTTCTCGCTTCCAGCGTTGCTGCAAGGGTTTGCAGCACGTCCGCACCGGCAGCATCAGCCACGCACGCACCCTCGCAAGACCGGCTTGTCCACTCACTTCATGATAGCACCGATAACGTCGTGAAGATGCGGCCGGCCGTGCCAACCCGAGCGAAGCGCCTTGACCATCGATCCGTGCGTGCCGAAAATCGCGCATCGCGTTCAAATCGCTTGCAGTGAGTCCAATCTGGCGATGGCTGAACCCACCGTTGCGATCATCGGAGGAACCGGATTCATCGGCTCTGAGATCGCGGCGGCGCTAACTGACCGCGGCTACAGCCTGCGTCTGGTTACAAGGCGCTCCGGCGCCCGGAAGATCCGCTCGCGGCTCCCGGATCTCGACCTCATCGAAACGACCGTTCACGACCCGGGGGCGCTCAGCGCCGCGCTGGCGGGCGCCGACGCTGTGATCGTAATGGCCGGTATCCTGCACGAATCGAGCACGGGGGAATTCGACCGCGTCCACCGCGACCTCCCGGCATCGATCGCAAACGCCTGTGTAGCGAATGGCATCCAACGGCTGATCCATATCGGCTCGCTCGGTGCCGGCGCCGATGCGCCGAGCGCATATCTGCGCAGTAAAGCGGCAGGCGAAGTCGCGCTGGGCACGCGGCTCTCGATGGCGCAGGCGTATGTCATGCAACTGCTGCCGGTCAAGCTGCTGACGGTCGACAATGTACGCTCCATGCAGGTCGATAACGTCTGCTCAGAAGATCACCTCGCGGCCCTCGGTATCGACGCTACGCCTCTGGAAGATATCGCTCCCGCTTATCTCAGCCGGTCACGCTAGCCATCGCGGCACCGGACCGTTACCAGAACAACACCACGAGCGCGGCCCCCAGAATCAATCGATAGACGATGAATGGCAGCATGCCGATCCGTTCGAGCAACTTCAAAAAGGCGTGGATGCAAGCGAAAGCGCTAAGCGCCGCAACCAGGGCACCGACGCCAACCGCCGCCCAATCGGCCGATGCACCCTGCTGGATGAGTCCGAGCGTGTGCAACAGGCCGGCGGCGGCGATGATGGGTACCGAGAGCAGGAACGAAAAGCGCGCGGCGGCTGTCGCGCGCAGCCCCAGCAACAGACCGGCGGTGATGGTGATTCCGGACCGGGACGTACCCGGGATCAAAGCGAGCGCTTGAGCGCAGCCGATTATCAGAACATCCCGCCAACCGATAGAGAATTCATCGCGCCCGCCATCGTCGCGTACGCTCGCCCACCACAACACCAGCCCAAAGCCGATCGTAGCGGCGGCGATGACCAGTGGAGAACGCAGGAACAGCTCGATCTGGTCACCGGCCAATACTCCGGTCAAGCCCGCCGGAAAGGTGCCCCAGAACACACCCCACGCGAGCGAACTGTGACCGACGGCGCGCCGTGCGGCGAGAGACGCGAGCCAGTCGCGCAGCATCTTGCCTAGTTCCCGGTGGAAGTAGCTGACGACGGCGGCCAGCGTGCCTACATGTACGGCCACGTCGAACGCCTGCCCCTGATCAGGCCAGCCGAGCAGACGCGGTGCGAGGATCAGGTGCGCCGAGCTGGATACTGGAAGAAACTCGGTAAGGCCCTGAACCAGGGCGAGTGTCACGGTCTGCAGCCAGTCCATCGTCGCTTGTCCTGAGCCTCCCGCGTGTACCCTGAATAATCCATGCATGCGCTCAGCATGCCGCGCGTCTGTACCCGCTGTAGTCGGCCGCAGCGCGCGCGTCGTGACCCGACGGCGGGACCTGCGCGGCTAAGCGCTGCCTTCAATCCTCGCTCTCCCGCGGCGTGCCCGCAACTGTCACGCGATCTGCTGGCGCCGGCCGACATGCAACCGACCGCGCTCAGGCTCCGCCCGACTCGCTCCTCGTCAGCTGAAGGCCGCGACGACCCGGGGCAACCTTGAAGGTAGCCCGCGCTGCCCGCCGACAGTCGCGACGCTATGATGTACGCGCACGGCGACAGCGCCGCAAACGTCCGGAGGTTAATCAGTGTCAGAACGCGTCGAGGAGTAGACCCAACAACCGCATACGGGCAAAGTGGCCCTCGTCACGGGATCGGCCGTGCGGATCGGGTCCAGCATTGTGGAAGACCTTCACTCGCAGGGACTCAACGTAGTCGTCAACTACAGGACGTCGGCCGAGCCTGCCGATGCGCTGGTCGCGAAGCTGAACCGCATCCGACCTGACAGCGCGCTGGCGCTCGCCGCCGATATCCGCGATCCGGCCGCCTGCAAAGCGTTGGCAGATGGGGCATACGGGTGGTCCGGGCGACTCGATGTGCTCGTCAACAATGCGTCCACGTTCTATCCGACGCCGATAGAAAATGCATCTGAAGAACAGTGGAACGACCTGTTCGGGTCGAATCTCAAGGGCCCGTTCTTCCTCGCTCAGGCGACCCGGCCGGCGCTCGCAGAGCGTGAGGGATGCATCATCAACCTACTCGATGTCTGGGTGATCAAGACGCTCGCGCAGCATCCGGTCTACAGCGCGGCCAAGGCCGGGCTCGCCAGCCTGACGCGCACCCTGGCGCTGGACCTGGCGCCTGAGATCAGGGTGAACGGCGTCGCGCCGGGAGCCATTTTGTGGCCAGCGGACGAACCGGATCCCGACTACAAGGCCGCGACGCTGGCGCGCGTGCCGCTGGGGCGCATGGGCACGCCTCAGCAGATTGCACGGGCGGTGCGCTACCTCGCGCTCGAGGCCAACTACGTAACCGGTCAGACGATACCCGTGGATGGAGGCGCCAGCCTGCGGTGAACGCGCTGCTCAGTCCGTCGAGATCATGTTGATCACCGGGCGCGCGCGGTCTTCCGGGTTGACGACGATGTCACCGGAGTGGGCACGGAAGCGTCCGTCGCGACGGTCCTCGTAGTAGAGCTCCAGCGTTTTGCGCATGACCGGGAACGCCAGTTCCTCCCACGGGATCTGGTGCTCTTCGAACAATCCGACCGCCAGACTCTCCTCGCCGGCGCCGATCGTTTCAGCGCTGGTGAGACGTGCCCGATAGATGAGGTACACCTGGTCGATGTGCGCGATGCTGAACTGCGCATAAAGCCCGAATACATCGGTCTTGGCCAGCGCTTCTTCATGCGCTTCGCGTTGCGCACCCTCAGCGGCGGTCTCTGCGTTTTCCATGAAACCCGCCGGCAAGGTCCACAACCCGACGCGCGGCTCGATAGCACGCTTGCACAGCAATACCTGCGTGCCGTGCTCGATCAGACAGCCGACGACCATCTTCGGGTTGTGATAGAAGATTTCACTACAATCGGTGCAAACGTAGCGCTCCCGGTTGTCGCCAACGGGCACCTGTAACCCGATGGACCCGGAGCCGCATTGGCTGCAGAAATTCACTGGCCTGCACGCGCCGCCATAGCGACTGGATGCCGGTAGATTTCGAGATCCATCGGGAATTCGATCAACGGCTGGGCGCTCTGGTCAAACGCGTCCCATAAGTCCGCATACCGGGCGAAGCGCACCGGGTGCAACTGGTTACCGGCGACGTCGGCGAGCGGCCTCAAGACGAAGGCGTACCGGTCGATCTCGTCGCGCGGCAGTTCCACGCCGTCGACATTGCCCACCAGATCGCCATGGAGTAGCAGGTCCAGGTCCAGCGTACGCGAGTTGAAACCACGCGAAGCTTGTGACCTTCCGCAGTCCCGCTCGACTTCGTCCAGTGCGGCATCGACAGCGCCTACCCCGAGTGCCGTATCGAAGCCGACCACCAGATTCAAAAACGCCGGGCCGCTGAAGCCGTGCGCGGCGCTCTCGTAAACCGGGGAAACCACCAACGCACCGAAGCGCGCATTCAGTTGCCGCATGCCCCCGTGAATCGAATGTTCGCGGTCGAGATTCGAACCAACGCTTACATACACAATCGCCATCAGTTGCGCGCACCTCGCTCGATGATCACGCCGACGTCGGTGGCGCCGCGTATGGCGCCTTTCTTATTCAGCGTGAGACGTACCCACGGCACATCGAACTCGGTCATTACGAGTTCGCAGATTCGCTCCGCAAGGGTTTCTACCAGTTGAAACCGGCTCTCGGCGACGAACGCGATGAGGCGTTTCGAGACGGCTTTGTAGTTCAGCGTGTCGGCGATGTCTTCCGTAGCCGCTGCCCGGCTGATGTCGGCCGCGAGTTCAATATCCAGATGCACGGTCTGCCGAACCCGCCGTTCCCATTCATAGATGCCGATAACAACTGGGATCTTCAGGTCGCGCAGGTAGACGATATCCCTGGCCAGAACACTGCCCTCATGAGTATTTCGCAAGCCGGGTGCACCGCGGCCGGTTTCAAGCGGCGGATGGTATCTGGCCGCCCTGCCAACGCCAAGGTCAGCGGGCGTCGGCAGCACGAATCCGGCGCAGACGACGTCGAGTGTGTCGCCTGACCGGTCAATCCCTGCGCGACCGTCGCCAGCGCCGGTGCGCGGGAGCGGCCCGGCACGACGCGTGTCGCTCGAAGCCTGTGTGGCCATTGACCCGGCGGGCATGACCACGTCCAATGCAGGCAGGCTGGTTTACGCCGGACACGGGCATGTCGCTTCTCAGCGCCGGAATTTCGACTTCGGCCGTCCTCATCGCTTATCTGGTCGGCTCCATCGCATCGGCGATCATCGTCTGCCGCCTGTTGGGGCTACCCGACCCACGAACCGATGGTTCGGGCAATCCGGGCGCTACCAACGTTCTACGACTCGGCGGTAAGAAGGCTGCCGCCATCACGCTTGTCGGCGACATCCTCAAAGGCCTGCTGCCGGTCCTCTTGGCACGTCTCGCGGGACTGGAAGTAGCGGTTATAGCCGCGGTTGGCGTGGCTGCGCTCCTGGGCCATCTGTTTCCGATATTCTTCGGTTTTCGTGGCGGCAAAGGGCTCGCGACGGCATTCGGGGTGGTCGCCGGATACTCGTGGTTCGCCGTCGCCGCGATGGCAGGCATATGGCTCGGCGTCGCCGCGCTGTCGCGGTTGTCGTCATTGGCCGCCCTGGTTGCCTCGATCGCACTGCCAGGCATTCTGTGGATGACCACCAACGACCTGTGGCTGACCGGCGGCGGCGGTTTGCTCACGCTGCTGATCGTCTACCGGCACAAGGCCAATATCAGCAGGCTGCTCGCGGGGACCGAGCCGCGCATCGGCAAAAAGGCTGTGGAACACGCCCCGGCCGAGGCTGGCGGCGACTAGCTGCGCAACCTGTCCGATGCGGGTGCCGGCGGCGCCAGCAGACCGATCGGCCAGCGCGCACGCGTCGCGAACGAGGCGGGTCCGACGATGCCGTCACTCGCTCGTCGCCAGCCAGCATAGGCGATCATTGCGCCGTTATCGGTGCAGAACTCGAATGCCGGGTAGTGCACCTCGGCACCCTCGCGCTCGCCGAGCGCCTTCAACGCCGCGCGCAGTCGACGGTTTGCACCGACGCCGCCCGAGACGATGAGACGCGGAATGGCTGTCTGACTCAATGCCCGCCGGCATTTTATGACCATGGTCTCGACCACGGCATCCTCAAATGCCCGGGCGATGTCGGCGCGCGCTGTTTCGGGCTCGGCGTTGATCGTGTTGAGGGCGAAGGTCTTCAAACCCGAGAAGCTGAAATCGAGCCCCGGACGGTCGGTCATCGGGCGCGGGAAACGATAACGGCCAGACTCACCCTCCTCCGCCAGGCGCGCCAGCGCCGGGCCGCCCGGGTAGCCGAGCCCGAGCAGTTTGGCGGTTTTGTCGAACGCCTCCCCGGCAGCATCATCGAGCGATTGACCGAGGATTGCGTACTGGCCCACGCCGCGCACTTCGACCAGCATCGTGTGGCCACCGGAGACCAGTAGCGCCACGAACGGAAACTCGGGCGGGCTGCTTTCGAGCATCGGTGCGAGCAGGTGACCTTCGAGGTGATGTACCGGGATCGACGGGACGCCAAGCCCATAGGCGAGCGACGTTGCGAACGCGCTGCCGACCAGTAGCGCTCCCACCAGCCCCGGGCCGCTGGTATGCGCCACGGCGCCGAGGTCGCGGCGCTGAACGCCGGCTTCGCGCAAAACCCCGTCGACCAGCGGGACGATCCGCCGAACGTGGTCGCGCGACGCGATCTCGGGCACCACTCCACCGTATATCGAATGCAGATCGACCTGGCTATGGACCGCGTGCGAAAGCAGACCACCGTGCGTCGCGTAGACCGCTACGCCAGTCTCATCACACGAGCTTTCAATACCCAGAACGATCATGAGTGAGAGACCGCTGTGCCCCGGGGTCGGCCCGACAAGTCGCTGCAGAGCGGAGCAGACCGTATCCTGGTGTGCCCGATGTCAAACGGGCACCGGGCTGTTGCTAAAGGCGCGGGAACGGCGACGCTCGTCGGCAGACGTCCGGTTCCGGCCCCAACTGTTCGATTCATTTGTGACGCGTTATATAGATTAGGGGCCTGGACGCGCCGCGTCATCGATGCGGTGCGGGACGCGTCCCATGCTTGCACAACGGGAGTCCAGGACGTCGGATTCAACGCTCCCGGGTCATTGGTTCGGGAAACACGGGTGTTTACACAACGGCAGAACAATACGTAAGATCGCCGGTCCCCCGTACCGACCTGCAATCTCGAGGAGAGATATGCCCACTGTTCGAGTGAAGGAGAACGAATCCTTCGACATCGCGATGCGCCGATTCAAGCGCTCCTGCGAAAAAGCCGGCATCCTCACGGAAATTCGACGCCGCGAATTTTACGAAAAGCCCACTTCGGTGCGCAAACGTAAGGCCGCCGCCGCCGTCAAACGGCACCTCAAGAAGCTGGCTCGCGAACAGGCCCGCATGCAGCAACGCCGCTTCTGAACGTAGGTTCACGCCGGCACCCGGCCGGTGTGATGACAGTTTCAGGGCCCTTACGACCGGCACCAACCAGTGACAGATACGCTCAAGTCACGCATCCAGGAAGACGTCAAAACCGCGATGCGCGCGAAGGACAAGCCGCGCCTGGCGGTGCTTCGCATGGTGACGGCCGCGCTAAAGCAGCGCGAAGTAGATGAGCGGATCGAACTCGATGACGAGGCGACGCTGCAGGTGCTCGTGAAACTCGTCAAGCAGAGAAAAGACTCCATCGAGCAGTACTCGGCTGCAAACCGCGCCGATCTGGCCGATCAGGAACGCGCTGAGCTCGAACTCATAGAAGGTTATATGCCCCAGGCTCTGGGGGCAGACGAGCTCAACACCATCGTCGGCGACGCCATTTCTGAGACCGGTGCCGCCAGCATCAAAGACATGGGCAAGGTCATGGCCTGGCTGCGGCCCAAAGTGCAGGGGCGGGCCGACATGGGTGCGCTCAGCGCAACGGTCAAGACACGCCTCAACGCGAGCTGAGACTCCCGGCCTCGCGCTCCGTGGCAGGCCGCATCCCCAGACAGTTCATCGACGACGTGCTCGCGCGCACGGATATCGTCGATGTGATCGACAGCTACGTTAAGCTCACCAAAGGCGGTCGGGATTTCAAGGCCTGCTGCCCGTTCCACCAGGAAAAGTCCCCGTCCTTCACGGTCAGTCAGGAAAAGCAGTTCTACCACTGCTTCGGCTGCGGTGCCCACGGGTCTGCGGTGGGTTTCCTGATGGAGTACGCGGGCCTGGACTTTCCGGAGGCAGTTGAAAATCTGGCCGAAAGACTGGGTCTGGAAGTACCCCGTGAAGGGGGCGCGCCGCGTGCCGATTACGCGGCGGTCCATGAAGTTCTGGATGCTGCCAATCGGTGGTTTCGCAACCAGCTACGGCAGCATCAGCGCAAATCCATGGCAGTCGATTATCTGAAAGGCCGCGGGCTGAGCGGTCAGATCGCGGGCACTTACGAACTCGGCTTCGCCCCGCCAGCACGCGATGCGCTGCTTCAGGAACTGGCCGGTCAGGACATCGAACGGCGCAACCTGCTCGTCACTGCCGGGCTCGCGGTCGAACGCACACCCGGACAGTACGCGGACAAATTTCGCGGGCGCGTGATGTTTCCGATCCACAGCCGCCGCGGACAGGTGATCGGCTTCGGGGGCCGCGTTCTGGACGACGGTCAACCCAAGTACCTGAACTCACCGGAAACACCGGTATTTCACAAGGGGCGCGAACTGTACGGGCTATGGCAGGCGCGTAGAGCGAATCGGAAGTTGCAGCGGCTCGTGGTGGTCGAGGGCTACATGGATGTCGTGGCACTCAGTCAGTTCGGTATTACCTGGGCGGTGGCGAGCCTTGGTACAGCTGCAACCGGCGAGCACGTCGAACGGCTGTTTCAGGCGACCAGTCACATCCTGTTCTGCTTCGACGGCGACCGGGCGGGCCGGCAGGCGGCCTGGCGTGCGCTGGAGAACAGCCTGCCGTACCTGCGCGACGGCCGCGAGGTGGGCTTCATGTTCCTGCCGGATGGGGAAGATCCAGATACGCTGGTGCGCAACCGCGGTCCAGAAGCGTTCACGGCGGCCGCGGATGCCGCGACGCCGCTGTCCGATTATCTCTTTGGCGAGCTCGCCGCCGGCCTGGAACTAGACCGTATAGAAGGCCGATCGCAACTCGCCGAGCGGGCACGGCCGCTGCTGAACAAGCTGCCGCCCGGGGTGTTCGGCGAACTCGCCTGGCAACGGCTCGCGGAGCAAACGCGCCTGCCGGCCGACCGTCTCGGTGCTGGCGAGGCCGGGGGCAGCAACAAGCCAACGCCTGCGCGGCCGGCCCACGAGCCGGCGTCGAGCCGTTCACCTTCGCTGATGCGCACGGTCATCACAATGCTCGTGCATTATCCGCATCTTGGTGGCAATATCTCCGGGCGTGAGGCGCTACGAGCGCTCACGGTGCCGGGGGCCGAGTTGCTAAACGAGCTACTTGATCTCCTGGCCGAACGCCCCGACCTAACCACCGGAGGCGTCCTTGAGCTCTTTCGTGATCACCCCCACGGCCCGCACATAGCGAAACTGGCGGCAGGCACACCACCGCTGCTCGACACCGGCCTGGATGCGGAACTCGGCGATGCGCTCAAAAAGCTGCTAAACCTTAAAGCAGAGGAACGCATTCGCGCGCTTACTGAAAAGGCGCGTGACGCAACTCTGACCCCAGCGGAAGCACAGGAGTTCAAGACGCTCCTCGCTGGTCATAAGAACTGAGGCTGCTGCACAGCGGTCCATACAAGAACTTGAAGTCACGACCTTGAGTTCAGGGGCTCCAGTATCGTTTGTTATACTGGCTTGTTATCGCTTAACTTTCGTTGAGACGCCGTGGCACAAACTTCGATTGATCTGAACGAACAACAATCCCAGCTCAAACTCCTGATTGCAAAGGGAAAAGAGCAGGGGTATCTGACCTATAGCGAAGTCAACGATCACCTCCCCGACGGCATTGTCGACCCGGAGCAGATCGAAGACATCGTCAGCATGATCAATGACATGGGCATCACGGTGCACGAAGAAGCACCCGACGCCGATGAACTGAGCCTCATGGAGGCTACGGTCAGCACTGACGAGGACGCGGCTGAAGAAGCGGCCGCGGCGCTGGCAACACTCGACAGCGAATTCGGCCGCACTACCGACCCGGTGCGCATGTACATGCGCGAGATGGGTACGGTCGACCTGCTGACACGGCAGGGCGAGATCCGCATTGCCAAACGCATCGAGGAAGGCCTCCGTGAGGTGGTGTCAGCGCTGGCATCTCTGCCGAGTGCCGTAGAGCTGCTGATGGAGCGCTACGAACGGGTGGCGGCCGGCGAAGGCAAACTGCAGGACGTGCTGACCGACTTCATCGACCCGAATGCGATCGAAGAAGAAGTACCGACCCCACCGCCGCCTTCAGCTGCGTCAGATGACGACGAGGAAGCCGTCGATACTGGTCCGGACCCGGAAGAGGCTGCCGCCCGCTTCAAAGCGATGAAGTCGACGTTCGGCAAGCTCGTCACGTCGACCAACCGGAACGGACCGCAAGCGGCCCGGCCGAAAAAGCTGCGTGTTGAGTTGGTCGACCAGATCATGGAGATCAAGCTCGCGCCGAAGCTCGTCGACGTGCTCGTTGCACATCTTCGCGAGACGGTCTATCGGGTGCGCACTTCGGAGCGTCAGGTCATGCAGATCTGCCTCGACGCAGGAATGCCGAGATCGACGTTCATCAAGTCGTTTCCCAATTCGGAGTGCGACCCGAAGTGGTTGAAAACGCACACCGGCAAGTCGACGAAATACGCGAAAGTGCTCGCACGTGAAGCAGACGACATTACGAAGCTGCAGAGCAAGCTTGCCGAGATAGAGAAAGACACGCGCGTCAACATCGGCGAGATCAAGGAGATCAGCCGGCGCATGTCGATCGGCGAGGCCAAGGCGCGCCGCGCCAAGAAGGAGATGGTGGAAGCCAACCTTCGCCTCGTGATCTCGATCGCAAAGAAGTACACCAACCGCGGACTACAGTTCCTCGACCTCATCCAGGAAGGCAACATCGGCCTGATGAAGGCGGTCGACAAGTTCGAGTATCGTCGTGGGTACAAGTTCTCGACTTACGCGACGTGGTGGATCCGACAAGCCATAACGCGGTCGATCGCTGACCAGGCTCGCACCATCCGCATTCCGGTTCACATGATCGAAACGATCAATAAGCTGAACCGGATCTCGCGTCAGATTCTCCAGGAGAAAGGCCGAGAGCCAATGCCGGATGAGTTGGCCGAACGTATGGAGATGCCGGAAGACAAGGTCCGCAAGGTCTTGAAGATCGCGAAAGAGCCAATCTCGATGGAGACGCCCATCGGCGATGACGAAGATTCGCATCTCGGCGATTTCATCGAAGACATGACGATCGAGTCACCGAGCGACTCCGCGACGGCACAAGGTTTGCGCGAAGCGACGCAAAACGTCCTGGCGGGATTGACACCACGCGAGGCCAAGGTGCTGCGCATGCGCTTCGGTATCGAGATGAATACGGACCACACGCTCGAGGAAGTCGGCAAGCAGTTCGACGTAACGCGCGAACGGATTCGTCAGATCGAGGCAAAAGCACTGCGGAAGCTGCGCCACCCGAGCCGGTCGGAACAGCTGAGGAGCTTCCTCGACTAAGCGGGTTCCGCCTGGTTGGACACGACTCCAAGACGCCCGCATCTGCGGGCGTTTTCTTTTCGCGAGCCGCCCGAGGCAGTTGGCATCCATCCGCGCGAAACGCACGGTGACTGCCCGGCCGCTCCCTTGACTTGATGCGCTTCCGGCTCAATATTCGAATCCGAATTCATATTCGCTTTCCGAACCGGCAGCGGCTATACCGGAAGCCAGCGCGTCGCCCTCACACGCTTCCCACGCTCCCGAAGTGTCAGCTAGAGGCGACGGCTGATTCTTGAGCGGCCCATGACCGGCTCAGAGGCAGAACCAGAGGATAACGCAGTGATCGGCTTTGTCTTGAATGGCCGGCGCGTCGAAACCAGCGATGCACCAGATACGCCGCTGCTATGGACGGTGCGGGATACGTTCAAACTGAAAGGCTCAAAGTACGGGTGCGGTGCCGGCCTTTGCGGTGCCTGCACAATGCATGTGGACGGAGAGGCCGTTCGAACCTGCATTCTGCCGATAGCGGCCGTCGCGGGGCGCGAAGTCCGCACGATCGAAGGTCTTGGGACGGACGACAGCCCGCATCCACTGCAAACCGTCTGGTCGCTGCGCAGCGTCCCGCAATGCGGGTACTGTCAATCAGGCCAGATCATGAGCGCCGCGGCCCTGCTCGACGCCAACCCAACCCCTTCCCCAACGGAAGTCGAGAACGCGATGGCCGGCAACATCTGTCGCTGCGGCTGCTATCCGCGCATCAAGGCTGCAATTCTGGAAGTGGCGAGCGCCAGCGGTCAGACACCAGCCACCAGCGACGGCCAGACCAGCCAGCAGGAAACAGCGTGAGCGCCTTGAAACTTTCGCGCCGCAAGTTCCTCCTGGCGACGGGCATCACCGGGGCCGGCCTGGTCGTGGGCATTGCACTGCAACCTACGCCGCCGCTACCGATCGGGCGCAAGGCAAATGGCTTTATCGCCAACGCTTTCTTGCAGATCACACCGGATAACGTTTTCCGCTTCTACTGTCCGCGCGACGAGATGGGTCAGGGGATCACAACGGGTCTGACCACCCTGATCGGCGAAGAACTGGACGTCGCGCCAGGATCGTTCGAAGTCGAGTTCGCAGCCGTGCACTCTGACTACGCGAACCCCCTCTTCGGGGTGCAGGCGACCGGTGGCAGCACGTCGCTCGCAGGCCACTGGCTGCCGTTGCGGCAGGCGGGCGCCGACGTACGTCAGCTCCTTCTCGATGCAGCCGCGGAAGAACTCGGCACCGCGCGGAGCGCACTCGAAACAGCCGACGGACATGTTGTCGCGGACGGCAGGATGCTGCCTTACGGACAATTCGTCGCGCGTGCCAGCCACATGGAAATGCCGTCCGATACACCACTTAAGCCGCGCGGCGAATGGCGCTATATCGGCGCCGAATTGCCCCGGGTCGATGGTCTGGCCAAATCCACCGGCAGCGCCGTTTTTGGCATCGACATCGATATCCCCGGGATGCACCGGGCAGTGGTAAAACGCAGCCCGGTGCCCGGCAGCAAACTGAAGTCCGCGAACGAGACGGCCGTAATGAAGCTACCGGGCGTCACAGATCTGGTGCGCTTGGAGTCCGGCATCGCAGTTGTTGCCGAACAGTTCTGGCAAGCCCGGAAGGCGGTAGATGCGCTCACGATCGAGTGGGAGATTCCACCTGAGGCGCGCATGTCCACGGCCGACCTCCGGCGCGACTACGCCGACGCAATGCGCCACCATGAAGCGCAGACCACCGGTACTGCAGGCGACCTGGAAACGGGCTTCAACGCAGCCACGGCGACGATAGACGTGGAATATTGGGCACCGTTCCTGGCACACGCGCCGATGGAACCGATGAATGCAGTCGTGCGAATCGAAGACGGCGAAGTTGATGTGTGGTCGGGCACACAGGGCGCTGCTGGCGCACAAGGGCTGGTAGCCCGCCACCTCGATGTCGACAGGGACAAAGTCCGCGTGCACTCGACCTATCTGGGTGGCGGATTCGGTCGCCGCGGCACGCTCGGACACATCGTCGAAGCAACCGAGATCGCCCGCGTTACGGGTAAACCCATTCAACTACTCTGGACCCGGGAGGACGATATCCGTAACGGCGTATATCGGCCGGCTTCCCTGATGCGCGTTAAAGCCGGTGCGGATACGCGCGGCAAAATGACCGTCTGGCAAGCAAGACGCGTAGGCGGCAATATCATGCCGGACGTCCTCGACGTTGCACTGCCGGCGTTTATGCCAACGGCTGTCCCGACAGGTGCTCTGCACTGGGTGTCCGACGTTGTGGATACGGCAACGAGCGAGTGGTTCGTAGACAAAACCAGCGTCGAAGGTCTATTCGGCGATTACGAGATACCGAACCAGGAGATCAGTCACGTAACCCGCCACCACAATCTGCCGCTGTCTTACTGGCGGTCGGTGGGGCACTCGTACACCGCGTTCGCGAAAGAGTCGGCGATGGATGAACTCGCGCACGCGGCTGGCGCCGATCCGGTCGAATTCCGTCTTGCCAACGCTACGGACAATCCCCGTCTTGCCAACGTCATCCGTATCGCTGGCGCGCGTATGCGCACGATGCAACCAGCGGCAGGCCGCGCGCTCGGACTCGCCGCGCACATGTCATTCAAGTCCTACGTCGCGGAGGTCGCCGAAGTCTCTGCCGAAGGTGGCAGGATCCGGGTGCATCGAGTGCTCTGCGTGGTCGACTGTGGTCGGGCAGTCAATCCCGATATCGTGCGGGCCCAGATGGAAGGGGGAATCATGTACGGCCTCACGGCGACGCTGCACGGCAATCTGGAACTCGAAGACGGCGCCATCAAGGAAAGCAACTTCCACGATTATCCCATCCTGCGCATGAACGAAGCTCCAGACGTCGATGTCGTGATCGTCGAAAGCGACGAAACGCCCACCGGTGTCGGCGAACCCGGTTTGCCGCCGATCGCACCCGCTGTCGCGAACGCCGTATTCGCACTGACAGGTGAGCGTCTACGTGCGCTGCCGCTGCGCCTCGGTTAGAGCCGCGACTTGATGATCGGTGACATCGATACGCCATGTGTGGACGTCGGTACCAGCCGGGCTGACACCGCTGACCCCGTGCCTCATCCCCGGGAACTTGGCTGGGTGCGTGAACCGCAGCAAACCCGCAGTGCACGGACGCGTGCGCAACTGCTGGACGCAACGGCGGCGCTGCTGGACGAAGAGGGGCTTGAGTCGCTGACAATCGCCAAGGTCGCAAAGTCGACCGGTTGTGCGGTAGGCACGCTCTATCATCACTTCCAGGACAAGCAAACGATCGTAAGGGCACTGATCGTGCGGTTTTCCAACGAGATGCGGCTAACCGCCCGCGAGATCCTGAAACCCGGGCGATGGGAACACATCGGCTTGATGGGCGTTATCGAAAGCTACGTCCGGTTCACGCTGGAGCTCTACCGGCGCTTCCCGGGCACGCTGAAGGCCCAGCAGATGTTGATGCAGCACGACCAGGAAGTTTCGGAACACTACGAAGCGGCGGCCGACGAGGCCTATGCTCTGCTCGTAGCGCTGCTCCGTCCGCGCTTGCGCGAAATCACCCACCCGCAGCCGGATATGGCCATCGAGATGATACTCGCCATGGTGAAAGCCGTGCTCGTGGCGCGAGCGTCAGGTCTGCTGCCACGCGCGATCGATTCATATACGGACGATGATGAAGAACAGTTTGTCGAGGAGCTGATGCGGATGGCCGCCGCCTATCTGGGCGCAGATGCGAGGCCAGATGTCTGACGCTCCCGCGCGCGCGTCAACCGGCCATCCGGGACGAGCCGAACAGGCCGCCCGGTGCGCACTGTGTGAGCGTGAGGTTGCGCTCACCGCGCATCACCTGATTCCGCGTAAGCTGCATCGTCGCCCACGCTTCAAACGCCGGTACACACGCGGTGAGTTGCATGCCACCGTCTCTCTCTGCGGCCCATGTCACCGCGGCATTCACCGCCTGTTCGATGAAATGTACCTGGGACAACATCTGAACTCTCTTCAGGCACTGCTAGCCGAGCCCTCGGTGCAACGGCACTGCCGGTGGGTAGCGAGGCAGCGCAGACGCTGAGTAAGGCAACGCCCATCGATCGCAGCCTCAGCGCTGCGGACGCCGCAGAATGAACACCCCCGAGCCGACCACGATCAGCGCACCTGCGATCTGTGCCCACCCAGGAATCTCATCGAACACCAGATATCCGTAAATCGCGGCGTAGACGATGGCCAGGTACCGCAACGGAATGACAAATGAAGCCTCGGCCAGCTGCAGCGCGCGAATCATCAGCCAGTGTGCGGCAGTCGCCAGCAAACCGGCGCCAGACATCACCGCGAATTCGACAGCCGTCGGCAAGCGCGTAGTGGAAAACGCGAGCGATCCGATGCCGACCAGGCCGGTCGTCAACGTCGTGTACAACATGATGTTAGTGGTCGAATCGCCGCTGCCGAGCTTCCTCGTGACGATGTCGCGGAATGCCGAAGCGAGCGCAGCGGCCACGGCAATCAAGGCACCAGCACGGATGAGACCACTACCTGGCTCAACCATCAGCAGAACGCCGAAGAAGCCAAGTAACACCGCCCCCCATCGTCGCCAGTCGACCTTCTCGCCAAGCAGCGGCGCCGATAGCGCGGTTACGAAGACAGGACTCGCGAAGACGATGGTCAGTGCGTCAGCCAGAGGGATGGCGGCGTAGGCTGCGACAACCAGAAAGCTCGTGGCGGCCGCCAGCGCTGCGCGCAACAGATTCGGGCCGGGTGATCGCGGAACGAGCGCCCGAGTCCCGCCAGCGCGCATCAGGACCGCTGCCAGTAACAATGCCGGGATCAGGCTTCTGTAGATCAGCACTTCGCCGACGCTGAACGTCGACGTCATGTATTTGGAAACGGCATCGTGTGACGTCAACAGGAACGTCCCGAACACCATGCACACGATGCCTTTGCCGAAGTCGTTCACACGGCGAGACCCGGAAAAGCGCGGCCCGCATCGTCCACTTGACGCGCTCAGGTAGTCAAGGCAATTTGCATGCAAACTCGACGTTGACAGCGCCGCCGCATGCCGACCACCAGTCTCCCGCCTTCTACGTGGGGAACTCTGCGCACGCAGGTTGCCTGGGCCAGCGTGTTGCTGATATTTCTCGCATCCCAAGCCACGGCTCTGGAACCCACCATGGCCACGCACACAGGCCCCTGGTACATCCCGGGCGCGCCAAACATCCAGAACCATTGGAAGCCGGGCAGCAGCGAGGTCCCGCTCGGACTGCGCGGACGGGTCCTGCGCACCGACGGTGCGCCAGTCGCCAGTGCGCTGGTCGAGTACTGGCACACTAACGGCGCCGGCGACTACCCGCCGCTGCGTGGCAGCGTCGCGACGCGGCGAGACGGTTCATTCGTCATCCGCACCGTGTACCCCGGACATAACCAGGGCTACCGTGCCCGTCATATTCATTTTGTGATTTCGCATCCCTCACAACGCCAGCTCATTACCCGAATCTACTTCAAGAATGACAGCCGCTTCGCGGAGGCCGACTGGCCGGAGCTTGCCATCCTGCTGGAAGAGGCACGAGCCGACGGACAGTTCAGGCTCTTCGGCAACGTGACTTTTGTACTGCGCGAAGCCAACTGAAGACGTGCTGGCCGAAATCTGACACCGTCGGGCAAGCGGCGCCAACGCGATGGGAAACGGCTCGCTGAGGGCGAGCCTCAGGGCTGCAGATCCAGATCTACGTAGATCGGGTCGTGATCCGACCCGGCATGTTGTTTGCCCCAATGTGTCCTGCGCTGAATCCTTGCGTTCTCGATCTTGTCCTTCAGCACCTTGCTGACCAGCAGATGATCGAGTCGCTCAAACTTGTCAGGTGCCCTTGACACCTGATGACGGTGCGTCCAGTTCTCATCGGGCGGCTCGTCTTCTCTATTGCTTATGCGCGGGCCTTCACCCTCGGGGCGTTCGAAGTCGATTTTGGGCCCACCCTCCAGAACGTCGACCAGCTTGAGCGCTTCGCTCTCGAATTCCGCCAACGGGTCGCTTCCCGGGTGGTCGTTGAAATCTCCGCACACGATGAAGGCATCGTTGCTCACGTCATGTCGTGCGGCGATGAGTTTGGCCGCGCCCTCGACCTGACGTTTGCGGCGCGCAGAGTTTTGGTCCTGCTTCTTTTCGATTTCTGCTTCATCGGTTATGTCAGGGTCAACGAACTTCGACTTGAAGTGTGCAATCCAAATCGTGAAGAGCACCGAGCTACGGTCGCTCTTCAGAATCTCCACAGCCATGAAGTCTCGGGAGAACAGGAACACCGACGGCGTCTCAGGATCGGGCACCCAGCGGTTGGAGGTCGCCGACCCGATTGGCAGACGTGACAGCAAACCGACATCAATGAACCGCGGGTCGTTACCTTCCAGTAGCGCGAGAAACGGGTAGGGTGCATCGAGTGCCGAGTTGAACTCACGCAACGCTGCAATGTTCTCGACCTCCTGCACTGCCAGAACATCCGCGTTCATCCGGTCGGTGCGGTTGAGCAAGGCATTGAGATGGGCCTCGCGCTTTGGCTTTACCAGTTGCCCGCGGGGGCTGAGTTCAAGCCTGACTGGCCCTACGCCTTCGATGATCGGTTGCCCGAACTCATCGACATCCACCCGGTCTTCGTGCGGTGGCAGCACATCCCGGTTTGGAGCGAGCCGCCACCGGTAAGTGGCGGTACCAAAGACTCGCTCGGTCAGCGCCCCGTGGAAGTTGAACCGGTCGAAGATATTGTTGAGGTTGAAAGTCGCAACTCGGATCATCTGTACGTCATCCCTTAACGAATGTCCGGCATCGGAAGTGCGGCCAAACAGGCTAACCCGTTTCTGGCCCGGGAACCATCGGCGAGAGGTGGCGCTCGACTGCCGCGCGGTCTACCACCAGGCGGTTCTTGCGGCCGGCTTACCGCTGAAGACAACAGGCCGGTCGCGGCATGTCGAATTGTTGCCAGCAGCACGGAAATGCCGGCAGCGGACGCGGCCGGCGCGACTGGATTCAGATTGGCGGTACCTAGAAATGCACCGAGAGTGTGTTCGTCGGAATCTGTTCGGGCGGCGCGAACTTGGTCAGGTCGATCCCTTCGACTGCGGCTTTGTACTCTTCGACGTTCGGCGTGCGACCGAGGATGGCAGACAGCACGACCACCGGGGTTGATGCCAACAGCGATTCGCCAAGCTTGTCCTCGCTGTCTTCGACGACGCGGCCTTTGAACAGGCGAGTCGAAGTCGCGAGGACGGTGTCGCCCTTCGCAGCCTTCTCTTGGTTGCCCATACAGAGGTTACAGCCAGGGCGCTCTAGATACAGGATGTTCTCGTACTCCGTGCGCGCCTCGCTCTTTGGCGACGAATCATCGAACTCGAAGCCCGAATACTTCTGCAGGATGGCCCAGTCCCCTTCTTTCTTGAGCTCATCGATGATGTTGTAAGTCGGCGCGGCCAGCACCAGAGGCGCTTTGAACTTTACGTTGCCGTGGTGCTTTTCGAGATTACGCAACATCTGCGCCACGATCTTCACGTCGCCCTTGTGCACCATGCACGAGCCCACGAAGCCGAGGTCTACCTTCTTCTCCTTGTAGTAGGAGATCGGGCGAATGGTGTCGTGCGTGTAGCGCTTGGAGATATCGATGTTGTTGACATCTGGCAAAAAACTGGACTCTTGCACGATTTGCTTTAGAAATGGCGCCCCATGGCAGGAGCGATTGAATATCAACACACCCTGGCGAAAGCGGCGACTTTGGCCGGGACTTCTCTGCACACGGGCGAAAAAGTAGCCCTAACATTACGCCCAGCGCCGCCCAATCACGGTTTCAAATTCCGCCGTGTCGATTTGGATGATCAACCCTTCATCCCGGCGACGGTTGATCGTGTTCAGGAAGTGGAGCGCGCGACAACGATTGCTGAGGGAAGCGTCAAGGTGCACACTGTCGAGCACGTCATTTCGGCGCTGACGGGGATGGGCGTCGACAACGCCGTCATCGAGATGGACGCCAACGAACCGCCGATCGGCGATGGGAGTTCGGCGCCGTTTGTGGAGTTGATCAAAAAGGCAGGCATCGAGCAGCAAGAGGAGCTGCGCAAAGTCTTCGAGGTCCGTGAGCCGATTCATTTGGAAACGCCGGGCGGATCGATGATCACCGTTGTTCCCGACAAAAAATTCCGCATTTCCTGCACGCAAGCCGGTCCTGACAACCGCTTCACTCAGTACCAAACCTTTGAGATCACCC
>JBCCEJ010000038.1:0-52894 GCA_039030335.1 Pseudomonadota bacterium | reverse complement strand
GGGGGGTGAGTGGCGCCACTACCGGCGCGGGGGCTGGCGCCCCCGCCCCGGGGGGTGTCGGGGGCGCGGGGGCGGGACCCCCCGCGCCGGGCGCCGGCGCGGAGGGTGTATCCGTCGTCGGTTCAGGCCGGTCAAGCAGCAGAAACAGCACGACGGCGACGGCGACCAGAGCCAGCGTGATCAGAGTGTTACGCACCGCGTTATCCGATAGCCCAAAGTGCAGACTTGCGTCCATTGTACCCGCAGTGCGCGGGATCTCGATTATGGGTCGCCAGATGACGTAACAGCGGTTGGGCACCGCGGCAGTGAGACTGCCGCAAGTTGGCGAATAGAGGCTGGTTGGTGACCGCGGCGCGGCCCACGACCGCTGGCGTCGTCAGTCCTAGCGTCGGCGCGCCTGGCGCCTGGTGACGACCGGCGTGGTGTCGTCGTTGTCGTCGACGAACAGCTCCGAGAGCTTTTCCATCATCGTACCGCCCAGCTGCTCGGCGTCGACCAGAGTCACGGCGCGCTGGTAGTACCGTGTGACATCGTGCCCGATGCCGATGGCGATGAGCTGCACCGGGCTGCGGGTTTCGATGTATTCGATGACGTCGCGCAGATGGCGCTCGAGGTAGTTACCCGCGTTTACCGACAGAGTCGAGTCGTCGACCGGCGCGCCGTCGCTGATCACCATCAGGATGCGCCGCTGTTCCGTGCGGCCGAGCAGGCGTTCGTGCGCCCACATCAAGGCTTCACCGTCGATGTTCTCTTTCAGGATGCCTTCGCGGAGCATCAGACCGAGACTGCGGCGCGCGCGGCGCCAGGGCGCATCCGCACTCTTGTAGACGATATGCCTCAAGTCGTTCAGACGACCGGCATTCGGCGGTTTGCCGGACATCAGCCACTGTTCGCGGGACTGGCCGCCTTTCCACGCCCGCGTCGTGAAGCCGAGAATCTCGACCTTCACCCCGCAGCGCTCCAGCGTGCGTGCCAGAATGTCTGCGCTGATCGCAGCCACCGTGATGGGCCGGCCGCGCATCGAGCCCGAGTTGTCGATCAGCAGCGTAACCACCGTGTCACGGAACGGAGCTTCTTTTTCCCACTTGTACGATAGCGGCTGAGTCGGGTTGGCGACGACGCGCGCTAGTCGGGCCGCGTCCAGAATGCCTTCCTCCAGATCGAAGTCCCAGGACCTCGACTGCTGCGCCATGAGCCGGCGTTGCAGGCGGTTGGCGAGCTTTCCAACTACGTTTTGCAGAGCTGATAGCTGGTCGTCGAGCTGTGCCCTTAGACGCGTCAGCTCCTCGGTGTCACAGAGTTCTTCGGCTTCGACGATCTCGTCGAACTCGTTCGTGTAGGCGTGGTAGCGGCTCTCGTCGTTCGCGTTGCGCCCGCTCAGGTCTGGCGGCCATTGCTCGCCGGCTGGAGCCGCGTCCATATCGAGATCCGGACGGTCGTCCATGTCGGCATCCGACATCGACTCCTCGCCCTCCATCTGCTCTGCATCCGCACCATCGGCGCCCTCGAGGGCATCGGGGCTCATCTCCGCCTGCTCTTCACCCTCGGTTTCGCCGGTGTCCTGATCGTCGCCGCTTGCGTCATCCGAATCGGAGCTGTCGTCCTGCTCCTGCTCTTCGATGTCGACCTCGAACCCGAGCGCTCGCAGCAACTCGCGCGCTGCCTCTGCAAAATTCTCCTGGTTCTCTACGTGCTCACCAAGGCTCGCGAGGGTTTCGTGCACCGAATCGTCCAGTGCATCACGCCATAGCTCCGTCAACTTCTGCCCGGCTTCCGGAGGCGGCAGGCCCGTCATCGCCTCGCGCGCGAGCAGACGGATTGCTTCGGTCAGCGGCGCGTCGGCGCGATCGGCTACGTGTTCATAGCCGGCTTCGCGGCAACGCTGATTCAGTGCTGCATCGAGATTCTGAGCTACCCCGGCCATGCGTCGCGAGCCGATGGCTTCACAGCGGGTCTGCTCGAGCACGTCGAACACTTCGCGCGCCGCGCTGACCATTGGCGATAGCGAAGTCTGAACGGTGGTTCGATGGTGGCGGAGTCGGAGCGCGAGTGCGTCAGCCTCGCCCCGGACCCGGCACACCGTCTCGTATTCAAGCCCTGCGCCCGGTTTGGGGAGGTGCAGCGTGCCGTCCTGCATGACCGGGGTGCCGGGCCCGAACTGGACGTCCAGAGTTTCGCGTTTCGAGATGGCGCGAGCGGCCGCTGCCGTGTGCAAACGGAACGATTCGAGACGGTCGTCTTGGCGCTGGCTCATCGGGAGTTCCTCACACCAGTACGGCTTCGACTCCGGACTCCGGCAGTTCAGTGCCGAAACAACGCTGGTAGTACTCGGCGATGATCGGTCGTTCGACCTCATCGCACTTGTTCAGGAAGGTCAGGCGGAAGGCGAATCCCACATCGTTGAACAGCGTCGCGTTTTCGGCCCACGTGATAACGGTACGCGGGCTCATGACGGTCGAGACGTCACCAGCCATGAAACCCGAGCGAGTGAGATCGGCCAGCGCGACCATGGCGCTCACTGTCTTGCGGCCTTCTTCATTGTCATATTCCGACGCCTTGGCCAGCACGATCTCAACCTCCGCGTCGTGCTCCAGATAGTTCAGCGTAGCGACGATGTTCCAGCGGTCCATCTGCCCCTGGTTGATCTGCTGAGTACCGTGGTAGAGGCCGGTAGTGTCCCCTAGTCCTACGGTGTTCGCCGTGGCGAACAGGCGGAATGAGCGGTGCGGGCGCAGCACGCGCGACTGGTCGAGCAGAGTCAGCCGGCCCTCCGCTTCGAGTACGCGCTGGATGACGAACATCACATCCGGTCGCCCCGCGTCGTATTCGTCGAACACGATGGCGGTGGGCGTCTGGTAGGCGTAGGGGAGGATGCCTTCCTTGAATTCGGTTATCTGCACGCCGTCTCGAATCACGATCGCATCTTTACCGACGAGGTCGATTCGGCTGATGTGACTGTCCAGGTTGACCCGGATGCATGGCCAGTTGAGTCTGGAGGCGACCTGTTCGATGTGCGTCGACTTCCCCGTCCCGTGGTAGCCCTGCACCATCACGCGGCGGTTGTAAGCGAAGCCGGCAAGGATGGCGAGCGTCGTGTCCCGGTCGAAGCGATACGCCTCGTCGGTGGGCGGTACATGCTCGGTGGGGCTCGAGAAAGCTGGGACCTCCAGGTCAAGGTCGATCCCAAACGTCTCGCGGACGGAAAGCTTGGTATCTGGGGCAATCTCGGTCTGTGAATCCTGGGACATGACTTCAGTATTTCCTCGGGCCGAGCGGGCTCCGCGACAGCGTGCCGCCTGGATGCAAAAGTTCGGGGTGCAAACACCACATGATAACGTGCCGGGCGCACGACCGACACCTCAAAAGGCCGGGGCATCGGGCGAATGCGCGCGAACGAAAATCGCCTACTCGCTCGCAGACTAACGCAGTTGGTGTCATCGTCGCGTGAACGCCGGCTCCGGCTGGCGCTCCCGAGACGGGACGCGCAGACCACAATTACGGTGTCTTCAGCGAGCTGCGACCAGCGTCTGGATCACGTCGGCCACCGCACCCGAAATGTCCGTGTCGTGCCTTGATCATGGTTCGGCATACGGTGCGGGCGCCCGCGTCCCGCGGTCGTGCCTCGCTCTCGCCACCCGGACCCTTCGGTCAGGCCGCTTCGCGACGCACCTCGATCTCGGCTGCTTCGAGGATCGCGGGCACGTGGTCTTCCCAACCGATCGCCATGACGTGTACACCCGAGGAAATGCTCTTCAAGGCGCGGATCGTCTCAGCTGCGATTTCGATCGCCGTGACGGTTGAATCACTGGCGTCGTCAACCCGCTTCATCAGGTGGTCAGGAACGGATATCCCAGGCACCTTGTCGTGCAGGAACCGGGCCATCTTCGGCGACTTCAGCGGAATGATGCCGGCGAGTAGATAGGCGCCCATCTCACTCGCTCGCTCATTGAAGCGCATGAACGACTCTGGTTCGTAGACGGCCTGCGTCTGGAAGAATCTCGCGCCGCCCTCGAGCTTATCGCCGAGTTTGGCGAGCTCGGCTTCGATGTCGTCGGCGCCGGGGTTCGCGACTGCACCGACCAGGAACTCGGTATTGCCCTTCAGCGCGTTCCCGGCAAAGTCACTACCGCTGTTCAGACCGCGTGCGGCGGCTAGCATTTCGTGCGACTGCAGGTCGTAGACGCCCGCCGCGTCCGGGTGATCGCCAGTCGTCGGCTTATCGCCGCCCATGAAGACGATGTTGCGGATGCCGAGCGCGTGCGCGCCGAGCATGTCGGCTTGCATACCGATGCGGTTCCGGTCGCGCGCAGTCATTTGCATGATCGGCTCAATGCCGCGGTCGGCGAGCAGTTTTGATACGGCCATCGAGGACATGGCCACGCGGGCCCCATGGCAGTCCGTGACGTTGAACGCATCGACCCGCCTGGCCAGCATGTCCGCTTTTTGGAACAGCGGCTCGAGGTTCGTACCTTTCGGGGGAGTCAGCTCGCTCGTAACGAGGAATTCGCCTTGTTCCAGGCGCGCTGCCATCTGGCTGGACATGTTTCTCAATTACCTTTGCGTAGTGGATGCAGGATGTCTGCTTGAACAACCGGCGTCAGGTCGTGCCGGTCGCAGTAAGTTCAGAAAGCCGCAGGCGCGGCGACAGGGCGTCCGGATCGACGCGAAGCTCAATGAGCGCCGCGACACCCGCATTGCGGGCGCGCTCGAAGGCGGCTGGAAACTCGGCACCGTCCGCCACCAACTCGCCGTGTGCGCCGAAACTCCGGGCCATCGCAGCAAAGTCTGGATTGACCAGCGTCGTAGCTGACAGACGGCCGGGGTAGTTGCGTTCCTGGTGCATACGAATGGTGCCGAACATGCCGTTATTCACGACGATGTAGACGATCGCGAGGCCGTGTTGAAGCGCGGTTGCGAGTTCCTGCGCGGTCATCATGAAGCAGCCGTCCCCGGCGATGCATACGACCTCTGCGTCCGGGCGGGCCAGCTTCGCGGAAACCGCGGCGGGTACGCCGTATCCCATTGATCCGGACGTTGGCGCAAGCTGTGTCCGGTAGTTGCGAAACCGGTAGTAGCGATGCACCCACCCGGAGTAGTTGCCGGCACCGTTAGCGATGACCGCATCGTCGCCGAGGTTATCGCTGAGCCATGTGATCACCTGCTCCAGCTTGACGGCACCCGGCGTTTCTTCGGGGAGCAGGTCGCGTTCGAAGGCGTCGCGCAGGCCGCTGCACCAGGCTCGCCAGTCCGGCCCCGGAGTCAGCTCGAGCGCGGCCAGGGTTTCGGCTACCGAAGGTGAGGCTGCATTGATCGCGAGGTCAGGCCGGTAGACGCGGCCGAGCTCCTCGGCGCCTGGGTGCGTATGCACGAGCTTTTGCGAGGGGTTGGGGATGCTCACCAGTTCGTAGCCGCGCGTGGTCAGCTCACCGAGCCGCGCGCCGATGCAGATCAACAGGTCGGTCGTCTTTACGGCGTCGGCTAGTGTGGCGCTGATCGCGATACCGGTATGGCCCACGTAGGCTGGATTGCGGTTGTCAATGTAGTCCTGACAGCGAAATGAGGCGCACACCGGGATGCTGTAACGCTCTGCGAACGCACCCAAATCACGCGCGGCCGAGGCGTTCCAGCCGCCACCACCGACCATGATCAGCGGTCGTCGGGCCTGTGTTAGCAGACTTGCCAGCGCATCGATGCTCTGCGGACCGGCTTCTGCCGCGGTCGGAACGGCCGGGCGCGCGTCCTCGACGATGGCTTCTTCGGTCAGCATGTCTTCCGGGAGCGCCAGTACGACCGGGCCGGGACGGCCGGACGTCGCGTGATGGAATGCGTGGCTTATATACTCGGGGATGCGGTGGATGTCGTCGATCTGACCGACCCACTTGGCCATCTGTTCAAACATCCGCCGGTAATCGATCTCCTGGAACGCTTCGCGTTCCTGCGCGCCGCGCTCCACCTGTCCGACGAACAGGATCATCGGAGTCGAGTCCTGGAATGCGACGTGTACGCCCGAAGAGGCGTTCGTCGCGCCGGGACCACGGGTAACGAAGGCTACGCCGACCTTGCCTGTCATTTTCGCGTATGCATCGGCCATCATCGACGCGCCGCCCTCCTGGCGGCAAACCACCGTACGAATCCCGTTGTGTGCGTGCAATCCGTCGAGCGCCGCCAGGTAGGATTCACCGGGTACGCAGAAAACGGTATCGCAGCCCTGCAAAGCCAGCTGATCGACCAGGATTTGTCCGCCGTGGCGTGGGCGTTCGGTGTTCAACATCGTTCAGGAGTCCTACTCGAAATCAGTGTCAGCCGGCCATTATGCCGAACATCGCGATCCGCCCATGTGGTCTGGGCGGATGCGGTCGCCAGGAGAGGACGACGCCGGCTCGAAACTGCGGCCCGGCAAGCGCGCGGAACCGGCGCGTGCGTTTGACGCCGGGGAGATTACGTGACCGGGACTTCTTCTGGGAGCGGCGCGGCCGGGTTGTTGGCGCGTCGGGCAAACAGTCCGACGGTCAGGGATAACAGCGGCGGGATGATCACCAGCGTCAGGACCGCTGACAGGGACAGTCCGCCCACCACGACGGAGCCCAGACCGCGGTAGAGCTCGGATCCGGCGCCAGGCACGAGCACCAGCGGCAACATCCCGAACACCGATGTCAGCGTCGACATGAAGATCGGGCGAATGCGATTGTGCGTTGCCTCCACGATGGCGTCGGCGGGCTCCAGCCCTTCTTC
The DNA here is from genome assembly GCA_039030335.1 of Pseudomonadota bacterium. Classification (GTDB taxonomy): domain Bacteria; phylum Pseudomonadota; class Gammaproteobacteria; order HK1; family HK1; genus JBCCEJ01. Next base: position 46,162 of record JBCCEJ010000038.1, on the reverse strand, counting down.
GCGCATGTGATACAGCGTCTGGTGCACCAGCAAGATGGCGTTGTTGACGACGATCCCGATCAGGATGACGAAGCCGAGCACGGTCAGCATGTCGAGCGCCTGGAACTGATACAGATTCAGCACGGCCAGACCGAGCACGGCGCCGGCCGTGGCCAACGGCACCGACAACGCGATCACGGCCGGGTAGACGAAACTCTCGAACAGCACGGCCATCACCAGATACACGATGATGAGCGCCATCAGCAGTTGCAGCACCATCGCATCCCAGGTCTGGCTCAGCTGATCGGCCGTGCCGCTCAGCCCAAGCCGCACACCCGGCGGCAGACCTTGTGCCTCCAGCGGTGCAATAACTTTTTCCTTCAACGTATCGAGCGCCGTTTCCAGGACCAGGGTCGGCGCCGGACGGATTTCGATGGTGACCGTGCGGCGGCGTTCCTGGTGGCGAATTTCGGTGGGACCAGACGTCAGCACGACGTCGGCCAGCGAACTCGTCGGCAAGATGGCCCCTGCCGATGTCACGACCGGCAGCGCCGCAATGCGCTGTGTCTGTTCAGACGGCGCGCGCGGCCCGGCCAACATCAGATCCAGGCGCTCGCCGCCTACGGTGATTTCAGCGACCCGCAGGCCATCATTGAACGTATCAACCGTGAAGCCGAGCTCGCGTACACTCACGCCCGCATCCGCTAGCCGGGTACGGTCGGGGATGACCCGCACCTCGGGAGCACCCAGCTCCAGGCCTGGATTGGGCCGCACCTGGTTGCCTTCGCCACGTGGAAATTCCTTTGCGACCAGACCCATGACGCGTAGCGCCACATCCAGGATGGTCTGCAGGTCGTTGCCCGAGATATCCAGATCGATTCGTCGCCCGCCCCCGATCGAGCGGCCGAAAATCGACGGTTGGCTGACAAAGCCGAAGGTGCCGGGTTCAGCGAACATCGGCCGTTGGATGACGGGGATGAGTTCGGCAACCCGGGAGGCGTCGGCGGACACTGCACCCATGAACGTGCGCGAGCGCAGTGCCACGAAAAAGAAGTTCTCGATCTTTGGCGGTTTCCCGGGGTCGGCCGCGGCCGGGTCGTAAGTTTCTCCGGGAGCCAGCCATAAGGGTTTTATCGTACTTTCCAGCTGCCTTGCGATATCGGTGGTGGTCTCGAGGTTGTAGCCTGGCGGAGGCAGCATCATGCCGAAGACGAGGTTGCGGTTACCCTCTGGCAAATACTCGAGTTTCGGCAGGTAGGTGAATGTCGCGAAGCTCGTGATGCCCGAAACGACCAGGACAACGACCAGAGACAGGACCTTGGAACGCGTCATCAGGCGCGCGAAGCCTGTCACTGCCGCGACGAAGCCTCGCGCGAGGTGATCGATGCCGGGAAGCGGCAGACTGCGCTGGCCGACGTTGCCACCCAGCAAGCTCTTGGAGAGCGCCGGGATCACAGTGACTGCGACGACGAGAGACAAAATCACCGCAACCGAGATCGCGACGGCGATATCGCGGAAGAGCTGACCGACCTCCAGGTCCAGTACCAGGATTGGAATGAACACCATGACCGTGGTCAACGCAGAGACAAACACTGCGCCCCAGACCTGGCGAGTCCCTTCGTAGGCCGCCTGTGCGGCCGGCATGCCGCGCTGGCGCAGGCGGTAGATGTTCTCTAGCACGACGATCGCGGCGTCGACGACCATCCCGACGGCGAATGCAATTCCTGCGAGGGAGATGACGTTTAACGAGCGGCCGAGCGCCGCCATCGCGACGAATGAACCGATAACTGAAACCGGGATGGCCAGGGCGACCACAGTCGTCGCGCGCGGGCTGCGCAAGAACAGCAGCAGCACGAATGCGGCCAATGCCCCACCGATGTAGATGTTCTGCTTGACGAGGTCGATGGCCGAGTCGATGTAGATGGTCTCGTCGTAGGCCTGACGAATCGTAAGTCCGTTCGCTTTGGCTGGGCCGGCGCGCAGTTCGTCGATCGCCTCCTTGATACCCGCCATCGTCTCGATGACATTGGCACCAACCTCACGGGTCGCATTCATCGCGAGGGCGGGCTCGCCAAGGTTCCTGATGCGGGCCACCGGAGTCTTGTAATCGAAGTCGACCGAAGCGACGTCGCCAACCGTTACCCGCGCCATGCGCTGCGTTTCGTTACCACGTTCGGAGCGCAGAACAACCGACCGGATAAGTGCCACGGTATCGAGATCGCCCTGCGTGCGCACGACGTAGCGGCGCTTGCCTTCGGTGATATCCCCGGCCGTCGTGGAGCCGTTGGATGCGCGCAGCGCACTCACCACGTCGGTAACCGTCAGCCGGAACCGTGCCAGCTTGCGGGGATCGATCTCGACACGAATCTCGCGCTCCGAACCCCCGAACACATTGACGCTACCTACCCCTGGGACGCGCTCCAGACGGTCCTGAAAGGTATCTTTTGCCAACTCGCCGAACTCGTGGATTGGCGTGTCGTTGCCGGGCGCGCGCTTGATGATGAACCAGGCGATGGCCTGGTCTTCTGAGCCAGCGGTTTTCAGCGTGGGTTCGTCTGCTTCGTCGGGATAGCCGCTGACTCGATCGAGCCGGTTCGAGACCAGCAGCAGCGCCCGGTCCATGTTCGTCGCGACGCTGAACTCCAGCGTGATGGTACCGCTGCCGTCCTCGGACTTGCTGGTCATCTGTGAGAGGCCTTCGATGCCGCGCAGAACCTCTTCCTGACGGTTGACGATCTCGCGTTCGACCTCGGCAGGCGAGGCTCCGTACCAATTGGTGTCGACCGTGATCACCGGACGGTTGACATCTGGAATCAGTTGAATCGGAATCGTCTGGAAGGCGACCAGACCGAACATCACGACCATGAGCACCGCCGCGATGACTGCGATCGGGCGGTCTATGGAAACCCGTATCAAGTTCATGTGTCTGGCCGTCCCCTGCTGCTGGTCATCCCTTCTTGAAGCTCACGGCCTGACCGGGACGCAGGCGTTCGTTCCCGCGCACCACAACCAGGTCACCTTCGCCGAGGCCTTGCAGTACCTCCAGTCTCGCCCCGACCGCTTCGCCGAGCGCGACGGGCCGGATGGTCGCCTTGTCTTCGACGACGACGTAGACCAGAGATTTGCCGCCCCGATTCAACACCGCGTCCTTGTGTACGGACAGGACTTGTCGGCTGGCGCCCACCGGTACATGGACGGTAACGGACTGATTGACCGCGGCGGGTGCGGCGAGCGCGGCGACGCGCAGACGGACAGGGCGAGTCCTGGTGGTTGGATTCTCGTCCGGGATCACTGTGCGCACCGTGGCGGTCAGCCGCTCGCCCGCGTCCAGTGAGACTTCTACGCCCACGCCGGCGGTTAATCCCGATACGCGATCGGCCGGTACGTCCGCTTCGATCTCGAGATCGGCGTCGTTGACCAGCGTAACCACCGGATCGCCAAGTCGCAGATACGCCCCGGCCGAGACGAACCGGTGTGTTACCACACCGCCGTACGGCGCGATGACGCGGCTCCGGTTCAAGTCGATGTTGGCAGCATTCAACTCAGCGTTCGTACGCTGTAGTCCGGAACGTGCTTCGCTCAGCGCGCTGGTGTAGCGCACCACCTCGTGGCGCTGATCCTCGTACTGCTTGCGCGGAAAGGCGGCCGAACCGCGCAGTTTTTCGAGGCGTCGCATCTCGTCAGTCGTGATTTTGAGCTGTGCCTCAGCGGCCGTAAGGCGGGCCTGATGCATGCTCCGTTCGGCCTCGCGTTGCGCCAACAACGCTTCACGCGAATCAGCGTTCAGTTCGGCGAGCAGCTGGCCAGCTTCCACGCGATCGCCAACGTGCACGTGCACTACCCGCACCGGCCCCCCGATCGCGGCCGCGACCGCGCCTCGCTCGCGGGCGACGAAGCGGCCCAGAATCGGGACCGTCTGGCTCAAAGGCTCGCTACGTACCGCATCAACTTTGACCCGCGCCGCGCGCTGCGCGAGCGCATTCGCGGCGAGTGCGACGAGCACGAGCGCCAGACTCACCTGCATGAAGGTGAGTCTGGCGGGACGGATGGTCTGGGTCGCTTGCATCAAACACTCCGAGGTGGCCCCGGGCTAGGCGTGGGGCCGTAATTCACACGTGTTCGTGGCCACCGTCCGGCCCCTCCGGGGGCGGAGCGCAGACCGGCTTACGGCCGGCCGGGCATAGATCCCAAATGTAGCGCGATTCGCCGTCGTTTCAATGACCTCGCGCGGGCGTATCGAAGGCCGCTCAGACTCAGACCTCCAAGGCGGCGTCCCGTTCGACCGGCAGCGCCAATTCGCGCTATCGTCTCCGGCGCGAACTCGAATTACTCCTCCGGGGGACGATCCGTTCATGAGCAGTCCGACATCGTGAGCGACACCGCGTCGTGAGACGGTTGTTCCTATTCGCGCCGGCGTTGGTGGTGTTGGCGCTGGTCCAGGCCTATTTCTGGGTCCCCACATACGACGACCAGCTTCGACGCAATAACGCGCGTGCCGGAACTTACATCGAAGGCTCGATCGGCGATGCGAAGTTCCTGAATCCGATTCTGAATTCCGATACGGCCAGTTCACGGATCACCGACCTTGTGTTCGAAGGTCTGCTGAAACTGGATGAAGAGTGGAAACTCGCCCCCGCGCTCGCCCGGAGCTACCAGGTCTCCGAAGTTGCTTACCTGGGCTTGCCCGAAGGCGTCGAGCCGGACACCTACGTGGATACGGTGCGCGCGGCTATCGCGAAATCGGAAGCCGACTGGGTCGAGAACGTGGTGCAGGTCCGGCTCACCGACCCGGGTCGTCGCGAGGTGCAGGCCACCTTCGAGAATACGGAGAACAAAACTGAGACACGTGCGGTCGATCTACAGTTGCCGCCGCGTCTGGAATTTACGTTGCGCCGGGTCGATCAGGACCTGGCGGCGCGGTTGGAGGCGCTGCTTGGTCAGCACTTCCCGACTCGTTGGGAACCGCATTCATTCGGGCAGTGGCCTGACGAGGTGAGTGAGTCGGCGCGGCGCGAGCAGGCTCTCGCCGCGGTACCACTGCTGGAACACAACCCGGTGATCGAGTTCCGCCTTCGCGACGGGGTCCGCTTTCATGACGGGCACGTGCTCGATGCGAGTGATGTGCGCTTCACTTATGACGCGATCATGGAGCCGAACAACCTGTCGCCGCGCCGCGCTGATTTCGAACCGATCGCAAGCGTGCAAGTTCTCGGGCCTCTGCACGTCCGGGTCACTTATAAACGCCTGTATGCGCCGGCGCTGTACAGCTGGACGATGGGCATTCTGCCAGAGCATCTGCTGGGCGTTGCGACGCGCGATGAGGGCGGCATGCGCGACGCGCCGTTCAACCGCGCGCCCGTCGGCACCGGACCGATGCGCTTTGTCGAATGGCGGGGAGATGAGCTGATAACGCTCGAGGGGTTTCCCGGCCACTGGCAAGGTCGTCCGGAACTCGAGCGCTTCATGTTCCGTGTGCTCCCGGATCTGCTGACCCAGGAACTGGAATTTGCCGCTGGTGCGTTGGACAGCTACGTCCCTCAGCCGCACCAGGTGGAACGCTTTGCCGCCGATGAGCGCTTCATGAATTTCACGGCCAACCGCCCGGGGTATTCGTACATTGCGTACAACCAGCGTAAGGCACCGTTCGATGACCCGCGCGTGCGCCGCGCACTCGGCATGGCGATCGACGTCGAGGAGATCGTTCGCTATGTCCTGCACGGGGAAGGTGACCGCGTGAGCGGACCATTTCCACCGGGTACTCCGTGGACCGACCCGGACTTCGCACCGCTGCGCTACGACCCGGAGGCGGCGCGCCAATTGCTTGCTGAAGCCGGATTTCAGCCGGACCCGGATGGCTGGCTCGCGAGAGATGGCAAGCGCCTCGAATTCAATCTGATCACGAACAACGGGAACCCGGTGCGCAAAGCGATCATGACGATAGCGCAGCAGGCCTGGGCCGACATCGGCGTCAAGGCCAATACTCAGGTGTTCGAATGGGCCGTGTTCCTGAAGGACTTCGTAAACCCGGGTGCGTTCGACGCGCTCATTCTCGGGTGGCGCCTCGGCGTCGACCCGGATATGTATCAGCTATGGCACTCATCGCAGACGGGGTTTGCGAAGCTCAATTTCACGGGCTATGAAGATGCGCACACCGATCGGCTGCTGGAGCGAATCCGGCGCGAGTACGACCGCGACAGGCTCGCTTCATTGACGCGCGAACTCCACCGCCAGATCGCCAGGAATCAACCCTACACCTTCCTGTTTGCACGGCGCGTCACCTACGCGATGGACCGGAAGTGGCGCATGGTCGAGGCGGACGGCGGGCTGGTGCCGGTGCGTGCGGCGCGTAGCGGCGAGCTGTTTTATCACATGCGGCACTGGCGGAAGGTCGGTTCCGGCGCGGCGTTCAGCGCAAGGACCGGGCAATGATCAACTGGCTCGTGCGCAACTCGTTCCAGCGCCTGGTATTGCTCGTCATCGTGTCGATCATGGCGCATGCGGTAGTGCACCTGGCGCCCGGCGAGCCGAGTGAAGTCGACCCGACCAATCCGCGAATGAAGGCGGAGGACGTGGCACGGATTCGGGCCGCATTCCATCTGGACGATCCCATTCACCTGCAGTACGTAAGGTGGCTCCGCGATCTGGCGAGCGGCGATCTCAAGTCCTTCAAGGATGGTCAGCCGGTAGTCGAGAAGATCGGGCAGCGGTTCTGGAATTCGTTGCCGCTGTTCCTTGTCGCTACGCTACTCATCTGGACGTTGTCTTTTCCTACCGGAATCCACGCCGCGTTGCGTCGCGGATCGGTATTTGACCGCAGCGCGACGCTGACGGCCTACGCACTGATCTCGATTCCAGGTTTCTGTCTTGCGTACCTGTTCATCATGTTCATGGTGAATGTCGTAGGCGCACCCGTTATCGGCATGCGCACATTCGGCACTGAGCAGGCTTCGACGATGCTGCAGTTCATGGATCGGCTCTGGCATCTGACGCTGCCGGCGCTGATGCTGGCCCTCGGCGGCATCGCGGTACTGTCGCGGTACGTGCGCGCTCAGATGCTCGAGGTCGTCGGTCAGGACTACGTGAGGACGGCGATCGCCAAAGGTCTGGACCGTGATCGCGTCATCTACGGACATGCGCTGCGCAACGCGCTGCTGCCGTTCATCACGATGTTTGGTCTGATGTTGCCCGGTCTGGTCGGCGGGTCGGTGATCTTCGAGCAGATTTTCGCGTGGCCTGGCATCGGCCGCCTCGGCTATGAGGCCATTCTCGCGCGCGATTTTCCTGTCATCCTGACGATCAACTTCATCGCTGCCGTCGTTACGCTCGCCGGGACCTTTATCTCGGACCTTCTGTATGCGTGGGCGGACCCGCGGATCCGCCTGCAATGAGTGACATGCCGTCCGCGAACGCCGAGCTGAGCGCAGCCACCAGCAGCAGTCCGGCACGCCTGGCGTGGGCGCGCCTGCAGCGTGACCGGCTGGCTATGGCGGGGATCGCCGTACTGGCGCTGCTCGGTTTGGCTGCACTGTTTGGCTGGCTCGCTACAAGCGCGTCGTCGCCTTGGGCGGTTGCGTCGTTGGATCCGGCCACCGTACGCCTGACCGACAAGCTCGCCGCTCCCATGAGCGCGGCCTCCGCGCTGGTGAGTGAGAGCGAACGGCCGTTTCTCGGCGTTTACCTGATGGGTACCGACGAACTGGGGCGCGACGTGTTCGCACGCATGCTGCAAGGCGCGCCGGTGTCACTTCTGATCGGTTTTGTTGCAGTCGGAATTGCCCTGGTCGTCGGCGTGCTGGTAGGGGCTTTGGCGGGTTACTTCGCCGAGCGGACCGTGCTGGGCCTGAGTATCGACACGGTGTTGATGCGGCTCACCGACGCGATGCTGTGCTTCCCGACGTTTTTTCTGATCCTGACCGTTGTGGCGCTGCTGCCAGCGAGCATCTACAACATCATGGTCGTAATTGGGCTCACGAGCTGGATGAGCACAGCCCGGTTCGTGCGCGCGGAAGTGCTGTCGCTGCGCAATCGCGACTTCGTTGCCGCCGCCCGTGCGCTCGGCCTCGGGCCCGCCCGGATAATCTGGGCACACGTCCTGCCGAATACGATGTCGCCTGTACTCGTCACGGCTACCATCGGCGTAGCTACCGCCATCCTGACCGAGTCAGCGCTCAGCTTTCTCGGCTTCGGCGTGCAGCCGCCAGACGCGACTTGGGGCAATATTCTGGCCGATGGCAAGGTCTTCATCTTCGACGCGCCATGGCTCTTCTTCATTCCGGGCTTTGCCATTCTGGCCGTGGTGCTTGCCTTCAATCTCGTCGGGGAAGGATTGCGCGAAGCGCTCGATCCCCGCTTGCGTCACCTGCGCGAGGCCGCGCCGGCCGCGATCCGAACCGTCAGAGCTTCCGGGCGAAAGCGAACCGCCATGGCAGACGGATCCAGTACAGCTGGGCAGTGATTGCAGCTACCAGCAGAAACAGCCATACCAGATCGAGACCGGCAGCCAGCATTAGTACGAAACCCAGATCGGTTCTGATGACGTTGAGCCACCAGTCCCACGGTCGTGAAGTTTGGCTGAATGTGATGTGTTGCGGCAGGTAGCCGGGAACCGTCAGCGCGCCACGTATGTTCCGGCTGAATTCGACGATGGTAGTGACCGCACAACCGAACCCGGCGGCGACGGCGGCGTACCAGACGAACGTGCCAGCACCCGCGCCTACCGCGCCGAAGCCCAGCGAAAGGAACAGCAGCGTGTAGGTGATACCCGCACAGGCACATGTCGTGGCCGGCGTAAACCGCCAGTGCGCCGCGCCTGCCGCGATCTGCATTCGGGAGATGTCGAACAGCAGGCAAGCGAGCAGCCAGCTGAGCGCACCGACGAAGTCGCCGCGAGCCGTGCCGATCGAGAAAGCCCAGGCCGCCTCCAGGCCTGCCAGCACCGCCCCCGCACCAGTCAACGCCGGCGTTACACCGGCCCGAGCGAACCAGGCGAGCGCCAGCGAACTGAGTTCGCGCGTCAATGGGAGCATGGGCGTTCCTGGGGAGGCGCAGCGCCAGCCGGCGAAGTTGGCGAGCCAGTCGCCAGTATCGGACTCGGACGCTGGCTAGCCGGTGGCTTTGCCGGTTGCTTCGAGCAGACGCCGCAGGCGCGCCACCTCTTCCTGATTCTTTGCGCGCTCCACTTCCAACACCATCTCTTTCTCGAGCAGGGCCTGTTCAAGATTCTCCACGGCCTGCGTGAGCTCGCGTTCGTACACACTTCGCTCGCGCATCAGGGCATCGTGAGCCTGACGTTGGATATCAGTCAGCGTTTGGCGCAACTGCTGCATTTCGCGCGCCATCTCACGGGCGCGCTCGCGTTCGCTCTTGAGCGCCTCCTGGGTAGCGCGCAGCTCAGCCTGCGCGGTCTCGGTTTGCAACTCGGCTCTGGTGCGCGACTGGACCGCTTCACTCAACTGTTCTTTCAGTTTGTCGGTGAGCGCATATGCGGCTGACTGATCGATCTGTTCCGTAGCGGCGGTCGGCGGTGGCGCCGGCGGCTCGGGTGTCGCCTCGGGTTCCGGTTCCGGTGTACTGCTCACCGACAGGACGGTGTCGAACGGGGAGGCTCCAGGACCCGTGCCGAGTTCCCCGGTGTCCATCGTGTCGATGCCGTCCGGCGTCGTGATGCCACCGTCAAGCACGTGCACGTTGAATGCCGAACCTGCCATCAGGAATGCGCCGGCGGCGCTCCGTTTGCCGTCGTCGCAGTACACGACGTACTCGGCGTCGCGGTCGAGTTTGCTCATGCGCATGCGTAGCATGCCGAGCGGGACATTGACCGCGTTTTCGAGACCGTCGTCTTCGAATTCATCGGGAAAACGTACATCGAGCCAGCGTGCACCGTTGGCGACGAGGGTTTCCGCATCGACCCACGACAGGCGATTCAGCGTCGGTTCCAGAATCAGCTCTTCGAAGGTCGCTTTGGCAAGGCGCATGACCCGGCCTTCGGTTAGCATGCTGACGGTGGCGTTGCGAGGCAGGCCCGCGACCAGTGCCTCCTCGCCAAAGGAGACGCCCGGAGACAGCTCCGCCAGCATGACGGGCGGCTCGCCCTCGCGGGCCTGACGAATCACGCGCGCCCGCCCGCGGCTTAGAAAATAGAAGTAGTCGCCGAGCTCGTCCTGGCGGACGATCACGTCACCCCGATTCAGGGTTACCGACTCCATCTGCGCCATGATCTGCTGGATGTTGGTGACCGGGAGCTGGCTGTAGAGCGGCGACCGCAACAGCATGGTCATCCAGTCGTCCGCACTGTCGTCGGCTTCGTCGAGTTCCGATAGGGCGATGCCGCTTTCTTCGCCGCCCGACTGGGCGTCACCGCTCATCAGCTCGCGCGGCACGCGCAGCAGACCGACCGCTTCGCAGGTGCGAACGGAGAGCGTGCGAGGCTGGTGTTCGGCGATCGGGCTCATCGCGATCGGCGTGCCGGCGTCGATGCGCTTCACGACCTGCCCCCCGGATAGCGTTTCTACGCTGCCTTTCACCAGGTAAATGCAGTACCGGTCTCGATCGCCTTCGCGACAGATCAGCTGCCCGCCCTCCATTCGCACCAGCGTCGCGGAGTTCGTGACGGCCGCGCGTCGTTCGTCAGTGAAGCTCTTCAGCGGCTCCAGACGGGCGACGAGTTTGGCGATGACATCCTGGTGTGACATGAGGGCGAATTCGGCGTTCTAGTACCCGGAAATAGGGAATTGCACAGGGTCTAGCATATTGTTCAGGCGGACAATTGCAATGGTGAATGCGTCGGTTCCCGACGTTTTTTCGCCCGAACTGGGGCACAGGTCACATCCGGAGGCCGTTGGCACGTGGGAGCTGCCCCCTGGAGCTGCGGTCCCTAGTTGCCCGGAACGAGAGTGCGCCGCTAGTGCGCCTGCGACGAGTGCAGAGTGTAGAAACCGTCGTCCAGCTGGCCGAATTCCTCGTCTACCGAAGGGTGCTCGACTGGCAGTCCGGAATCGTCTACCAGCAGATTTTGCTCGGATACGTAGGCTTCGTAGTAGCCGTCGTCGTTCTCGGCATACAGGTGGTAGAAGGGCTGGTCTTTGCGTGGACGGATGTGCTCTGGAATGGCCTGATACCACTCCTCCGTGTTGTTGAACTCCGGATCGACGTCGTAGATCACGCCCCGAAACGGGAACAGCCGGTGTTTGACGACCTGTCCGATGCAGAACTTGGCGAACAGCATTTCAGTAGCGGACATGTAATCTCTCGAAACCATGCAGAATCGTTGCCGGAGTAGGGTGGCAGCGTCGCTGCCTGATTGAATTGACACTCACAAGGCCCAGACCCCATGTCCCCAAAGCGGCCTTGCTCCGCAGCACGATCGTAGCGAGTTGACCGTTACCTCTCAAGTGTAACGCTCGTTCCGGCGCCGGTCGGAGAGCCCTTCGAAGCAGGACTGAGAACCAGGTCTCACAAGCTTATGTGACCGCAGTTTCGCGCGAACATTGCGCGCCTGGCCGAAAGTTGGGCGAACGGATGCGGACATCGCCTGGCCGGAACAGCCGCTCGCGTTGTGTTCGATGCGCCGTTAACCGTGCCGTTGCGCGCCGCTGCCTGGCGCCCTCCGGCAGAGGCGCACCGAGTGAGGAATGCACGCACCGTTTCGGTGTGCGGCAACTACGGCTGGCCCGGTTTGCCATGCCGGGTGTGCCCGGCAACATGCACGGTCACTCATCCTGCGCCGCAATGGGAAAAATCGCACTTACTTAGTGCAATTGTTCGCGAGGATGCACTGTTACTGTGCGAAATGTCATCGATCAACGCACCTTCTCTGAACAATTCCCTGTCTAAGCGCCCGATTCCGGGGCATTTTTTACATTCTGGCACGCATCGTGCTGTTCCAATGCGAGTTGCCTTGTCAAAACTCCAGGGGGAATTCCAGTGGAAGCACTAAAATCGGGCGCTGATGTCCTGTTCGTGCTGCTCGGCGCCATCATGGTGCTCGCCATGCATTCGGGCTTTGCCTTTCTCGAAGTCGGAACGGTCCGTCAGAAAAACCAGGTCAACGCGCTGGTCAAGATCATCGGTGACTTCAGTATTTCGACGATCGCCTACTTCTTTATTGGCTACGGCGTGGCGTACGGGCAGGGTTTTCTTGCCTCCGCCGAGACGTTGTCCGCCAACAATGGTTACGAACTGGTCAAGTTCTTCTTCCTGCTGACTTTTGCGGCTGCCATTCCGGCGATCATCTCAGGCGGTATTGCGGAGCGCGCCCGATATTACCCACAGCTGCTGGCGTCCGCGTTGCTGGTGTCCATCGTCTACCCGCTGTTTGAAGGGATCACGTGGAACGGCAATTTCGGCATCCAGAGCTGGATAGGTGAGAGCTTCGGCGCTGAATTTCACGACTTCGCCGGTTCCATCGTCGTGCACGGCGTAGGCGGATGGATAGCCCTCGCCGCCGTCATTCTGCTCGGCGCCCGGTCTGGAAGGTACAAAGACGGAAAGGTCGCGGCCGCTTATCCGCCGTCGAGCATTCCGTTCCTGGCGCTGGGTGCGTGGGTGCTGACCGTCGGCTGGTTTGGTTTCAACGTCATGTCGGCGCAGGCCGTCGAGGGCATCAGTGGTCTGGTTGCCGTCAATTCCCTGATGGCGATGGTGGGTGGTGTGCTCGTGGCGCAGGTAGTCGGCAAGAACGATCCGGGCTTCGTCCACAACGGCCCGCTCGCTGGCCTGGTAGCCATTTGTGCTGGCTCGGACGTGATGCATCCGCTGGGCGCGCTGATAACGGGTGCCGTCGGAGGCGGCCTGTTCGTCTGGGCGTTTACACAGGCGCAGAACAAATGGGGCATCGACGACGTCCTTGGCGTGTGGCCGCTGCACGGACTCTGTGGTCTGTGGGGCGGGCTGGCCTGCGGGATTTTCGGAACGAAGGCGCTCGGTGGCATGGGCGGCGTGTCGTTCATGGCCCAGCTGGTCGGCAGCCTGCTCGGTGTCGTCATCGCGCTGGTGGGCGGCTTTGTCATCTACGGGCTCGTCAAGGTGGTGATCGGGATTCGCCTGACCGAGGAGCAGGAATTCGAAGGTGCGGATTTGGCGTTGCACAAAATCGGCGCCAACCCTCCCTAGGCCCAGTGCGGCCTCAGAAGGTCGGGCAGTTCGCACCCCGACCGATGTAGAGAACGCAATCGCCCGCCGGCCGCCTCGCGCGGCCGGCGTCATTTCCAACTTCGTTCGGCAGCTTTAGACGCCCCTGCCCGGAAATCGTGACCGGACTTGACCGCTGCACGTGAGCCAGCGCGGTGCCAGGGCCCGTGACTGGCACCAGTGCCGACCTGGCTGGCGCGATGCCATTCGCGGAGCTGGAAACGCGACGAGTGACAGTTCGTGGTGTAACGTGTAACTTTGCCGCCTTTTTGTCGGTCTGACCCCGGACGCGCATGTCCCGCAAGCTCTACATCAAGACCTTCGGCTGCCAGATGAACGAGTACGACTCCGCCAAGACGGCCGAGCTGCTCGCCGAGTCACACGATCTGGTGCTGACCGAAGATCCCGCTGAGGCCGACGTGCTGCTCGTCAACACGTGCTCGGTGCGCGAGAAAGCTGCCGAGAAAGTGTTTTCTCAGCTCGGTAAGTGGCGCGTGTTCAAGGAGGCTCGCCCGGACGTCATGATCGGTGTCGGCGGTTGTGTTGCGAGCCAGGAGGGATCGGCAATCCAGGCCCGCGCACCGTTTGTGGACGTGGTTTACGGGCCGCAGACACTGCAACGGGTGCCGGAGTTGTTGCATCAGGCGGAGCGGCAAGGCACACCCCAGGTCGACGTTTCGTTTCCTGAGATCGAGAAGTTCGACGCGCTGCCCGAAGCACGGGCCAAAGGACCAACCGCTTTCGTGTCGGTGATGGAGGGCTGCAGCAAGTACTGCAGCTTCTGTGTGGTGCCGTACACACGCGGCGAAGAGTTCTCGCGCCCGCTGACCGACGTCCTTCTCGAGGTTGCCGACCTCGCGGAGCAGGGCGTGCGTGAGATCACCTACCTCGGCCAGAACGTGAATGCTTACCTGGACGACACCCACGGTAATGGCGAGGCCGATCTGGCCGCCCTTATCGAGTACACGGCTGACGTCGAGGGTATCGATCGCATCCGCTACACGACTTCGCATCCAGTTGAGGTCACTGACTCGCTCATCGACGTCTACCGGTACGTGCCGGAGCTGGTTTCTCACCTGCACCTGCCCGTGCAGACCGGCAGCGACAACATGCTGACCCGCATGAAGCGCCAACACACGGTCGATGAGTATCTGCGCATCGTGGATCGGCTTCGCGAAGCACGCCCCGACTTGTCCCTGTCGTCCGATTTCATCGTCGGCTTTCCGGGAGAGACGGATGCTGATTTCGAGGACACGATGGCGCTGATCGAGGAAGTTCGATTCGATCAGTCTTTCAGCTTCATCTACAGCCCACGGCCGGGCACGCCTGCTTCCGATCTTGTCGACGAGGTACCGGCGCAGGTGAAGAAGGAGCGGCTGGCGCGCCTGCAGGCGCGAATCTCCGCGTTTGCTTCCGGCTACAGTGACGCGATGGTCGGCACGGTGCAGCCGGTGCTGATAGAGCGACGGTCGAAGAAGAACGGCAACGAGATTGCCGGGCGGACGCCGAACAACCGCGTCGTCAATCTGCCGGGGCCGCTGTCGCTTGTCGGCCAGATGGTGCCGGTGCAGATCACGGCCGCGCTGCCAAACTCACTGCGCGGTCGCGTCGCAGCATCGGAGCGTGTCGCGGATCGGTCAGTGGAGGCGGCCTTGCCGCAGCTCAATTGAACTCCGCCACGGCCCCCCGGCCCACCACGCGCGAGCTAACGCTGGGCGCGGATGACAATGCCCGGCTCGCGAATCTGTGCGGTCCCATGGATCAGCATCTGCGAGAGCTGGAACGCCGCCTGGCGGTAGAGATACACAATCGTGGCGAGCACTTTTCCGTGCAGGGTGATGCCGACGCCGCCAGGTCGGCAGAACGGGTACTGCAACGGCTGTACAAGGCCACCGCCACGGAGACCCTGAGCCTCGAGCGTGTGCACCTGTTTCTGCAAGAATCGGGTGTGGAGGCGCTGCTCGCAGATGAAGAGTTGCCCGAGCTGACAGTGCGCACGCGCCGCGGCCTGATCCGTGCCCGCGGCACCAATCAACTGCGCTATCTTGAACGCATCGCCGAGAACGACATCAACTTCGGTATCGGTCCTGCTGGCACCGGCAAGACCTATCTGGCCGTGGCGAGAG
Organism: Pseudomonadota bacterium; assembly: GCA_039030335.1. Lineage (GTDB taxonomy): Bacteria > Pseudomonadota > Gammaproteobacteria > HK1 > HK1 > JBCCEJ01. The sequence continues at coordinate 30,929 of JBCCEJ010000038.1, read as the reverse complement.
CCGTGGAGGCTCTGGAAAGTGAAACGATCTCGCGCCTCGTGCTCGTGCGTCCTGCCGTGGAAGCTGGCGAGCGGCTCGGATTCCTGCCGGGCGACCTCGCCCAGAAAGTCGATCCCTACCTGCGGCCCTTGTACGACGCGCTTTACGAGATGGTCGGATTCGAACGGGTCGGCCGCCTGATAGAGCGCAATGTGATCGAAGTAGCACCCCTCGCCTACATGCGCGGGCGTACGTTGAATGACTCCTTTATCATCCTCGATGAAGCACAGAACACCACCGTCGAGCAGATGAAAATGTTTCTGACCCGCATCGGGTTCGGTTCCAAGGCGGTTGTGACCGGCGATATCACGCAGGTTGATCTGCCCCGCGGAACCAAATCCGGTCTGCGTCAGGTCATCGACATCGTACGCGGAATCCGCGGGATCAGTTTCACGTTTTTTGAACCCAAAGACGTCGTGCGTCACCGTCTCGTTGCCCGTATCCTCGAAGCCTACGAGGCGTTCGACAACCAATCGACTCAAGCCGAGTCTCGTGACACGTGAGCGAACCCACACCCGACCCTAGGCAGGGCGTCAGCCCCACCCCCGACCTCCCAACCGGCGTAGATGCCACGCGGCCCGCGGCGCTCGGCGATGCCGTGGTGCCGGACGCCGACAACATCGATGTGCAGATGGTCTGGCGTCAGTCCGGTCGCGAATGGCCTGACGAAGCGGCGATCCGGTCGTGGGTCGCTGCCGCGCTGCCGGCGGAACGACAGCTTGCAGAGCTCACCATACGGGTCGTCGACCATGCGGAAGCCCGGATGCTCAACCGCGAATACCGTGGGCGTGACTACGCTACCAACGTACTGTCGTTTCCCGCCGAATTACCCCATGGAGTGGGTCTGGATTGGCTCGGGGACATCGTCGTGTGCGGCCCGGTCGTCGAAGCCGAAGCCCTGGCGCAAGGCAAGTCTCAGCGCGCGCATTTCGCTCATCTCGTGATACACGGCACACTGCACCTGCTCGGACTGGACCACGAAGACGACGCGGAAGCCACGATTATGGAAGGTAGTGAGTGCGCAATCCTGGCGCGCTTGGGGTACGCCGATCCGTACGCGGATGATGAGCAATGAGTGACGACCGCCCCGACTCCAATCTGAGTTCGCTCAGCTGGCTCGAGCGACTCACCGGCGCGCTTAGCGGTGAGCCAAAGACCAGGGAGCAGCTCGTCGAGATGCTGCGCGACGCTGAGGACCGGAATCTGTTCGACGCCGACGCGCTCAGCATGATCGAGGGAGTACTGCAGGTCGCTGAGATGCGCGTACGCGACATCATGGTGCCGCGCCCGCAGATGGTTTGCATCGACGCCGACCAGGCGCCCGAAGAGTTCGTCGCGACCGTCATCAGTTCGGCGCATTCGCGCTTCCCCGTCATCGGCGATAATCGTGACGAAGTCGATGGGATCTTGTTGGCCAAAGATCTGTTGGCGCACTTTGCGGAAGGCGGCCGGCGGCCGTTCGACTTGCGCGAGGCAATGCGCGCAGCCGTGTTCGTGCCGGAGTCGAAGCGCCTGAACGTGTTGTTGGGTGAGTTTCGCGCCAGTCGCAATCACATGGCTATAGTCGTGGACGAGTACAACGGCGTGGCGGGGCTGGTCACGATCGAAGACGTCCTTGAGCAAATCGTTGGTGAGATCGACGATGAGCACGACGCGGCCGAGGAGCTGTACATCCGCCCCCGTTCCAACGGCGATTACCTCGTTAAGGCATTGACGCCGATCGAGGACTTCAACGCGTATTTCGAGGTCGAGTTCAGCGACGAGGAGTTCGACACCATAGGCGGCCTCGTCGTGCAATCGTTCGGGCGGTTGCCGACACGCGGCGAAATCACTCAGTTCGGTTCGTTTGAGTTCGAAGTTCTGCGCGCCGACAAACGGCGGGTCAATCTGGTATTGCTGCGTCGCCTGGACGACGAGTGAATTCGAGATCGGGGCGGGCGCTGGCGCTCGCCCGGCAAGCCGCAATCCCGGCCGTCGCAGGCGCAGCCCTACCGCTCGGATTCGCGCCGTTCGGCTGGTGGCCTGTCGCTATTGCGAGCCCGGCCCTGCTGTTTGCGGCGATTGCGAAGGACCGCGGCCGCAGCGCGTTCTGGCGAGCCTTCTGCTACGGCGTTGGTGCCTTCGGCGTCGGCGTCAGCTGGATCAGCGAAAGCTTTCAGTTCAACAATGTGCACGGTCCGATCGTGTGGCTTCTGACGGTTGGCTTCGTGTTGTTTCTGGCGTTGTTCCCGGCCCTGGCCGCGCTGCTCGCTACGGTTGCGAACCGGTTTGGTCCGGTTTGGCGGGCGGGGGTTGCACTGCCGGCTGCGTGGCTGGTGCTGGAGTGGATTCGAGGCTGGTTGTTGACTGGCTTCACATGGCTGCAACTCGGCTACAGTCAGGTCGACAGCCCTGCGGCCGTCTTGGCACCCATTGCGGGTAGCTACGCATGTGGCCTCCTGGCCGCGGCGAGCGCGGGCGCGCTCGCAAGCCTCTGGGTGTCGCGCAGCCGTGGGCCAATCATCGCAGCAACTGCACTCGGTCTGGTCTGGGTGGGCCTTACCCTGGTCGGCTCAATCAACTTCACCCGTGCGGCTGGACCCCCAATGCAGGTGGCGTTGATCCAGGGCAACTACGCGCAGGACGTCAAGTGGCGACCTCAGAACCTGGCACCGACGCTCGAGCGGTACCGGGTGCTGACCTCGCAGGCACTGGACGCCGGTGCCCGACTCGTCATATGGCCAGAGACGGCGATACCCTCGCTGGCGTCGCGGGTCGCCAACTACTTGGACGCAGTGCGCACGCGGGCGCGCGCGCAGAATGCGACCGTACTCCTCGGCGTGCCAACGCGCGTCGAACGCGGCTTCCATAATTCGGTTCTTGCACTGGGTGCGACCGAAGGTGCGTATCATAAGCGTCACCTGGTGCCATTCGGCGAATACGTGCCGTTTGCGGCCCTGCTGCTCCCGGTCATGCAGGGATTGGGTGTGCCGATTCCCAGGTTCATACCGGCGACCGGGAAGTCGGCAGTGTTGGCGTTGGATGCCGTGCGGCTCGGCGTTTCGATCTGTTACGAAGCAGCTTTCGGACACGAGATTCGGCAGACGCTTTCGCATGCGAACCTGCTTGTGAACGTCAGCAACGACGCCTGGTTCGGCGACACCCTGGCGCCGCACCAGCACTTACAGATCGTACGCATGCGAGCGCTCGAATCAGGCCGTCCGATCGCCCGGGCGACCAACACGGGACTGACGGCGGCGATCGGGCCAGACGGCCGCGTACTTCGCTCTATCGAGCCGTTCGAAGTTGGCGTGTTGCACGCGACCTTGCAACCGACCGCGGGACTGACGCCGTACGCCAGAGTCGGTGACGCCCCGGTTGCACTGCTCGCCTTCTCTATGTGGCTGCTGCCGGTCGTCGTCGGCGTGCGGCGCACCGGTGCGGACTGACTTGTCTGGTGGCCGGCGGCGGATGATTGCCGTCAAGGTTTTCAGTCGTTCTCGCGCGGCTCGTTGCGAACGACCCTGATGGCCGAGCTGGCGGCCCTTTTCGGCGCGGCATTTCTGGCGGCGACGCTGCTTCCGGGCGGATCGGAAATTCTCCTTGTGGCCATGGATCGCGGTGGCGAACACCCGGACTGGCTGCTGCTCACCGTGGCGTCAGCCGGCAACACTCTCGGTTCGATGACCTCCTGGCTCATCGGTCGGCTCGCGCCCCAGCCGGAGCAGTTCGCTGAACGCCATGCCCGCGCGCTGACGGCGCTAAGGCGTCACGGCGCCTTCGCTTTGCTGCTCGCCTGGGTTCCGATTATCGGCGACCCATTGGCGTTGGCAGCAGGCTGGCTGCGGATCGGCTTCTGGCCGGCGCTGTTGTTCACCGCGATCGGCAAGACCGCGCGCTACGCCGTAATCGTGCTGCTCGCCTGAGCCGTAGCGACCAGCGGTGTGGCCGGCCGATCGCCTACTGCCCGTAGATGGCCGTGTCTGGCCGGAAGGCAAGCCACGCGAACGCGAAGTGAATGCCGCTGTCGAGCGCCGGCAGCTGCGTCCCTTTGAGGTCACCGTCGATCGCCGTTCCGAGAAGGTTCCAGCGCGAGTTGGTCTGCCGGTCTTCAAGGTGGCCATCGACCAGGGCAAAGTCGAGCGTCCGGCCATTGACCCGACGGCCAAACGCCGTGACTGACCTGATCTTGCGTGACTCCTCGATCGCGCCACGATCGAGTACCGACAGCGTACCGTCCGCGCTGAACGCAACCACGGGAATTGAAGCGACGCTGTCGTTGATCACGGCCTCTTTGGCAAATGCGCGGAACGGGTACAGTTTGTGGGTGTCCCCGACGGTGATGTTCAAAATACGTTCCATGGCCGGCAGGCGCGGATCGACTGGGTCGAAGAACAGGAACGGTGAATTCTCGATGTTGTCGTAGCCCTGATAGGGATTCTGTCCATACCGTCGCCGGTGCCCGGTGTCACGGGACAGCACTTTGCCGTCTGGATGCGCGGTGGCGAAGTCGCTGAAAGAGACGATACTGGCCGGCACGCGCTTCAGCTCGACGCCGTTCATTGCGCCGACGATGCCAACCCCGGTGAACTGCTGCCACCAGCTTTCGGTCTGGCGGTCGTACATGACCATATCGCTCTTGCGCAGGCGCCCGGTGGTACCGAAGTCCAGTACTTTCCCATTGATGCGGCGATCGAATACGAGCGTCGCGTTGCACAGTGGACAGAAAGTCACGCTGACCGGCGTGCCGCCAACCGTGTCGTTGACGATCTCGTGCCAGATGAGAATCTGAAGCGGATAAGCCCGATGGTCTTCGCCGACGCTCAACGTCACGACCGGCTCTGCGCCGAGCACGAACTTGCCTGCATCGGCAACCGATACGAACTTCGGTTCGTCGATCGCCGGAATACCGTCTTTGGGTGGGCCTCCCGACATCACCTCGTCAAGGTTGATACTCGTGTTAGCGAAATCGGTGTTCGGCCATTCGATACTGACCGGGAGCTGTGCCAGCGCGAAGTTCTTCACCAGCCACCATCCGCCGAACGCCAACACGGCGATCCTGGCTACCGTCATCATGGGGTGGCGAGACTTCCAGAAGCTCATCATGGGCCCGATCTCAAGCGAATAGAGACGTGGATAGTGGGACCGACCGATGGAGCGAAAATTGCAGGGCTGTCGGAAAAACGGGCTCAGCACTGTGCAAAAATGTGAACCAGCCGTTGGCGGGGGAGTATTCGGCGCGCTATTCTAGGCGGCTTTCCTCGCACATTGACACGGACGAGCGTGCTCCACCGCTTCCTGCCATTTCTGACGTGGCTGCCTATGCTGCGTTCACGCGAAACCGTTCGCGCGGATCTCATGGCGGGCCTGACGGGAGCTATCGTCGTACTGCCGCAAGGCGTTGCATTCGCCACGATTGCGGGTATGCCACCCGAGTATGGCCTGTACGCGGCGATGGTGCCAGCCATCGTGGCGGCGCTGTTCGGTTCATCCCATCATCTGGTCTCCGGTCCGACGACCGCGGCTTCAGTCGTGCTGTTCTCCTCCTTGAGCGCTCTCGCAACGCCGGGTTCGGAAGACTTCGTGCGCTATGCACTGACGCTGACGTTCGTCGTTGGCCTCATTCAGCTCGCGATGGGCGTTGCCAGACTGGGCGTGCTGGTCAACTTCATATCGCACTCGGTGATCGTCGGTTTTACTGCGGGAGCCGCAATCCTCATCGCGAGCAACCAGCTCGGCAATTTCCTGGGCCTTGAGACCGAGCGGGGACAGCCGTTCTACGAGCTTCTTGTCTCGAGCTTCATGCGCGTATCCGAAATCAGCTGGCCGACCCTGATGGTCGGGATGGCGACCCTTGTGAGCGCGTTTGTCGCACGCCGGCTCTGGCCGAAAGTGCCGTTCATGATCGTTGGAATGGTCGTTGGCGCGGTGCTCGCGGAGTTGCTGCGCCGCTATGCGGGCGCGGAGATCGCGGTTGTGGGCGCGGTGCCCGGCACTCTGCCGCCACTGTCCGGCCCGGATCTCAGTCTCGAGACGTTGAGGCAACTGGCGCCCGCCGTCCTGGCCGTCACGCTGTTTGCGCTGGCCGAAGCGGTCTCCATCGCGCGTTCCCTGGCGGCGCGTTCTGGTCAGATCATCGATGGCAATCAGGAGTTTATCGGGCAGGGATTGTCGAACCTTGCCGGCGCGTTCTTTTCGTCCTACGTCGCGACCGGGTCGTTCAACCGCTCCGGCGTGAATTTCCAGGCGGGCGCCCGCACGCCGCTCGCGGCGCTTAGCGCAGGGCTGATGCTGATGGTGATCGTACTGTTCGTAGCGCCGTTGTTCAGTTACCTGCCGAATGCGGCGATGGCTGCGATCCTCTTCATGGTGGCCTGGGGCATTGTCGACGTGCACCACATCACGACCATCGTGAAAGTCAGCCGAAGCGAGTCGATAGTCTTGTTCGCAACCTTCTCAGCGACGCTGCTGCTGGAACTGGAATTTGCTGTCCTGCTCGGTGTGTTCCTGTCGCTGGTGGTGTACTTGTCGCAGGCCTCGCAGCCGCAGGTCCTGGTGCGTTCACCGGATCCGCGGCTGCCGAAACACAGGCTGAATACCGACCCTGATCTGCCGCAGTGCCCTCAAGTCAAGCTCGTGCGCATCGACGGCGCGCTGTTCTTTGGCGCCGTCAACTACGTGACTGAACGCTTGCTCGAAATCGCTACGCGGTCGCCGCAACAAAAGCACCTGCTCCTGCTGGTACGGGCGGTAGGTTTTGTCGATGTGGCAGGTGCTGAGGCAATTGCCAGAGAAGCCCGCAATCGCAAGAACATGGGCGGGCAACTCTATCTGCATTCGCTCAAAGACGGGCCCCGCGCGGCTATGGAGCGTGGCGGCTTCCTCGAAGACGTTGGCGATGAGAACATCTTTGATTCGAAAAGCGATGCCATTCGGGCCATCTTCGAGAAGCTCGACAAGGGCATCTGCGCGCGCTGCGACAAACGGATATTTCTCGAGTGCGAATCCGTGCCGCAGAAGAAGGCGCTGCTAGACGGCTGAGCCGGGTCTGCAACGGCGCTAGCGGACCACCTGCACGTTCGTGCCAAGCATTTTCCGGAGCGCGATGCGCGACCCCCGCAACGACATGCTTATATGTCTGTAGCCGACCCGTTCGAGCCGGAGCGTCAGGTGCATCGATTCGCCCTGCATCAGGGCGCTGACGGCGCCAGATGCAAGCGTCGAATCGCGAATGAATCCGAGGGTCGCTTCGAACCCGCGCGCATCCAGTCGACAGGCCCCGAGTGCTACCGCAAGCGGCGGTTCAGATCCGAGCACGGTCAACGTAGGGCATCCATCGCCAGCCAAGCGCTCAAATCCGGGACGTAGCCGCAGACTCAGAATCACCCCTCCATCGGGACGCCGGAAGACACGCACCTGGTCACCCTGCCGGCTGCCTGCCTGCGCAATGACGGCCGCGCGATTGTGTTCGTCGATGGCCGTCGCATCAACATGCCACGAAACCTCCGCCAGCGCCGGTGTAGTGACGAGGGACGCGCAGAGCATCGTAGCCATGCTCCATGCGGTGCAGACACGATGCCCGCGGCCGCTTGCGCCTGAGGTTATTGCTGCGGGGGCCATTGCCGGACTCGCGCCGATCACTGCCACGGAAGCGATTTCAGATCGACATTACCGCCCGACAGAATGACGCCGATCCGGCGGGCGCCCGATGGTATGCCATTCGCCATCAACGCGGCGAGCGGTACCGCACCGGAAGGTTCGACTACGACCTTGAGCCGTTCCCAGAGCAAGCGCATGGCGGCGATGATGTCGTCTTCGCCCACGGTCAGGATGGAGCGCACGTCGCGTTGAATCAGGGCGAAGGTCAGCGGGCCAAGCGAGGTTCTGAGCCCGTCAGCGACAGTGTCAGGATGCTCGACTGGAATGATTCTACCCGCGGCCAGGGAACGCGCCGCGTCGTCTGCGTTAGCGGGTTCTGCTCCGAATACAGCAACGCCCGAACCGCGTGCCGCCAGCCCCGCGCCCGAGAGCAGGCCGCCGCCTCCAACTGGCGTAATCACGGCGTCCAGACCGGGTACCTGTTCCAGCAATTCGGCCGTTGCGGTCGCCTGGCCAGCGATGATCCGCCGGTCATTGAACGGATGCACGAGCGCGTATGGCGTCGATTCGCGCAGACGCTCAACGGTTTCCTCGCGCGCCTTCTCGGTGGGCTTGCAGAACTCGATCTGTCCGCCGTAGGCCACCACCGCGGCCTTTTTTACGTCCGGTGCATTGTCGGGCATCACGATTCGCGCCGTGACGCCGCGCAACCGCGCCGCCAGCGCCAGCGCGGCTGCGTGATTGCCCGACGAGTGCGTGATCACGCCATGTGATGCCTCGTCGTTCGCCAGTGAAAAAACCGCGTTGCAGGCACCGCGGAACTTGAAGGCGCCGACCCGCTGAAGATTCTCGGCTTTGAAGTGCAGTTCCGCGCCCGCCAGCGCGTTGATGCCGCGGCTGCTCAGCACCGGGGTGATGTGCGCATGCGGGGCAATTCGCGCGCGCGCCGCATGCATGTCAGCCCGCCCCGGCAGATCGAGCGAGTTGATGGCGGTGCCGGGATCGGATGAAACGTTCATGAGTATGTCCTGGAAATGACGCGGGCCATGGCGCTGTCGATGGGCGGTGCCGTGCAAACGCATCCGGGACCGGTCAGCCACCTTCCGCGCGCAACGCTCACGTCGCTCTGGCGCGGTCAGACAGCGGGTTCGTTCACTTCCGCTTCGAGGCGATCGCCGGTTGGCCATGCCGTCAGTACGGCCTGCACCAATGTTGCCAGTGGAATTGCGAAAAACACGCCCCAAAAACCCCAGAGCCCGCCGAATACCAGCACGGCGGTGATGATGGCGACGGGGTGAAGGCTCACGACCTCGGAGAACAGTACCGGTACTACCGCCGTCCCATCCAACGCCTGCACGACCAGATACGCGCCCATCAGAATGCCCAGGTCCGAGGTGAAACCCCATTGCATGTACGCGACCAGTGCGACCGGGATGGTCACGACCACGGCGCCGATGTACGGAATCAGCACCGAGATGCCAACCAGCAGAGACAGCAGCAGGCTGTAATTGAGACCGAGGATCGCAAAAGTGATGTAGGTGGCCCACCAGAGGATCAGGATCTCGAGAAATTTGCCGCGAATGTAGTTTCCGATCTGACGGTCCAGATCGCGCCAGACCACGGTCGCGAGCGACAGATCGCGCGGCAGGTAACCGAGCACCCACTGCAGGATGCGCGACTTGTCCTTCATGAAGAAGAACACCAGCATCGGCACCAGAATCGCGTATACGCTCAGTGTGATCAGGCCTACTACGGATGACACTGACATCGTCACGATCTCGCGGCCCATGTTGGTGATCTCAAGCCGTACGAGGTCGATCAGTTCCTGCACCTGCTGCTCCGAGAAGATCGCCGGATAGCGCTCTGCCAACAGCATCATCTGACTCTGAAACTGCTCGATGGCCGTGGGTATCTGACCGGCCAGTTGGGTAGCCTGCCGTGAGATGAGCGGCAGCAGTCCAAGGCCGACAAAGGACATGAAGACGAGGAACGAGAAGAATACGAACAGGACGGCTGGTAGGCGCGGAATCCCGAACATGCACAGGCGCACGACCAGGCCTTCGAGCAGGTAGGCGATCACGATCGACGCCAGCACGGGCATCAGCATCTCGCCCATGACCGTGACGATGCCAAAGAAAACGACCAGCAGGACCGCCAAGGCAAATACCTGCGGATTCGACAAATGCTCTTGGAACCAGACTCGGATCGAATTCATCTGAATGGCGGCGTTGGTGTCACCCGGAAAGCTGCCGGAATCTGCGCTGAGTATACGGCATACGCGCGCCAGGTACGTGCCGTGAAGCACGTTTGACCGCCGTGTGCTGATTCGCTCATGACGCCTGAACGACGTGGTTGAGAAGGTGCCTGCAGGCGTTCAGAAGAGGGTCATCTGCCGGTCGTCGGCAGCTGGTGGCGTGAACAGGTCGGTGCGCAGCGGCGCCGGTGAGGCAAACCCCAGTCGCCGACGCGCCATATCGAACCGTTTTGCAAGCAGTTCGGCAAACACGCCGCGCCCGCGCATCCTGACACCAAACGTCGACTCGTATGCCTGGCCGCCGCGCATATCGCGCATCCGTGCCATCGTGCGTCGTGCAGTGTCGGGAAAATGGTGTTCCAGCCATTCGACGAACAGAGCTTCGATCTCCAGAGGCAGGCGTAGCAGGGCGTAGCCAGCGTCGGACGCACCGGCGGCGCGCGCGGCTTCCAGCACGCGCTCCAGTTCAGGCTCGTTCAGCGCCGGCACGATCGGGGAAAACAAGACCGTCACCGGAATCCCAGCATCGCGCAGCCGTGTGATCGTGCGCAGGCGCGCTGCGGGGGCGGTCGCGCGTGGCTCCATGACACGCGCCAGGCGTGATTCGAGCGTAGTGATCGACACGCTGACCCGCGCAAGACCTTTTTGTGCCATGGCACCGAGCAGGTCGATATCACGCTCCACGCGGGCCGACTTGGTCACGATCGTTACCGGTTGATGGTGCCGCTGCATGACTTCGAGCAGGGCGCGGGTGACACGAAACTTCCGCTCGACGGGTTGATACGGGTCTGTGTTCGAGCCGAGCGCGATCGGTTCACAGCGGTAGTTCCTGTGTGCGAGCTCTCGCTCCAGCAAAGCAGCAGCTTCGGGTTTGTAAGTCAGACGCGTCTCGAAGTCGAGCCCGGCTGAAAACCCGAGGTAGGTGTGCGTTGGTCTGGCAAAACAGTAGATGCAGCCGTGCTCGCAGCCACGATAAGGATTGATCGACCGTGAGAATGGGATATCCGGAGAGTCGTTACGCGACAGGATGGTGCGTGTCGCGTCGACCTCGACCGTAGTCGCAACGCGGGGCGCGGGCTCTTCCAGGATGCCCCAGCCGTCGTCTTCCGGCTCATGCCGATACGTTTCGAAGCGCCCGTCCCGATTGCTGACGGCGCCCCGTCCCTTGCGCGGCGCTGTATCACGATGGTGCGTTGGTGCATCGACGCCCGCGAGGCGCTCGCGTGTGATCGGCGCGCCGGGTAGCGGACTCGCGCCGGCTGCCAGCGGGTTCTGGCTATGCCGGCGTGACTGTCGTGACGCCATCGTCACTCCCGACCAGCATCACGTCCGCCGGTCGCAGGGCGAACAGGCCGTTCGTTACAACACCCGTGATCTGGTTCAACGTACTCTCAAGCGCCGGCGGGTCGACAACGTCAAGATTGTGTACGTCGATAATCAGGTTGCCGTTGTCTGTGATGAAGCCTTCACGCCAGTAGGGATTTCCACCGAGTTTGACGATTTCGCGTGCGACATGACCGCGCGCCATGGGAATGACCTCGACCGGTAGGGCAAACGCTCCCAATCGATCGACCTGTTTGGTGCTGTCGACGATACAGACGAATCGCTGCGCTACCGCTGCGACGATTTTCTCGCGCGTCAGAGCGCCGCCGCCGCCCTTGATGAGGTGCAGATGCCGCGTGGCTTCATCGGCGCCGTCGATATAGACGTCAACCTGATCGACTGCGTTCAGATCGAAAACCTGCAGGCCATGCCCGCGAAGCCGCTCGGCGCTCGCTTCCGAACTCGCGACGGTGCCCGCGATGCGCCCTTTCATCGACGCCAGTGCGTCGATGAAGAAATCGGCTGTACTACCGGTGCCAACGCCGACCAGCGCGTCCAGCTCGATATGGTCCAGAGCAGCTTGAGCGGCGGCCCGTTTCTGGTCGTCCTGGGTCACTTCGTGGTTCTCCTGGCAGTCGGGGTGGGCCATAGTAATGCCCGTGGGGCTCGAAGCACTCGGCAGCTCCGTCCAGTCGGGGTGCGGCGGTTGCTCATCCGTCCCGACCTTACGCCCGGCCCGTCGATCCGACACGCAACCGTCTGGTGCCCGGCTGGGCTACCCGCGGTGACAGCATCGTCGTCGACCGGCGTGAACTGGCTTTGCGTCGTTGATCGCTTCGACGCTCGCGCGCGTGCCGGTATGGCCTCGCTGCGTGCGTTGATCAAAGCCTCGCCGTAGCGCCATTCGGGCGGTGCTGGTACCGCGAGTGGTGGATTCAGACTACCGGTATTATATACAGTTGTTCTGTCCCTGCCAGACGTTTTCGCGCAACGCTGCGCAAGCCTCCTGAGGCGCCGTTGCGCTTTCGCGTAGCTTGGTCTCGCGTTCTGCAAGTTCGCGAGCGTTTTGCAACTCCGAACCGCAAATCGAATCGGTGCTGCAAGGTGATTCGAATGCGCAGAGAATTGCGCTAAAGGTATGGCCCGGTGCGGCCACTGGTTGGGCGTCGCGTCGCCGCGCGCCAGGTCGTCGCGGCCTCGACTATGTTTAACGTGGGCGCGGCAGCGCTCATCAGGATTACTTTGCACTACAACGGGACATCTCGATGCCGCGGGAATATCTGCGCAAGATTCTGAAAGCCAATGTCTACGACGTAGCCTGCGAAACGCCACTCACGCTGGCCGCCGGCCTGTCACGCCGGCTCGGCACCGAAGTACTGCTGAAGCGCGAAGATCTTCAGCCGGTCTTTTCGTTCAAGATTCGCGGCGCGCACAACCGGATCAGTCGTCTCACTGCTGGCGAGCGGGAGCACGGCGTGATCGCCGCGTCCGCGGGTAACCATGCCCAGGGCGTTGCGCTGTCTGCGGCCCGTAGCGGCATCCCCGCCACCATCGTGATGCCGAAGACGACGCCTCCCATCAAGGTTTCCGCGGTCCGCCAGCACGGTGCCGAAGTCGTGCTCCACGGTAGTTCGTTCGATGACGCGCTGGAGCACATGCATGCGATCAGGCAACAAAGCGGTTGTGTCTTCGTACCGCCGTTCGACGATCCCGACGTCATCGCCGGACAGGGCACCGTCGCCATGGAGATCCTGCGTCAACACGCGCGAGTCGACGCCATTTTCGTTCCGGTCGGCGGCGGTGGGCTCATTGCCGGCATGGCGGCTTACGTAAAGAGTCTGTGGCCCGATATAAAGGTCATCGGCGTCGAGCCTCAGGAGACCCCCACGCTGCACGCCGCGCTGGCGGCTGACGAGCGGGTCGTGCTCGAATCCGTCGGAATTTTCGCCGACGGTGTCGCGGTGCGTCAGATCGGGGTCGAGCCGTTTCGGATCGCGCGTGAAACCGTCGATGAGGTCCTGTTGGTCAGCACCGACGAGATCTGTGCTGCGATCAAGGATATGTATGAGGACACCCGCGCTATCGCCGAACCCTCCGGGGCGCTGGCGGTGGCCGGCATCAAACGCTATGCCGCCAGAAACGATCTGGCGGGTCAGACGCTGGTGGCCGTCGCCAGCGGCGCCAACGTGAATTTCGACCGACTTCGCCATATCGCCGAACGGGCTGACATCGGTGAGCAGCGCGAAGGGTTGCTCGGTGTCACCATCCCGGAGCGCAAAGGTAGCTTCCACGCATTCTGCGAAGCCATTGGTGATCGTCAGATCACTGAGTTCAATTACCGTTACGGCGACGACCACGAAGCGCACGTCTTTGTTGGCGTGGAACTGCGCGACGGCGATGCGGACAAGGACGGGCTGATCGGGCACCTGCGTGCGCTCGACTACCCCGTCGTCGACATGACTGACAACGAGCTTGCGAAGCTGCACATCCGACACATGGTAGGTGGGCCGGCCCGGCAGGTTACGAACGAACGTCTCTACCGGTTTGAGTTTCCGGAACGACCAGGTGCCTTGCTGCGCTTTCTGAGTCGGATGGGTGCGCGCTGGAACATCAGTTTGTTTCACTACCGAAACCACGGCGCGGCGTACGGCCGGGTGCTGGTCGGGATGCAGGTACCAGATGGGGAAATCGAGGCGCTGAGAGATTTCCTGGATGAAATCGCCTACCCGTACGTTGCGGAAACTGACAATAATGCGTACGCGCTGTTTTTGAACTGAGGTTCGAAACCCAGGTGGTCTGTGGGTTCGGGCGCTAACCCTCAGCGCACCGCGCAATGTTACTCAGAGCGGGGGAGGCGTTTTCTCGAGCGCGACGATGAAATCCCACTGAGCGTCGGTCACAGGCATGATCGACAGTCGGTTGCCGCGTTTGACCAGCGCCAGCTCGGCCAACTCCTGATGACCTTTCAGTTCTTGAAGTGAAATAGTGCGCTTGAGCTTGCGCACGTACCGGACATCGACGAGGTACCAGCGCGGGTTGTCCGGGTCGCTTTTGGGGTCGAAGTGCCGGTCCTTCGGGTCGAAAGCCGTCGGATCCGGGTAACTCGTACTCGCGACCTTCGCGATCCCGACGATGCCCGGGACCTCGCAATTCGAGTGGTAGAAGAAGATGTGGTCCCCTTTCATCATCTCGTCGCGCATCATGTTGCGCGCCTGATAGTTCCGCACGCCGTCCCAGGGTTCGGTCTTGCGCGGACGCCCGCGCAGGTCGTCGATGCTGAATTCCTCAGGTTCGGATTTCATCAGCCACGGCATGTCGGACACCTCCGTTGCATCGTCTGAAGCGATTGAGTCACGCGCGCTTCCCGGTGTGGCGATTGACTGACCGGTGTAAGCCGGACTCGGTGAGAACCCCGTCGAGCTTGATGTCCCACCAGGCTGACCCGAGCGCGTCGATGCGCTGAAGGTCGAACGCGACGCCGATCAGTTTAGGCCTTCGATAACGGCTGCGATGCCGCAAGAACGCCAACGATCGGTCATAGAAACCACCCCCCATCCCGAGGCGGTTTCCGCAAGGGTCAAACGCCACCAGCGGCATCAACAGCACATCCAGTTGTCGGGCGCGGCGCACCTTACCGACGGCCGGTTCGCGAATGCCGAATGCGCCCCGGCGCAGCCGCATGCCAGGTCGGTAGCGCCGGAAACGAAGCGTTGGCTCGCCCAGGCAGGGCAGCCAGACCTCCGCGTGCCTGCGCCACAATCGCTGCATCAACGCGGTGGTGTCCACTTCGCCGTCGGCGGACAGGAACAGACTGAATCGGCGCGCGCGCCAGAACAGCAGTGTGCGCGCGGCGTGCCCCGCGATGCTATTTGAGCGTCGCCGGTGCTCGGCTGGATTCAGCCCGCGGCGAGCGCTGCGCAGATCGCGCCTCAGCTGTCTGCGCAGGTCCCGGTCGTCAGGTGTCAGTGCCGCCAATCGAGAAACCACCTGAACGTGCTGCTTCCGACGTGGGCGCGTGGCCTTCGCTGGCCTGCCTTGACTGTGCGCCAGCACGGTTTGGTTATCGCATACGGAGTGGCGCTGGCGTTCGCCAGTGCTGTTACGGCGATGGAGAAACCGACGGGAATTGCCAACCAGATGTGCCGAACCGGGTCCGGGATCTTGAACCAGTAAGGTTCAAGACGGGAGCACACCAACCGTATCAGGCTTCCCGCTACATCGGGCGGTCCTGCACAACAACGAAGGGCGAAGCTCCCTGGGTTTTTCAACTAGGTTCAAGAATATCGGAGCCGGATACGAACACCCCAGAAGGCGAGTCTAGTCTACCGGCTCGGCATCAGATCGTCGACCGAGCGACGCTTCGATCTTGCGCTGCACGCGCGTCAGGCCATCGCGCAGTTCGTCGTCAGCCGCGCGCCGGTCGGAGTCCATTTGCAGATACTCATGCACGATATTGAGGGCCGTCACGACGGCGAGCCTTTCGAGTCCTACCGCCTTGTTACCTTCCCGCGCAGTGCTCATGCGTTCGTGCAGCATTCGCGCTGACTCGCGCAGTGCTTCTTCTTCGCCAGCCGGACAGGACACGACGTACTCTTTGTCGAGAATCGAGATCGTGACAGGCACGCTCGCCTCGCTCACGCGTTGATCTCCATCGCCTTCAGCCGCGCGATCATGGCCTCGACACGGGTACGTGCCAACTCGGACTTTTCAATGAGTGAGGCCCGCTCAGCCATCAGGTTGGTCTGCTGCGCACGCAGCGCCTGATTTTCCGCGCGAAGGTCTTCGCACTCTTTGATGAGGTCGTCGACGCGGTTCTCGAACGCGCCCAGGGCGTTGTTATCCATGGTGTCGCTTGGAAGTTGCTTGGAACGGACTCGGTCGCAAGCCTAGAACAGTAGCAGATTTCAGTGCACCAGGGCATCTGCGCAAAGCTCTGGAAATGCCTTTCCTGTCGTCGTCGCCAGCTGCTCGGCAATCCCGCCGAATGATATCATTGCCGCATCGAGACGACTGTTGGGAATGGCGGCCGAACGTGGCGGATTTCGCGGAATTTTCTGAGGTTCTAAGGCGTGCTTCCGGCGGCGTGCCGCCAGCGGAAGTGCACGGTCTGCTAAGCGCTCTCGCGTGTGTCCCTGGCGATGACCGGGTTGCCATCCTGCAAGGCGAAGTGCTGGGCCCCGAGGTGTCGGCGCCCGCAACTGCCGACGTTCGCGAGATTCTTGCAGACGCCTGGCGCGAGACCCGGGCGGCGCTCGACGCGCCGGATTGCGCGTTTGATCTGTTACTCCCGGACGACGAGGAATCACTGGTGGAGCGCACTGAGGCGCTGGGGTCATGGTGCCACGGCTTCCTGGCGGGGCTTGGCCTTGGCGGCATCGCCGATCACGACAAGTCGCTGTCGAGTGAAGCGCGCGAGTTCCTCGACGACCTGAAGGAGATGAGCCGCATCGAGTCCGATCCGGTAGAGGACGAGGAATCCGAGGCGGCATTCGCCGAGTTGGTCGAGTACCTGCGCGTGGGCGTACTGCTGCTGCACGAGGAGATCGGCACGCTCGCAGCGCACCAACCGGCGATCGGCCGTCTGCACTGACGACACTCACGGAGCCGCGCGGTCTGCGGCCTCTCGCCGCCAGCGGTGTTACGGAGTGACGACCAGATGATCGAACGCAAGGAATATGCACGCCGGCGTCGCCGGGTCATCGAGGAACTGGGCGACGACTGTGTCGCTATCATTCCCACCGCGCCCGTACGCCGGCGCAACCGCGACATCGAATACCGTTTCCGTCCCGACAGCGACTTCTTCTACCTGACCGGCTTTCCGGAACCACGTGCGGTCGCGGTGCTGGTGCCGGGTCGTCCGCAGGGGGAATACCTGCTCTTTTGCGAGGATCGCGAAGCTGATGCCGTGGCTTTGCACGGTCCGGTAGCCGGACCGGAAGGCGCCGTGTCGCGCTACGGTGCAGACGATGCGTTTCCGATCACCGACATGGACGAAATCCTGCCCGGACTGATGGAACGCAGCAGCCGCCTGTACTACTCGCTCGGGAGCTACACGGACTTTGATCATCGCGTGTTCGGATGGATGCACGACCTGCGCCGACGCTCGCGCCACCTGGCCGGCCCGGGCGAGGTCGTTGCGTTGAACCACATCCTGCACGACATGCGTCTCATCAAGAGCGCGGCGGAGCTACGTGCGATCGGTAAGGCCATTGAAGCCACTGAGCACGGACACCGCCGGGCGATGGCGGCCGCGCGGCCCGGCGTAGGGGAAGCGCTCCTCGAAGCGGAACTCCGGTATGGATTCGCCGAGAAGGGATGCCGCCACACGGCCTACCCGTGCATCGTCGCGAGCGGTGCAAATGGCTGTGTAATGCACTACATCGACAACGAAGGAGTCCTGTCGGAGGGCGACCTGGTGTTGGTTGACGCGGGCGCTGAGTCGGCCTTTTACGCTGCTGACGTCACCCGCACATTCCCGGTAAGCGGCCGCTTCACCGATACCCAGAAGGCTCTCTACGAGCTGGTGCTGGAGGCCCAGCAGGCCGGCATCGAGGCGGCTCGCATCGGGGCTGACGTCAACGCTCCGCACCGCGCGGCCGTAGCCATCATCGCCCGTGGATTGCTGAACCTCGGGTTGCTGGAGGGGAGTTATCGCGACGTCATGCGCACAGAGGCCTTCCGGCAGTATTACATGCACCCGAGTACACACTGGCTCGGCCTTGATGTGCACGATGTGGGTGACTACAAGTTCGAAGGAGAGTGGCGCGAGCTGGAAGCGGGCATGGTATTGACCGTGGAGCCCGGTATCTACATCGGCGCGGATGCAGCCGTGCCCGTTGAGTGGCGAGGAACGGCTATTCGCATCGAGGACGACATTCTGGTAACCCGCGACGGCCCGGAAGTGTTGAGCGCCAGTCTCGGCAAGAGCGTCGCCGATGTCGAGGCGATGGTCGGCGCGTCCGCGTCCGCCGCTACAGGTGGCTGAGGCGGTGACTGTAACCGGGGCCCGGCACGGGTCGCGCGCCGGCGATCAGCGAGTGCTGGTCGTTGGCGGCGCGCTCGTCGCACCGGCGCTCGCGGTCGCTCTCGCGCGGCTCGGACGGCCAAGCGTCTGGCTCGACACGACCACTCCCGCGACGTCGGCGGCCGCTGACCCGCGACCGATTGCACTCGCGAATGCCAGCGTGCAGATATTGCGTGGCCTCGGTCTCTGGCCGCCGCTGCGTGAGGCGGCGAGTCCGATCGAAACCGTGCACGTGTCGCAGGCCGGGCACTTCGGAAAACTACGCCTGCGCGCATGCGACTGTGGTGTGGACGCGCTCGGGCACGTGGTCGTGGCCGGACGCATCGCGTCCGTATTGGCCGATGCCGTGAGCGACGACCCGCTAATCGAGCATGTTACGAGCGCGCAACTCCGGTTACGGGATGATGGGCGCGGGGTATCGGTGGTCGAGGCCACGTCGCCAGCGCGGGCCTGGTCGGGTGATCTGCTCATCGTTGCTGACGGCCGCCCCGAACCTATCGCAGATCTGCCGTTGACGACGCAACAGAGCGACTATCAACAGGTGGCCATCGCCGCTTCACTGAACGTGACGCGCCCGCACGCCCAGGTCGCCTACGAGCGTTTCGTCAAAGGCGGGCCGCTCGCTCTGCTGCCTTTGGCAAACGGCGACGCGGGGCTCGTGTGGACATTGCCCGAGCCGCGCGCCGCCGCGTTGATGGCGTTGGACGACGCGGAGTTCTCGGCACGGTTGAAGTATGCGTTTGGCGGATGGCTCGGCGATATTTCGCTGGCCGGGAAGCGGGCTGCGTTTCCGCTTGCATTGAAGGAGGCGCGCGTGTCCGACCCGCAGATGCCGGTCATGCTGATCGGCAACGCGGCGTTACAGCTTCACCCGGTGGCAGGGCAAGGTTTCAATCTTGCGCTACGCGACGTTGCCGCGTTGGTCGACCTGCTGATGGAGCCTGAGAGTGACCCGGGCGCGCCGGCATTGCGCGGCGCGTTTCAGCGCATGCGGCGCGCCGATCGCCAGCGCGTCAAATGGGGCACGCATCTGGGCGTCCGGCTCTACTCAGGCACCAGTCCGCTGTCGGCCGCCATCCGCGCACCTGTGCTGGGATTGCTGTCCGTCTTACCGGGCGCATCGCGACAATTCGCGCGCGCCGCGATGGGTCTCACACCACCGCAATCGCGACTGGTCCGCGGCGCGCGGATATGAGCGCTATGGGCGGCAGAACTACCAGCATGCCCGATGCAGACGTGGTCGTGGTCGGTGCCGGGGCCGTTGGTCTCGCGACCGCTATCGGGCTCTGCAACCTCGGCATCCGGGTGCTCGTGGTGGATGCGGCGCCCGAATTGCCCGAGGCGCCGGATGGGCCTGCGCAACTCAGGGTCAGTGCACTGACACGGGCGAGCGAGTACATACTGACCAATCTCGGCGTCTGGTCTGCGCTCGACCCCGCGCGGTTGGCGTCCTTCGAAGATATGCGCGTCTGGGATTCCGGCAATCGCGCGGAGTTGCACTTCGCGGCCGCCGATATTGGTGCCGGGCACCTCGGGACCATGGTTGAGAACAGTGCTCTGGTCGCCACGCTGGCAACGACGCTTCGCGAGCGACATCAGGAACGCTGTGCCTGGCACCTTGGTGCGGCTGTTGACGCGCTTCACATCGATGCGCGCGGCGTGCTGGTGCGCGCCGGTGGCGCGCATATCAACGCGGCTTGGATCATTGGCGCCGACGGTGGAAACTCGCGCGTCCGGGAACTGGCGGACATCCCGGTCGAAACGCGCGACTACGAGCAGTCGGCCGTCGTTGCGAATCTGCGCGTGGCAACGGGGCACGAAGCAACCGCATGGCAACGATTCTTGCCGGGTGGACCGATCGCGCTGTTGCCGCTGGCCGGAGATTACGCCTCGATAGTCTGGTCGACGACGCCGGAACACGCTGCTCAGTTGATTGAGATGTCACCGGACGCATTCAACCGCGCTGTTGCAGAAGCCTTCGAACATCGTTTCGGGGAAGTAGTGTGGAGTGGGGCGAGGGGGCAGTTTCCACTGCGCCGTTTGCGCGCAGTGTCTTACGTTCGCGACCGGCTGGCATTGGTTGGTGATGCTGCACACACCATTCATCCGCTGGCCGGACAAGGTCTGAATCTGGGTCTGCTCGACGCGGCCGCACTCGCAGAAGTGGCTGGCACTGCCATCCAGCACTCGCGCGACCCGCACCGCCTGAGTGTGCTACGACGGTACGAACGCTGGCGCAAGGCCCATAATGTGCTGACCCAGAACGCCATGGACGTGCTCCGTCGCGTCTTCGCTGAGCAGCGAGTGCCGCTCGCCACCGCCCGCGGCATCGGCCTTGGCGCCGTAAATGCGAGCGGCGGCGTGAAGCGTGTGTTGAGTCGTTTCGCGAGCGGTCTCTCCGGCGACTTGCCCGTTATCGCCCGCCGCACGCGGCCCTGAGGACCGCGTGCGTTCGGTATCCGGCCGTCGTGACGTGTCGTCTATGGCGCGCGGCGGGCGGTTTCGCCCGGTAGCTCAATGCGCGCGTTGGCGGTCGGCGACCTTCGGGTGAACGAGGTCAAGACGCAGTTGCCAGCTTCGACCAACCGGACCGGCCGGCACGTCCAGCGCGTCAGCGTGAGCAAGGATGTGTCCAACCCGGGCCCTTAGCTGCGCACGGTGCGCCAGGACCGTCGGAGAGCTGTCCTGTTTGAGCAGCGGCCCTTTGTAGGTGGAAACGAGTACCCCTAGCAAGGCGGTGGCGGCGGCGACATCAAACGTTGCCGGCTGGCATTCGAACATCACGGTGGCCGCGGTTACGGCACTGTCGACCAGCCACTGATCGATGACGCATTCATCGCGATCGAAACCGATGCGACCATCGTGAAGAATGAGGGCACGCTCGAGCCCCGGTATTTTCCTGAGGCGGTAGAGCGTGGTGTTCAGCGCCCCCATCGCATAGTCGAGTTCGCCGTGCGGCCAGAGCGCGTTTGCAACATCTGCCGCTGATACGTCCTCTCCGCCGCGCGCCAGCAGTTCAACCATGAGGGCGCGACCTTTGCCGCGCACGGCGATGGCTTTGCCGTTACGCACCAGCCGGAGGCCGTCGAGTGTGTGCACCCAAAGCAATTCGTCTGCATCGGCTGACGGCGTACCCGATATCGCGCACAGCGTTCCCTGGAGCGCGAGCGCGCAATCCTTGAGTCCGTCTTCCGAACCGGCCGGACGCACGTCCACTTCGCGGCTTGCCTTGACCGTGCCCCGCGGGCCGCGTCCGTCGCGGCGCCTGGGGTCATGTGAATGATCGTTCGATCGGGTCGGCATCGTTTCAGTAGTGGATTCGTAGAACATCTTCGACCTCGTGTCTGTTTGGCCAACTGTCAGAAAAAGCGTCGTGCAGGGGTTAAATGAACGACGTTCAATATCCTAAGACAATTACTGAACGATGTTCAATAACCAAGACATACATTCGGTATATATGTTCGATACATTTTCTATATGCTTTGGCAAGGGGCAGGTGAAACGCCACTAGCGCCGGGTCTTATGAGGGCATCGCACCAGTGGGTGAGGCGCTGTTCTGCGTTTGGCGTGGCAGTAGCAACTGATGGGCGCGCATGGTGGTACGCACCTCGGTCGGCACCGGTGCCAGCGGACGTGACCCCTGGAAAGTCCAGCGGCCGGGTGCGCGGGTCGGCCGAGGCCGTGTCGATGAGGGTGGCCTCTTCCGGCTGGCTGACCCGATCGTGCCCCGTAGCCGGTGCCGCTCGATCACAGCCGCCGACAGGCATGCCGGGCCGGCGCGGCTACAACTCGGTGGCACCTGCCATGACGGTGCGCACCAGGGTCTCCAACACGTCGTCGACCTGAATGTCGCGGGACAGGTCGAGTTTGTCATCCAGCCCGAGGATGCACACGCCGTGAACAGCGCTCCAAAGCGCCCTGGCGGCGCGCTGCAGCCCGGCCGCGTCGAGGTCAGGCCGCAGCCTGGCAATGGGCTCAGCGACTACTGCGAACATGCGACCTACCTGTGCCAGGTACCAGTCCGGCAAATCGACGGACTCTGGCAGACGGTGGTCGAAGATGCAGCGCCAGCGATTGGCGTTCGCGATAGCGAACTGCAGATAGGTTTTCGCGAGCGCCTGCATCGCCTGCGCCGGGTCTGGCTCGGCAACTGGAATGTGGGCGATGGCATCATGTAGCTCGGCAAGAGTCGCCGCGTTGACGTGCACGACGATGTCGTCAAGGTTTGCGAAGACCACGTAGAGGCTGCCGGCGGAGTAGCCGATCTCCTCCGCAATGCGGCGCGCGCTGAGACCCTTCAGGCCGTGACTGGCCACCAACTGGCTCGCCGCGTCGAGGGTCAGGGCCCGCAGTTGTTCGCGGGTGTGGTCGTTTCGTCGTCCCAACGCGTGCATGCTCCAGTGAGATCTACCGCCGTGGCACCGCAGGCCGGCCGCGCCCGTGATCGGAATGTCGGCCTGCCGATCTGGCAAAATAGCCGGGTTCGGTGAGTTGCCAGACAGTGCAGGACGCGCTGCGACGAGCGGGCGCGGAACGGCGAATCGAACCCATTTCCCGACAGTTTGTCGGTCTATCTTCTCACGTACTGAGGTTGAGGCGCTTGGACCAGGCGACGCGCGACACGCAGTCAGAAAATACCGCCGTGGCAGCGTCGACGGCGCGCGCGGGCTTGAGGACTGCGGGGATTGTGATGTGGACCGCGGTCATGGCGTTGCCGGTGTTGTCGCTCAATGTAGTGCGCAGCCGCTTCAGGCACCGCACATTGCGGCTGTACTTCCAGGTGCTGGCGCGGCTCTGCGGGTTGCGGATCTCAACGGCAGGCCCGATCGCGCGCACGCCTGGCCAACCCGTGCTGTTCGTGTCCAATCACGTGTCCTATCTGGACGTCATCGTGCTCGGTGCGACTGTTCATGCCTCCTTTGTTTCCAAGGCCGAGGTGCTGCGATGGCCGGCCATCGGCTGGCTCGCCAAGCAGGTCGGCACGACTTTCATCGAACGCCGCGCGCGCCGCGCGGCCGGCCAGGTCCAGCACCTGGCTGCCCGGCTACGCGACGGCGACTCGCTCGTGCTGTTCCCCGAGGGTACGTCGACCGATGGTACATCCGTTTTGCCATTCAAGAGCACGCTGTTTGCGGCGCTTGGCGAGTGCGGCCGAGCGCTGCCGGTGCAGCCGGTGTCGCTGCTCTATCGCGCTGACCATATGGGCGGTGAGATCGATGGCACCTACCGCTGTTTCTACGCATGGTTTGGCGATGACGACGACGGTGACTTTGGTACGCACGCGTGGCGCATGCTGCAAATGCCGGGGCTCGGTTTGACCGTGCAGTTCCACGATGCGGAACTGGCCCGACCGGATACCGATCGCAAGTCGCTCGCCGAGCGGTGTGAACGGAGCGTTGCAGCGCCGCTGCAAGGTCTCGTGAGCGGCATCTCAAGTCAAAAGAGGGAGAACGCGTGAGCGAGGAGCGCGGCATATACCACAGCGACATCGCCGGCCTCGAGCTGTTGGCGCGCGGCAAGGTGCGTGACATCTACGCCGTGGATGCTGAGCACCTCCTGATCGTCGCAACCGACCGACTCTCGGCGTTCGATGTGATCTTGCCTCAACCGGTCCCCGGTAAAGGCGAGGTGCTGACCCGCCTGTCGGCATTCTGGTTCAAGCGGCTCGACTCCAGGGTCCGCACGCAGGCGGCTGTGCTCGAGTTACGAGATGTGGTCAGCGCACGTGACGCGGCGGCGCTGCAGCATCGCGCAACGGTGGTCAGGCGGTGTAAGCCATTACCAGTCGAAGCCATCGTACGCGGCTACATCATCGGTTCCGGGTGGAAGGACTATCAGCGCACTGGCAGTGTCTCGGGCGTGCGCTTGCCGGCCGGACTGGCGCAGGCGGCGCGCCTCGAGGAGCCCGTCTTCACCCCGTCTACCAAGGCCGCCGCCGGAGCGCACGACGAGAACATAAGCTTCGACTCGATGGTCGACCTGGTCGGGCGCGAGACGGCACAGTCCGTACGTGACCAGGCGGTCGCCATCTACCGCGACGCGGCTCGCTATGCGGGAGCGCGCGGCATCCTAATCGCCGATACCAAGTTCGAATTTGGTCTGGATACCGACGGCGAATTGACCCTTATCGATGAGATCCTCACGCCAGATTCATCCCGTTTCTGGCCCGCCTCCGAATATGCGACGGGCATCAGCCCGCCGAGCTTCGACAAACAGTTCGTGCGCGATTACCTCGAGACCCTCGACTGGAACAAGCAGGCGCCTGCCCCGCGCCTGCCCGACGACGTTATCGCGCGGACGGCTGCGAAGTACCGCGAGGTCGAAGACCGTTTGACCGGAGCGCCGACCGACGGATGATGGACGAAGATGTCGAGGCCACCGGTGGACACGCGTACGACGCGCTGACACCGGATTTGATTCTGAGTGCGGTCGAATCCACCGGGCGCTGTTGCGACGGACGTCTGCTCGCACTGAACAGCTATGAGAATCGGGTCTACCGCGTCGGCATCGAGGACGATGAACCGATCGTCGCGAAATTCTACCGGCCGGAGCGATGGCCGCGCGAGGCTATCACCGAGGAACACCGGTTCGCGGCTGAACTCGCAGACCTTGATATCCCGGTAGTAGCCCCGCTGGAGATCGAGTCAGGCGCAACGCTGAGCCACGCTGGTCCGTTTCAGTTCGCCCTGTTCCCACTCCGGCCGGGCCGTTGGCCGGAGCTCGAATCGATCGACGATCGCATCAGCCTGGGACGCTTTCTGGGCCGTATTCATGCCGTCGGAGCCATTAGCGCGTTCGAACATCGCCCGATCCAAAATGTGGACACCCATGGTTGGGGACCGCTCGAGCGGCTGATGAATTCGGGCTGCGTGCCGCGGGAAATGACGGCCAACATCGAGCAGGCCGCGCGCGTGCTGCTGGAGGCCGTCGAACCTCGGTTCGAACAGTTGTCGGACCGGCCGAAGATCCGCGTACACGGAGATTTCCACCTCGGCAACGTGCTGTGGTCTGCGCACGGGGCCAGCATCGTCGATCTCGACGACTGCTGCACGGCGCTGCCACTGCAAGACCTATGGATGCTGCTCGACGGCAGCAGAGACGATATGCAGGGGCAGATGCTCGATGTGCTCGAAGGCTACGAGGAGTTCCACGAGTTCGATTACGGGAGCGTCGGCCTGATCGAGGCGCTGCGCGGCCTGCGCATGGTTCGCTACAACGGATGGCTCGCCGAGCGGTGGAGCGATCCGGCTTTTCCGCGCGCGTTTCCCTGGTTCGACACACCCCAGCATTGGGAACAGCAGCTCGTCGGATTGCGCGAACAGCTCGAAAGACTGGATGACCCACCGCTCCGATTGCTCTGACTGGCACCGGGGACGCGCAGAGGTCGGTCGGATCGCGCGCCCTAGGTCTCGATTGGCGGTTGGCTAGAGATTTAGAAAAGTTTCTAGAAAATCGTCGTAACTATTTGTTATTAATAGTTTGTCGTGCTAAAAAGGCAGGTAAAACACCGGTCGAGCAAGTGCTCGCCATGCTCCGATGAGCCGCCGTGGCTCTGTTTGTAGCGCCTTTCCAACCAACCGCTGGCGGGCCACACGAGATGTCGGCGCGGCGTATGACCCGCCGGTCCGCGACCGGCGTTGCACCAACTGACAGGAGGCTCTGTGCACCGAATACTGCTGCTCAACTCCAAAGGCGGGTGCGGCAAGACGACGTTGGCAACGAATCTCGCGGCAGCGCTGGCGGGATGCGGCCTCGCGACCGTTCTCATCGACTACGATGGCCAGGGCTCGAGTTCGAGCTGGCTTCGCTCACGCGCGCCACAGGCCGCGCCGATTCACGGTATCGAGGCGTTTGTCGACCGCACAAACGTGACGCGGTCGTACCTGTTGCGCGTGCCCGAGGGAACCGACCGGGTCGTCATCGACACGCCGGCCAATGTGAAGGGCCAGCAGCTGGCCGACCTCGTCGAGCGGACCGACTCCATCGTGGTGCCGGTGCTGTCATCACAAATCGATATCGATGCGGTCGCCGGCTTTCTGGACGCACTGCGTGAATTAGAACGAGTGCGGGCCGGCGAGGTACGCATAGCCCTGGTGGCCAATCGAACGCGGGCCAAGACGGTAACGTCTCTCGATCTGCAGCGTTACCTGCAGCGTGCTGAGTTTGCGTTCGTAACCCAGTTGCGCGACTCGCAGAATTATCTGCGGGCGGTCGAGTCCGGGCGGGGCGTACACGAACTGCGGGGCGCCGCGGCGCGCCGCGACCGTGAGCAATGGGCGCCGTTACTGACCTGGGTGGAGGACGGAGCGCAAGCCACCGCTGACGTCGTGATAACCAGCGCTCATGCGAGCGCCAGAGGTGGCCGAGCGGGTGGGCACGCGCTCGCGGGCTGACTGTCGAGTGCGCCGGTCTGCCTAGATTGCCCGAGCTTCGAGCATCGCAACGGCCGGCAGAGTCTTCCCTTCCAGAAATTCCAGGAATGCACCGCCGCCCGTGGACACGTAAGACACCCTGGTGCTCAGACCGAACTGGTCGATAGCGGCGAGAGTGTCGCCTCCTCCGGCGATCGAAAACAACGCCCCATTTGCGCTCGCCCTCGCGATCGCTTCCCCGATAACCCGGGTTCCGTTCGCAAACTGTGGATACTCGAACACGCCCACAGGCCCGTTCCAGACCACCGTGCCGGCGCTCGCAGCCAGGTCGGCGAAGCGCGCTGCAGTGTCCGGGCCAATGTCGAGGATCATGTCGTCCGGTTGAACGGCATCGACCGGTACCGTGCGTGCCTCGGCGTCCTCGGCGAAGGCCGTCGCAACGACGACGTCGGTAGGTACCGGAATGTCGCCGCCCCTGGAGCGGGCAGCCTCCGTCAGACGGCGGGCTTCGTCGACGAGCTCTGCCTCGTAGAGTGACTTGCCAATTTCGAAGCCGGCGGCCGCAATGAATGTATTGGCTATGCCGCCGCCGACGATGAGCTGGTCGACGATGCGCGACAGCGCGTCGAGCACGGTCAGTTTGGTCGAGACTTTGGAACCGCCGACGATGGCGAGCATCGGACGGGCTGGTTGGTCCAGCGCCCGGCCGAGCGCTTCGAGTTCAGCAGCCAGCAGCGGCCCGGCGCACGCGACCGGCGCAAACCGCGCGATACCGTGCGTCGATGCCTGGGCGCGGTGGGCGGTCCCGAACGCATCCATGACGAAGACATCGCAGAGCGCGCCCATCCGCCGGGCCAGAGCCTCGTCGTCGGCCTTCTCGCCCGGGTTGAAACGCACATTCTCGAGCAACACGATCTCGCCGGCAGCGCAGTCGAAACCGTCCAGCCAGTTCTTGACGAGTGTGACTTCCCTACCCATCAGCGCACCCAGATGAGCGGCGACCGGGGTCAGCGAGAACCGGTCCTCATACTCGCCCTCGGCGGGCCGGCCGATGTGCGACATCACGCCGACGGCGGCGCCGGCGGCCACGGCGGCTTCCAGGGTCGGAAGTGCCGCGCGTATGCGCGCGTCGTTCGCGACGGTCCCATCCTTCAGGGGTACGTTAAGGTCTTCCCGAATCAGCACTCGCTTGCCCGCGAGCGGCAGATCGGCCATGCGCAATACGTTCATCAACGTCAGTCCGGTGAATCTATGACAGCCGTGGCGGCACGCGCGTGCCCGGCGCTGCGTGCCATACGGACACCACAGCCCCGGGCGAACCCAGGCGCCGCGGGCGGCGGATGGCCGCGCTGGTCGGATCGGCCGCGGCCGGATCCGACCGGCTTGGCGCTACGTCTGGTCGCTGCGCGCAGGCGGCGTTCATCAAGGCGATCGTGGTGTCGAGCATCCGGTTCGAGAAACCCCACTCATTGTCGTACCACGAGCACACCTTCACGAGCCGGCCGCTCACTTTCGTAAGCGGAGCCTCATAAGTCGAGGAAGCCGGGTCGTGGTTGAATTCGATGGAGACGAGCGGCTCCTCGTTGTAGGCGAGCACTCCCTTCAAAGCGCCCTCTGACGCCTTGCGCATGATGTCATCGACCTCTTCAACGGATGTGTCTCGGGCTGCCGTGAAGCTCAGGTCGACCATCGAGACGTTGATCGTCGGCACGCGGATGGCGAAGCCGTCGAGTCGCCCGTTAAGTTCGGGCAGCACCAGTCCGACGGCCGCGGCGGCGCCCGTCTGGGTAGGGATCATCGAACTGGTGGCCGAGCGTGCGCGGCGCAGGTCCGAATGGTATACATCGGTGAGGACCTGATCGTTCGTATAAGCGTGGATGGTTGTCATCAGACCGTTCTCCAGGCCGATGGCCTCGTGCAATGGCGCGACCAACGGGGCGAGACAGTTGGTCGTGCACGACGCGTTCGAAATGACCGTGTCGCTCGCCTTGAGCGTGCCGTGGTTGACTCCGAAAACGATCGTTCCGTCTACATCGGAACCGCCTGGCGCGGAAATGATGACTTTCTTCGCACCGCCGTCCAGGTGCGCGGACGCTTTCGCTTTGCTGGCGAAAATCCCAGTGCATTCGTGCACTACGTCGACACCGAGGTCACCCCACGGAATCTTGGCCGGGTCGCGCTCTGCGAACACCTGCACACGCTTGCCATTGATAACGATGGCATCGCCGTCCACTTCGACGGTGCCGGGAAACTTTCCATGAGCGGTGTCGTACCGGGTGAGGTGAGCGTTCGTGTTGGCATCGCCCAGATCGTTGATGGCGACGATCTCGATTTCGTCGGTTCGTCCCGACTCGTGAAGTGCGCGCATGATGTTGCGGCCAATGCGGCCGTATCCGTTGATAGCTACCTTGATCGCCATCGTAGTTCTCCGTTGTTACTCAAAAGCTGAGACAAGATTCCGGCCCTGCCCGCAGTTCACGTCGGGTGCGTGACGGCCTTCGGGCACGGGGTGTCAGGACAATAGCGCACGCGCGGCCTCGACGACCTTATCGGTCGTGAAGCCGAAATGTTCAAACGCGTCGCCCGCCGGGGCAGATGCTCCGAATTCGTCCAGTCCAATGACGGCACCTTCGAATCCGACATACCGGTACCAGCCGCCGGTCACGCCGGCCTCGACGGCGAGTCGGGCCCTGCACGCCATTGGCAAGACGGCGTTCCGATAGGCTTCTGGCTGCGCGTCGAAGTGGTCGGTGCTCGGCATCGAGACTACCCGAACGTTCGTGCCGTCTTCGCGCAACAACGCCGCTGCCTGCGTGGCCAGGGCCACTTCGGAGCCGGTCGCGATCAGAATGAGGGCTGGTTCGCCATCACTGTCAGAAAGAACGTAGCCGCCGCGCTTGATGTCTTCGATCTGCCCCGCGCTGCGAGGCTGGTGCGGCAGGCCCTGGCGTGAGAACAGCAATGAGGTCGGGCCGCCGCGTCGCTCGATGGCGACTCGCCACGCGACTGCCGACTCTACGGCGTCACAGGGTCTCCACACCGACATATTCGGCATCAGCCGCAAGGTCGCTGTCTGTTCTACGGCCTGATGGGTAGGCCCGTCTTCGCCGAGACCTATCGAATCATGCGTGAACACGAAGATACTGCCGATGCGCATCAACGCGGCCATGCGAAGGGCGTTACGCGCGTACTCAGAGAACATCAGGAACGTTGCGCCATACGGAATGAAGCCGCCGTAGAGCGCGAGGCCGTTACAGATGGCCGCCATACCGAATTCGCGCACGCCGAAGTAGATATAGTTGCCCCCCGCGGTTGCCTTGCTGACGGGCACCGAGCCGGACCAAATGGTCAGGTTGGAACCGGCCAGATCGGCCGAGCCGCCGACCAGCTCGGGGAGGAGGGGGCCAAAGCCGTTCAGCGCTTCGCGGGATGCTGCGCGACTCGCGATGGATTTAGCCGCCGCATCCGTTGCGGCCACGACGGCGTCTGCGTCGGTGGCAAAGTCTGCTGGCAACTCTCCCGACAGGCGGCGGGTCAGTTCGGCCGCTTCGCTCGGATACGCCTTCGCATAGGCGTCGAAGCTGGCGTCCCAGGTGGTGCTCCGCCCCGCCCCGGCCTGACGGGCATCCCAGCCGGCGTAGACGTCCCCCGGAACTTCAAACGGCGCGTGCGGCCAGTTCAGGCGCTCGCGGGTCAGCGCAATCTCGTCGTCGCCGAGCGGCGCGCCATGGCTGGACTCTTTGCCTTCCTTGTTCGGAGAGCCGAACCCGATGCGCGTCTGGCAACAGATGATCGAGGGGGCATCAGCGGCGCGCGCGGTATCCAGTGCGGCTGCGATGGCCGCCGGGTCGTGCCCATCGCAGCGATCGATGACGTGCCAACCGTAAGCGCGGAAGCGGGCTGGCGTGTCGTCGGTGAACCAATCGCGCACCTCGCCGTCGATCGAGATGCCATTGTCGTCGTAGAAGGCGATTAGCTTGTTGAGCCCGAGCGTGCCAGCGAGGGAGGCGGCTTCGTGCGAAATCCCCTCCATCAGGCAGCCGTCGCCCAGGAACACGTAGGTGTGGTGGTCGATCAGTGGGTGGCCGGGTCGATTGTAGGTCGCCGCGAGCGTCCGTTCACCCAGCGCCATGCCAACGGCATTGGCGAATCCCTGTCCGAGCGGACCAGTGGTCGTCTCGACGCCCGGAGCATCTTCGCGCTCTGGATGTCCGGGTGTTTTCGAGTGGAGCTGCCTGAAGTTCTTCAGGTCGTCTATGTTTAGTTCATAGCCGCTGAGGTGAAGCACCGCATAAAGCAGCATCGAGCCATGGCCATTCGACAGCACGAAGCGGTCGCG
>JBCCEJ010000037.1:0-53868 GCA_039030335.1 Pseudomonadota bacterium | reverse complement strand
GACCAGACTTCGAGGCAGTATCCTGCGCATGATCGACCAGGAGACCGTCACCACGGTGAACCAAGTCAAGCACATCATTCAATCAAAACTTCACCAAGGCTTCATCACTGCAACCATCGCCCCGGCCATGGTTGCGCCCGCGTGAGAACCAGCCGGGCAGATGCCGGCTCATCCGCGCACCTCGTGCGGTACGCGCGGCGGATTCGGCCAGACGATCGCGGCCAGCCAACTAGTTGTCGGTTTAGGCTAATAGCCACATTGGCGACCGTGCACACTATGCGCCCGATACGGAGGATGTGCCATGCCACTCGAAATGAACCGCGAAGTCATGTTGACCTGTGCCGTAACCGGCTCCGGCGCAACGCAGGACCGCAGCCCCCATGTTCCGCGCTCCCCGGAACAGATCGCGAACGCGGCCTTGGATGCGGCGCGGGCTGGCGCATCTATTGTGCACTGTCATGTGAGGGAACCCGAGACGGGTACCCCTGCGCGAGCGCTGCACCTCTATCGTGAAGTAACCGATCGCATTCGTGATGCGGATGTCGATGTCGTGTTGAACCTGACCGCCGGCATGGGCGGCGATATGGTATTCGGACCACCCGACCGTCCCCTGCCGCTCAGCCAGCAAGGTACGGATATGGCAGGCGCCGGCGATCGCGTCGCGCACGTCGCCGAGTGTCGGCCCGAGATCTGCACGCTCGATTGCGGCACGATGAACTTCGCCGAAGCCGACTACGTCATGACCAATACCCCCGGGATGCTCCGGGCGATGGGCGGCATGATGACGGAGCTCGGCGTGCGCGTCGAAGTCGAGGCCTTCGATACGGGCCATCTGTGGTTTGCCAAGCAGCTCGAGTCCGAAGGTGTGCTGCAAGGCGACGTACTGGTGCAACTTTGCATGGGCGTACCGTGGGGCGCGCCGGACGACCTGAATACGTTCATGGCGATGGTCAATAACGTTCCTTCCAACTGGACCTGGTCGGCGTTCAGTCTGGGACGAAATCAGATGCCCTACGTCGCGGCCGCCATTCTGGCCGGCGGCAATGTGCGTGTTGGACTGGAGGACAACCTGTGGCTCGAGCGGGGCCGGCTTGCCACCAACGCCGAGCTCGTCGAAAAGGCCGTGACCATCATCGAGAACATGGGCGCCCGCGTGGTAACTCCGGCAGAAGCTCGCGAGCGTCTGCAGCTCACCAAGCGGCCCCCGCAATGACCGGACTTCGTCGCACCGCGATCGTCGGCGGCGGCGTCATCGGCGGCGCCTGGGCGGCTCGATTCATCCTGAACGGTGCCGACTGCCGCGTTTTCGACCCTCATCCCGAAGCAGAGCGGGTGATCGGCGAGGTCCTTGCCAATGCCCGGCGTGCGACGGCGCTGCTGACGGAGGCGCCGCTACCGGAGGAAGGCAAGCTCGAGTTTTGCACTTCGCTCGAGGCGGCTGTCGCCGATGTGGAACTGGTACAGGAATCCGTACCGGAGCGGATCGATCTGAAGCGCAGGGTACACGCCTCGATCGACGCGGCCGCTCCGGCCCACGCGCTGGTCGGGTCATCGACCTCCGGCCTGCTGCCGAGCGAAATCCAGGCCGATATGGCCCGGCCCGAGCGCATGTTCGTCGCGCATCCGTACAACCCCGTATACCTGTTGCCGCTCGTCGAACTGGTCGGTGGTGCCGGCACGAGTGCTGAGGCGCTCAGCCGCGCGCGCGACGCCTATATCGAGGTCGGCATGAAGCCGGTCGTCATCCGCAAGGAGATCGACGCATTCGTGGGTGACCGGCTGTTGGAGGCGGTCTGGCGCGAAGCACTCTGGCTCATTCGCGATGACGTGACGACGGTCGAAGAGCTGGACGACATCATGCGGTATTCCTTCGGACTGCGCTGGGCGCAGATGGGCCTCTTCCAGACGTATCGGATCGGCGGTGGCGAAGCCGGCATGCGTCACTTCATGGAGCAGTTCGGGCCGACGCTCGAATTGCCGTGGACAAGGCTGACCGACGTCCCTGAGCTGGACGAACCGCTGATCGAGAAGATCGCTCAGCAAAGCGATGCCCAGGCTGGCCAACTCGGCATCCGCGACCTGGAACGCATTCGCGACGAGAACCTGGCTGCCATTATCCGGGCTCTGGCCGATGGCAACGATGGGCAAGGCTGGGGCGCCGGACGTTTGCTGAAAGACTACGAAGCGCGTTTGCGCGAGCGCGCTGCCAACACGCAGTAGTGAAGACTTCCTGTACTACCTCGATCGCGGGAGCGCTGGCGCCCCGCTGGTACCGCCTGGGAGGGCGAGTTCTGTGAATTTCGAACTGAGCGAAGAACAGCGGCTCATCGTAGATACGACCCGTGCGTTCGTCGAAAACGAGCTCTATCCTCACGAGGCCGAAATCGAGCGCAGCGGCCTACTGCCGTCGGATCTCGTGAGCGAGCTGCAGCGCAAGGCGCAGGCGGCTGGTCTTTACGCTGCCAACATACCAGCAGAATTTGGCGGTGCCGGCCTCGACACGCCGACGTGGCTGCTCTACGAAAAGGAACTCGGCCGAACCAATTACGCCTTGCACTGGACGTGCGTTGCGCGCCCGTCGAATATTCTCTGCGCTGGCACGCCCGAGCAGCGCGAGAAATACCTGGAGCCGTGCATGCGCGGCGAAACCTGGGACTGCCTCGCCATGACGGAGCCGGGTGCGGGTTCGGACCTGCGCGGCATGCGCGCAACGGCGAAGCCGGATGGCAGTGACTGGATCCTGAACGGCACCAAGCACTTCATCAGTCACGCCGATATCGCAGGATTCACGATAGCGTTCATGGCAACCGGTGAAGAAGATACCCCGCGCGGCCCAAAAAAACGCATCACGGCGTTCTTTGTAGACAAGGATACGCCCGGCTTTAATGTACGCGACGGCTACAACAACGTCTCTCACCGTGGCTACACCAACGCCGTATTGGAATTCGACAACTGCCGGGTGCCCGGCGAGAACGTGCTCGGCGAAGTGCATGCTGGATTCGAGGTCGCCAACGACTGGTTGGGCGCAACCCGATTACAGGTTGCGGCCACGTGTCTTGGTCGCGCGGATCGCGCGTTCCAACATGCGCTGACCTGGGCTGCGGAGCGCCGCCAGTTCGGGCAGCCCATCGGTAAGTTCCAGGGCGTCAGTTTCAAACTGGCCGACATGGCTACCGAGCTGAAAGCTGCCGAACTGCTGACCTTTGAAGCAGGCTGGAAGTTCGATCGCGGCACGTGCACCGACAGCGACATGGCGATGGCGAAACTCAAGGCCTCGGAGATGCTCGCAATGGTCGCCGACGAGGCCATTCAGATTCACGGCGGCATGGGTCTGATGGACGAGTTACCGCTGGAGCGCATCTGGCGTGACGCGCGCATCGAACGAATCTGGGAAGGCACCAGCGAGATTCAGCGCCACATTATCTCGCGCGCCCTGCTCCGGCCGCTGGGGGCATGAGCGAACACTACCGGTCGCGCACAGAAAGTGGCCACCTCCGAGGTTGAAATAGTGCAGGCACGGCCAACTCGGGACCTGTCGCGGTTGCTGCGGCCCCGCTCCATTGCCGTCATCGGCGGACTGGAAGCGGAGCGCGTGATCGAACAGTGCGACAAGCTCGCATTCCCCGGCCGGATAGCTGCCGTCAACCGGCGCGGCGCGAACGTAGGTGGGCGCGCTGCTGTCGATGACGTGACCAGGCTCGGGTTCGTTCCAGACGCTGCGTTCGTGGCCGTCAATCGACATGCCTCGGTCGAAGTGGTGGCGGCACTTGCCCGACTCGGCTGCGGCGGAGTCATCAGCTACGCGGCGGGATTCGCGGAAGTGTCGACGGACGATGAAGACGCTGGCGGGCTGCAGCAGCGGTTGGTGGATGCCGCCGGCTGCATGCCCCTCGTCGGTCCGAACTGCTACGGCATCGTCAACGCGCTGGATGGGGTCGCGTTATGGCCTGATCAGCACGGCCTCGTACCAGTCGCGAGCGGCGTTGCGATCGTGGCGCAGTCATCGAACATCACGATCTCGATGACCATGCAAACCCGCGCACTTCCGATCGCCTACGCCATGACCGTTGGTAATCAGGCTCAGACGGGCCTCTCTGAACTGGGGTTGACAGCCCTGGCTGACGAACGTGTCACCGCACTCGGCCTCTACATAGAAGGACTCGATGACGTCGGCCAATTCGAACAACTGGCGATGCGCGCGCGGGAATTGGGTAAACCGATCGTCGTCATCAAGGTCGGGCGAAGCGCTGCGGCGCGTGCCGCGGCGCTTACCCATACGGCCTCGTTGGCCGGCTCACATGCCGGATTCGAGGCGCTTTGCACGCGCCTCGGGATCGCCCAGGTCAATTCTCTGGATGCATTTCTCGAGACCTTGAAACTCTTCCACTGCGGCGGTGCTCTGTCGGGCAATCGGTTGCTGTCGATGTCTTGCTCGGGGGGAGAAGCGTCGCTGATGGCCGACGCTATCGCTGATGCCCCACTCGAATACCCGCCATTCGACGCACCACAGGCCGACGCGCTCCGAGAGCTGCTGGGCGATATCGTCACCGTCGCGAATCCGTTCGACTACAACACATTTATCTGGGGCGACTGGGACGCGATGACCGATCTCTTCGAGCACGCCCTGCGCTCGCGTCCGGATCTGGCGATGCTGGTGCTCGATTTTCCCCGTGCCGATCGCTGCGGCACAGACGATTGGGACCACGCACTCGACGCTTTCCTCCGCGGCGTGGCGCGAACCGGTACGCGGGCGGCGGTCATCGCAACCATGCTCGAGAATATGCCGGAGCGTGTGGCGGCACGGCTGCTGGCAGCCGGTGTGACCCCGCTTTGTGGCATCCCGACGGCGATCGAAGCGGCGACGTCGGCGGCCGCGGTCGGTGCAGCATGGAAACGACCACTGCCGCTCCCACTGGCGCCAGCATCGGCGATCGACGGAACGCCGGTTGTGCTGAGCGAACATGAGGCCAAAGCGCGACTATCGCGCGCCGGGGTCAATACGCCGCAGGGATGGTTGATCAGCGGTCATCAGGATCTGGTGCAAACCATGGCTAACGACCCGCCCAACCGTCGGGAACCCTACGTCATGAAAGCTACCGGTATCGCCCATAAAACGGAGCATGGGGCCTTGCGCATGAACCTGCGCGTACCGGCGGAGGTGGCGCACGCGTATGCCGAGCTGAGTGCCTTGTCGTCCACCTGCCTGTTGGAGCAGCAGGTCGAAGGCGCGATCGCCGAACTCCTGGTCGGCGTCACGCGGGAGCCCGGTGCCGGACTATTGCTGACCGTTGCTGCTGGCGGCCAACTCGCTGAACTGTTCCAGGAGCGCGCTCAGCTGCTTCTGCCAACGACCCGCATCGAAATCGATACGGCTGTTGGGCGACTGCACGTAGCAAAGGTGTTGAAAGGCTATCGCAACGCCGAGCCGGCGGACTGGGCGGGCCTCGTCGATCAGATCGAGCGCATCGCTGCGTTCGCGGGGTCGCACGCCGACACGCTCATCGAGATCGATGTCAATCCGCTGCTCGTGCGTCGGGATGGCGCGGTTGCAGTCGACGCGCTGATCGTAGAATCGGTGTCAGACTAGCTGCGGACACCGGATGGCAGCCAAGCACATTCGAGCCTTTGTTCACACCCAGGAGTTCCCATGAGCGATCCGATCAAGACCCGCACCGACGGCGCCGTGCTGGAAGTCATCATCGACCGGCCCAAGGCCAACGCCATCGACCTCGCAACCAGCCGCATCATGGGAGAGGTATTTGCCGACTTTCGGGACAACCCGGACTTGCGTGTCGCTATCCTCACAGCAGCCAACGAGAAATTCTTCTGCCCCGGCTGGGACCTCAAGGCCGCCGCGGGCGGTGATGCCGTCGATGGCGACTACGGCGTGGGCGGATTCGGTGGATTGCAGGAACTGCGCGACATGAACAAGCCCGTCATCTGCGCGGTCAACGGCATTTGCTGTGGTGGCGGCCTCGAGATCGCGCTGTCCTGCGACATCATCCTGGCGTCGGAGCACGCGACATTCGCACTGCCTGAAATCCGCTCGGGCACCATCGCCGACGCAGCCTCGATCAAGCTGCCAAAAAGGATTCCCTACCACATCGCCATGGAGATGTTGTTGACCGGTCGCTGGCTCGACGCTGAAGAGGCGCATCGCTGGGGTTTCGTCAATCACATCCACCCGGCAGAGGCCCTGATGGACAAAGCCTGGGACCTGGCACGTCTGCTCGCGAGCGGCCCGCCCCTGGTCTACGCAGCGATCAAGGAGGTTGTACGCGACGCGGAAGATTCCAATTTCCAGGACTCGCTGAACCGCGTCACCACACGGCAGCTGCGCACCGTCGACGCCCTCTACGGCAGCGACGACATGATGGAGGGTTTCACGGCCTTCAGCGAGGGCCGTGATCCCGTATGGAAAGGCCGCTAAGTCTCTGCTCTGAAGCGCAGGCGCGGCTGTTCATCAGCACCGCGGCAGACAAACCCCCGCCACTGGCCGGCTATCGGTTGGCCAGTATGTCCTTCACCTCGTCTTCGTCTTCGTCGACGACGAGCTGTGCCCGCTCCTGCTGCAAACGCAAATAGACCCGCGAGTCCATGTGGCCCCACCCCCGCGTCAGCGCCTCGCTCATCTCCGCGTGTGCCAGGTTGGTCATTCGCATCGGCACCCCGAGATCGCGTCCCATCTCGGCGGCGAGCGTTACGTCCTTGTGGGCGAGCTTCAACGCGAAGTCGGGCGGCTCGTAGCTGTTGATGAGGTAGTGGTCGGCCAGATTGTCGAACGAACGTTGCCGTCCTCGGGCGCCCTGACGGATGGCATCCCACAGCGCTACTGGATCAACCCCGGCTTTGACGCCGACCGTGAAGATCTCGCCGAGCGCGCACTGCATCGCATACCCGGCGCCGTTATGTACGAGTTTGGCGATGGTTCCAGCGCCGATATCTCCGATGTATTTGACCTGATCACCCATCGCATCGAGCGGCGCACGCCGCGCCGCGAACTCGTGCTCGTCTCCACCGACCCAGATCGCGCACTTACCGCTTGCGGCACCACGCGGTCCGCCGCTGACGGGAGCGTCAAACAACCACAGCCCGCGCTCGTGCAGTTGGGCGTGGACGGCCCGTACAACCTTCGGGGAATTCGTGGAGAGATCGAACAGTGCGCTTCCCTCGCGCATCCCGGAGATCAGTCCGTTACCGTCGCCGAGTACCACTGATTCGAACTCAGGCGGCCCCGGTAACGATGTAAAGATGGTATCGACCTGACCGGCAAGTTCGCGCGGAGAAGCTGCCCAGGTTGCTCCGGCGTTGAGATGCGACTCGGCATTGGCCGGGTTCGCGTCGTGGACCACGAGGCCGAAACCGGCTTTCTGCAGATTGCGGGCGAAGCTCGCACCCATGGTGCCGACACCGATAAAGCCTACTGTGTTCATTGCTTATTCCGTTGTTCGGGTTGAAGAGATGGCGGCTGGCCAGCCGACACGTGCGAAGACTCAAGCCCGCGGGCCGCTTGCCGATGCACACAACCATGACGGCGCGGTTCGTGTTCTCGCAACGTCGATGCGAAGGCCGGCCCCGGAAATGTGAGCCAGTTCATATCATTTTGGCTCGCTCCAGGTTAAGATCCTCCGCTTATACCTCAATCGACCGACTTTCCACAGCTATCCGAAGTGTGGAAACGGATTAACTGCAACCGAGGAGAAAAAACCCTTGACCGAACTAGGTCCCTATAGTGTCGAAACCGTGTCACGCAGCGGAGAAGTGCAAATCAAGATGCAGCGTGTCGCCTCTGAGTCTATCGCTCTCGCGAACGCCACGCTCTACAAGCGCGGACTCGCGCAAGGCTACTGCGTCGTACGCGACGGTTCTGGCCGCGAAGTACACCGCTTCTGAATTCGCCAGTCCGCGGCCGGCTCACTCGCAGCCGGCCAGCAGACTCGCATTTCCCCCTGCTGCGGTCGTGTCTGTGCAGACATGCCGCTCCACCACGCACCAGGCCGCCAGATCCCTGTCCACGACCATCGGTACCAGCGGCCCGTGACGCTCTGCAAGGGCCGCTCTGAAGGCCGCCATACGCGGTTCACCCGACCAGCAGATCACCACGTCGACCGGCTCCAGCGTCGCTATTTGATCTGGCGACAGCACCCCCGGGACACCCTCAGCCGAGCTCAGACCCTCGGCGACGGCGACCGCGCCGCAGCCTAAGCCGCGTGCGCTACGAGCCTGCGCAAGCGCCGCATCGCGCCCGGGACCCAGACAGAGCACTACACCGCGCGCGTAGGTATACAGGCGGTTTGATTCGCCGGTCGGGCCAGGCATTGAGCGCACGTCCAGCGGTTCTCGGAGAACCTGTGCGCCAGACAGGGCTCGCCTCACGGCACGCTCGTCGGCGGCGGGCCTCGGGTCGGTACTGGCCACACCGTGTCCTGGCGTTGCGGCCATGAATGCGCTGAGGTAGTTGGGACCGCCGGCCTTCGGTCCGGTACCGGACAGACCTTCCCCACCAAACGGTTGCACCCCGACCACGGCACCGATCTGATTCCGGTTGACGTACAAGTTTCCAGCGCGTACGCGCTCCACGGCGCGTTGCACACGGTCGTCTATTCGCGTGTGCAGACCGAATGTGAGGCCGTACCCAGCCGCATTGATATCATCCAGTACGGACTCGAGCGCCGTTACTTCAAATGTTGCGACGTGTAGAACGGGGCCGAACACCTCACCCGCCGCAACGAGATCCTGAATGCCGTCGACACGGACCAAGGCTGGACCGACAAAATGTCCAGTCGTTGCTGCGGCCACTTGTCGAATGAGTTTTCCGGCCTGACGCGCGTCGTCGACGTACCGGTCGACGTCGGACTTCGCTGCCCCGTTGATGAGCGGGCCTACGTCTGTCGCGCACTCCCAGGGATCGCCTACCACCAGCGCGTCCATCGCGCCGAGCAGCATTGTCATCAGATCCGGCGCCACTTCGCGCTGAACATAGAGCATTCGAAGCGCCGAACAACGCTGTCCAGCCGAGCGAAAAGCCGAGTCTACGATGTCGCGTACAGCCTGTTCGTGCAGCGCCGTGCTATCGACGATCATCGCGTTCAGCCCACCGGTTTCGGCGATAAGACGGGGCGGCGGATCAACCGTCAGCAACGCTTGCTGAATCCGTCGGGCGGTAGCGGTTGAGCCGGTGAAGCACACACCGTTCACCCTGGAATCGCTGACCAGCTGCCGACCAACGGTCTCGCCCGGGCCTGGCAGCAATTGCAGCGCACGCGTGGGGATACCGGCACGGTGCATCAGTTGCACTGCCCGTGCGGCGATCAGGGTCGTCTCTTCGGCTGGCTTGGCGACGACAGCATTGCCCGCCGCGAGCGCGGCCGCGATCTGGCCGGTAAAGATTGCGAGTGGGAAGTTCCAGGGTGAGATGCAGACAAAGCGACCCCGCGGTGCCGGTTCGGCCTGCGTTCGCGAATGACGCTCAGCCTCGGCCGCGTAGTAATGTAGAAAGTCGACGGCTTCCCGAATCTCTGCGATCGCGTCGTGAGGTGTTTTGCCCGCTTCGCGGTGCAACAGAGCGCTCAGTTCACCAGTAGCCGCCTCGTAAGCGTCCGCGACATGCCTCAACTTAGCGGCGCGCTCGCCCACGGGAGCATTCCAGATCGAGGCGTCCGCCAGAGCATGATCGACGGCGCCGTCGACGGCGTACTCGACACTACCCACGCGATCCTCGGGTCGGGCCGGGTTCGTAACTGCAACGGTCACCGGGCCGTCGACCGGCGCTGCGCCGGCAATCTCGGGTTTGCCCGACCATACCGTGGTGCGCCACGGCGCGCGAGCGGCGTCGAAACGTCGCGCGTCGGCCAGATCTCTCAAGTCCCAGCCGGAGGCATTCATACGCTCGGGGGCATACAGGTAGCGCGGCAGCGGCAGAGCGGGCCAGTCAGCTGTCTCGCCAAGCGAATCGAGCACTGCCAACGGGTCGGCCGCGACCTTCTCCGCGGGGACGCGCGGGTCGACCATCTGGTTGACGAAACTACTGTTGGCGCCATTTTCGAGCAGCCGTCGGACGAGGTAGGCCAGCAGATCGCGATGTGCGCCGACGGGTGCGTAGATGCGGCAGCGGTGACTGGTCGTTCGTCTCACTTCGGCGTGCAGCGCTTCACCCATGCCATGGAGCCGCTGGAATTCAAAACCTTGCTCGCTTTCGGCCAATTCCAGGATCGCTGCCACCGTATGCGCATTGTGTGTGGCGAACTGTGGGTAGAGCCGGTCGGTGCGCGCCAGCAAGCTTCTGGCGCAGGCGAGATACGCGACGTCGGTTGCTGCTTTGCGGGTGAATACCGGATATGCCTCCAGCCCCTCGACCTGCGCGCGCTTGATCTCGGTATCCCAGTACGCCCCTTTGACGAGACGCACCATGATCCGCCGTGCCGTGCTGCCTGCCAGCGCGTAGAGCCAGTCGATCACATCGCGGGCGCGCCGCCCGTATGCCTGCACAACCACACCCAGACCATCCCAGTCGGTCAGGGCGGGCTCCCGAGCCAACGCCCCGATCACAGCGAGTGAGAGTTCCAGGCGTTCCGTCTCTTCAGCGTCGATGTTGAATCCGATGCCGGCGCCCCGCGCGAGCATCGCCAGCGCCGTAACGCGCGGCAAGAGCACCGACATCACCTTGTCCCGCTGCTCGGGTTCGTAGCGCGGATGCAGAGCGGAGAGCTTCACTGAAATGCCGGGGCGGTCTCTGACGGAGCCGGCTTCGCCGTGCTCCGACAGAGCCACGATCGCCGATGCATACGCGAGGTGGTAGCGACGCGCATCCGCATCGGTGCGGGCGCCCTCGCCCAGCATGTCATAGGAGAACGTGTAGCCGTTGGCTTCATAGTGCCGCGACCGCTCCAGCGCTTCCGAGATATCGCGGCCGAGCACGAACTGCGCGCCAAGGTGGCGCATCGCACCAGCAACAGCGGTTCGAATCAGCGGTTCACCAAGACGTCGCACAGCGGCGCGCAGGGCTCCAGCGACGCCTTCTGGCTGGTCGGTCAATACCGTGCCGGTGAGCAGCAACGCCCAGGTGGACGCGTTGACGAGTGATGAACTCGACTGTCCGAGGTGGGCGTTCCACGCTGACGCCGCGATCTTGTCCTCGATCAGTTCGTCGATGGTCTCGGCGTCCGGGACACGCAGCAGCGCTTCGGCCAGGCACATCAACGCCACGCCTTCGTCCGTGCTGAGCCCGTATTCGGCCAGAAACACCTCCATGACGCTGGCTGAGGCGTTTGCGCGAATATCCTCGACGAGCTGCTCAGCGCGTTTACAGACACGCTGGCTTCGCGACGTGTCCAAAGCGAGCTGTGCGCGGAGCGGCCGCAGCGTCTCGCGCTCGTCAGAACTGAGCGGTGACAAGAACAATTGTGGGAGTCGTTCGTCCATTACCACTTGCTCCGCAGACTGGTGGAACCAGAGGGTGAACCCTCGTCGCATGCCTGCAAGGACTCGCCTTGCGTGCCGGGAAACGACTGTAGCGGGATCTGGAAGCCAATCGGGCTAAAATTCCGACTTGGTTGGCGACTATGCCCAATTCTTTGGCATCTATTAGGGAATAAGACCGCTATGGTGACCACGAACACCTTGGACCGCTTTGACCTCGCGATCGTCGAAGCACTCCGCGAAAACGCCCGCCTTACGATCACGGAACTGGCCGAACTCGTCGGCCTCACGAAAACGCCGGTGCAGCTGCGTCTGAAGCGTCTCGTCAACGATGGCATTATTCGCGGGTTTCACGCGCGCGTGGATCACGCGCTACTCGGGCGTTCGCACGTGGCGTTCGTACAGGTGCGCCTCGACAAGACCACCGCGCGCGCGCTCGAAGCGTTCAACCAGGCCGTGCGTGAAATCGGCACCATCGAGCAATGTCACATGATCGCCGGCGACTACGACTATTTGCTGAAAGTCCGTACAGCCGATATCGAGACCTATCGGGAAGTGCTGGGGGAGCGTATCTCGGCCTTGCCCCACGTCGCCCATACCGCCACGCACGTCGCGATGCTATCAGTCGTCGACAACGGCTGACTGCACCCGATCGCTGGCGGTGGATGGCAGCGTTGCTGCGGCGCTTCGCCGCACCGGTCAAGCGAGCGTCGCTTCCCGTTCGATCGCCGCGCGAATAGACGCTGCGCTCGCCTGTCCCGGGGGACGCCGGTTGGCGGCGGCGTCGACGGCCAGGCGCTGCAACACGGCGTTGGCTGGCGTTGGTATACCGTGCACGCGCCCGAGTTGCACCACCTCGCCGTTCAGGTAGTCGGCTTCGATGTCGCCAGTGCCGCGCAACAGGCTTTGCCGGGACGAACCGCCAACACGCTCAACACCCGGAATGCCGCCACCTTCGACAATACCTGTGCGGCGCTCGCGCACCTCCTCGGCTTTCGCGAAATCGATGCCCGCCGCTGAAAAGCAGGCGCGCGCCTCGGCCCGCATCTGTTTACGGATGTCGTCTACATCCTCTTCCGGTGTGGCCACCGCTTCGAGCGCGTTGTTCAGATTGGTGATGAGTTTGGCGTACTTCAGCCGCATGACGCGGGCATCGGGTCGCACTGAGAAATTGGCCGCATTCAATCGTTCAGCGAGACTGATCGACAGTGCATCGACCTGCTCGGGAAAGCGACACAGGTCCAGCACACCCGCTTTCAGTTTGGAATGGCATTGGACTACGCCGGGTTCGATGAGCTGGGCTGGCAGGTACACCAGCATTGCGTAGACAGCCCGAAATCTACGCAGCGCCATGCGCTCATTCGCGACGCCGTTCTGACAGCACACCACCGGCGTCTCCTCACCGCGCACGGCGCGTAGAGTTTCGAGCGCCGCCATCGAATGCTGGCTCTTCATGGTCATCAAGAACACATCATCAGGCCTGTCATCGAGGTCGGACGGATGCCCGACCGCAGGCACCCGAAGCCGCTCGGAGCCGAGAGGTGTCTGATAGAGCATCCCGTCGCCTCTTAACGCTAACAGGTGCTCGCCGCGCGCGATCAGCGCGACCGGAAAGCCGGCTTTGTGAAGCTCTGCGCCAATCACACCCCCGACGCCGCCTGCGCCATAGACCACGATTCTCAATGCTCAGATTCCTTCGATGTCCAGGTCAGGTCGGACGAGTCGCAAAACGCGCGTAGCGCGCGCCCGGAGCGCGCGCTACGCACGCTCAGCAAGTCGCCAGGCGAT
Organism: Pseudomonadota bacterium; assembly: GCA_039030335.1. Classification (GTDB taxonomy): domain Bacteria; phylum Pseudomonadota; class Gammaproteobacteria; order HK1; family HK1; genus JBCCEJ01. The sequence continues at coordinate 40,662 of JBCCEJ010000037.1, read as the reverse complement.
ATCCGACAACCGCCGGCAATTGTCCTTACGTTCGAGTGCACGAGGGTCGCTCGCGTTACCCATCAGACCGCGGTGATACACGCCTTGGGTGATCGCGGCCAGGCGAAACAGTGACAGCACCAGATAGAATGTCCAGTCGCGGATCTCCGGAATGCCGGCGGCCTCGCAGTACGACTTCACGTAATCCGCTTCGCTCGGAATCCCGAGTCCTTCGAGGTCTGCTTCGACGAGGTCGCCCCGCGTAGCGTTAGGTACGTAGTAGGACAGGCAGTTGTACGCGAGGTCGGCGTACGGGTGACCAAGCGTCGAGAGTTCCCAGTCGAGCACAGCCAGAACCCGCGGCTCGTCGGGAGCGTAGATCATGTTCCCGAGCCGGTAGTCGCCGTGGGCAATGCACGTCAGGTCCACGTCTGGCAAGTGCTCTGGTAGCCACGCCATCAGGCGTTCCATCGCAACCAGATCATCGGTCTTGCTCGCAATGTACTGCTTGGTCCAGCGCGCAATTTGTCGCGTGCAGTACCCGCCTTCGCGGCCGTAGCCTTGCAGGCCCACCGCCCGGAAATCAACCGCGTGCAGGCGGGCGAGTTCGACATTCATCGCGGCGTAGATGGCGCTACGTTCCTCCGCTGACTGTTCCGGTAACGCCGGGTCCAGAAACACGCGGCCCTCGACGTGCTCCATGATGTAGAAGGCCGTGCCGATGACCTCATCGTCTTCGCACAGAGCCAGGGTCCGTGGGACGGCGACGTCGGTGCCCCCCAGTGCGGAGATCACGCGGTATTCGCGATCGACCGCGTGCGCTGACGGCAGTAGCTTGCCGGGTGGCTTCTTGCGCATGACATACCGTGCCCCGTTGCCGTCGGTCAGCTGGAATGTTGGATTCGACATCCCCCCCTGGAACTGGGCCACCTGTAACGGATCCGCGAAACCGGCCACGTGTGTGCGCATGTACGCGGCGAGCCGCTCCTCATCAAAGCGGTGCGCGTTCAGCACCGGCACGCTCTCCAGCGTCGATGACACCGTATCTGACATGGTTGCTTTCTCCCTCGAACGCCGGATTGTGGTGCTATCGAGTTGTTCGTATCGAAAGCCCGCCGCAATCCGACCCGAACTCAATCATCCAAGGTAACGTTGCTGGCGCTCGAGCGTGTGGACGGCTTCCTCGACCAGCGTATCCATGATTTCCGCGACTGGCCGGACCTCGTTGAAATAGCCGATGCTCTGCCCGGCGCCGGAGTGGATCAGGGGTTCGATATCGTGCTCTTCGATGGCACCCAACAAATCGCCCACCAGCACATCCTGAAACGGCATCTTCAGCGGCGCCGGCGCGTCTTCCGCTTCCCACTCCTGGCTCCACGCCGAGCGGATCTGGCGAAACGTCTTGCCACTCTCGGAGCGCGTAATAACCGTGTCGGCACTGGTCGCTTCGCGGAGTTTACGAATGTTGACCGGATGCATATGAGCCTGATGCTCGGCGGCCAGTAGCCAGGCGGTGCCCATCCAGACGCCTTGCGCGCCCATCGCCAGCGCCGCCGCGATGTGCCGGCCCGTTGCCACACCGCCAGCCGCCAGCACCGGGAGGTCGCCCGCGGCATCCACGAGTTGCGGAACGAGCGAAAAGGTTCCGATCGGCCCCGTGTGTGCACCAGCGTCGTACCCTTGAGCGACCAGCATCTCAACCCCGGCCGCGCGACAGCGTTCAACATGGTGTGGACTGCCGACCAGTGCCAGTGTGGTCATACCCCGCCCCCGCGCCGTGGCAACGGCCTCCGCGGGTGCACCGATCCCGCACGCGAACATATTGACATCGGACTCCAGCACGGCGCGGAGCTGTTCGTCCTCGATCTCTTTGGATCGAATAAACCGGGTGCGCATGCCGGGTTCAGTGGCGGGCGGCACGTCGTACTTGTCGATGATGCGCTGCACGAACGCGCGATGGGTCTCCGGGACTTCCGCTTCCAGCGCCTCGCGCGAGTTATGCGTTGGCATGCCGGGCGGCAGTACCAGGTCGACCCCGAACGGAAAGTCGCCCGCCAGTTCGCGGATTGCGGCCAGCTCTTCACGAATCTCATCGGGAAAGCGCCGCGTGGCACCGTAGACCCCGTAGCCTCCGGCGCGGCTGACCGCCGCCACGGTCGCGACATCGTGCGCAAAACCGAAGATCGGATAACGAATGCCCAGACGGTCGCATATCGGGCTAGTGAGATTGGGCATGTGAATCCGCTCGGCTAAGGGCATCGGGTGTGCGACAAGGTACCGGCACTGCCCGATCCGCGCCAGCGCGCCAGACCCTGGTCAGGTTCCGAGTCCGCTCAGCAGGCTGCCCTCGGCGACCAGCGTGCGTACGGTTCGCCGCGTCGCCTGGTCGCTCAACACCCCGGGTGTGATGTGTCCGTGACAGATGGCCGCTCCCGAGGCAGCCGGCAACTCAAAAGCCTCCCCATCGACGAACAGCCACGCGCCGTGCTCTTGGAGGTCGCAGTAGGCGAAACGGCTCTCCGGTGCCGCGACCAGCTGTTCCGGTGCTTCGAGCAGCGCGCTGACCGCGGCAACGCTGACCGGGGGTTCGGGGCTCTCGTAAGGCAAGGTGACGAGCTTGCCGAGCGCGAGTGCACCGGCGCGCCAGTGGCAGGCTTCGAGTTGTGCGTGTCCAAAGCCCAGACCTGAGACCTCGATGGCGGTCGCGACGTCGTCGCGGTCGATACGGTGAGGGTCGGTCGGGATCTCGCGCAGCGGGTCGGGATCTCGCGCAGCGGGTCGGCAAAGCGCCGCGAGCCCGATAGCTGTGAGGCGAACTCCGCTGCCGTCGCCTGCGCCAGCTCCCCCGCGGAGGGCGCTCTGAATCCGATCGAACAGGTCACGCATGGCGCATCGAGTGCAGTACCCCAGTGCGGGAAACCGGCGGGCAGATACAGCATGTCCCCGGCATCGAGCACATGATCCTCTTCCACTTCGAAGTGCGCCAACAGCGCCAGACCGTCGTTCGTCGCGGGGGCCGCTTCCCCGGGCAGATGCGCACCGATCCGCCAGCGTCGGCGACCCGTGGTCTGCAGGAGGAACACATCGTACTGATCGACATGCGGCCCGACCCCGCCACCTTCGGCCGCAATGCTCAGCATCGCATCGTCGAGGCGCCAGCGCGGCAGAAAATCAAATGCATCGAGCAGCGCGTGTACACCGGGATGCCAGCGGTCGACGCCCTGCACCAACAGCGTCCAGCTGCATTCGGGCAGATTCATCAGGGCAGTTTCGGTGAACGGGCCCGCGGTCAACTGCCAGTCTCGTGCACCGTCGCTGCCAGTGATGAGTCGACTGTCTACGGCTTCTTCGAGCGCGAGGCCGCTCAGCTCATCGAGATCAGGCCACACTTCAGGCTGCGTCCACACCCGCCGGAACAGATACGGGCGGCGCTGCCAGTAGTCGGACAGGAATATCGAAGCCTCGAGTGAGCCGAGAATGGACACGCGTTGACGCCGCGACTCGCCCGGTGCTCGGGCCTCAGTGCCGATGCCTGTGCTGGTGGGTGCCGCGCCTGGTTCCGTAGCCGCGCAGCTCGTCGTACCGCATCACCTGATGACGCGAAAGAATCTGCTTCATCTCGATGTGCGCATGCAGATGAACGCCGCGCAGCCTCGCGCGGGTCGCACCGATCTTCTGGAGAGCTGAGTCCAGGCTCGTTGCGGATACCCGCGCCTGGCTGAATAACTGATCGAGCGCTCTTTCGTGTTCGACCAGCAGCGTGCCGAGTTCCACGGCCCGCGCACGCATCCGGGCGAAGACCCGCTCGGTCTCAACCCGTTGGCTGTCGGTGAGGTGGAGCCGGTCGGCCAGTTCCAGAACGTGGAGCGGCCCGGGGTGTTGATTGAGTTCAGCGGCTTTCGCGAAGCCCATCCCCTGACCTTGCGTCAACCCCTGCACCTCATCCGGAGTAAGCGCCTTGATATCGTTGGTCGTATCCGCCGCATACTCTGACTTAACCGACGCCCCTTCAGTTGCTGCCGGTGCCAGCCACGCCGCGAACAGGCACATCATTCCAAGCACAATTCGCACGGACTAAGTCTCCCGTCAACGCGATCCAATCCGCTTCAGGCTATCAGGCCATATCCGAGTCCGAAAGCGAAGGACATGACCGCCGCCAGGCCCAGGTAGGTTGCGAAAACCGGCGGGCGCGCCAGCGCCCAGACCGCCAGCGCGGCAGGAATTGAACTGACGCCGCCAGCGAGCAGGAACGCCATACCAGCCCCCGGCGCCATGCCCTGTTCGATCAGTCCGCCAACCAGCGGCAGCGCCGCGTAACCGTTCAGGTAGGCTGGTACGCCGACCAAAGTAGCGCCGAGCACGGTCAGCCATCCGTCACCACCGATGGATGTGGCGACGAGTTCAGCCGGCACATAAGCGACCATCAGGCTTTCGAGGAAAAATGCGAGCGTCAACCATTTACCGAGGAACAGGGTGCTTTCCCACGCGGTTGCATTGAACTTCTCGCGACGGTCGGCGTGCGGCCAGAACTTCCAGACGACAGTTTTGGGCGCACGCACGCTGGAACCCCCGCAGCCGCCGTCTCCAACTCCCTCGCGCAACGGATTCTGCAGGCGGCCAGCGCTAAGCAGTGCGTGAGTTGCAAATCCACCGAGCAGCCCTACCGCGAACGCCGCGAACAATTTGTAGGCCGCAAATCCGAAACCGAGCGTTCCTGCGGTCAGAACGAACATCGATGGGTCCATCAGGGGCGAAGACAACCAGAAGGCCATGACGGGCGCCAACGGCACGCCCATTGCCAACAACGCGGCGATGAGCGGGATAACGCCGCACGAGCAGAACGGAGACAACGCGCCCATCACGGCCGCGAAGAAGATCATCCTGACCGGGTTGCCGGTAAACGCCTGCGCGATCAGCTGGTCGGCGCCGCTCGCCTTGGCGTATGCCGCGATCGCAATGGAGGCGAACAGGAAGATGCTGACACTCAGCAATGCCTCGCCGGTGAACGTGAGGCTCGCGGCCGCCTGTTCAGGCGTGGTCAAAGCGAGTGCCGCGAAGCCGGCCACGAGAAACACCCAGGCGCCGTCGAGGCGACCGGCAAACTGGCGGGTGGCAAGTACGAGCTGCGTCATGGGTCTTGAGCCCTCCAATGCGGACATACCGACGCGATAACGACGTTTTACGCTAAATGGCGACAGCTGACAAGCGTATTTCTAGAATAACGGAAATAAAATACCCGCCGTGACTGCCGAACAGCGGAATCACGGTTCTTAGCTCAGCTTTGGATGACCTGGGTTCCCCCCTATTCCGAACTGCCCGCGGTTCAAATCTCCATGGTAGGGTTCCAGCACGGCATACCCAACGGCTGTCCAAGCCTCAGGAATACACGATGTCCCAAGCACAGCTGGAGAAGCTGGTCGGGCTGTTGCGAGAACGCCAGGCCGATCGTCCAGAACCCCTGACTCCGGGGCCCATGCGCGCCAACATGGAACTCCTCGGCACCCGCTTCGCGCCGCCCGAAGATGCGGTGGTACAGCGTGTGTTCGTGGCTGGTTGTACGGCCGAATGGGTTAGCGCGCCAAACGCAATTCCAGACAACGTGGTGCTGTATCTGCACGGTGGCGGTTACGTGCAAGGGTCGCCGAACACGCATCGCAACCTGGCCTACCATCTGGCACGCAGCGCCGCTGCGAAAGTCCTCGTGCTCGACTACCGGCTGGCGCCGGAACACCCGTTCCCGGCGCCGGTGCACGACGCCGTTGCCGCGTGGCGCTGGCTGCTCGAGCAAGGCTACAGCGCGGAGCACATGGCGGTCGCAGGAGACTCGGCTGGAGGCGGCCTGTGCATCGCGGCGCAGGTGCAGATGCGCAATGAAGGACTACCGCCACCTGTCGCCTGCGTGGCGATCTCGCCCTGGACCGACCTTGAAGGCATCGGTGAATCCATGACCAGCAAAGCCGAGGTGGACCCAATGGTTGGCAAGGAGATGTTGAGCTGGTTCGCTGCTCAGTATCTTCAGGGCGCGCCCCCCCAGGCGCCACTCGCCTCGCCCATTTACGCCGACCTCCGCGGGCTCGCGCCGATGTTGATTCAGGTGGGTACGGCCGAGACGCTGCTCGACGATGCCAACCGGCTCGCCGCCGCCGCGCGCGTCTACGATGTCGAAGTCGAACTCCGGCACTGGCAGGATATGGTGCACGTCTGGCATCTCTTCCAGCCTATGCTCGACGAAGCGGGCGAAGCCCTCGTCGAGGCCGGCGAGTGGCTAAAGGCCAGACTGTAGTCGGCTCAGAGTCGCCGGAGTCCCGGGGGCAATACCTTCGGTGCGCGCGGTGCCTTCGAGCCGCCTCCGATTAGCTGGCACACATTTTCAGGAGCCCCAACCATGACCGGAGAGCACTGGCTTCGCTTGCGTCAGATCTGCCTCGTCGCGGCCGAGATCGAAAAGCCCACCGAACAGTTGCGGCAAGTCTTCGGTCTGGAAGTCTGTTACATCGACCCCAACGTCGGACGGTTCGGACTCGAAAACCGCCTGCTGCCGATAGGAAATCAGCTACTTGAGATCGTCGCTCCAGTTGAGGCTGGAACGGCCGCCGAACGCTACCTGAACCGTCGCGGCGGGGACGGCGGCTATATGATCATCACGCAGTGCGACAGTCATCCGCATCGCCATACCCGGGTTGAATCACTGGGTGTGCGCGTGGCACATCATCTTGTTCACGACGACTACCGGGGAATGCAGCTGCATCCACGCGATACCGGAGGGACGTTCTTCGAAATCGACCAGCAACTCGACGACGACGCACCTGACGGCAACTGGCATCCGGCTGGTCCCGATTGGCAAAGCGGCCGTCGAACCGGCATCGTCGACGCCATTCTCGCGGCGGAGGTGCAAAGCCCGGACCCCTTGTCCCTTGCCGAAAGATGGGGCGACATCGCGGAGTTGCCGATCGTTGCCACAGACGACTATTTCGCGATGGAACTCGAAAATGCCGAAGTGCGATTCACGCCGTTGCGCGATGAGCGCGGCGAGGGTTTGAGTGCACTACATCTGCGCGGCGTGGACGGCGAGGCTGCCCGCGACCGGGCTTTGGAACTCGGTCTCGTGGCGGATGACGGGGTCATCGAGATCTGTGGTACGCGGTTCCACGTCAGTTGAGCGCGGCCTCGGGTGTCGACCGCGCCCGCTGCTCAGGTAAGGCCTACGGCAGCTCGAATATCATCTCCTCGCAACGATACGTCGCCACCGTCGTGTCCGCGCGCCGCGTCTGTACACAGCCAGGCAATCGCCCGGCCAGCCCACTCGGGCGGGATGTGATCCGACGTCTCGAGCTGACTGACCGGGTTGATCCCGGAAGCCTTGATGAGTACCTGCATCTCGGTGCGTACGGTACCGGGGCTCAAGCCGACGATGCGCACGCCAGTGCCTGCCATCTCCAGATGCGCAGCGCGAGTCAGGGCCAACGCTGCAGCCTTGGCTGAACAGTAATGACTCCAACCCTCGAGCACACTGACGGCCGCGCCTGAGCTGACGTTCACGACCACGCCAGCCCCTTGTGCTGCAAAGCCCGGCAGCACTGCGCGTATTCCAAAGTAGACGCCTTTATAGTTGATGTCGGCCGCCCGCACCCACGCGTCCGGGTCGGATTCGGCGAGATGCGCGATGGGATCGATAGCACCTGCATTGTTGACCATGATGTCGAGTCGGCCGAACTCGTCGCGGGCCCGCTCGACAGCGGCCGTGACATCGGCGTAGCTCGTTACGTCGCAGCGGCACGCGATCGCCTGGCCACCCTGATCGCGCACGGATTCCGCCAACGCCTCGATCGCCTCGATCGAGCGCGCCGCAAGCACGACGGCTACGCCGCTCGCAGCGAGTGCCTCAGTCGCCGCCGCGCCAATGCCGCGGCTGGCACCGGTCACCACGGCCACCCGGCCCTGTAGTTCGGGATATGTCTTCAAACCCGGCAATCTCCGCTGGATCTGCCTGGAAGGCCGCGTTCAGTGGCCCTCTTCCGAGTCGATATCCTAACCGAGAACCCGGGCGACCATCGCGGCCTTTCCCGGGGGTCGCGGGAAACGGCGAGGTACGTACGACCGTCGGACCTGACAAACCCTAAGCTGAGGCCGATATCTGCCGATACGGTTTTGGTATTTGGGTTTTTTGGTTATCTAGATGTCGGTTGTACGACCGCGGCCGCGAAATCTGGGCGCGCGTTTTTTACTGCTGATAGGCGTGTCGTTCACCGTGCTGTTCGGTAGTGCCGGTTTATTGATTCAGTGGCAATTCGATAAGGTCCTCGATGAACCGACCAGTGCGCTGATGAGGGCTGGCACCAGCCTCGCGAAGCTGGAGCTTGAGCGTGAGGCCCGGCTACGCGCCGTCGTGACATCCGGGTTGGCGGCATCGCCGGACATCCACGCGGCGCTGGCAGCCCGCAATCCCACGGCAGCGGGACGCGCACTGCTACGTTCGACCGCACTCGACCCATTCGCAAGCTACGCGGCAGTCCTGGACCCGCGCGGGCGAATCGTGGCACTCGAACTCGCCCCGGCCCTCGCAGCGCAACACGCGTTAGCCCGCTATAGCGCCTCGCCCGAGCTGCTCGACAACGTCGTCTTCCCAGTACCTGACGCCTCGCGCGACCGATCCGTCGATGCATACTCAGATCCGATCGAAGACCCGATCCTCCGCGCCATCGGCACGGTGCACGCCGACTCCGTCTGGCACTACGCACCGGTCATGGCTCAGGGACATCTGCGCGGTTGGGTCGTACTGGCACTCGACTGGGCGCGCCTTGCGCCGCGTCTGGGTGCAGCCGTTCAAGCAGGACTCGGACGTCTGGGTTACCCGCTGCAAGCCGTGCTGCTCACCAGCGCGCCAGGCCGTTTCCCCGCTCCTTCGCAACAAGACGGGCCGGATGCCTCAGCGTGGGTCGACGTCGCTGACGTTGGCCAGTACCGCGGGGCGCTGGCACTGGTGCTTCGCTATGACCGGGACGCCGTCGCCGCCCCTCGTCGCGCGACCACGCGTTGGCTGCTGTTCACCGGCGTGGCGCTCGTGCTCTGCGCAATGGCGATGGCCTACCTTGTGCTTCGGATTGTTTTGCTGAACCGGCTGAGGCAAGTCTGTGCGGCCACGCGCGAGCTGACTGGCGCGCAGCCCGGTGCTCCCGTCGCCCGGTGCGGTACGGATGAACTGGAGCTGCTCGCCGCGGCGGTCGATGAGATGGCGAGACGCTGTCGATCCAGCCACCACGAGATCGAATGCCTCGTCGATGCGAGAACCGCGGATCTCGCCGATGCCAACGCGGCACTTTGTACCGAACGCGATCAGGCGGTCGCTCTGGCCGAGCGTGCCGAGGTACGCAGTCGCGTGAAAGACCAGTTTCTCGCCACGATGAGCCGCGAGCTCCGCACGCCCCTGCACGGCGTCAACGGTATGGCGGAGATCCTCGAAGACGCTGTCCTGCCCGGCGAACAGGCCGAAGCGATTCGCGTCGTCGGCGACTGCGGTCGCGATTTGCTGCGGCTCATCGACACCATTCTGGATTTCTCGCGTTTACACGCCGGTGAATCGTGCGGCGCAGAACGACCGATCGACATCGCGGCCGTAATCGACGACGTGGTGGCAACACAGGCGTCGACCGCGTTGGCCCGCGAGGTCGAGTTCGAGGTGACCGCCATACCTGCAATGCCCGGCGAAATGCTCGGCGACCCGACGCAGCTACGCCTCGCGCTGAAACCGCTCATCGACAATGCGGTTAAGTTCTCGGGCGGCACGAAGGTGCATATCAACACGCATTTGCGGCCGCTTGAAGCGGAGGGCACATTCGAGTTGACCCTGGCTGTTCGCGACAATGGCCCCGGCATTCGGCCGGAGCAACAGGCTACTTTGCTGGCGCACTTCAATCACGCCGACGGCCTGCATACCTCCATGCGCAGCGGCATCGGACTCGGACTCACGATCGCCATCAATGCCGCACACCTGATGGGTGGCGCCGTCGGGCTGCGCAGCGAGCCGGGCCGCGGTTCGACCTTCAGCATAACGGCGGTCATCAAGGCCGCCGAGCATTTCCCCAGGCGGCTCGTCAGCACTGGCGCAGGTACTGAGATCCTTCAGGACGTCCGGGTCCTGCTCGTAGACGATAACGATACGAATCGACGGGTGGTGGCCGCGATGCTGGCGCGGGAACCGTGCGAGGTGAGCGAAGCCAGCTCCGGCCGGGAGGCCGTCGAGCGCGCCGCTTCCAAAGGCTACGACGCGATCCTGATGGATTGCCACATGCCGGAGATGGACGGCTACGAAACGACCGCGCGAATCCGCGCCGCACGGCGTGAATCCGGTCTGCCCCAACCGGTGATCGTCGCGCTCACCGCCGACGCCATGCCCGGCAATCGGGAGCGGTGCATCGCCGCCGGCATGGACGACTATCTGACGAAGCCGGTCATCAAGAGCACGCTCATCAAAACACTGAGCACGCACCTGCTGAGCCGTACGCCCGGAGCGAATGTGGGCTTAGAAAATGCGAACGTCGACCCGCCAGGGCCGCTGCCGTCTGCTGCCTGACCTCGAGCCTGCCAACAGTTCAGGCGCGGAGGTCGGCCCTGATGAACCAAGCGCCAAGGGCCAGCAACGCCGCCACCATCCAGAACACCGCCAGCATACCCGCGGCCGCGCTGACCGTACCGAATACCATTGGCACGACCACTTCGGTGCCTTTATTGACCGTCTGACGGAGTCCCATCGCCTCACCGGAGCGGCCTTCGGGGCTCCTGGAAAATACCAGTGACATCGACAGCGGAGCGCCGCAGCCGAGCCCCAGTCCGAAAAGAAAGGCGACCGCCAGGAGCGGACCGGTGGTCGTAACGAACGGAAAGAGCAGGCAGGCACCGGCGGCAACCATCAGGGACCCGACGAGAACCGTCGCCTCACCCGCGCGACGTGCGAGCATCGGCAAGGCCGCCCGGACGACGAACATGGCGGCCGCAAGCGCACCCATCACCAGACCGATGGACGATGGCGAAAGACCAACCGAATCGCCGTAAATTGGGAGCAGGAAATTACCGAGTTCATTGCCGGTTTCAATGATACCCGCGGACATCAACATCCGTCGTAGTGGCCGGTTACGCAGCAGGTCGAGGGTGCTGTGACGCCCGGCTCCGACCGCCCCGCGGCGCGCCCGCAGCGCGGGGCGCATCAACAGCATCGCGATGGGGATCAGAGGAAGCGCGGCCATGAGCAGGTAGGTTTGCGGCCCGCCCAGGAATTCCAGACTGAACCCGGCGGCAACCGGACCGAGCAGCGCCGTCACGCCAACGCACAACGCGTAGAGACTGTAGTTGCGAGTCCGCCCCTCGCCTTCTTCCAGCGTACCCACCAGGTTTTGCACCGACACGGTGTAGAAGATATAGGAGCCGCCGCAGACGGTCGCGGAAATGAACAGCGCGGGCAGAGTCGGCACCCACCACGGAATCAGCATTCCGAGCGCAAGGCCCCCCGAACCAAGCAGCATCGGCAGTTTGAAGCCGATCCGGTCTGCCGAACGCCCCGCGAATACCGACAACAGCGTCGGCAGGATCGAGTAGGTCGCAAACAGTACGCCAGCGGTTACCGTCGATGCACCGAGTTCCAGCGCAAATAGCGTCAACAGGATTTTGCTGCCACGAAAGCAGGTGTGATTGAACAGCTGGATGACGAGTATCGTGTAGATGTGCACGCGTGTGTCGGCGTTCCTGAATTGCTCCTCGCGTAAAGGCCGAGCAACTACCTCAAGTACTGTTTCAGCGCGCCAGGTGAGGCATATTTGCGCACCCGACGGGAGACATCGGGCGATTATCTGCGCATTGCCTCAGCAACGCCCTAGCGCCCCCGAATGGCGAGCAATGCGACACCGCCCTGAGCCAGTGCAACCAACCAGAATGCCGTGATGTAACCGCCCAACGCGGCCACCGCGCCGAACAGGGCAGGCGCCAGCGCGACCCCCAGCATACAGGCAACCTGGATACCCCCGGCCGCTTCTCCGACGTAGCCCGACGGCGCAGATTTGGAAACCTCCGCGAGGTGTACGCCATTCCAGCCATGACTCGTCGCACCGAGTAGTGCACAGGCGATCGCAAGCGCCGCCAGTCCGGCGGTCGCGGTGGTCACCTCACCAGCGCCAGGGCCCCACGAGAGTAATCCTGGCAAGTGGCAGAGTACGACCGTGGAGATGCTGCTCAGAAGCCCTACCGTGACGAGCGCTGCGCGCCCCGATAAACGATGTCCCGCCGTCGCACCCCAGCCGATCCGCCCGGCCACGGCGGATAGCTGCATCACCGTATACATGAGTCCCGCGCTGGTCAGACTGAGCGCGGCATCCTCGACAAAAAAGAGAACGAGAAAACTCGCAAGAGCAACCTGGGCGCCGGCGTACACGAATCCAATCCAGGCCAGTCGCCGCAGCGCGGGGCTTTGCCAAACCAACGTTAGTGGCACGGCGAGCGCGGACCTGAACGTCTGCCCGGCTTCAGCAGGGGCTTCCTGCACGTGGTCGCGCTCACTGGCGCACGCCTGGTACTGCCCGCTCGGCGTAGCCGCAGAAGGCGCCGTCTCACTGCGCGGCGCAAAGCGCAACACGTCCAGCCGCTGGCGTACTGGCTGAGACGCGGCGGCGGTTATCAGGGACATCACTGCGAATACCCACAGTCCGGACTGCCAGCTCCATTCGGCCGCGAACCAAGGCAGCGCAAGGCCCGCGATCGCCGCACCGATCGGCATGCCGGTTTGTTTGAGTGACATTACCAATGCGCGGCGACGGCGGCTGCTGACGCGAGTCAACACGTCGGTCGTGGCCGGGTTCATCGGTCCATACGCGAGCCCCAGTAACACTGCCGACAGGGCGCCGCCGACCAGCCAGCCCGAACTCAGTACGAAAAGGCCGAGGGCGTTGAACAGCATCGTTATCTGCAGCAGTCGGACGGCACCCTGCGCTCGGATCAACACGCCAGTGCCCAGACCCGAGGCGGCACCGCAAAGGTAGGCGAGCGCAGTGAACCCTCCAATCCACTTGGTCGGCACGTCGAGCGCCGGCCCCAGGATCGGCGCCAGTACCGGAACACCGAACATCGCTGCGGACACCATCACCTGCATGGCGAAGGTGGCGCTGAGCGCGCCTGCGAGTTCCGGTCTGTCGTGCGCCACAAGTACCCTCTCAAATCGGTCCGGACGTCTCGCGCCACAACACGGACAGGTCGGGGCTGCGCAGAATCAGGTCCGCGATTCTGTCATAAGCAACGCGACGGTCGCTGACCTGCCCACCGGCTCTCCACTCAGCTACTGGTACCGGGTAGCCCGGCGGGGCCAGACACACCCCCATGCAGCTCGCCTGCCCGCGACCAGGTCGCTTTACGCGCCGGTCATTTCGACACCGGCCGTCGGCCCGCGACCTACGGCATGCACCAACGCTTGCGGTAAAGTCGCACCGTCCCGCGACGCGCCGGATCGGCTGAGGCATGACCCCGGCAGCGCCCGCTGATGCCGTCACGACAACACCCGTCGGAGTAAGCCTTGGTCAGGATCGGATTTATCGGCACGGGCAACGTGGCCCGGTTGCATGCGGACGGCGTTATCCAGTCTCGCCATGCCGAGATGGGCGCTGTATGGTCGCGCACGGGCGCGAAAGCCCGGGCGTTTGCGGACGAATTCGGTACCACGGCGGCAGGGTCGCTGGAGGACTTGTTGTCCGACGATAGTCTCGACGCGGTCTGTATTCTGACCGATTCGTTCAGTCACGCCGAATATGCCACGGCGGCCATCGATGCCGGACGCCACGTGCTGGTCGAGAAACCTCTCGCGATGGATCCCGACGGCGTGGCCGCGTTGCGCGAGCGGGCGCTTCAGCGCGGCGTCGCCATCATTCCGGTGCACAACTACGTGTACGCAGAGGGCGCCCGGCGGCTGCGCCATCAGCTCTCGCAGCCCCGTGCGGGACGTCTGCAAAGCATCTGGGCGCTTTACAACCAACAACACCCGCGCGAGTTCGGCGAGCCGGATACGACCATGCGCGAAGTGATGGTTCACCACGCGTACTCACTGCTGTTCTTCGCCGGACGCCCCGACAGCGTGTATACCACCGCATCGAATGTGCATTTCAGCAACCCCGAAGCGCATGACCAGATCCATATCGTCGCCCGCTACGCCAATGGCGTTATCGCCACGCTCTGGGGCTCATTTGCGGGCGATGACCGTAGCGCGCACCCGTGGACGTGGATGGTCAAGCTGATGACGACCAACAGCGGCGGTACGTTGCAGTGGGATGTCATCAAACACGCGGACGAATTCCTCCCGGGCTGGGACGACGCAGCCTACGCAGACAGCTTCTTCTTCTTTCATGACTACGTCTCCGAACGCGTTCTAACTCACGGCGAATTACCTTTGTCGACGATCGACGACGCGCTCGACGCGGCCTGCATACTGGAAGCTGCAAGGCGTTCGATCGACACTGGCGTCACAGAGCCCGTGCGCTACCGCGACTGAGCGCGGCTCCGGTTCACGCGAGCCACATCGGATGCGCATCAACTTCGGAGAGTCAAGATGGCGAAAGTCGAATCGATCATGCTGGATGGTGAGATGGCGCCCGTCAGCCACTACGCGCACGGCACCCGGGCAGGCGATCGCCTCTGGATCTCTGGCATGGTGGGTGTCGCGGCTGATGGATCGATCCCCGCTGATGTCGTCCAGCAGTTCGAGCTGGCGCTCGGCACCGTAGACCGCGTGCTGCGCTCACAGGGCGGCGCGCCGCACAACATCGTGAAAGTGCAGATTTTTCTGACCGACATCAACGACCGGCCGCTCATCAATCCGGTCCGCGAACGGTATTTTGGCCGCCACCGTCCTGCCTCCACGCTGGTGGAAGTGTCAGCTTTGGTCGCGCCGGCGATGAAGGTCGAGATCGAAGCGGAGGCAGTGCTCGACTAAGGTCTAGGCTGGTTGCGGTACCTCGCCTTCGAGCATGATCCGCATCAGGCGCCGTTTCTCGAGTCGCCAGTCGTAGTCATCGTTGGCCTGATGCAAGATGCTGCGATTATCCCAGAGCAGCAGATCGCCGGCGGACCAGTGATGTCGGTACGTGAACGCGGGTGCGAGACAGTGCGCCAACAGTCTGTCGAGCAGTGCGTCGCTTTCAGCTCGTGGCAGACCGTCGACATTCTCGATCCGGATGGGATTCAGATAGAGCGCCGCCGATCCCGAGTCGGGGTTGCGCCTGACGAGCGGGTGCAACGTGCCCTCTGGAAACCGCTCAACCTGCGCGTCCGAGCGTGCGATCAGTTGCCGCGGCGATCGACTGCTCTGGTAGTTGTGCACAGCTTTCAGATCTTTAAGCCTGGTCTGGTCCACCCCGTCGAGCGCCGCGAACGCGGCACTCGTGGAGGCGAACTGGGTATCACCACCGACCGCCGGCACCTGCTGAGCGTTCAGTATCGTGACCTTCGGTGGCCGCTCATAGTAAGACGCATCGGTGTGCCATGACGTGCCGCGAATCTTGCGCTTGCCGCTACCTGAGCTGTCGCTGTCCTCGCTCGTCAACAAACCGATCTCAGGGAAATCCGGCAGGTTGAACTGGCTGTAGATCTGTACGATGGGCGTACCCAGCCGACGGGCGAAACCCAGGAACTCTTCAGGGGTCAGGCGTTGCTCGCGGATACACAGCACGCCTGCGCGCACAAATATGCCGTAGAGCTCGGCCGTAGTCGTGTCGTCCAGTTGGCGTACGTCGACGCCGCTCACTTCGACCCCAAGATGAGAGGACAATTGGCGTGTTTGCATACTCAACCCCCTTGATCCATCCCTCGAACGCAGCGCTAGCCTAACCGACCCGTTACATTTTGATGTACCGCTAAGTCCCGGCCCGGTCCAGCGCGTCGGGCCAAGCGCTCCATCAACGGCTGGGAGACCGTACTGGTCAGCGCCAGCCGCGCGGAAGATACTGTCGGCACGGGACCGGGCCGCGCCGGTCATCAAACCGTCTGGAGCGACGACATGCCCGCACTGCACCCGCGCGACACACTTACGACCCACGCGGTTGAGAACATGCCCCCACACATCGGCGACCAGGACCTGTGGTCGGCCGATCGGCCACTTCAGGAAGCCGTGCAGCGTGAAGGGGCGGGCTGGGCAGAATCGAAACTGGCGAGCTTCGGTCAGCTGATCGGACAGGCGGAGATGTTCGAGAAGGCGGATGCGGCCAACCGTTTCACGCCCGAGCTAAAGAACTACGACCGGTACGGCATGCGTATCGACCAGGTGCAGTTCCACCCGGCTTATCACGACCTGCTCAGCACCGCCGTGGAACACGGCGTGCACAACTTTGCCTGGAATGAGGGCCGCTCTGGCAGCCACGTCGCGCACGCCGCGCTCACCTATCTCATCAGTCAGGTAGAAGGCGGCGTCATGTGCTCGATGGCGATGTCGTACTCGGTGTTCCCATCGCTGATGACGACACCAGCGCTGGCTGATGAATGGTTACCGCGCGTTCGTTCGACTCACTACGACCCGCGGGACATTCCCGCCGGCGAGAAGTCTGGCGCACTGATCGGCATGTTCATGACCGAGAAACAGGGTGGCTCGGATGTGCGCTCGAACACGACGCGCGCAACTCCGCTCGGCGCGGCGACCGGCATTGGCGCCCCCTATGCACTGAATGGGCACAAGTTCTTCTGCTCCGCACCGATGTGTGATGCCTTTTTGACCCTTGCGTACAGCGACGGTGGTCTCTCTTGTTTTCTGGTCCCCCGCTGGCGTCCCGACGGCACGCGCAACGGTTTGAACATCCAGCGATTGAAGGACAAGCTCGGCAACCGCTCCAATGCGTCGAGCGAGATCGAACTGGAAGCAGCGTACGGCGTGATGGTTGGCGACGAGGGGCGTGGCGTTCGCACGATCATAGACATGGTTCAGTACAACCGCTTTTACTGCGCATCGAGTTCAGCGGCACTGATTCGTCAGGCGCTGGTCCAGGCTACCCATCACGTCAGCCATCGGAGCGCGTTTCAGCGCCGTCTCATCGACCAGCCGCTGATGCGCAATGTGTTAGCCGACCTGGCCCTGGAAACGGAGGCTGCCCTCGCGTTGACACTGCGTCTCGGTCGGGCGATCGATGAGTCCGCGAACTCGCCAGGCGCGGCCGGCTTCGCCCGCATCGGCACCGCCATCGCCAAATACTGGGTGTGCAAGCGTGCACCGGCAGCCGTCGGGGAAGCGCTCGAGTGCCTTGGGGGAGCCGGCTATATCGAGGAGTCCGGTCTACCCAGACTCTACCGTGAAGCACCGCTCAACAGCATCTGGGAAGGCTCGGGCAATGTTATCTGCCTGGATGTACTGAGAGCCATCGCACGTGAACCTGATGCGATGCCCGCTGTCTTCGAAGAACTGGACAGTGCGCTCGGTCATGACGCCAATTACGATGGCGCGGTCGCGGAACTGAACGGCATGCTTGCGGAGCCGGCGGACCTTGAATTCCATGCCCGGCGTCTGACCGAACTGCTCGCGATGACATTGCAGGGCTCGCTCCTGCTCCGGCACGCCCCGGCGCCGATCGCCCGGGCTTTTTGCGCGAGCCGCCTGGGTGCATCGCGCGGCTCCCAATACGGAAATCTTCGCGATTCGAATGCGGTGCAGCAGATCATCGAGCGCGCGCTGCAATGAGTGCGACGCTCGAACCAGTCGTTACCGTCACGGCTGTTCGATGCAACCCGCCGCCAATGGTCAGACCGGAGACAGTGAGCTGAGTGCGATCAGATATGTTCCCGGAGACGACGTCGGAGCACTCGAAATCTGGCCGTTCGACAATCCGGCGAGCCAGTATCGAATTGTCGCTGGCAGCCCCAGCGCCAGCGGGCGACTCGACGCCGGCGGTGGGGCTGGCGATGTTACGCGCGCCGGTATCTGGCGCTGCACACCAGGCACCTTCGAGTGCATCGAACAGGGTGATGAAATGATGACCATGCTCAGTGGAGCGTGCAGGCTCACCTTTCATGCCACGGGCGCCACCTACGACCTCATGTCCGGCGACAGTCTGTTCATCCCGGGTGACTCACGTGTGACCTGGGAAATCAGCGCGACCGTGACGAAGGTGTTCTTCGGTTTCAAAGCGGACGGTTATCGATAGCGGCCAGGCCGCGCGCCTGCGTGCACTGCCCGGTTCCCGGCACGTGTATGCGTCAGGCTTCGCTGGCAGGCACGTCGGTCGTTTCAAACTGCGCGCGAAACCGCGCGGGCGTCAGACCGCAATGACGCTTGAATACGCGCGTGAAGTGCGCCTGATCAGAGAACCCGCAGACGTAGCCAACCTCGGCGACGCTTTGCCGACTGGTGGTCAGCAGTTCGGCCGCGACGGCCGAGCGCACTTCCACCAACAGCGCGGAAAACGTCAAACCCTGATCCTGAAAAAGTCGCTGGAGCGAGCGCGGCGACACGTGCAGGTCGCTCGCCAGCTGTTTAACGTGCCAGCCGCGTGCGGGATCGGCACGCAACTCGGCGCGGGCGGTGGATACCGGGTCGTCACCTGCGGCGGTTCGTGCGGGTCGCGTAACGCCGGTGCGTCGCCAGGTCACTTCCATCGCACCCGCATCGCAGCGCAACTCGCACTCGGACCATCGACCATCGAGATGCCGCCAGTCGCGCTCGCCGGCAAAGCGGGCTTTCAATCCGCCGGCGCCAATGACATTCATCAAAGCGACCAGCAGACCGAACACGAGCAGGTGCTCGGCGGGCTGCGGGCGCCCACCGGGGACCAGCGAGACATGGCGCAATGTGACAGAGCGCTCTTGATGTGACTCGACGACGACGCGGTGCTGCGAATGAGCAAACCGCTCGAGCCGCTGCCAGCGTTCCATCAGATCGACCGGGTCGCGTGCCAGGGTAAGCGCCTGCAGCGCCGGCTCGTCCGGTACCGAGCGCACCGCCTCGCCAATCCTCAGCAGAACTGTGGCGCCGTGCACATCCAGTAACGCCGCGGCGATGCTGCGTTTGGTGTCGAGGGCGACATGCGCACCAGCCGGCGCGCCGAATGGTGCCGGCAGACCCTGTGCGATAAGGCCAAAACGGACCAGGCGAAGCATCGCCGCATAGGCGAACGCCTTCATGTGGGGACCGAAGAGATGATGGCGCGTGGTAGCGGCAGCTGGCTGTGCCGGACACCGGTAAGCGCACGCACGGCATTGAGTACAGCCGCACCGGCCGCGACGATGGCGGTCTCGCCGGCGCCGCCCGCAACCGCATGACTCTCGGTCAGTTCAACCGTCATCGGCGGCACATCAGCCATCGTTGGCACGGCCAGGGCGGCGAAGTTCGGCGCGTCGACGTTGCTGTTTCGAATGGGCAACTTATCACTCACCACCATCGCAAGACCCCAGACGAGGTTACCTTCGCACTGCGCCCGGACTTGCCCGGGGTTGATGACTCTACCGCAATCGTGCACACACCACAGGTGCGCGACCCTGACGCGCCCGTCCGAGGTCCGTTCCACGCTTGCGACCACTGCCACGTAGCTTGTCTCTTTGTAGATTCCCGCCGCAACGCCGAGCGCATTTTGCTGCGTACCGTTGTTCTGGCCCCATCCGGACAGTTCGCCTGCGCGCACGAGCACCTGGCGAAGCCGCGGATCGTGCGCATGCGCCAACCGGAATGCGAGCGGATCGGCGCCAGCCACCCACCCACATTCGTCCAGGGCCGACTCGATCGCAATCCCGTTGGGGCCTGCACCCAGTCCGCGCCACGGGCCGGTCAGCAGCGGCAACCGCTCCAGTTGATACTCGATACGCCGTGCACCGAGTCGGTAAGGCGGTAACGCACCCCTCGCGACGCCCTTGTCACCCGTCACGTACGCAACTGACTGCAGCCAGGGGGGCAAGGCCGCGTTAGTGAACAGAATGTGCGCGGTCGCGAACGCGTGCCACCAGGCCTCGACCCTACCTTGCGCAACTCGTGCGCGGATGCGATGGGATACCGGAGGCCGATGAAACCCCTGCGCCGATTCCTGCGCACGCGTCCACACCACTTTTACCGGGCGCCCAATGTGTGCTGCCAGTACCGCGGCCTCGAGTTGCACCGTACAGATCGTGGCGCCACCGAATCCGCCACCCACGCGCGTCGGATGAACGACGACGCGGTCGCCCGGCAGGTCGAGCACGTCAGCGATAACGTCGCGAACGAAGAACGCATCCTGGGTGCCCGTCCACACCTGGAGATTACCGGCCGCATCGGGTTCGGCCACCGCTGCACGGGGTTCCATGGCCGCATGCGCCGCTGCGGGAATGTCGATACGTAAGTCGACATCCCAGTGCGCTCCTGTATCGACATCGTCGTCCTGAATGATGTGCTGAAGCCGGCCGTTCTCAAGATGCAGATCGACGTCGACCGCGGTATCGACCTCTGCTTGCGTAAACGTTCTGTCAGCTTGCCACTGCACCGCGAGCGCACGCTCGATGCGTTCCAGTGCTCGCGGCGTTTGCGCGACGATGCCAATTCCGTAGCTGCCAGCCTGACGCAGACGCGCGTCGTCGAGCAGCGCCACGAAGCCTGGCACGGCATACGCTGCACGACGGTTGTAGCTGCGCGGCCGGGAGCCAATCTCCGGTGAAACGGGTGCGCGCAGAACACGCCCGAACACCATGCCGGGGCGCCGGATATCACCAGCGTAAAGCGGCGCGCCGGTCACCAGATCCAACGCCCGGTCGGGTATCACGGTGCGGCCGACATACGAGGCCCCGGCCCGAAACGCACGGAGCGCCTCGACAGGTCTCTCCCCAGGCTCGAGTTCGCCTTCGCGTAGGCCCATCTCCAGCGCATCACGCAAGGTTGCCGCGGCCTGCGCAAGCGGCATCGCGAAATCCCGCACTGATTCGCTGCCAACCGTTGCCCGCACCGGTTGGATCATCGACGTATCTGCATAGGTGACGCGCACCTGATCCCACTCAACGCCGAGTTCGGCGCAGGCGATCTGCTTCAACGCCGTGGAGATGTTCTGGCCGAGTTCAATGCGCGGCAGCAGCAACTCGAACGTGCCGGAATGATGTTTGAGCCAACCGTGCGCGGCGTGCGCGCTCGCCTTGGGGCGTCCCGGCAGCACCGGCATCATTGAGTAGGCGGAAAAACCCACGGTCAAACCGCCAGCTGCGACTAAGAAGGCACGGCGCTTCACGACAGCATGTTCGCTGCGCGATGCACGGCCCGGCGAATTCGTTGCTGGGTGCCACAGCGACACAGATTGCCAGCGAGGGCTGCGTCGATCTGAGCATCGTTGGGCCGCGGCGTACGGCGGAGCAGCGCGGCCGCCGCCATGATCTGACCGCTCTGGCAGTAACCGCACTGGGCGACCTGCCCATCCACCCACGCCTGCTGCAACACGTGCAGACGCCCATCAGGGTTTGCCAGCCCCTCAATGGTCACAATCGACCGTCCCTGCAGCATGCGCGCGGAGAGTACGCAGCTGCGCACGGCGACGCCGTCCACAAGCACCGTGCACGCACCGCAGGTCCCCTGACCGCAGCCGAAGCGGGTGCCCGTGAGCCCGATCTTCTCCCTCAGTACGTCCAGCAAGGATTCGTCTTGCCATTGTGCGTCTATATCTTGGATCGAATTGTTGATGTCGAGTTTCATGACCCGTTCCATTTGCAACAGCATGGGGTGATTGGAACCGATCTTCGCGGAACTGGATTGAACGATCGCGCCAATCCACGCCGGCGTGGACCCGTCCCAAACGGCCACCCGTGTCTGGCGAACCACGGCAGCCTTCTCTAAACCGCGCGTTTGCGACGCCGGTCAGGTCGTTGCGCGCGACATGCGCGGCTACAATGAATCTGACAAATCCTATGGCGGTTACGACTCCGGCGCGCTCGCGATCCACGTGCCAACGATGGGTTCAACCGGCCCGGTGCGCGTCACCGGTCCGGGACGCGTACTTTGCGGAAAATGCGACGTCGCGTTGGATCCTGGGGTGAACGATATCGCCGCGCAGCGGTTCGATGATGTGGAAGCAGACTATTCCGCGCGGCGCTGGCACCGGCTCGCAAGCGAACCACGGCGGGCCGTCACCCGACCTCCGCGGAAGTCTGACGCCTTCGTGACCTTCGCCGAAGCGCACGTGGCAAGACCCTGTATACCCCTGATATTGGCAGCCGCTCAGGTGATGCGATCACGTCGCGGCGCAAACGGTGAGGAGAAAAGCGATGACAGAACCCGTCTGTGTAGTCACGGGCGTTGGACCCGACACCGGTACCGGTGCCGAGATTGCAAGGCGTTTTGCGGCCGGCGGATATCGCGTCGCGATGCTCGCGAGGGATGGAGAACGGCTCGAACAGTTGGCGAAGAAATATCCGAACACCTTCCCTTACCGCTGCGACGTGGGTGAAATCGATGCACTAAAAGACACCCTGGCATCGGTAAAGCGTAACTTGGGGGCACCGGCGATTGTTATTCACAATGCTCCGCGCGCAACCCGTGGCAGTATCCTGGAAATGGATCCGGACGATCTGGAACGGAACTTTCGGGTGAACACGACGGCGCTGCTACACCTTGCCCGCGAAACGCTCCCCGACATGCTGGCGAGGGGTGAGGGCGCAATTCTCGTGACCGGCAATACCTCGGCCACGCGCGGCAAGACCAACTGGGGTTTCTTTGCCTCGACGAAGGCCGCACAGCGCATACTGTCGGAGTCGATGGCACGGGAATTCGGCCCGCAGGGCATTCACGTTGCGTACTTCGTTATCGATGCCAGTATCGACACGCCGCGCACGCGTCCTGTACTCGCCCCAGACGCACCGGACGAATTCTTTGCCAAACCATCAGCGATTGCCGACGAGATGTATCACGTCGCGCATCAGGACCGCTCCGCGTGGTCATTCCTGGTCGAACTGCGACCCTTTGGTGAGGTCTGGTAGTTGCAGGGCAAACGGCCGGGCGCCCACATCGGGGCCCGGCCGCATGAACGACTGCCGGTTATCCGATCTCGGCGTCGATTTGCTTCTCGCAAGCGGTGATCGAAGCACGCACCTTGGTCAGCCACTCGTCGCCGTACTTGTCGACAAACCACTTCTCCATCGGCTTGGCGGCCTGCTGGAAGGCTTTCTTCTCAGCTGGTGTCGGCACGTACACCGAGCCACCCGCTTTCTTGAAAGTTTCGATCGCATCGACCTTACGGCGCATCGGTGAAGCGCGGGTCACTGTCTTCAAGTGTTGAAAACCGTCGTGGACAACCCGTTTCTCAGCCTTCGAGAAGCCTTTCCACGTCGCGTCGTTCATCCACCAGAGTGCCGCCATGTAGGCGTGTCCGTCGAGCGTGATGTACTTCAGATGGTCTTCGAACTTCATGCTGACGATATCGGTGATGCCGTTCTTGGTACCTTCGACGACGCCAGTCGCCAGCGAGGTATATACCTCAGGCCATGCGATCGGCGTGGGGTTACCACCCAACAGCTTGACCAGCTCCTTCTGAATATCGGCCGGGATCGTTCGGATCTTCTGTCCTTGCACGTCCGCCGGCGTTTTCACCTGTTTGTTCACGGTCGCAAAGTTACGCCAGCCGCCAGTGTTGCTGACGACCATCAGACGCATACCCGGGATCGACTTCAACACTTCGTCACGAAGTTCGGTCGTAAACGAACTGTCGAAGACACACTCCGCCACGCGGTCGTCGCGGAACAGGTAAGGCAGGTCCAGCACCTGACCTGGTCCCCACAGATTCCCGAAACCACCGATCGTGGAAATCGTGACCTCCAGGGCGCCGCTTTGCACCCCTTCGATGCACTCGCGGAAGTTCCCGCAGAATTGACCGCTGTGATACACCTCGACTTTGACTTCGCCGTTCGTGCGGCCTTCGACGTAGTCTTTGAAGACCAGTGCACCTTCCCAGTCTTCGTCAGTCTGACTGCCGAGGAACGCGATCTTGATCGTCTTCGCTGCATAGGCGGCGCCGACGGTGCCGAACACCAGTGACAACCCGACCATTGCACTGGCCGCATACCTTAAGAGTCGTTTTGAATTCATACCTCTCTCCTTCACTCCGTCTCATTTACCATCAATACAACCCGAGTAATTTCGGGATGGTCAGGGACACGCTGGGTACGTAGGTAATCAGGAAGATAACCGCGATCTCGATAGCGAGAAACGGCAGCATCTCCCTGGCGATGCGTTCGATGCGCTCACCCGTCAGGCTGGACGCAACGAAGAGAATGAGTCCCATCGGCGGCGTTGCCAGACCGACAGTAACGTTGACGCACATGATGATCGCAAAATGCAGCTCATCGACGCCAAGCTGGGTTACGAATACGGGTTTCAGCAACGGACCCAGGATCAGGATCGCGGGACCCGCGTCGAGAAACATGCCAACGATGAGCAGCATGATGTTGAACAGGAACAGTAGCAGCAGTGGATCTTCACTGACGCTGACGACAAATGCTGTCAACTCCCGGGCGGCGCCTGAAATAGTCACAATCCAGCCGAATGCAACGGCCGCGCCGACCAGCAGCATGATCGTGCCAGAGGCCAGAGCCGCCCGATAGAAAATACGCGGCAAGTCGCGTAGCGACATCGTTCGCAGCACGACCAGGCTGATGAACAGTGCATATCCCGCTGCCACGGCGGCCGCCTCGGTCGGCGTGAAGATCCCACCCAGACTGCCGCCCAGCAGGATGACCGGCGTCAGCAGCGGTAGAAAAGAATGCCGGAAAGCGGTGCCGCGTTCGCCCCACGACGCTTTTTTATTGGCGATCGGATAATTGCGCTTACGTGCGAGGTAGGCCGTCACCGTCATCAGGCCGATGCCGACCAACAGGCCCGGCACAAAACCTGCAGCAAACAATGCTGCTGGCGAAATGTTCATGATGAACGCGTAAAGGATCATGATTCCGCTGGGCGGAATGATAGGACCGATGACGGATGACGCTGCGGTGACCGCCGCGGCAAACCGTCGCGTGTAGCCGCCTTTCTCCATCGCCGGGATCAGCATTGAACCGATCGCTGAAGTATCGGCGACCGCCGAGCCGCTCAGGCCAGCGAACATGATCGACGACAGAATGTTCACCTGCGCGAGTCCGCCGCGCACATGGCCGATCAACGTATGGGCGAACTGCACCAGGCGCTGCGTGATGCCGCCGGTATTCATCAACTCGCCCGCCAGTATGAAAAACGGGATTGCCATCAGCGGAAACGAGAACATGCCGTTGTAGAGGCGCGACAGCAACTGCGGGTAAAGGGCCGTCTTGCCTTCCATCAGCAAACTGATGCCCGGTGCCAGCAGCAAGACGAACACAACTGGCAGCCCCACCAACATCAGGATCACGAACAGCCAGAGAAATGTCAGCGACATCAGGCGCTCTCCTGCCCGCCCGGAAGGCCCGCTCCCGCGACGGGGTCGGCAGGACTGCGGGACAGCGGATCGTCCGGACGGACGACACCCACGAGGTTGCGCAAGATGAGTTCGACCGCTACCAGGACCGTCGCGCCGAAGCCGATCGGCAAGATGGCATAGACGTACTTCATCGGCAGTGGAATGCTGTTGGCGCGAATCTGACTGCGCTCGATCATGCCGACGGACTCCTGAATCAGCACGACCAGAAGCCCGACGACCAGCAGGTGCAGCACGATGCTGAGGCAATGAAACCCGCGCAGGGGGAGGAAACGCGAGACGATGTCCAACGAGACATTGCCGCCGTGTCGGTACGCGAGCGGCGCGATTGCGAGCGCCACCCAGATCATCATCATCAACGACACGTCTTCCGGCCAGAAGAGCGAGTTATTGAAGACGTAGCGCATCACGACTTGCAGGAGGATGAACGACGTCATGGCGGCAAGGAACGTCCAGCTGAGCAGCCGGAACACGCTTCCAAGCGTATCGTTGACCTTAGCAAGCAAGCCGATCAATCCGGCCACTCACTGCCCCCTCCATTGCGGCGGTGACGGTTCTACCCAGGCGGCCTTGCCGGAGTCGAGACCAATCCCGCTCTTTCGTCGACTATAGGCGCAAGCTCAACGCTTAAGCAAATGGAAGACGCCCGATGAACAGCAGGAAGGTCGGAGCTACGAACGCAACGCGCCCGCGGCGAGCACGGATGGAGAAGGTCTCCGCTACTGGAACTTACGCCTGAGCCAGTTGCTAAGGCCATCCACCACCGTAACGGCCATCAGGATGACGATCAGAATCGCTGAGACCTGTGGGTAATCGATGAGCCGCAGCGAACCGACCAGTTCGGTGCCGATCCCGCCCGCGCCAACCATACCCATGACGGTCGACTGCCGAAAGTTGTACTCCCACCGATACATCGTGACGTCGGCGAACTGTGGGTAGACCTGCGGCATGACACCGTGCGAGATGATCTGAAAGCGCGTCGCGCCCGCGGCCTCCGCCGCCTCTATGGGCCCGGGATGCGCGTGTTCGATGGCTTCGGAGAAGAACTTTCCGACCATACCGACCGAGTGCAAACCGAGCGC
Organism: Pseudomonadota bacterium; assembly: GCA_039030335.1. Lineage (GTDB taxonomy): Bacteria > Pseudomonadota > Gammaproteobacteria > HK1 > HK1 > JBCCEJ01. Next base: position 14,216 of record JBCCEJ010000037.1, on the reverse strand, counting down.
AAGTACACCCGGCAGCATGCCGAACCCGACCGCCGCAACGAACACGATACCCATGATGAGTTCGGGAATCGCACGCAGCGCGTTCAGCAGCATGCGCGCTGCCTGGTAAGTAAGCGGCCCAGGCGTCGTATTACGCGCGGCCAGGAACGCGACCGGTAACGCCATTGCGATCGCGAGCGCCGTACCGGCGATCGACATCGCAATGGTCTCGAGCATCGGTCTGATCCACTGTTCCCAACGGCGGAAGTCGGGTGGAATCATCTCCGAAATCATCACGCCGATAGCTGGAATCCCATCCTGCATACGCTCAGCGTTCAGCAGGTCGGTAACCCAGAAGCAAACCGCGATGGCCACGATGACCACCGCGAGTTTTGCCGCGAGCGAACGCCGCCCGCGACGAGCTTCGATCAGGATCTCGCCGTACTCCGACCCTGATGAGGCTGTCGGGGACGGCGGCCCGGAACCGGTGTTCAAAGCCGGCTTGCCGCGCTTCGCGTGAAGTCAGCCGCCTTTGACGTTGTCGCGGATCGCGCGAATGATGTCGTAGTCGGCATCCGAGATGCTCTCGAAGCCGTCAGCCTTGAACGGCTTCAACACGGCGTCGCCGTCGGGCGTCCCTTTCTTCAGGCCGTAGAACGCATTGCGAATCTGCTGCTTGACGGCGTCGGTGAGGTCGGTGCGCATGACCCACGGGTACTGCGGGATCGGTTTCGAGTAACCCAGGATCGTTATCTTGTTGGAATCGATGGTGCCTTTCTCCAGCAGGCGTTCCAGGATCGGACGGCTCAATCCGCCAACCTGAGCGTTGCCGCGTTCAACGTTCCGCGCAACTGCGTCGTGGGCGCCCGTGAAATTCTCTTTGTAGTCTTCACCAGGCTGTACGCCGGCAGCCATCAGTGTGTACTTCGGTGCGAAGTGGCTGGACGTGGAGGCCTGGTCTCCAAAAGCCACCTGCAGGGATTTGCCCTTCATGTCTTCCATCTTTGCAAGATTTGCCTTGGCATTGGCAATGATGGCCGACTGATAGGTGGTCGAGCCGCCTTTCAGGCGTGCCGCGAACGGTTCGATGTCGACCTTGCCGCCCTTCATCTTGTCCTTCGCGATGGTGTAGGAAGCGGGCCCGAAGTACGCGACGTCGATGCGTCCGAAGCGGGTTGCCTCGATCATCGAGGAGTAGTCGGTCGTGACGATCAGTTCAATTTCTTTGCCGAGCTGCTTTTCGAGATAGGCAGCAAGCGGTTTGTTGTCCTGGATGATGGTTGCCGCATCCTCGTCCGGAAGCAGGGCAACCTTAAGCTTGTCGGGGTTGTAATCACCAGCCGAGGCCGATCCTGACAGCACACCGGCGGCGATAAACGGGGCAATGGAACGAAACAGCTTCATGGCGGGGATTCCCTCTTCTATGTAAGTCGTGATACTAGCCGGTGCGAGCCGCAACCGGAGTTTCGGCCTGGCTCACGGCCCCGGCAGGCACTCCGTAAATCCGGGTCAAGGCTTCGGTGGTGAGGCCCTCGGGGGGGCCATCGTAAACCACCTCCCCGAGCGCCAGTCCAAGAATGCGATCCGCATAGGTGCGCGCGTATTCCAACTGATGCAGGCTGATGACCGTTGGAATCCGATCCTGCTTGCAGATGGATTGCAACAGGGTCAGGACGCGCTCGGACGATGCCGGGTCAAGTGAAGCGACTGGCTCGTCAGCGAGAATGAGGCGCGGCTTCTGCGCAAGCGCACGGGCAATTCCCACCCGCTGTTGCTGCCCACCGGATAGTGCATCACAGCGCACCAGTGCTTTCTCGAGTAATCCGACCCGCTCCAGGCATTCAAGCGCCCAGCGCTGCTCACCTTCAGGCAGCGGAAACAACGTCCGGAAGGCGTTGTAGTGTCCGATCCGTCCAATCAAAACGTTCTGGAGTGCACTCAGCCGACCGATCAGCTGATGTTGCTGAAAGATGACTCCTGTCTCGCGACGGTGCCGACGGAGCACCCCACGCCCGTTTAGAGCGCCGATGTCACGCACTTCAACTTCGCCGCGCGTCGGCGGTACCAGCCAGTTCAGAACACGGAGCAGCGATGACTTGCCAGCACCGGACGGGCCAAGCAGCACGGTGATGTCTTGATCCGCAAAGTGCGTGGAAAGCGGCTTCAGGGCTACCGTGCCGTTCGGGTAGATGACTTCCACGTCACGCAGTTCGACGAACGGGTCCGCGGTGTCGGCTTCTTTCAACATTCGGGTATTCTGCCAGTCCGAAGTGCAGGTTTTGTGAAGGTGACTGAGCGGCGGCCGTTCCGCACTATGCACATGCAGACACCAGACGTCGAGACTAGAATCGTTTCTGATGCGAGCACCCGGGCGACACGGCACCATCACCGTCTTCGTTGCAGCTCTTAGCGGAGCGCTTCCAAGGACGTGTCCGGCGCGCCTGAAAGCCGGGGTTGACGAGCATTACTTCGCGGGCGGCTAGTGGCTCCAGCGTTACAGCTTCCCCGCAACTAACAACACTTCAGAAGGACATCTACGTGACTCCTCGCATCGTCGTAGGGAACCGGATTCATGAGTCGGTCGCCGCACGCCTGAAGCAGGCCGGCGAGGTCATCCTCAATGATACCGACACACCGCTTGGCGCCGATGCGCTGCGCGAGCGCTGCAGCGAAGCAGATGCTTTGATGGCTTTCATGACCGAGCGCGTCGACGCGGCCTTCCTGGACGCTTGTCCCAAGCTTCGCATCGTTGGAGGCGCGCTGAAGGGCTACAACAATTTCGACGTCGATGCGTGTACCGAGCGCGGTGTCGCGGTCACCGTCTGCCCCGACCTGCTCACCGAACCAACCGCTGAGTTGACACTCGGACTCATGATCGCGGTGGCGCGCTACGTGGGCTTCGGCGACCGGCTGGTGCGCAGCGATGCGTTCGAAGGGTGGCGCCCGGTCGGCTACGGTCGCTCTATCACTGGTGCGACGGTCGGCGTGTTGGGCGCCGGTGCCGTGGGACAAGCCCTGTTCCGGTTGCTGCGCGGCTTCGACTGCACCTGCCTCTACCATGATCCGAAGCCGCTCTCGCCCACCCTCGAGGCTGAACTGGGTGCGCGCTACGCCGAGCCGGCGCAGTTGCTCGCCAATAGCGATTTTCTGGTTCTGGCTGTGCATCTGATGGCGGACAACCGGCATATGGTGAATGCCGGATTCCTGGCCGCCATGAAGCCACAGGCTTACCTCATCAATCCGGCGCGAGGCTCATTGGTGGACGAGGCCGCCGTGGCCGACGCGCTCGCCGCTGGTCACCTCGCGGGATACGCCGCGGACACCTTCGAACTGGAAGACTGGCAGTTGGACGACCGGCCTCGCCATGTCGACCCGCGACTCCGGGCATCGGATCAGACCATATTCACCCCACATCTCGGCTCGGCGGTCAGAAACGTCCGCGAAGCTATCGAAAACTCCGCTGCAACGAGCATCATCCAGGCGCTTGAAGGCAAACGTCCGGACGGACTCGTGAACTCAAGCGCCTTCAACAGTCGCTGACGTGACCTTGCGATCCCGGCCACGGATGGCGTTGCGCAAGCGCTGCGCATTCCGGGGGTACACGTGCTCGGCGTCGTCGATCTGGACGTGCCACGTGCCCGGTTGAGCATGCTGCGGGCGGCCTGGCCCGCGGAACAGCTTGACGCTGCATCCCGGGATGCAGCCTACCAGCCCGGCCTGACCTGTCCAGGCGATGACGCTATCGCGCACATCACACATCCAGCGGTCGAGATCGTTATCGAGTGCACCGGCAATCCGATGGTGGCCGTGGACCATGCTCTGGCCGCTTTTGCGGCCGGCAAGCACGTTATCTCGGGCACGGTTGAAGCCGGTGTGAAGCACTTATCCAGCGGCGCCCGGAAATACCGGCCTGAAGGGCCTGCGACGACTCCGGCTTCGGTTAGTGGAACGTGGGTGTCAGACCGCACGGACAAGTCGGTCCAACACCCACCTTAAATCTACTGCAGCGACTCGCGGATGACACGCGCGTTGGTTCGCAACATGTCGAGATAGGTTGGTGCCGGCCCGTCAGACGGAGACAACGCCCCCGGGTACAAAGTGCCGCCCACCCTGGCACCGGTCTCCTCAGCGATGCGCTCGATGAGTCGCGAGTCGCTGAGATTCTCGACGAACACCGCGGAGATACGTTCCTTGCGAATCTGGCGGATGAGGTTGGCCACATCTTCGGCTGACGCCTCCGATTCGGTACTGATCCCCTGCGGACTCAGAAAGGTCAGCCCGTAGGCCCGCCCGAAGTACTGAAATGCGTCATGCGACGTCACCACGGTACGCTTGTTGGCGGGCAGCGCTGCCATGCTCGTTTTGATCTCAGCATCCAGCTTGTCGATCTCGGTCAGGTAGTTGGTCAGACGTTGCCGATACTCGCCCGCGTTAGCCGGGTCTACCTTCGCAAGGCCGCGTTCTATGTTCTGCACATAGATCCTGGCGTTGGCTAGATCCTGCCATGCGTGCGGATCGTGTTCGCCATGTTCGTGCCCGTGATGGTCACCGTCCTTGTGCTCGTCCTTGTGCTCGTCTTTGTGCTCGTCTTTGTGTTCATCCTTGTGCTCGTCCTTATGCTCGTCCTTGTGTTCATCTTTGTGCGCCGCCTTTTCCTTGTCGTGATGGTCGTCGTCCTTGTGTTCCTCGTGTTCCTTGTGTTCCTTGTCGTGCTCGTCGTGGTGCTCCTCACCTTCGCTGAACTCGAGCGCATCAACGCCATCCGTGGCCGTGACGAGTTGCCCCTTGAAGTCGGCCGCTTCGAGCAAACGTTCCATCCATCCTTCGAACTCGAGACCATTGACAACCAGTACACGCGCCTGCGCGACCGCTTTGGCATCCGCTGGCGTCGGCTGATATACGTGTGTGTCGCCGTCTGCTCCGACCAGCGTGGTCACGCTGACTTTGGATCCGCCAACCTGCTTGACCATGTCACCCAATATAGAAAATGTCGCGACCACGGAAATTGGCTCGGCGTGCACTGGCGCAACCGCTGCGGTTACCAGCGCAAGTGCGCCTACGCGGCGGAACAGTCCGGCGCGAACAGAACGTAGACCAGAGGCGGAAATCATGGAACTGCCCTCCTAAAAAATGTCTGCCTGCTGTTCATCCAGCGGGCGGTCAGCGAGCCCACGGGCCCAAACAACAGCGACAGTACATAGGCACTGCCAGCGACGAGAATAATGGCGGGCCCCGATGGCAAGCCGTGGTGATAGGAGATCAACAAGCCAGTCACGCTCGCGCCAAGTGCCAGGACTAGCGCGACGACCAGCAGGCCGCCAATCCGATTCGACCAGAAACGGGCAGCCGCTCCCGGCAAAATCATGATCCCGACCGCCATCAATGTCCCCAGAGCCTGGAATCCACCAACCAGATTGATGACCACCAGGATCAGGAACGCGAAATGCGTCGGAGCGCTCAAACGACTCACCGAGCGCAGAAAGGTCGGATCCGCGCACTCGAGCACCAAAGGACGCATGAACGCCGCGAGGAGCAGCAAGGTCGCGGTTGCGATGGAACAGAGCAGGACGAGCGCGTCGTTACCGAGCGCGAGCACAGTTCCGAACAGCACGTGCATCAGGTCCACGTTGCTGCCATGCATTGAAATCAGCATGACCCCTAGCGCCAGCGAGATCAGGTAAAACGCTGCGAGGCTCGCGTCCTCTCCCAGGACCGTCGTGCGGCTGACCACGCCCGTCAGCACAGCGACGAGCATGCCGGCAACGAGCCCGCCGATCGTCATCGCACCGAGCGACAGACCAGACACCATGAAACCAACCGCCGCACCGGGCAGGATGGCGTGCGCCATGGCATCGCCTGTCAGGCTCATGCGCCGCAGCATCAGGAATACACCGACCGGCGTGGCGCCCACTGCGATCGCAAGGCAGCCGAGCAAAGCCCGGCGCATGAAACCGAATTCCACGAAAGGCCCGACGAGAGCGTCGTACATCACATACGCCACGGTCTGTTTGCCGGGCGTCCACAGGAATGGTCCTCATCAGCACACGCCTCGCACATCTGGCGCGCCCGCATCAGATTCTCGGCCGTCAACACCGTGCTGGTCGCGCCGTGGGCTACCAGATCGCGGGCGAGCAACAACGTGGTGGGAAATCGCGTCCGCACGGTCTCGAGGTCGTGCAGTACGGCGATGATGGTTTTGCCTTCTTCGTGCCATCGACCGATGACCCCGAGCAAGTCGGTCGCGGTGCGGCTGTCGATCGCGGTAAAGGGTTCGTCCAGTAGCAGAACGTCCGCTTCCTGCAGCAGCAGGCGCGCGAACAAAACCCGCTGCATCTGTCCGCCCGACAGGGCAGAGAGGCTGCGGTGCTCGAAGCCGGTGAGACCTACGGCCGCTAGCGCTTCGGCGATGCGGCGCCGGTTGGCGCGCGTGAGGCCACCGAACGGCCCGAGCCGGCGCCACAAACCCATCGCCACCAACTCGGCCACCGAAATCGGAAAGGAGCGGTCCACGGCGGACTGTTGTGGCAGGTAGGCCGTGCTGCGCGCAGGCAAAATGATCTGGCCTTCCATCGGCTGCAATTCGCCGACCAGCCCTTTCAATAATGTCGACTTGCCTGCACCGTTGGGGCCGACGACCGCCGTAAGGCTGCCCGCCGGAAAAGCGACGTCAAGCCTCCGGACTGCCGGTTGCCGCTCGTAGCCGAGCGTGACGCCCTCAAGTGCGACCTGCGCGCTCATGGGGTTGCGAACGCGCCAGTGGTCCAGAAATACCCAGCCCACAAAGCAACCGACAGGGAGATCGCGACCGCGAACCGAACGCCAGCCCCAACCAGTAGCAGGCCCTGCATGGACTGGCCGCGCAGCTCGCCAGCTTCTGCGGTCTGATCGACAGCGTTCAAAGGACCTCCCGGTTTATCGGAGTCGACCGCCCGAGGTAACATCCAGCAGTCGCGAAAGCTCTGGTGCCTCCGTATAGTCCGGGACACTGCGGCGGAAAATGTTATAACATTGCGTTTTGCCGACGCAATAGAGACGAAGCTGATGACGCTCCCGTCGAATCAGCCCTCGCCGTGCTCCGAATCATGTTGCCGTGGTGACAGCACGCCAGCAGAGCGGGTGGCTTTAGCGGTGACACTTTGCAGAGAGCGCGGCGCCAGGCTCACTGCCGTCAGGCGGCAGATATTGGAGTTGCTCTGGGAGAGCGGCAGACCAACCGGGGCATACGAACTCATCGAAACCCTGAGGGGCGAAGGATTGCGCAAGGTGGGTCCGCCTACCGTGTACAGAGCTCTCGAATTCCTGATGGCGCAGGGACTCGTCTCAAAGGTACAGAGCCGCAACGCCTATGTGCCTTGCGCACACCCCGAACGCCGTCACGACTGCCTGTTCTTCATCTGCGCAGATTGTGGGGCGTCAGCGGAATTGGAAGATCCAAGGATCGAGCAGCTGCTCGCAAACGACGCCAACGACATGGGCTTCCGGATGAACCGGCGGGTCATAGAAGTGGAAGGCACTTGCAGGAGCTGCGTGGCGGCGCAACCCATCTGAGCTCAGGCTGGCCAGGGAAAGCCGGCCTCATAAATCAAGACAGCGCGTAAACATCATCGCTGCCTGCACGGCGTGGCCGATTGAGGATCAGCCACGCCGGACTTCGAGGAACTCGCGCGCTAGCAGCAGCAACTTTCTTTGCAGCATTCGCACGATCTGGTTTCGCAGCATTCCTGCTTGGCACAGTCACAGTTACACTTTTCGCTACTCATCACGTAATCCTTCAATCAATGGATTCGACGGCTTCCGCCAGCGACCGCAGCTGTTTCGCAACCTCGGCGCGGTTCAGCCTGTAAGTTTTCTCCCGCCCTTTCCTGTCGAACGCCACGATCCCCTGCTCCGCCAGAACCTTCAGATGGCGGGACACGACTGATGCGTCGACGCTACAGCAGTCGCACAGACACATGGCATTTTGCGGTTCCCTGCATCGACACAGTTCGTAAACCAGCGACAACCGATTGAACTCGCCCAGAGCTTTCAGAAAGTCGGCGAGCTGCTGAGTCTGTGTCTCATCCATAGATGCATAGTTGCACATGTTAGCAATTACTGCAATTACGTCGGCTACTTGAGGTCGGCTGGAATCCGTTTCCGAGCCGACATGCACTCGATCAGGTGTCTGGCGGTCAGGCGCGATAGCAACAGCTGTTCTTATCAGCGGATCGGGCGTGTCTACGGGCTCTCGTCCAGTGTGGATGGACGGCGTCTGGCGCGCAGGGATTGCTGCACATTTCGATAGTAATGTTATAACATTGCGCTATAGATTCTGACTTCGCAGCCTCTACGTCCAATAAGAGCGTGGGCAAGCGGGTCACTTGAAGTGCCCTGCGTCGACACGCGCGACGTCGGCAGCTGCGCTTGAGGCACCTCGGGCACGCGTCCGAGAGAGGAGAACATCAGGTGAACCGGAGCCTGGCGATGTCAGAGAGCGAGGCCGGTGGCGTCGCACTGACCGGCACCCCTGAGGGCATGGCCGCAATCCATCGTCCGGACTGCGCTGCCGTCATCTGGCGGCGCGACCCGCTACCGAGGTTCACGTCCTGGATCGATGCGCTTCGGCCTGAGTGCTTACCGCAAGCGCGCCTGATCCTCAGACCCACTACCGTGCGTGACGCCGCTCACCAGCTACTCGCGGCGTCTCAGTGCCCGGATTGCGCAGAACGCGCAATGCTCGCCGATGATACGGCTGCTCTCGCAAATCTCTTTGCGAGCCTCATGCGTGCGCCGTTCTTGAGGCTGCGCCTCGACGTCGTGGCGACGAACGCATGCTGCCTGTTTCATACCGACGCGATCACGGCGCGCCTCATCTGTACCTATCGGGGTACGGGTACGCAGTACGGCGTGTCGGCTGATGGAGGGCGGCCGCCACAAATATTCACAGTACCGACCGGCGCGCCGATTCTCCTGCGCGGCAAGCTTTGGCCGGAGCGCCCCGCGTCGGGCCTGCTGCATCGTTCGCCCCCGATCGAAGGCACTCCTGAGACCAGGCTGGTCCTGGTTCTTGACCCCATCCAGACACTCGACGAAGTGCAGGGTCACGAGATCCTGCACTGAGCCATCGCCAAGAGGAATATCGTTAGCATGAAGACGCGCGCCGCTATTGCCTGGGAACCGAATCGTCCGCTCGAGATCGAGGAAATTGACCTCGAGGGTCCAAAGGAAGGTGAGGTGCTCGTTCGGATCGTAACGACCAGCCTCTGTCACACTGATGTGTTCACTCTGTCGGGCGAGGATCCGGAGGGTCTGTTTCCCTGTGTACTCGGTCACGAGGGCTGCGGTGTGGTCGAAGAGATTGGCAAAGGCGTCACCTCGGTTGTGCCGGGTGATCACGTCATTCCGCTCTACGTGCCCGAAGACCCCGATTGCCCGTATATCAGATCGGGCAAAACCAATCTCTGCCAGACGATACGCAAGACCCAGGGCGCAGGCGTGATGCCGGACGGGACCTCCCGCTTCTCTTACAAAGGTAAGCAAATCCTGCACTACATGGGTACGAGCACGTTCAGCGAATACACGGTGTTGCCTGAGATCGCCGTGGCCAAGATCAGTAAGGACGCCCCGCTCTCGAAAGCATCGGTGATGGGTTGCGCCGTACCGACCGGCATCGGCGCCGTGCGCAACACTGCCAAGGTGGAGGCCGGCGCCTCGGTTGCCGTGTTCGGCCTCGGCGCCGTCGGTATGGCGGTCATTCAGGGCGCTGTGCTAAACGGTGCATCGCGCATCATTGGGATCGATATCAACACATCGAAGTTTCCGCTCGCAATGGCGCTTGGGGCTACGGAGTGCCTCAATCCCAATGATCACGCCGCGCCGATCCAGGAGGTGCTGGTCGAGATGACCGACGGCGGGCTCGACTATACGTTCGAAGCCGTGGGCAACGTCGAGCTGATGCGCTCAGCGCTTGAGGCCTGCCACAAAGGTTGGGGCGAATGCACCGTTATCGGCGTAGCAGGCGCAGGCCAGGAGATTGCTACCCGCCCGTTCCAACTGGTGACCGGGCGAGTCTGGCGCGGCACTGCTTTCGGCGGTGTTCTCGGGCGGAGCCAGTTGCCGGGTATGGTCGATGAGTGGTTAAGCGGCGAGTTCAGCGTCGACCCCTACATCACCCATCACATGACGCACGGTCAGATCAACACAGCTTTCGATCTCCTGAAGGCTGGCGAGTCGATTCGCTCGGTCATTCACTTCCGACCGGGCGACACGATGGCGGTGAATTCGCTCCCAGGCGTATTGGTACCCGAATAGGCACGCCGTCACTTTCAAAGCCAAGCTGCACAAATCGCCGGGTGTCGTAAACCGGCGCACGCCTCGCGCGCGGAACTGAACTCGCAAGCCGGCGGGCAGGCGAAGAGCAACAAATCGCACTCGTGCTGGCAGTGCCGTTGAAAGAAACACTCAAAGGAAAACCAAAGCAATGAAAGTCCTTAGTTCGCTCAAGAGCGCCAAGACCCGGCATCGGGATTGTCAGGTGGTAAGACGAAGAGGCCGTGTCTACGTCATCTGTAAATCGAATCCCCGATTCAAAGCTGTGCAAGGTAAGAGGAAGAAGAAATAGCACGAGCGTGCCTTCCCGAGCGGGAAGCCTCGATACCCCGCGCCACTCCTGCAACACGGACGTGATGTGGGGCTGCTCTCAACAAGTGCTCGGAAACGTCGTATCGGCAACTGCGAAGCCGGTCTGAGAGGCGGCTCTCCAGCCGTTTGAGCCTCACGCTTGGCCCCGTTCCTGCCAGTAACTCCCGTCGCCGGCGCGGCTGCGCTCACAGCCACGCATGCTCTGAATTTGCGCCGGGGAAATTGTCGCGACTCCGCCACTAAGTATCTTCGTTGCCCGGTCGCAGGGCTGCCTGGCAAGTGGTTCCGTGTCCGCGTTGTTGTGCTGCCGCCGGTGACCGTGGCCGCACCCTGGCCAGGTCTGCCGTTCGTCGACTACCGCGATGCCGTCACATTCTCGATTAGCGTTGCCATTCCTTGTCCAGCTCCCAGACACATTGAAATCACGGCGAAGCGTGCGCCCGTGTCGCGCAGATGGTCGATCGCCGTCAACGTCATGCGCGCACCCGTAGCACCTGGCGGATGCCCGATGGAAATACCTCCGCCATAAAGGTTCGTCCGGTCTCTCGGAATTCCGAGTTCGCGTTCAGCGTGGAGGTTCACCACCGCGAACGCCTCGTTGATCTCCCAGTAGTCGATGTCATCCACTGAGAGCGCTTGGCGTTCCAGCAATTGGCTGATCGCTGGCACCGGGCCACAGCCCATGATGCGTGGTGGCACGCCAGCCACGGCCCAATCGACCACGCGTACTAGTGGTTCAATACCGCGTTGTTCAGCCACCTCGCGATCTGCCACCAGCACGAATGCCGCGCCGTCGGTTACTCCACTGGCGTTACCCGGTGTAACGCGGCCACTCTCGCGGAACACGGGCTTGAGGCGCTGCAACTTTTCCAGCGTTATTTGCGGGCGGGGGAACTCGTCTTCGTCCATCACGCGGATGCTTCGATCATCCGGTACTTCGATGGGTGCTATCTGACGCGCGAGAAAGCCTGATTCCATTGCGGCGCCGGCCCGCTGCTGACTCATCACGCCCCACTCATCCATCTCGTCGCGTTGATACTGAAAGTCCTCCGCGAGGTTCTCGGCCGTCTCTCCCATGAGTTCCAGATTGAAAGGGTCGCGGTAGGCCAGGTCGAGACCATCGGTCAATGTCTCGGGTCCGCGACGCAGTCCCCAACGGCTACCCATCGACACATAGGGCGCACGTGAGAAATTCTCCAGGCCGCCAGCCAACGCGACTGAACTGTGTCCGGTAAGGATTTGCTCTGCGGCAGATATTATGGCCTGCGAGCCCGAGCCACATGCGCGGTTTACGTTGAGAGCGCGGCTCTCCTCGGCCATGCCGCTTTTGAGAGCAATGACGCGACCGCTGAAGCAGCCTTCCTGATCGACCGCCAGCACGTTACCGCAGACGAGGTGGTCAACAGACTCTGCATCAACACCGATCTTATTCATGCACGCCGTGGCCGCGTGGACGCCCAGGTCTACCATCGGTGTGTCTTTGAGCGACCGGCCGAAGTCTCCGAAGGGCGTGCGCATACCGCCAGCAATGATGATGTCTTTAGTGAGTTTCATGATCGTATTCCTGTTCGGCATCGGGTCTGGTGGTGATGCGAGCGTTTGTCAGCTCGCGCAGAAGGCGGCAGGCAGCGTCCTCAAGCGACGAACGCCCGGCGCGAACATCGTGCCACAGGGCGTCCGTTGCCACCTGAGGCGCGGTAAGCGCAAGCTGATAGGCGTGGTCTCTGACCGCGCGGGCGAGCACGCGGCGCAGGCGATTTTGCGCGGCAAAAGTCCGGACTGACTCTCGTGCCGGCGTCTTGAGTGTCTCGAGCAGATTTGCAAGTTCTGAGAGTCCGCGGCCATCGGTCGCGCAGGTTTGCATAACTTTTACGGTGGCACCTGAGCCAGTTCGAAGTCTCAGCATCGCGCGCAGCTGATCTTGGGTACGATCCGCGCCCGGCAAATCTGCTTTATTGACCACCAGCACGTCTGCGATCTCGAGAATTCCGGCCTTGATAGCCTGAACATGGTCACCGAGCCCGGGGGCCGACACGACAATTCTGCAGTCCGCAAGCTCTGCGATTTCGACTTCAGATTGACCGGCGCCAACGGTCTCGACGATGACGATGTTGTGGCCAGCCGCATCCATCAAGTCCACGATGTCTGAAGTTGTCGCCGAGAGCCCTCCGAGATGTCCACGGGCCGATACCGATCGAACGAACACACCGGTGTCTGAGATGTGTGCTGCCATCCGCAGGCGATCGCCGAGAATCGCGCCACCCGAAACCGGGCTCGAGGGGTCGACTGCCACAACACCGACGGTCCATTCACGTCGCCGGCATTCGCTTACCAGCGCGCTCACGAGACTGGACTTGCCAACACCTGGCGCACCGGTGATACCTATGACCAGGGCGCCACCCAGATGTGGCTCGATGGCAGCAAGAACAGCCCCCGCGTCCGGCGCGCCGTTTTCAACTGCGGAAATAAGTCTGCCAAGTGCTCGCTGAGAACCCTCGAACATTCGCTCAAGCTCGGCGGCGCGCCGACCATCAAGCGAAGTACCATATTCGTGTTGCAGCTCTGCCTTCACGGTTCAAGCGGCGATCAGCGGGTGACCAAAACCAAGTTCCTCGCGAAGCACCGCAACGATTTCGCCATGCGTCAAGTTCGAACAGGCGGCTTCGACGACCGCACCGAACAAATTGCCATCGGACATCGCCGTAGCGCGGGCCAGCGTATCCAGCGCGCGACGCACTTCCTGGTGGTTTCGCTCAGCTTTCCAACGCTTTAGTGATTCCACATGGGCTGCCATCGCGGCTTGGTCGGGCCGGTATGGAAGCGGCTCTTCGAAGGCATCGTTTTCACTTTGATAGCAGTTCACGCCAACGATGGGCTGAGCGCCCGTTTCGATGCGTTCCTGCCACTCCAGCGCCGATTCTCCGATCATGCCTTGAACGAGGCCACTTTCGACGGCCGCATACATACCGCCTGCACCGTCAATGCGCCCGATGACTTCTTCAATACGCGCTTCCATTTCGTTCGTCAGATGTTCGACGTAGTAGCTTCCGCCCAACGGATCGATCACATCGCACAAGTGGGCTTCGTCCCGCAGGATGTTCTGGGTTGCCACTGCGATGCGTGCAGCTTCTTCCGTCGGGCAACTGATCGCCTCGTCGTAGGAGTCGGTGTGTAGCGACTGCAGTCCACCAAAGATGCCCGCGATTGCTTGCGCGGTTACCCGTGCGATGTTGTTGAGCGGTTGCTGCGCCGTGAGATCAACACCGGAGGTCTGTCCGTGAAACTTGAAACGCCAGCTCCGCGGGTCTTGTGCCCCGAGCCTTTCTCGAGCAATTCTCGCCCAAAGGCGCCTGCCGGCACGGAACTTTGCGACCTCCTCGAAAAGGGAGATCGAGACATCAAAGAAGAACGTAAACCTGGGAAGGACATCATCGATATCGAGTCCGTGCGCGAGACAATCCTCGGCGTATTGAATGGCAGTGGAAAGTGTCAGCCCCATCGTTTCGACCGGCGTTGCCCCAGCCTGCTGAATATGTTGGCCAACCACCGACACGGGATACCCAGGCCGTGCTGTGGGATGAGGTGAAGGATCGTCTCAACAGTCTCGGGACCAAGTT
>JBCCEJ010000036.1:0-54672 GCA_039030335.1 Pseudomonadota bacterium | reverse complement strand
GGGTCAACGCGACCAGCAGATCGGTCAGCTGCGGCCCGGTGGGGCTCTCGCCGAAGATGTGCAGGCCGTCGCGTATCTGCAGTTCCTTCAACTCGCAGAGGTAGTTGTCGAGCTTGCCGAGGGCGTCGTCGGGCGCGTCCTCGGCGACGATACCGCAGTCGCTCGCGAGTCCCTCGCGGTTGGCGAGTTCGAGAATCTCACGGCGCAACAAAGCGAGGCGACGGGGATCCACGCCCGAGGCCTCGTAGTACTCGTCGACCAGTCGTTCCAGTTCGGCCAGCGGGCCGTACGACTCCGCGCGCGTCAGCGGCGGGGTCAGATGGTCGATGATGACAGCCTGTGCGCGGCGCTTCGCCTGCGTGCCTTCCCCCGGGTCATTGACGATGAACGGGTAGACGTGCGGCATCGGGCCGAGCAGCGCCTCGGGATAGCACGCCTCGGATAATGCCAGCGCCTTGCCCGGGAGCCATTCGAGGTTGCCGTGTTTCCCCATGTGCACGACTGCGTGCACGCCGGCGTGATGGCGCAGCCACAGGTAGAACGCAAAGTAGCCATGCGGCGGCACGAGATCGGGGTCGTGGTAGGTCTCAGTCGGATTGATGTTGTAGCCGCGCGCCGGCTGCAGGCCGACGATTGCTGACCCGCAGCGCAATACCGGCAGCGCGAAGGCCTGGCCGTCCATGAGATAAAACGGATCGTCTTCTGGCGCACCCCAGCGTGCGGTCACGGCGGCCTGCAAAGCGTCAGGCAGGCGCTCGAAGTAAGTGTGGTAATCATCCGCAGTCAGCGTTTCGCGAATTTCGCGCCCGTCGGTGGCGGCGTTGGTCGGACCTGCCATCAGGTGTGCGATGAGCGCGTCGCCGTCAGGCGGGATCTGGTCGACGTCAAAGCCGTTCGCGGCCAGCGCGCGCAGCGCATTGACAGTGCCAGCGGGCGTATCCAGACCAACGCCGTTGCCGAGGCGTCCGTCGCGGTTGGGGTAATTCGCGAGCACCAGCGCCACGCGCCGCGCCGACGGTGGCGCCGCCCGCAGGTGCAGCCAGTTGGCGGCGAGCGCCGCGACGAACTGAACGCGGCTCGGTTCGACGGCATGATTGACGATCGCACACTCGCAGAGCGCGTCGAACTCCGCCTCGGCCTTGAACGCGATCGCGCGTGACAATACGCGGCCATCCACTTCCGGCAGCGCGACGTTCATCGCGATATCGCGGGCGGAAAGGCCGCGGGTTTCCGTTCGCCATCCCGACTCGGTGCCGCTTGCGAGCACCACCTGCAGGACCGGGCAGCACGCGGCATCAAACGGAGTTGCTTTGCGGCGTTGTCCAGGGCTCGAAACGGCGAAACCCGTGGTGTTCAGGATTACGCCTGCGCCGCTCTCGTCGAGCAGAGTCTCGATAAGTTCCGCTGACAGCGGGTCTTTGAGGCTGGCGCAGAAGATTGGCAGTGCGTTGACGCCGAGTTCGGCGAGCGCGTCGATAAGCGCGTCCACCGGCGAGAGATTCGACGCCTGCAACAACGCCCGATAGAACACGATGGCGGCGACCGGCGCACCCGCACGCCATTGTGTGCGCAGCTGAACCAGGTCGGGTGTTTCGAGTGTGGGCCAGTAGATACCGGCGCGTAGCAATGGCCTCGGTTCCAGCCAGTCGGTTCCGAATCCGGCGCTGTCGGCCGCGCACTGCAGGAACTGGTAGGCGTTGTCCGGGCCGCCGTGAATACAGTATTGCCACAGACGGTGATAGGTGGCCGAATCGACCGTCGAGCTTTCGCTCAGGTCTTCATCGGGCTGATCGTCCCCTGGCAAAAAGGCGACCGGTACCGCGTGCCGCCGGCAGCCTTCAGCGATCTGCTCGACCCCGTAGCTCCAGTAGCTCCGTCCGCCGAGTAGTCGTGCGACGACCAGTTTCGCCTGCCCGACGATCTGCTCGACGTAAAGGTCCACCGACATCGGGTGCGAGAGCTGCAGGTAGTTTGCGACCCGCACGCTCGGAAACGATGGGCCGCACCGGCGTCGCGCCAGCGCCATCGACGCGATTTCAGTATCGGCGGCCGTCAGAAAGACGATGTCGCCCGGTGTCTGCCCGAGATCGACGGCTTCCGAGCCGTCGGACACCGAGCCGGCTTTGGCTTGCAACAGGTGCATCAGAACGCGGTCCGGCTCATCGGGCGGCTCGGGGATGGCTCGGGGATGCTACGGCGATACTGTCAGCTCGCAGCCAGCGCGGCGCGAATCGCTACTTCGTCGAGTCCGGTCTCGCCGATCACTACAAGTCGGGTAGTGCGGGGCTCGTCGGCCAGCCAGTCCCGGTCGTAGTAGTGTGCGACGCGGTCGCCAACGGCCTGTACGAGCAGTCGCATCGGCTTACCGGTAACCGCCACCGAGCCTTTGACGCGCAGGATCCCATGGGTGCGGATCGTGTCCGTAAGCCGGGTGATCAGCGGCTCCGGTGTCGCCTCTGATGGCATCTCGACAGCAAACGACACGAAGTCGTCGTGGTCGTGTTCTTCGCCGTCGTCGACGTGGGACGGCCGGCTTTCGAGGTCGTCTTCCGCCGCCGCGTCCAGACCCAGCAGCACCGTGGGCGCCACTTCGCCGTAAGCGGCTCGTACGATCTGGATGCCGGGTCTGAGTTCCGCGTTGACCCGATCCATGACCAGCGCCGGATCGTTTAGCAGGTCGGTCTTGTTCAGGATCACGAGATCCGCCGCCCCGAGCTGCTCTTCGAACAGCTCTTCGAGCGGGCTTTCGTGGTCGAGCGCTTCGTCAGCCTCACGCTGCGCCTGCACGGCATCGGGATCCGGCGCGAACAGGCCTGCTTCGACCGCGCCCGCATCGACGACGGTCACCACCCCGTCGACCGTCATCCGGGTGCGGATGTCCGGCCAGTTGAATGCGGTGATGAGCGGCTTTGGCAAGGCCAGCCCCGACGTCTCGATGACGATATGTTCCGGCGGATCATCCCGGTCCAGCAGCATCTGCATCGTCGGCACGAAGTCATCGGCAACCGTGCAGCAAAGGCAGCCATTGGTCAGCTCCACGACCGACTCGTCGTCACAGCCTTCGATTCCACAACTTTGCAGGATGTCGCCGTCGACGCCGATCTCGCCGAACTCGTTGATGATGAGGGCGATCCGGCGGCCGTCCGCATTCGCGAGCAGGTGGCGAATCAAGCTGGTCTTTCCGGCGCCCAGAAAGCCGGTGATGACGGTAGCCGGGATCTTCTGTGCCATGGTGCTTGAATTCCTGATGAAAGGGGGGCGTGTCTTGAACCGGGGGCGCGTCCGCGGCGCGTCGGCGGGCGCGCGCTACGCTTCAGCGCTCCGGTTGTGTTTTCAACGTTAGCGGCAGCCCCGCCGCGACCAGCGTGACCCGGTCGCAGACTGCGGCAACCTGCTGATTAAGGATGCCAGCCCGGTCCCGGTAGGCGCGCGCGAGTGCATTGTCGGGCACGATGCCGAGGCCCACTTCCGACGAGACGAACACGACGGGTGCTGCCAGCGCGGGCACGCATTCTAGGAGGTCGCGGATGTGAGCGTCGACATCCGTGTCGTGATGAAGCAAGTTTCCGAGCCATACGGATAAACAGTCCACCAGCAGCGCGGTGCCCGGTGCGGCCTCGCGTTGCAGGGCTTCGGCCAGCCGGAGCGGCGTCTCGACGGTGCGCCAACCCGTCCCGCGCGTAGCCTGATGCGCTGCTGCGCGTACACGCATCTCGTCATCGAAGAGCTCAGCGGTGGCGATGTACACCGCCTGTCCACCTGACGGCAGAGCTTCCAGAACGGCACTTTCGGCGAACGCGCTCTTGCCGGAACGCGTGCCGCCGAGCACCAGATGCGAGGCGGGCGGGTCGAGAACTGGGGACTGGCTGGTCGGCATGGTGACCCTCGCTGGCGGCCGCGCGGAAGCCGGCCTCAGCAGGGAAAGCGCGCACCTTCACATATGTGCTCAACCCGGGGCCACTGCAAGCGAGGTGTGCGCCGGGAAGAATTTTTTTGATCGTGTCGAATTGTGTGTTAGCCGATCGTCTGCACAATAACACCGGGCGTCCTGGCCTCCGTCAGGCGCTGACGGGTGTGGATTATCCCGCCGCGCGAGATGCGGCATTTTGATGAAGCGAGGAACAAGCTCATGGCCAACTATCTGTTTGTCTATCACGGCGGTCGTATGCCGGAAACCGAGGAAGAGGGCGCGCGCGTCATGGCGCAGTGGGGCGCGTGGTTCGGGCAGATGGGTGCGGCTGTCGTCGACGGCGGCAATCCGGTTGGCATGTCGTCGACCGTGCATCCGGGCGGCTCGGTGACCGGCGATGGCGGCGCCAATCCGACCAGCGGCTACAGCATCGTCAGCGCTGACAGCAAGGAGGCTGCGATCGAACTGGCGAAGGGTTGCCCGGTACTCGAAGTGGACGGCACCGTCGAAGTGGCCGAAGTCATGCAGATGTAGTCGCTCGGGACGCTCCGCCGGCGTCGGAAGATGCCGGCGGGGTGCTGCGCTACTGGTCGGCGAGTGCGTTTTCGCTTTCGATGCGCGCCGCTTTGCGGAGGTCGGCACGGTCGTCGTCCATCGCGTATTCGATGTAGTGCAGCGTACCTTGCCACGCATTCGGCGCCTGATACGCCGGACTCACCGTGGAGCCGAGGTCGCGGCCCACATCCATGCCGTAGAGGGTTTGGCGCCAGGGCAGCGTTTCGAGCGGCGCGGAGCCGGCGTCTTCGCCGTCGATGCAAAGCCGCACCGTGCCGGCGTGTTCCGCCTCTTTGTCGAATTGCACCGTCACGGAGGTCTCCCCAGCGGGCAGGGGCCGGTCGGCGCGTAGCTCCGTCAGTTTGCCGATCGCGTTGTAGACGAACACCGGCGTGCCGTGGTCGACGTAGAGCGCATGACCGCCGGTCCGTGCCCCGCATGCGACCAGCACACCGTGGCGCTCGCCGTCGGCGCCCAGGCTGGCGGTAATGCGCCACGAGCGGTTGCGGATATCCGGCATGGCGAAGCGGTCGATGTGGCCGACGCCCGGCAGCAGACGCTTGTGGTTGCCAGCGAGTTCGGAGTCGGGGCGGCGCATTGCGAACAACTCGACCGTGCGATCGTCCAACGGCAGCACGTTGAAACGACCCGCTTCACGCCACCAGAGCTCTTTCATGGTCGCGAGCCGCTCCGGCTCCGCGTCAGCGAGATCATGGATCTCGGCGAAGTCGCGAGCAACGTGGTACAGATGCCAGACATCTTCGTCGAACGGCGTGCCCTCGCGATGCAGCGTCACGGCCTTCCAGCCGTCGTGATAGATCGCGCGGTGGCCCAGCATCTCGTAGTACTGCGTTTCCCGTCGCGTCGGCGCATCCGGCGCATCGAAGCTATAGGCCAGACTGACGCCTTCCACCGGCTTTTGCGCGACGCCCTTGAAGGTCGTCGGCGCTTCCAACCCGGTGCACTCGAGGATCGTCGGCATCAGGTCGATCACATGGTGATACTGGTTGCGGATGCCACCGGCGTCGCCGATGCGCGCGGGCCAGTGCACGATCAGCGGGTCGCGGATACCACCTTCGTAAGTGTTTTGTTTGTAGAACCGGAGCGGGCAGTTTCCGACCTGGGACCAGCCCTTGGGGTAGTTGTTGTAGAGATTGGGCCCGCCGATGGCGTCGATCTGACCGATCATGTCGGGCGCGCGTTGGGGCACCCGATTGAAGAACGCGAGTTCGTTCAGAACGCCGTGCGACCCGCCTTCCTGGCTGGCGCCGTTGTCCGACAGCAACACGAACAGCGTGTTATCCAACTCGCCGGTCGCCCGGAGAAATTCGATGAAGCGACCGATCTGGTCGTCGGTGTGATCGAGGAAGCCCGCGAACGCCTCCTGCATACGGGCGAATAGCCGCTGCGCGTCACCGTCCAGTTCGTCCCAGGCTTTGATCCCCGGATTGCGGGGCGACAGCTCTGCGTCTTCAGGTATCACACCGAGACGAATCTGGCGCTCGAAGTACTCGGCGCGCACCGCATCCCACCCGCGGTCGAAACGGCCGCGGTACTTGTCGATGTAGGCGCGCGGCGCCTGATGCGGGCTATGCGTGGCACCAAATGCCAGGTACGTGAAGAATGGACGGGTCGTGATGGCGCGCTGCGCCGTCACCATCGACATCGCTTCGTCGACCATGGCTTCCGACAGGTGATAGTCAGGATCGCTCGGCGGGTCGACCGGATGATTGTCGATCACCAGTTCGGGTGAAAACTGATCTGTGGCACCACCGAGAAAGCCGTAGAAGCGCTCGAAGCCACGGCCGAGCGGCCAGTGATTCATGGGACCGGCGGGCCCGCAGTCCTCCATGTTGGCGAGATGCCATTTGCCGAGCGCGAACGTCGAGTAACCGTTGCTTTGCAGTACTTCCGCAAGGGTCGCAGCGGCCGGTGTGATCACACCGCGGCAGTTTGAGAATCCCGTGTCTACGTTGGACAGAAAGCGCATACCGACCGAGTGGTGATTCCGCCCGGACAGCAGGCACGCGCGAGTTGGTGAGCAGAGCGCTGTCGTATGGAAGTTCGTGTAGCGCAACCCACCGGCGGCGAGTGCATCGATGTTGGGAGTGTCGATGTCGGAGCCGAAGCAACCGAAGTGAGCGAAGCCGGTGTCGTCGAACGCCATGACGACGACGTTAGGGGCGTCCGGAGCCGGGCGCGCGCGCGGCTCCCAGAAGGGTGTGGACGCGGATGCGGTGGTGTCGATGTCGCTCGGGTTGCTCACGATGGGGGCCTCTCAATGCCATCCAGACTCCCACAGAATGCCATTTTCGGCAGCCGGTGGCGTTGCCGGGTGAACCTGTGCCAGTGGCGCCGGCAGACCGGCGGCCGGCGCCATTCGCGTTGACAGCTTCTGGCAGGCGAGCGTGCAATACCGATCTGCACTCGCCTCGAGGTACCCGCATGAGCGAATCGGCCACGCCTTCCAACGATGACGATCAGTACGCCCGCGCTAACGAGAAATCGCGCAAGCGCAAGGAAGCGCGCGATAAGATTCTCGCGACGAAGACCCTCGAGAAAGGCTTGCTGATGGTGCATACCGGCAAGGGCAAGGGTAAGTCGACCGCTGCCTTCGGACTGGTCGTTCGCGCGCTCGGCAACGGCATGCGGGTCGGCGTGGTGCAGTACGTGAAAGGCAAGTGGCAAACCGGCGAACGTCACGTTCTGGAGCGCTTCGGCGATCAGGCGACGATCCGCACGATGGGCGAAGGTTTCACGTGGGAAACGCAGGACAAGGCGCGCGATATCCGGGCCGCGGAGCGCGCCTGGGAAGTGTCGAAGGAAATGATCGAAGCCTGCCGAGGCGACGATCCGGCTTACGACCTGCTGCTTTTCGATGAGCTGAATATCGTGTTGCGCTACGACTATCTGCCGCTCGAAGAAGTCGTCGCCACGCTGGCGGCGCGTCCGCCGAACCTGCATATCATCGTGACGGGGCGCAACGCCAAGGACCCGCTCATCGAGGCGGCCGATCTCGTCACCGAGATGACGATGGTCAAGCATCACTTCAAAGACGGCGTCAAAGCCCAGAAAGGCATCGAATTCTGACCGGGCACACGGCCGCCGGTCTGCTGCCGGCGCTGATGTTTCAGGGCACCGGCTCGGACGTCGGCAAGTCGATACTCGTCGCCGGTCTCGCTCGCGCGCTGACACGGCGGGGCTTGCGCGTGCAGCCGTTCAAACCGCAGAACATGTCCAACAACGCCGCTGTCACGGTCGATGGAGGCGAAATCGGTCGCGCCCAGGCGCTGCAGGCACGGGCCTGCGGGGTCGCGCCAACGGTGCATATGAATCCCGTCCTGCTGAAGCCACAAAGTGAGATCGGCGCGCAGGTAGTCGTGCAGGGCGAGGTGATCGGGGCGGCGCGTGCAGATGAGTACCAGCGAATGAAAGGTACTCTGATGCCGCGCGTGCTGGAGAGCTTCGCCCGGCTGAAGAGTCAGGCCGACATCGTTCTGATCGAGGGCGCGGGCAGCGCTTCTGAAGTCAACCTGCGGGCTGGTGATATCGCCAACATGGGCTTCGCCGAGGCGGCCGACGTACCGGTCGTACTGATCGGGGATATCGACCGCGGTGGTGTCATTGCGAGCGTCGTCGGCACTCGTCAACTGCTTTCCAACACCGAGCGCGCGCGCGTCAGCGGGTATCTCATCAACAAATTTCGCGGCGACGTGCGTCTCTTCGACAGTGGCATTGACGTCATCGGCGCTGAGACCGGTTGGCCCTGTTTCGGCGTGGTGCCGTGGTTCAGTGACGCTGGCAAGCTGCCGGCGGAAGACGCGCTCGCGCTGCAAGCGACGCCGCGCCGGCGTTCGAACGCCCACATTCGGGTGGCCATTTTGACCTTCGCGCGTATCGCCAATTTCGACGACCTCGACCCGCTCGCCGCGGAGCCGGATGTGTCGGTTGAGTTTGTTAAAGCGGGTGCCGTCATTCCACCGGATGCCGATCTCGTAATCCTGCCTGGTTCCAAGTCGACGCTCGCTGACCTCGCGCATTGCCGGGCGCAGGGCTGGGACGTGGATCTGGCCGCCCACGTACGCCGCGGTGGCAGCGTGCTCGGTATCTGCGGCGGTTACCAGATGCTCGGTCAAAGCGTGCGCGACCCGGACGGTATCGAGGGTACGCTGACCGAATTGCCAGGGCTCGGGCTCCTCGATGTCGAAACCGTGATGGCAGGTGCCAAGACGCTGCGTTACACCGATGGCCGCCACCTTGCGACCAACGCGGCGGTGCGCGGTTACGAGATGCACATCGGTGTCACCAGCGGACCGGGTCTGCAGGTACCGATGCTGGAACTGGACGGTGCACCGCACGGTGCGGTCAGCGCCGACGGGCGGGTGTCCGGCTGTTACGTGCACGGTTTGTTCGCCGACGATCGTTTTCGACATGCGTTCCTGGAGGCACTGAAGTCCCGCGAAGTGGGGCTCAGCCACTATGAAGCGGAAGTAGAGTCGGCCCTCGATGCGTTGGCCGTACATCTCGAGACCCACACCGACGTCGAACGGATGTTCGGTCTCTAGATGCGCGCGGTGTCGGCGATGCGCGGACCGGGCCCCCGCGCCCGCCGGGCGCGCGCAGCCATTTGTCGCCACTCATAGCGTACCGGCGAGGGCAACGCACAGCAGCGCGGCCAGGCCCCAGGCGCGCCGATACACGCGCAGGCATTGCACGATGTGTTCGGAACGCGCAGGCGCATCGCCAACCCCAATCCAGGGATCGTCAGCGGTATCGCCGGCGTACTGGCGCGGCCCGGCCAACCGGATCCCCAGCGCGTAGGCCATAGCCGCTTCCGGCCAGCCGGCGTTCATTGAACGGTGTTTGCCGGCGTCGCCCCAAATGCCCGCAACCATGTGGCCGAGCGCCCGTGGCCTGCCCGGCAACGCGGCGAGCAGGATCAGGGCCGCGCCCACGCGCGCCGGCAACCAGTTCGCAACGTCGTCGATGCGGGCGGCAACCTTGCCAAACCGTTCATGGCGGGGTGTTCGATGTCCGATCATCGAGTCGAGCGTGTTGATGACCTTGTACGCACAGAGCCCTGGCAAGCCGAACAGTGCGAACCAGAGCGCGGGCGCGACGAAGCCATCGACAAAGTTCTCGGCGGCTGATTCGATCGCCGCGCGGGCGACCCCGGCGTCGTCCAGTGAGCTGGGATCGCGCCCGACGATATGGCGGACGGCCTCACGACCGTCGTCCAGGCTCCTGGCGAGCCCGGTGCCGACTGCGCTGACATGGTCGTGCAGTCCTCGTCCGGCCAGCAGCGTACTGGCGAGTATTGCTTCGAGCAGCCAGCCTCCCGCCAGCTCTGACAACAGCTGATGAACCGCGATGCCGGCAGCAAGAGCCAGCGCGACCAGCAGCGTCGCGGCGGCGCCGCCGCGCATCATCGTGGCCAGGCCCGATGGCGCGGGGTCCGGATTCAGCTGCTCGTCCAGCCAGCCGATGAGGCGGCCTGGCAACACGACTGGATGCGGCACGCGCCGATACAGCCAGGCCGGGTCGCCGAACATCGCGTCCAACACGATCGCGATACCGACCAAGAGTGCCGGTTGCATCAGGTCGGTCAGCACGATTTGCAGATCCTGGTCATGGCCCTGAATTATGACTGCGTGCGGAACCGGTCTGGTCACCCTGAAGCTGCTTATGATAGGCGACATCGCGTGCGTCGGCGGTCGCAGCACCGAAGTTCGATACGGCCGTAAGACCGGCTTCGTATGCGCCCGCACGCCTCGGTCCAATGGGATTTCGGCGCGTGGCACAACAAGCACGAGATGACGACAATCGTGCGACGATGCGGCACCCTGTCGCCCTTCAGGCGCTGACGCTACACGCCTTGCAAAAGCCACGTTCAGTGCTCGCCGTCAACCAGTTCAGGCTCGCTATCTTGTCAGCTCCATTCGATTACATTCGCGACCCTCAGGCGATCTATGCGCGGTCATTTGCGCTGGTTCGTCAGGCCACGGACTTGAGCGACGTGCCACCGGCCATCGAGCCGTTGGTGGTCCGTCTGGTGCACGCCTGCGGCATGCCCGACATCGTTACGGACCTGGCCTTCAGTGTTGGTATAGAGCAGGCTGCATGGCGGGCGCTGAAAGCCGGTGCGCCCTTATTCGCTGACTGCGAGATGGTCGTCAACGGCATCATTCGCAGCCGGCTGCCCGCCGCAAACGAGGTGATATGCACGTTGAACGAAGCGGGCGTCGCCGACGACGCAAAGGCTCTCAGCACCACCCGATCGGCTGCCGCCGTCGACCGCTGGCTGACGCATCCGCCCGGTGGCGTCGTGGTCGTTGGCAATGCCCCCACCGCGCTGTTCCGGGTACTTGAACTGATGGCGGCCGGCCGCCTCCGGCCGGCTGCCGTTCTAGGGTTTCCCGTCGGCTTTGTCGGCGCTGCCGAATCGAAGCAGGCGTTGACGGAACATCATGCGGGAACACCGTACGTGACGCTGCTGGGGCAGCGCGGCGGCAGCGCGATCGCGGCCGCGGCTGTCAATGGGCTGGCGAGCTGCTTCGCATGAGCCCCTGGCTGCACGTCATCGGCATTGGCGCCGACGGTCTCGACGGACTGAGCAGCGCCGCCCGACGCCTTGTCGCGGGCGCCGATGTGCTCGTCGGGGGCGCACGGCATCTCGCGCTCGTGGAGGTGGCACCTCAACAGGAATGCCTGCAATGGCCGAGCCCGTTCAGTGCGCTGACCGACGAACTCCGTGCGCGCAGTGATCGTACGGTTTGCGTGCTGGCTTCCGGCGATCCGCTCGTCTTCGGCGTCGGCAACGTGCTGAGCGCCCATTTCGACCGGACGGAGATGACCGTCGTACCAGCCCCCTCCGCATTCGCCCTCGCGCGCGCGAAGCTTGGCTGGAACGCTGATGGGCTCGACTACCTGACACTGCACGGGCGGCCGCTCGCGCAGTTGCAGACGTTTGTGCAACCAGGTGCGAGGCTGCTGATCCTGACCACTGATGACAGCGGGCCCCGGGCGATCGCGGCGGCGCTGACGGCGCGCGGATTCGGCCCGAGTGAGCTTACGGTGATGGAGCAACTCGGCGCTGAGGGCGAGCGGGTGCGCGCATGCCGGGCCGACGCGTTTGCGTTTGACGACATCGCGACCCTCAACACGGTGGCGGTGCGTTGCGTCGCGAGCGCCGGCGCCGACGTGCTGACGTGTTTACCGGGCTTGCCGGACGACGCGTTCCGCCACGATGGTCAACTGACGAAACGGATTGTGCGCGCCGCGACCGTCAGCGCGCTCGGCCCGCTTCCTGGCGCGCTGTTGTGGGACGTTGGTGCCGGCTGCGGTTCTGTCGCGATCGAATGGCTGCGCGCTGTGCGCGGCACACGGGCCATCGCTGTCGAGCGGCACCCCGACCGCCTCCAGATGATGTCCGACAACGCCGAAGCTCTGGGCACGCCGCAATTGCGGATTGCGGCCGGGAGTGCCCCGGCGGCGCTACACGATTTGCCCCAGCCCGACGCGATCTTCGTGGGTGGCGCCGCCAGTGATGCAAGTGTTCTGGATGTCTGTTGGGATGCGTTACCGGCTGGGGGACGCCTTGTCGCCAACGCCGTGACGATACAGGGTGAGACTGAGCTCGCGAGACGGTACGATCGCCTGGGCGGCGAACTGCAACGCATCGCCGTCGCGTCCGCGCGGCCGGTGGGCCGTTTCGCGGCTTTTGACCCGGCGATGTCGGTAACACAACTGGTCGTAACCAAACCCTATTCCTGAACCTGGCGGCGGCCGGCCGCCGGCTGCTGCCCGTGGCCGGGTTGTGGCGCCCGGAAATCATCTGACGCATGACGAGCACGTATTCCTCATCCCCGCCCGCGACGGCTGGAACCGGCACTTTGACCGGTATCGGGATCGGTCCGGGCGATCCGGATCTGATCACACTGAAGGGGCTGAAAGCACTGCAAAACGCGCCCGTGCTGGCGTATCCCGCGCCGGACGAAGGCGACAGCCTGGCGCGCCGTATCGTGGCGCCGCATCTCGATGGACACCACATCGAAATCTGTATCCGGATGCCGATGGTGGCGGCGCGTTTTCCCGCTCAGGAGGTTTACGACTGGGCGGCTGAAGAGATCGCGGGACATCTCGCCGCCGGACGGGACGTTGCGTGTCTGTGTGAAGGCGATCCGTTCGTGTACGGATCGTTCAGCTTTCTGTTCAGCCGTCTGGTTGAGCGTTTCCAGGTCCGGGTCGTGCCGGGCGTGTCGTCGGTGACGGCATGCG
The DNA here is from genome assembly GCA_039030335.1 of Pseudomonadota bacterium. GTDB lineage: Bacteria > Pseudomonadota > Gammaproteobacteria > HK1 > HK1 > JBCCEJ01. The sequence goes on along the minus strand of JBCCEJ010000036.1, from coordinate 41,930 downwards.
CAGCGCTGGTTGGTGCGCCGCTCGCCACCCGCAATGACGTATTGAGCATCGTGCCGGCGACGCTGCCAGAAGCAGAGCTCGAGGCGCATCTCGCTCAAGTCGAGGCTGCCGCGATCATCAAAGTTGGCCGCAATCTCGGCAAGGTCCGCAACGTGCTCTGTCGTCTGGGCCTGGATGGGACCGCCCGCTATGTGGAGCGCGCGACGTTGCCCGAGCAGAGAAGCCTGCCCTTCATCGATGTGGCTGGCGATCGCGCCCCGTACTTTTCGATGGTGTTGATTCACCGCAGAGGTCTTGCGTGGAACTGAACCCGGCTATCGTCGCGCTGACGGCTTCCGGCGCGGGGCTCGCGCGCACGATCAAGACTTGTCTCCCGGCGGCGGAGATCCATGGGCTGGCCGGGCGGGTCGATGGCGCCGACGTCACGTTCGACGACACGGTGGGCCATCTGCAGATGTTGTTCAGGGCTGGTCGGCCCGTAGTGGGCGTTTGCGCGGCGGGTATTCTCGTGCGTGCGCTCGGGCCGGTACTCGGCGACAAGCGCGCTGAACCGGCGGTGCTCGCGGTCGACGACGGCGGGTCCGTGGTCGTGCCGCTGCTCGGCGGACATCAGGCGCGTGCCAATGAGCTCAGCCGGCATCTCGCGGCGCATCTGGGGGCAACCGCGGCGGTGACGACCGCGAGCGACGCGCGCTTCGGTGTCGCCCTCGACACGCCGCCGGCCGGTTACCACCTGCGAAACCCTCAGCACCTGAAGAGTTTCGTTGCGGCACTGCTCGCTGGCGCCGGCGTTGCCATCGAGCTGGCGCCGGGGGTCAACGCGGACTGGCTCGTCAGTGCCGGTTTGCCGCTAGTTGACGATTCCAAGGTCGGCCGTGAAGGGCCTGGCGAAGTTCTGCGAATTGTCGTCACGACGACCGACGAACCGGGCGATCCGCATACGCTGGTCTATCACCCGGCTCTGCTCGCCCTGGGTGTTGGCTGCGAGCGCAACACGCCGGCGCACGAACTCGAGCAGCATGTGGTTGAAGCGCTGCGGGCGCGGCAACTCGCCCCTGACGCTGTGGCGGGGGTGTTTTCGCTCGACGTCAAAGCCGACGAACCGGCGGTGCAGGCGCTCGCTGAGGCGCTGTCGGCGCCAGCCCGCTTCTTCGCCAGCGCGCGCCTCGAACAGGAGACCCCCCGCCTGAAGCACCCGTCGGAGATCGTGTTTCGCGAAGTCGGCTGTCACGGCGTGGCCGAAGCGGCGGCGCTGGCCGCGGCCGGAGAGAACGGACAGCTCGTGGTCGAGAAGCGCAAAGGGCGGCGAGTCACCTGTGCGGTAGCGGTTTCGGACACACCGATCGACCCGAGCGCACTCGGCCGCGCGCGCGGGTCGCTTGCCGTCGTTGGCATCGGTCCTGGCGCCAGCGCCACGCGCTCGCCAGCGGCGGCAGAGGCGATCGCCGATGCCGATCACATCGTCGGTTACGCCATGTACGTGGACCTCGCTGCGGACCTGCTCCGCGACAACCAGATCCAACATCGCTACAGCCTCGGTAAGGAAGCCGAACGCGTGCAGCACGCGATCGATCTCGCCACGGCCGGGCGCAGAGTTGCGTTGGTGTGCTCTGGCGACGCTGGCGTATATGCGATGGCGTCACTTGCGTGCGAACTGCTCGACGACGCCGCCAACGCGGCGGCTTCGCGCATCGCGGTTGCGGTGTATCCCGGTATTTCGGCGATGCAGGCCGCCGCCGCGGCCGTTGGCGCGCCGCTGGGTCACGACTTCTGTGCGATCTCGTTGTCCGACCTGCTGACGCCGCGCGAAGTGATCGAGCGGCGTCTCGACGCGGCGGGTTCCGGTGATTTCGTCATGGCGCTCTACAACCCGATCTCTGCAACGCGCGTCGCGACGTTTGAGCGCGCGCTGGAGATCATTCGCGAACACCGTGGGCCCGACACTATTGTCGTCGTCGCGCGCAGTCTCGGGCGCCCGGATGAATCGACGCGCGTCATGGAACTGGGCGCGCTCAGCTCCGCCGATGTCGACATGCTCTTCGTTGTACTGGTCGGCTCGTCGAATACCCGGCGTTTCGACCACGCTGGCCGGACGCTCGCCTACACGCCGCGCGGCTACCTGAACCCCGCGGCGATTCGGCCCTGACCTGTGCACAACTTCCCGATCTGCGACCGATTTCCCGGAGGCTCGAGATGACCATCCATTTCATTGGCGCCGGACCCGGCGATCCGGAGCTGATCACAGTGCGCGGCCGTCGATTGATTCAGGAGGCAGATGTGGTGCTCTACGCAGGCTCGCTGGTGCCAGTCGAGGTGGTGGCCTGCGCACGTTCCGACGCCCGGGTTGTGGACACCGCGCCGATGGCACTCGAAGAGTTCATGACGATCATGTTCGACGCGCATGCGGCCGGGGAACACGTTGCACGGGTGCATTCAGGCGACCCGTCGCTGTACGGCGCCATCGGCGAACAGATCCGGCAGTTGAACGAGCGCGGTATTCCGTACGACATCACGCCGGGCGTGCCCGCTTACGCGGCGGCGGCGGCTGTGCTCGGTACTGAGCTGACGCTGCCGAACGTGTCGCAGACCGTGATCCTGACGCGCACGTCGACGCTCAGTTCGCCGATGCCGAACGACGAATCACTCGAGACCCTGGGGGCGTCCGGTGCAACGCTCGCGATCCATTTGTCGATTCGAGCCTTGCGAGATGTGTGCGAGCGACTGGTGCCACACTACGGCGAAGAATGTCCGGCGGTGGTGCTCTACCGCGCGAGTTGGCCGGATCAACAGATCGTGCGCGGCACACTCGGCACGATCCACGAGTTGACGCGGCCGCTACGGCTTCGGCGCACGGCGCTGATTCTGGTCGGGCACGTCCTCGGCGACGGAGATTTCGACGACAGCAAACTCTACGACGCGTCCTTCGCACATCTGTTGAGACCGGCCAGGCGCAACCGAGCCTGAAAATATCTGCTCTTCGAACGAGTGTAGGTCAGGGGGCTGTGCGCGCGAAGTCAGCGGCCTTTGAAATCCGGTGGCCGTTTTTCGAGGAAGGCGCTGATACCTTCCTGCTTGTCTTCCGTTTGTACCAAAGCGCCTTGCGCATATTTTTCGAACATCAGCGCGCCGGCGAGGCTTGCCTCCATGCCGAAATGCACCATCGCCTTCATCGTGCGCGGCACGAACGGGGCGTAGCGGGCCAGCTTCGCAGCCATCTCGCGCACATGATCGAGAAGTTGATCAGGCTCGACAAGGCGGGTGACCAGACCGATCTGCAAAGCTCGATCGCCGTCGATGGTCTCGCCCATCAGCATCATTTCCATGCCCCAGCCGCGTCCGACGATGCGCGGCAACCGCGCTGTCGCGCCGCCGCCAGGGATGATGCCGAGCTTGCCCTCCGGAGTGGCGAAGCTGGATCGCGGCGTCGCTACGCGCAGGTCGCAGCCAAGCGCGACTTCCAGCCCACCACCCATGCAGACGCCGTCGATCGCCGCGATCGTGGGTTTGGGTGTCCGCTCCAGCTTATCGGCCAAACCCTGAACGATCGGTTCGAGTGCCTTTTTGAGGTCGCGAAAGGCCACCTCGGACAGATCCGAACCGGCCGCGAACGCGCGATCGCCCGCGCCGGTCAGGACGAGCACGCGGACATCGTCGTCGCAGGCGGCGGCGTCCACTGCGCTGTGCAACGCCTCCAGCGTCGCCAGCGAAATGGCGTTCATCTTGGCTGGCCGGTTGATCGTGATGAGCGCCATGGGCCCCTCGACGGCGTAGAGGACGTCGGCGGCGTCGCGGTCATCGTCGTTCGCGGCGAAGCTTCGCGGGTCAGACATGCGAGAATCGAAAGTCATTTTCCGTAGGGCAAGCAGCTGATAATCGCATGACAGACCTTAGCGTGTCATTCCGTCTGACGCCGGCCGGCAAGTGTGTGTCTCGTCATAAGCCGACATGAGGCCTGGTAACCCATGATCAACGGCCCTGGTTCCGCGTCCGGCAAACGCCTTTTGCCACTGTGGTTTGCCGCGCTGTTCTCGACTTGGCTACTGGCGCCAGCTGCACTGCTGGCGCAGACGCCATCACTCGCCCCGACCACACAGACCTCGATCGGGTTGTTCTACCAGCCGGATGCACCCCGGCGCGTGAGTCTTCGCGAACCTGGCGACATCGGCGAGGCTTTGAACCTTCGGGGGCGGGTCGTCGACCCGACCGGTATGGCAGTAGCCAATGCCCTGGTTGAACTCTGGCATGCCGATGCGATCGGTAGCGTGGACGAGTCGAGATACCGCACCGCTCAGGTCACCAACGCCAAAGGTGTGTTCGGCATCAAGACCATCTTGCCGGGCCACATCGAGATGGCTCGCGACAACTACGTGTTCGCGGGGCGCCATATTCACATCATGGTGTCGCATCCGGCGTTCGGGCGCCTCGTGTCTTTGATCTTCTTCAAGGGCGACGAACGGTTATCAGGCAACCCTTATCCGGAGTTGGCGATCCCGCTCGAGCAGGCGCGCACCGACGAGGGCGAAGTGCTGTTTGGCCGAGTGCAGATCGTTCTGGAACCCGGATAGGCGACCACGCGGCGAACCGCTAGCCGCCCGGCGCGTCCCACCAGGGTGTTTCAACTGCAAAGCGCCGGTTCTCGCCTGCGATCGGGCATCGAAACTCGAGCGCAACGGCGCGCAGGCGCAGATCGACCGACTGAATCGAAGACCCGTATAGCCGGTCCCCGACAACCGGGAACCCGTGTGCCGCCAGATGCGCGCGTATCTGATGCTTGCGGCCCGTCTCGATCTCGACTTCGAGCAGACTGACGTTAGCGGCATCGTCGAATCGCACTGTGCGCACGCGACTACGGGCCGGTTTCCCGTCCACCGGCGTATCGAGCACCAGCGCTTCGCCGCGTGCGTCGAGCCGGCCACTAACCGCGACGTGGTAGCGCTTGACTACTTCGCGTGCGCTGAAGAGAGCGGAGAGTCGCGCCGCGGTTTGTCGCGAATGGGCGATCACCATCAGGCCGCTCGCCGCGCGGTCGAGTCGATGCACCGTGAAGGCGTTTCGCTGCGGACGCAGATGCTTTTCAGCGTAGCGCGGGGCCGCGCAGTGATCCCCGTACCGGCTGCCTTGCGACAACATACCGGGCGGCTTGTCCCAGACCGAATACTGCCCCGCATCGTGGATGAGATCGGGCGTCGGTGGAGCGAGAGTCAGGATCGCGGCATCGTAGTAAAGGTGTAATTCCTCGCCGGCGCGCAGCGTCCGGCTTGCGCGCCGCAGACGCTGTGTCCTGCGCCCTCGCGTCAGCCACACCGCACCAGCGTCCATGACCCGTTTGACCTGAGATTTCGACAGCCCGCTGGCCCCGCTCAGCAGGCTGTCCGGACGCACACCGCCCGCTTCCACGGTGACGTGCGTTTCGAAGCGCTGCGGAAATTCGCGGGACATCGTGAGCCAACGCGGTTTAGGACTACGCCGCTACTTTAGCGCAAGGCAAACTCCCCGGGGCGGGGCGACTTGGGAGCCCACCGGCGCTCGGACCACGGAGTCGGGCGTGGGTACCCGGCCGCCGGGACGGCGGTTCCACCGCCCGGGCCATCCGGGCCCGGGCGGCGTTCCTTGGAACCTCGTATCAGCTCACACCTACCCTAAACCATGCCCCAACTCCTTGTGGAAGCTCTGGCTCCGTGGGTCAGGCCCCGTGCGCCGACGTTTGAACTGTATCGACATGGTTTTCTATTCAGTGTGGAAATTTGCACACCGGAAAGACGAGGTTTTCAGGCCTGAAAGATCGAACAAATATGCCTCAAACGGGTGATATGCCCGCCGGAGCACAGTCGCGGCGATTTGCGGCAAGGAGCGCCAGGACGGCGGCGACCTGCGCTGCCACGATCAGCATGAGTCCGCGCGAATAGTCGCCATCTGCCTCGCGAAGCCATCCCAAGGCGACAGGTCCCAATCCAGCGCCCAGGTACAGCCCGACGTTCGTGTATCCGTAAATTTCGCTGTAGCGTTCGGACCCGAATCGAGCCCTGACCAGCAGCGGCGGTAACATCACGATCGCGCCCACCACGAATCCGCCGACAGCCGAGCCCGCGAACAGCCCGAGTGGCGTGGTGGCGGCGTACAGCATGCACATGCCGGCCGCCTGCACGGCGGCGGCACACATACAGAGTCTGGCGACGTCGAAGCGCTCGGCCAGGGCGCCCGCCAGAAACCGACCCGCAACGGCCGTTCCGGCCGTGATGCTGACGCCAAACGCGGCGCTCGAATCGTCCAGGTACGTGCTTAGCAACGGCACCTGGTGGCTCAGAAAGGCGACCTGGCCGCCCAACATGCAGGCGCCGCTAACGGTGATCGCGAGAAAGACACGGGACCTCAGCAGTGCCGCGGGCCGAATGCGCGGGCCGGGCGTTGACGGGCTCGAAGCAACCACGGCGGGTTGCCGTGCCAGCGCGAATCCGAACGGCAACAGCACGAGGGCCATCACGACCGCGACGAGAAGCAGGGTCGTCGCGAGGCCCGACGTATCACGCAGCCAAACGAGTACGGGAACCATCGCCGCGCCGCCGACGCTGGCGCCGGTGAGCGCCATGCTGAGCCGGGTGGCGTAGCGCTCGCGCAGGTAGTAGTTCAGGGTTCCGCTGATGCCGGTAGTCGACAGACACGGATAGCCGATGCCGAACAGCGCGAACGCCAGGTAAAGCAGCAGGTAGCCGTCGGCTGCTGGCAACAGCAGTAGCGCCGCGGCGATGGTGCAGACACCAAAAGCGATCACACGAAACGGCGGGTAACGGGTTAGCATGCGCCCGGCTACGATGCCCGCCGGGATGCCGCACCAGAAGCTGAAGCCGATCGCCCCGGATACTTCGGCGGTCGAGAAGCGCCCCAGGGCAGTCAGTGACTGCAGGTAGAAGCTATGGCCATAGAACACGATGCCCCACGCCATTACGGCCATGGTGAAGCAGAGCGACACGAGCGCCGCCGCACGCTGTTCCGGAGAATGTGCTCTCACGCTACCGGCGGCTGCACGGTCGGTTTCGCAGTCAGACTGAGCGCCCAGGCGAGTGCCGACTGAACGGAGTCGATCTGAATCGATGGCGCGGGCAGGCTCGGCCGTTCGACCATGATGACCTGCACACCGAGCGCGTTGGCGGCGCGCAGTTTGGTCGCGCCGCGATCCCCGCCGCTGTTCTTGGTCACCAGCGTGTCGATCGCGAGGTCGCGCATCAGTCGGGTTTCGGCTTCGAGGTCGAATGGTCCGCGGTCGAGGATGAGTTGCATGTTGGGCGGGAGCGCTGACACCGGCCGGTCTACTGCGCGCAGCCACAGGCGCTGACCCCGACACCGCGCGAACCCGTCGATTTGCTTTGTACCATGTGTCAGGAGGACACGCGCCGCGCGCGCGTCCGATGCGCAAAGCGCGTCGATGGCGCCATCTACATCAGCGACGCAAAGCCACGGATGACCCGGTGCCGGCGTCCAGGCGGGCCGCGCAAATCTCGCGATCGGGATGTTGGCCTGAGCGGCTGCACTCGCCGCGTGAAAACTGATCTGTGCGGCGAATGGGTGCGTCGCATCGAGCACGGCAGCGACCCGATGGTTAATCAGGTAGCTTGCGAGCGCCTGCGCACCGCCGAACCCGCCGCGCCTCAGCTGGTCGGGCGGCAGCTTGGGAAGGCGCGGACTCGAGGTGCGCCCGGCGAGTGAATAGACTGGTCGGAGATACGGTTGCGATGCGAGCAGCTCTGCGATCTCGCGCGCCTCGGCCGTACCGCCGAGAATCAGCATGTCAAGCATCGCTCTGCCCGATGATAGTGCCAGCGCGGTCCACGATAACGACGTCTACCTGCATATCATTGCGCAACTGCGCTACGGCAACATCGCGCGCCTGGCGGGCCGTACGCTCGGCCAGGCGAGCGGCGTCCGGGCCGGCGAACTGCAAAATGGCACCGGCAGAGGTCGGCATGGATGCGTCTGACGACATCGCGCGCTCGCGCGTGCCCGGGCATATCAGGTCGAGTTCCGCCAGCAGTCTGTCTGTATCGACCTGCGAGCGCCCGGAGTGCAGATCCAGATGCCCGGCCGCGAGCTTCGACAGTTTGCCGAAGCCGCCGCCAATCGTGAGGCGCGGCACGGGGTGCTGGCGCAGGTATTTCAGCATGCCGCCAGCAAAGTCGCCCATATCGAGCATCGCACCGTCGCCAAGTCCATATAGCCGCTGGACGGCGAGCTCAGATGTCGATCCGGTGCAGCCGGCAACATGCGTCAATCCAGTGGCGAGCGCGACATCGACGCCGCGGTGAATCGAATGGATCCACGCCGCGCAAGAGTATGGGATCACCACGCCCGTAGTGCCGAGAATCGACAAACCTCCAACGATGCCGAGCCGTGGGTTCCAGGTTTTCGCCGCGAGTGATGCGCCGTCTGGGATCGATATCTCGATCACGACGTCGCCACTGTGCGCATGCTCCGCGGCCAACTCCTCGACCACGGCGCACATCATGCGGCGCGGTACCGGATTGATGGCCGGCTCGCCGGCCGGAATCGGCAAGCCCGGCTTGGTCACGGTTCCGACGCCAGGGCCCGCAGCGAACGTCACGCCGCTGCCGGGCGGCCCGTCGGACACGCGCACAACGATCAGCGCACCATGAGTGACGTCGGGATCGTCGCCCGCATCTTTGATGATGCCGGCCTCGGCAAAGCCGTTTGCAAGACTTTCCCGCGCCAATGCGAAGGCCGGCTGTTGCCCCTTTGGCAAGGTGATCGTCACCGGGTCGGGAAATTCACCAGTCAGCCAAGCGGTATAGGCGGCCCGGGTCGCCGCCGTGGCGCAGGCGCCGGTGGTCCAACCGCGCTTCAGCGCGGTGCCGGCCGGTTTGCGCGCGGTGCTGGTCATGGCCGAATTGTACCAACGCCCGAAGCATCCCCGTGGACGCGCGCGATCCACGCCGCTCGCCCGATCGGGCACACTGACCAGACTTACTGTCGCAACTCTCAGGGTGGCCGGGCTTGAGCCGTGGACTGATCATCGCCGCGCCGTCGTCCAACAGTGGCAAGACCACGGTGACGCTCGGCCTGCTCCGCGCGTTGGCGAGCGCCGGCGCCGCGCCGGTCTCGGTGAAACTCGGCCCGGACTATCTGGATCCGGTGTTTCACGCGCTCGCGAGTCGAACGGCCTGTTACAACCTCGATGTGTGGGCGATGCGGGCAACTACCTGTGCCGCCATCGTCGCCGCCCGGGAGCGGGCGGGTTCGGTTGTGATCGCCGAAGGGGTCATGGGGTTGTTCGATGGCGCGACCCCGGATAGCGGTTCCACGGCCGATGCGGCGGCGGCGACCGGCTGGCCGGTCGTGCTGGTCGTGGATGCTGGCGGCATGTCCAGTTCGATCGCGGCGCTGGTGCATGGGTTTGCGAGTTTTCGTCGCGACGTACAGATAGCTGGCGTGATCGCCAACCGGATCGGCTCGCCGCGTCATCGCGACCTGATCGCAGAGGCGCTGGCGCCAATCGGAATTGGTCTGCTGGGTGCGATACCACGCCACGACGCCCTAACGCTGCCTTCGCGGCATCTGGGTCTGGTGCAGGCACGTGAACATGCTGATATCGAGACATTTCTCGACCGCGCGGGCGCGGAAGTGGAACGGCATGTCGACCTCCGCGCGCTTCTCGCGATCGCGGCACCAGCACGATTGGGCCCGCCGGCTGCGGCCGATGGACTGGCAGCCCCACCGGTACCCGGGCAGCGGATTGCAGTCGCCGACGATCTGGCCTGCGCCTTCGCCTACCCGTGGACCTTGCGGGAATGGCAGCGCGCGGGCGCGGAAGTGATACCGTTTTCGCCGTTGGCCGATGAAGGCCCCGCGCCGGATGCGGACGCGGTTTTTCTGCCGGGCGGCTACCCGGAACTCCATGCTGGAGTGCTCGCTGGCAACACAGGTTTTAAACGCGGCATGCACGGCGCCGCGGGCCGCGGTGCTTTTATCTACGGTGAATGTGGCGGTTTCATGCTGCTCGGCGAGGCGCTCGTCGATGCGCAGGGTGAACACCACCCGATGCTCGGCCTGCTGCCCGTCACGACCAGCTTTGCCGAACGGCGGCTGCACCTCGGATACCGCGCCTTGGAAACGCTTCGGGACAGTCCTCTCGGCGACACCGGCGTGCGCCTCAAGGGCCACGAGTTTCACTTCGCGAGCATCGCGGCGTCCGGTTTGGCGGAACCGCTGTTCGGTGCGCGCGACGCGCGTGGGCTCGAGCTACCCGATATCGGTCAGATCCGTGGGCGCGTGGCCGGTTCTTTCGCGCATCTGATCGACAGCGCCTAGCCGGCCGTTGCAGCGTGGTCTGTCAGGCCGATGCATGGACACCTTGCCGGCAAATGAGGCACGCGATGCCCGTGACCGGGCATGAAACCGGATGGACCGGGTGGGCACGGCGACCGGGCGCCCGGATGTAGAGCTTCGGAGGGAGACAGGGTGATGGCGGATTCGGATAAGACTCGCACAACGGCCTCAGAGCGCTGGTACGAACAGCGCACCTTCGCCGCATTGCCGCGCGAAGCGGCGGCACGCTTTGGAGACCGCGAAGCGCTGGTGTTTGGGGATGAGCGCTTCACGCACGTCGAACTCGCCGCGTCTATCGACGAGGCCGCGCGCGGCTTCATGGCGTTGGGCGTAGAGCGCGGACAGCACGTGGCGCTATGGCTCAACAACCGGACGGAATGGCTGGTCGCGAGCTGGGCGCTGGCCCGCATCGGCGCGGTGCAGGTGCTCATCAATACGCGTCTTCGCACCCGGGATGTGAGCTACGTACTGAACCAGTCGGACGCCACGATGCTGGTGACGCACGACGTCAGCGGACCGGTCGACTACCTCGGTATGGTGCGCGAGGTCATGACGCTGCCCGACAGCGGCACGGAGGTTCACGACGCCGGCTTTCCGTGCCTGCGCCGGGTAGTCATCGTCGGGGCCGAGGCACCGGGTACGTCGAACTGGCAGGACCTTCGCGCGGCGTCCGCGCAGGTCGACGAGGCGGCCCTGGAGGCCCGGGCACGCGCGGTGCAAACCACCGATCCGGTCTTCATCATGTATACGTCGGGCACGACGGGCAGGCCCAAAGGTGCTGTCCATACGCACCAGCTCATCCGCAACGTAGAGGAACGCGGTTTCCGGATGGCGATGACGACCAACGACACCATCCTCAACTATCTGCCGTTGTTTCACGCGTTCGGATATTCAGAAGGCGCGCTGATGTCGATGTTGATGGGTTCGCGTCAGGTGCTGACGGAGATCTTCGACCCGGATGAATGCCTCGACCTGATCGAGCGCGAACGGGTCACCGTCATGCATGGTTTTGAAGCGCACATGAAGGGCCTGACCGAGGCGCAGGAACGACGATCGCGCAATCTCGCGAGTCTGCGCACCGGGATCTTCGCCGCCGGCATGTTGAGCGCCGTCCCGGTTGCCCGTCGGGGTGCCCGGGTGCTGGCGCCGTTGAAGGCGATCTCGGGGTTCGGCATGACGGAGGTGTGGCTCGGGGCGGCGCTGTGCTCCATCGACGATGACGAAACGCATCGGACGGAGACCTCCGGTTACCCCGCGCTCGGCTACGAAGTGCGCATTGTCGATGCCGAGACCGGTCTGCCATGCGCACCTTACGAACCGGGCGAACTGCAGGTGCGCGGTTACAGCCTGATGCGAGGCTACTACAAGAAGCCCGACGAGACGGCCGCGGCTTATACCGACGACGGCTGGTTCAAGACAGGTGATACGGCCCACTGGTGTGAAGACGGCTACATGCGCTTCATGGGCCGGTATAAAGACATGCTGAAGATCGGAGGGGAAAACGTCGATCCGACCGAAGTCGAAGAACTCCTGCTCGAGCGTGATGAAGTGCATCAGGTCGCCGTGGTCGGGCTGCCCGACGAACGGCTCTCAGAGGTGGCGGTCGCTTACGTGCAGGCGACTCCGGGCACAAACTTGACCGAGGCGACGGTCATCGGTTTTTGCCGCGGTCAGGTGGCGAGCTTCAAAGTCCCTCGCCACGTCGTGTTCGTCGATGAGTTTCCGATGACCGCCTCGGGCAAAATACGGAAGGTCGATCTCCGCGAACAGGCGAAGCGCGACCTGCTCGCCGGACCGGCTGTTCAATAACAGCCGGCCGAGGACCAGCGGCGCCCCCAGGACTACTCGGCGGCTTCCGCGTACGCCCCGACAGGTTCGAATGCAAATCCTTCGTACCCGTTCGCCACCACCGCGTCGCAACGTTCCCGGTAGGCGCCCACGCCACCGATGTACGGCATGAAGAGTCGCGGCTTGCCCGGCACGTTGGCACCCATGTACCAGGAGGCGGCCTGTGGGTAGAGCGTCTTGTAAGCCACCTCGTTGACGTGCTCCACCCAGTCGTCTTCCGCGTTCAGCTCGGCATTGACGGTTTGCTGCGCGGTATCGCGCATGTGCCCGAGCAGCGCGCTGACCCAGTCCACGTGCTGCTCGATGGAGACCATCATGTTCGACAGTACCGACGGGCTGCCGGGCCCGGTGATCATGAAGAGATTCGGAAAGCCAGCGGCGGTCAGACCGAGATAGGTGCGAGGACCCGCCGCCCACTTATCGGTCAGCTGTTGTCCGTCGCGCCCGCGGATATCCACGGCCGCGAGTGCGCCGGTCATGGCGTCGAATCCGGTCGCGTAGACAATGCTGTCGAATTCGAACGACTCGCCAGCGGCTTCCAGCCCGGTTTCCGTCAGGCGCTCGACCGGCCGTTCGCGAATGTCCACCAGCCGCACGTTAGGACGGTTGAAGGTTTCGAAGTAACGCGTGTCTACGCAGATTCGTTTGGTTCCGATCGGGTAGTCCTTCGGTGCCAGCAGTTCCGCAGTGTCCGGGTCCGTCACGGTTTTGCGGATTTCGTTGCGAACGAACTCGGCTGCCGCGTGGTTGGAGTCTGCATCGAAGATGAGGTCCTTGAACGCCGCCATGAACTGCGTCCCGCCAAGCCGCCAGCGGTCTTCGAATACGGCCAGGCGCTCCGCCTCGGAAACCTCCATGGCGCCGTGCTCATTGCGCTTCGTCACGATGCCGTTCGGTGATTGACGGGCCTCCTGCCGACGCTCGTCATAGTGGCTTTTCCAGTCAGATTCGTAAGACGCAGGCATTGGCCCGTTGTGCGACGGGATGGAGTAGTTCGGCGTGCGCTGAAACACCGTCAGCGCGCCCGCCTGTTCCGCGATCACCGGGATCGCCTGTATGGCCGACGAACCGGTCCCGATCACACCGACACGCTGACCCGTGAAATCGACCGGCTCGTGAGGCCATTCGCCCGTGTGGTAAGTCTGCCCCTTGTATTGCTCCTGACCTGGGAAGTCTGGTGTCCTCGCACTCGACAGGCAGCCGGTCGCCATGATCAGGAACTGGGCGCTCACGTCGTCACCCCGTTCGGTCTGGACTGCCCAGCGTCCCTGCGCGGCGTCGAAATGCGCCCTCTCGACCCGCGTGTTCAGATGGATCTCGCGCCGCAAATCAAAACGGTCGGCCACGTGGTTGGCGTACCGGAGGATTTCGGGTTGTGCCGAGAAGAGCTCGCTCCAGCGCCAGTCGTGCTGCAGTTCCGGGAACACGGAGTAGGAATACTGCATGCTCTCGACGTCGCAGCGGGCACCTGGATACCGGTTCCAGTACCACGTTCCGCCGACGCCGCTGCCCGCTTCCAGCGCGCGGGCTGAAAGGCCGAGTTCGCGCATCTTGTAGAGCAGATAGAGCCCCGAGAATCCGGCGCCCACGATGAGTACGTCGAGCGAGTCCGGAAGGGCGCTCGGGTGGTCCGAATGCGAATCGTGCGCAGTGGTCACAGGCGATGTTCTCCTGGTGCCGTGGCGAGCCGCGTTACCGGCGGTTGGGCAAATCCGTCCGTACCAGCCTGAATTGGTCTGGCTCACGCGGTAGTCATATCAGCGTAGAATTAGACCACGGTCCCGAAATGGCAGCTAGCCGGCTTGCTGCCTGCCCGAACCGGGCGTCAGATACGGTGAGAACGGCGATGAGCAAACGAATTTTCATTATCGGTGCTGGCGCGGTAGGCGCCTACGTGGGTGGCAACATGGCGAAAGCTGGTGCTGACGTCACGTTCGTTGACCCCTGGGCTGAACACGTCGATAAGATGCAGCGCGACGGGCTGGAACTGCGCGGCCGCACCGACGAGGAGTGCTTCAACGTCAAAGTCACAGCCATGTTGCCGGACGAGTTCGCGGCGCTGGCATCGTCGCGTCCGGTCGATATCGGCATTATCTCGACCAAATCGTTCGACACCCAGTGGGCGGCCGAACTGGTGGCCCCGGCCCTGGCGGATGACGGGTTCGTGGTTTCGCTGCAGAACTGCATCAACGAGGATCGCATCGCCGCCGTTGTCGGGCCTGAGCGCACGACCGGTTGCATCGCCAGCACGATCTCCGTCGAACTGAAGGAACCGGCGCTCGTCCAGCGCAACGTGCCCAAGCGCGGTGACAGCTACACGGTGTTCCGGTGCGGTGAACTCGATGGTTCCGCCAGCCAGCGGGTGGCGGACTTTGTCGCGCTTCTCGCGGATGTCGACAGCGCCAAACAAACCACCAACCTGATGGGCGAGCGCTGGAGCAAACTCACGATCAACGCGAGTAGCAACGGCGTGTCGGCCTGCACCGGCCTCGACAGCCGGGACATGGCGCTGAATGCGGCGCCGCGCTGGCTGTCGATCCGTCTCGCCGCTGAGACCATCAGGGTCGCGCAGGCTCTGGGTGTAGAACTGGAGAGCATCCGGGGCGTTGCGCCCGACGATTGGGTCGCGGCCGCGGACGGGGATGCCGAGGTGCGCCAGCAAATTGAAGACAAGACCATCGCGGCGGCCGCCGAGCGCGCGCCTGGCGGCCGCCCGTCGATGGGCCAGGACATGCTGAAAGGCCGCCGCACGGAGATCGATTTCCTGAACGGCTACGTATGTGAGCGTGGTTCTGAACTCGGTATCCCGACGCCGGCCAACGCGGGCCTGACGCGGGCCGTGCAGCAGGTGGAACGCGGCGAATTGCCCGCCGATCCAAGCCGGATCGACGGGATTTAACGAGGCCGCTCAGCCCGTTGCCGCGACCGCGCCGGCGTCTGCCAGCGGGGTCATCGCCGGCTGGCGGGCCGGCTTCACCGCATCGGCGATGGCGACGGCCGTCGCGCCCGCCAGCGTCCAGCCGAGGTGGCCGTGGCCGGTGTTGTAATACACGCCGGGATGTTTGCCCGCGCCCACGCGGGGCAGCATGTTCGGCATCATCGGTCGCAGTCCCGCCCACGGGATGACGCGATCGGTGCCGACGCCCGGGAATAGCTGCCGTACCCAGTTCACCAGAGGTTCGACCCGGTCCGCGCGAATGTCGCGGTTGTAACCGTTCAGCTCCGCCGTTCCGGCGATGCGGAAACGGTCGTCACCGAGCCGGCTGCTGACGATCTTGGTTGCGTCATCGAGCAGGCTCACACGGGGCGCCGCTCGACGAGCTACGTCCGAGTCGAGGTTCACCGTGATCGAGTAACCCTTGACCGGGTAGATCGGCAGGCGATCGCCGAGCTGGCCGGCGAGCTCGCGGCTGCCGACGCCTGCGCACACCACGACGGCGTCGAAAGCCTCCGCCTGACGGTCGCCCCGACCGTTTGAATATTCGACCAGCACACCCTTACCGTTCGGACGCAGGTTCTCGATGCGGGAGTCAAACCGGGTCTGCAGGCCAGCGGCGACGGCGGCGTCCAATAGTCCGCGACTGTAGCGGTGTATGTCGCCGGAGAAGTCCGACTCCGTGTAAAAGCCGCCGTAGAAGTCGCCGGTCAGCGTGGGTTCGATGCTGTGAATCTCTGCGTTGCTGACGCTCCGCCGTTTGAGGCCGCCCTCGGCCAGCATCTGGCTGACGTCGACGGCGTGGTTGAAGCTGGCCGCGTCACGGTAGAAGTGCAGGATGCCGCGCCGCTCGATGTCGAACGAGACGCCGGCCCGCTCGGCCATGCCGAGCAGATGTTCGCGGGCTTCGATGGCGAGCTTCGCCGTAGCGATGGTGTTGCGGCGGTAGTGGCGGATGTGGGTCAGAAACTCGACGAGCCAGGCGTATTTCTGCCAGCTCGGACGTGGGTTCAATGCTAGCGGTGCATCGCGCTTCAGGAGCCAGGCGATCCCCTTGGCGACCGTACTCCAGTGGTTCCAGACTTCGGCGTTGCTGGCGGACAGCTGCCCACCATTGGCGTAGGACGTCTCCATCGCAGCGTAGCGGTGACGGTCGATGAGCGTGACGTCGGCGTCACGTTCCAGCAGGGCATAAGCGGTGGTGATGCCGGTTATACCGGCGCCGAGGACGGCTACTCGCATGGCATTTTGCTCCCGTGACGAGTTTGAGGAACGTGGCGAAACGTCGTTTCGCCGGCCTCCCCATCTGTCACGGTGCCTGAGAGTTTATCGCCGCCCGCAGCAGCGACTTTCTCCTTCGGCGGGTGCGGCCTCAAGCGGTGCACCTCTCTCCAGATTGTGCCAGGCCACGCGTGAAGAGTGGCCGGATCGTGCGGTCCGTCTGCCTGAGAGTTTCCGGGGGCGTTGCTCCTTCGGCGCCAGCGCGTCAGCGGACGTCAGCTGGTCTCTCCCGCACGATGCCTCATTCGACCATGTCGGGGCGACTGTGTTCAGCGCCAGTTGCGGATTCTGATTGGGGCCAGCCGCGTCAGGCGGACTGGCTCCGGCGTGTCAGTCATTCAGGACCGACATGGCTGCGGTTTATCGGCGGCGTATAATGCGCGGCTGATCTTAGAAAAGGACCGTCACGCGGCGGTCGTTTGCATCGACTTGCCGAGGCATCTGATGTCGCAGTCTCTGTCGCCTGCCAGTGGAACCCGGGATTTCGGCTTTGCCGAGTCGGAGAGCCGCAACGCCGTTTTGCGCTCACTCGAAGGGTTGGCGCACCGATACGGTTTTCGCCGCATCGAAACGCCGTCGTTCGAGCGCGTCGAGGTGCTCGAAGGCAAATACGGTGACGAAGGCGAAAAGCTCATCTTCAAGATATTGAAGCGTGGCGATAAAGCGCATACGGGTGAGGCCGACCTGGCGCTTCGCTACGACATGACGGTGCCGATGCTGCGCTACTACGCGAACAACCACGCGCGCCTGCCGCGCATCTTCAAGCGGCTGCAATACGGACCGGTGTGGCGTGCGGACCGGCCCGGCAAGGATCGCTATCGCGAGTTTTTCCAGTTCGACTTCGACACGATCGGGTCCTCATCGACGATGGCGATGGCGGAGTGTATTGCGCTGGTCGGTGAGTCGCTGAGCTCGGTCGGGATCGGCGGCTACACCATCAACCTGAACTCGCGCCCATTGCTCAATGCCATGCTCGACGGCTATGGCGTGGCCGAGGGTCAGCGGGAGGACGCTATTCGGGCCGTTGACAAGATGGACAAGGTCGGCGTCGACGGCGTGCGCGAGGAACTGCACGGTTACGGCGTCGATGCAGCCAGTGCCGAGGCGCTTTGCGCGGCGATGGCTAGCCACAGCTTCGCGGACGACGTGCGCGCACGGATCGGGGAAACCGCGCCTGAACTGATCGCGGACATCGACGCGATCATCAGCGCCGGGCGTGCGATGCACCCGGATCTGTCGGTGGTTTTCAATCCACTGATCGCACGTGGACTCGACTACTACACGGGCGAGGTGTTCGAAGCCACCCACCCCGATGTAAAGGGTTCGATCGCCGGCGGCGGACGCTACGACGGCCTGACCGGGATGTTTCTCAAGAAGCCGGTGCCGGCGTGCGGCGGCTCGCTCGGGATCGAGCGTGTGCTGGCTCTGGCCGATGCCGAACGCCACCGGGCGTCGGCCGCGCCGGTGTTCGTGGCTTCCTGGGCGGGTGTCGATGCCACGCCGCTGCTGGCGGTGGCTGGTGAACTGCGCCAGCGTGGCATCGAGACACATCTGAACCTCGGCGGCAACAAGCTCGCCGCGCAGCTCAAGCAGGCCGAGGAACTCGGCTGCAACTACATGCTGATCCAGGGGCCGGAAGAGCATGCGGCTGGTCAGGTCCTGTTGCGGGATTTGTCGACGCGCGAGCAGGTCGCGCACGCGCCCGATGCCGACGCCCTGATCGCGGCGATGGGATGAGGTGATCGCCTGAGCGTTCGAGTTGACCGCGCGGCCGGCTGGGCGGAGGTATCGCAGCCGCCTGACGCGGTGATACTGGAGGAAGATACGGCGCTCATCCTGACTGCGCCGAGCATCGCGAGTCTCGCAACCGAGCCGGCGGTGCGCGTCATGACTGACCTGTATTTCAATGCCGAGCGGCGGCCTGGAGAAGTTGTGGTTCGCTCGACGCGACCCCTGGAACTCCTCGCCGTCGTCCTGGACCTGGACGCTCAGCCGGTCACGACACTGGACGTCGTGCGCGTTGCGCTCCAGCGCGTGCTGGCGATCGCCGCCGCCAGGAAATTGCGCGAGATCGTGATGGAACCGCTGGGGTGTCGGACGGGGCCGCTGGAGATGGAGGCCTTTTGCGCCGCGTTATGTAACGTTTTGCGTACTGACGGTGCCGCCTCCGGGCTCGCGCGTATTACTTGCCTGGACCCTGAATGCGCACCTTATGAACGCCCATCGAGGCGTAACTCCTAGCCGTTCTTGCCCGCTGCTACGCCGGTCATGCTGCGCTCAGCCGATAGCCAAGCCGCGGGAAATGTACGTGTATCAGCCCGGTCTCGGGCGACTCGCGTGCAATCGATATGACCCGCGCATCAGCGCGCAGCAATTCGCCGGTTGCCGGGGACTGCTGATCGAATGGTCCTACCTTGACCTGTGTGCCGATCGAAGGCCCATCCGGGTCTGCCGTAGCATCGGGAAGCTGCGCCGGCGTTGCCGCGCGCGCGCGCGCGAGCGCATCGGCGGGGTCGATGCTTCGAACTTCCCCATGCCCGAGTTCGGCAACTCGTGCACTCCACGCGGCGATCGCCGGGAAACCCAACGGGGCCTGCGTGTCACCTGAAATCGTGCGCAGAAACCAAGGCGCTTCATAGGCGGCCAGGTCGGCGATGGTGACTTCGTCTCCCAGCAGAAACGGCCTGCCCGCGTGCAGCGCCTGCTCCAGCACCGGCCATTGTGCTTCAACCTGCATCCGGTACCGACGGGCAGAGTTCTCGACCTGCTCGACCGACGGCGGCGCCTTCAGATGGAGCTTTGCGCGGTCGGCGTGAAAAGCGTCCGGGAACCGCCTCGCATGGACTCCCGTGATATACAGCGCGAGCGGCCGCATCAAACTGGTCTCGGCCCAGTGCACCCACGGCGTGCAGAGCGCAGAACCCGAATCTGCGCCCAAGTGGCCATAGACGCTTGGCCCCTCCAGACGCCGTTCCAACTCTTCGACGATAAGGCGCGTATCGCAATAGACGTCTGCGCCGATCTGCAGCGCGGGCGTGCGGCGATAGCCCGCTGTCAGTGGCGTGTAATCCGGCTTGGGCGCATACGCGGGGATCTCTACCGAGTCCCAGGCTGCGCGCTTCAGCCCGAAGACCAGCCGGATCTTTTCTGAATAGTTTGAAAAATCGTAGTGGTGCAGGATCACTTCCGATACTCCGGGCGTACCGCTTCAGCTGGGTCAGGCAATGCCCGGTCGCGGCGGCGGCGTCACGAGACGCACGAATCGTTATCCAGCCACACTGGATTGGACCACGCGTGCAGGCCGTCACGGTCGACGACGGTGATGCGGAACCAGTTGTTGCGAAACTTGCGCAGCGGCAACTCGACTTCGGTGAGCGCCGCGCCGCGCTGGTGTTCTGAGCGCGAGCCACGCCCCTGCACCGATACCACACTCGCCGGCGAACACTCGATCCGTACGGTGTCGTCGCGCACCTGAACAGCGTGTAACTGCGGACCCTGACTGGAGTAGTACCGCCCGGCCTTCAGGGAATCGAGCAGGGCTTGAGGCTCGAGTGATTCGGCGTGCACGTGTACCCAGCCACCAAGCCAGTCGTGGTCCAGATGGTGGGCATCATCGCTCGCGTAGCCCGAGATGTGCCACCCCCGGTTCAGGAGCTGATCCGCGTACGGCCAGTCGATACCCCGGTCCACTTCGACAGCACTGCTGTGGTTGTAGATCTCCACCGCGTGGGCAAACGGCAGGTGGTCGGCGTCACGGTCGGTAAGTCCATACCAGGACGGGTGCACGATACCGATGAACGCGCCCGCCTCGAACGCCCGGCGAGCGACCTGCGGACCGGTCTCGCCGGGGGCGGCAGCCGGAAAGTCGAGCGGCAGACCGACGCCCTTGATGTGCCAGGTTTCGCCTACTTCGGTTTGTGGTGCGTGCAACTCGGCGGAGATGAGCGTTGTGAAATGTTCGTCGCGGAACGCACGCGTATCGGTCACTGGCCAGTCGTAGATCGCCATGAAGTGATCGGTCATGGCGAGAAAATCGTAGCCCTCGTCGCGATAGCGTCTGCACACCTCGGCCACCGGCAGCAGCCCGTCCGAATGCGTCGAATGCGTGTGTAGGTTGCCGCGCCAGAACTGACCTGGGCGGTCGAAAGGCAATGTATCCATGTCCTGAACGAATTTCCCCCGCCGAAGCCCGCAACACCGGTCGCCGGGCCCCGCCAAATCCCCGTGGCGTTAAGTAGAACAAGGGTCGGCAAGCCGGCGTTGACCGCTTGCCGACCGCCACTTATTCACGTGCGTCAGGAGGAGAAGGACCGTTCAGCGTCCTTTGAACTCCGGTGTGCGCCGTTCGCGCCACGCATTGTGCCCTTCAGCCTTGTCCTCGGTGAGCTCCAGCACCATGAACCGGTAGAGATCGGTCAGTGAGGCATCACCGATGTTGGGTGTGTTGAGACCGTGTGCGAGTGACTCTTTGGCCATGCGCGTCGACAGCGGCGGCAGTGAGCAAATGTGTTCGGCTACCTCTCGGGCCGTGTCGTCGAGCGCACCGTGCGGTGCGAGCCATTGCGCAAGACCGATGCGGTAGGCCTCCTCACCGGTAAGGGGAAAACCCATGGCGAGGCGCATCGCGAGGCCTTTGCCCACCCAGCGCGCCAGCCGCGCAGTGCCGCCGTAGGCCGGCAAAATACCCAGCGCCACCTGCGGCAGACGCCATTCAGCCCGTTCGCTTGCGACGATCAGATCGCAGCAGAACGTGACGATGCAGCCGATGCCGACCGCATAGCCGTTCACGACGCCGACGAGTGGTTTCGGAAAGCGGGTCAGCACATCGAAGGGTTTGTCGCGCCATTTGGGGATGCTGTGGATGAACTCGGCTGCGTCTTCCAACGTGTGGGTCTTCGGGTCCTTGAGGTTGGCACCCGCTGAGAACGCTTCACCGCGCGGGTCACCGGTCAGAATTGCACAGCGTATCTCCGGGTCGTCCTCCATCGCCGTGAAATGTTCGAGCAGCCCGGCGTTGTAATCTTCTCCCCACGCATTGCGGGCGTCCGGGCGGCTCAGTGTGACGATACCGACGCCGTCACGTTTTTCGAACAGTACTGGCATCGCCGTAATTCCTCCTTAGCTCTCTCAGGCTGCTTCGAAATGGGCTTCGGGAATGCCCATACGCTTCAGTTCGGGCAGCACATCGGAGGCGAACAGGCGCATGTTGCGCTCGGCCTCATCGTAGGGCATGCCCGAGAAACTCAGTACGGCCATGTAGCCGTTGTGGCCGACGATGTCATAGATCGCGGCGATCTTTTCGACGACTTCCGCCGGGGTGCCCCATGGGTGCAGCTCGGCGAAGTCGGCGGCCGCGCCGTCGGCGCCCCGCTTGTCGATGTATTTCGTGAGCGACGCGTAGTACTCGTAACCCTTCGTGGTCTTCAGGTGGTCCTGCGAGAACTGGTAGTGCTTCAGCACGGTCTCGTAGTACTTACCGATGTAGCCGTAGGCTTTTTCTCTCGCGAGCTCTGCGTCGCGGTCGACCATGGTCCAGCCAGCCACCAGAGGGGCGGGCGGTTCTTCGCCGTTTTCGTCGCGATAGATTTCCCGGTAGGTCTCCAGTTCACGTTTGACGTCCTCCCAGGGTTTTTGCGGCACGATCAGAAGTCCGACGCCGAGCTTCGCCATAATTCGCGAAGACTCGGGCGACACGGCAGCCGCGTAGGTGCGTCCGCGAAACGTTTTGAACGGGGCCGGGCGGATATCGCGGCGCGGCTGTTCGATGTGCTGACCCGAGTACTCGCAGTAACCTCGCTCGAGCCCTTCGAGCACCATTTCCGCGTACTCCACGAAGCGTGAGCGGGATTCGTTCATGTCGATCCGAAACCCTTCGAACTCGACTTTGCCAAGCCCGCGCCCAAGTCCGAGGACCATGCGGCCATCCGATAAATGGTCGAGCAGCGAAACCTGCTCGGCAACGCGCATGGGGTCGTGCCATGGCAGCACCATCACCATCGACCCGAGTTTGACCCGGGTGGTCTTGCCGGCCATATAGCTCAGGAACTGCGCGACGTCGGGGCACATCGTGTAGTCGGTGAAATGATGTTCCACCGACCACACCGAGTCGAAGCCGAGCGGCTCAGCCAGTTCGGCGAGCCGCAGCTCATTGCGATAGACCTCGCGGTCGGGCAGGGCGTCTTCAGGGTTCTGGAAGATGGCTGAGTATCCGACGTGCATGGCGGCGCTCTCCGCGATCGATACGAATGCAAATGAGTATAAGGAAAGTGCCAATGCGTATAGACGGGCCGCTTTGTTCTGGCTGACAGATCGAAGCGGAACATCGGCGCGCGAATTTGATCCGGTCCGGCAGCCTGTTAGGCTCTCGTGCCCCGACATCTACGCAATCCTGATGGAGCGTGCCGCAGGTGCACCTGAACCGCTTTTCTACCGACGTCCGTCCGCTGGACATGACCAGCACCGACGAATTCCAGAGCCTGATCGCGAGCGCCCGGGATCTCGAAGTCCCGCATGATCCCGGCATCCGTTACGTCGCGCGGAACGTCGTTGCGCGGCACCTGCGTTTCAATGTGCTCGAGTGGGGACCGGAGGACGCGCCGACGGTGGTCTGTTTGCACGGCGGGCATCAGTCCGCTCACTCGTGGGATCTCGTGAGTCTCAGTCTGGCGCGGCGTTTCCGGGTGATCGCACCGGATCAGAGAGGTCACGGCGACAGCGAGTGGGTGCGCAGCGCGCACTACGGCAATGAGGATATGGCCGCCGATCTCGCGGCTCTGATCGACGTCTTGGAACTGGACCGACCGCTGGTCATGGGTCATTCGATGGGCGGGCGAAATACGCTGCTGGCAGCCCAGGCGCATCCAAATCTCGCGCGGGCTCTCGCCGTCGTTGACATCGGCCCGGAAGTATCTGAGCGCGGCGGCCGCGCGATCGCGAGCTTCGTCGCGCAAAATGAAGAGTTCGAAGACCTGGACGCGTTCGTGGAGAACGTCCGGCGCTACGATCCGTACCGGAGTCGGGAACATATCGAACGTACCGTGCGCTATAACTTGTTTCAGCGCGCCGATGGCAAGTACATCAGCAAGTGTGACCGGCTGCCGCGCAAACTCGGCCTCACGAAAATGATGCGGAGCGACGCATTGACTCTGACTTCGGTCGGCGAGCTGTCCATGCCAGTGCTCGTCGTGCGCGGAGAAAACTCCAACGTGCTGGAACCTGATGCTGCGGCGCGGTTTGTAGCCGCACTTCCGGCTGGAGAGCTGGTGACGGTGCCCGACTGCGGTCATAACGTGCATTCGCAAAATACCACCGGCTTCCTTGCCGCCATCGAGCCTTTCCTTCGCGCACACGGCGGCTGAACGTGGCTGACGACGACGGTAAGCCGCTCAACATATTTCATTGTTCGGACATTCACCTGGACGATGAGGCACGCCATGCGGAGGCATTGCGCGCCGGCTTCACGGCCGTGCTGGCAAAGGCTCGTGAGGTCGAACCGGACATCGTGCTGATCGCAGGCGACCTGTTCGATTCCAATCGAATTCCCGATTCGACGGTAGCCTTTGCGATGGAGCAGATCGAATCCGTGGCGCTGCCGGTCGCGCTGATCCCGGGTAACCATGATTGCATGGCGCCCGACGGCGTGTTCAGACGGTTTGACTTCGACCGGCTGTCAAATGTTGAGATGCTGAGCGAGCCGAATGGTGAATTGCGCACCGTGACGAAGCTCGGAGTAACGCTTTGGGGGCGGGGTATGGTCGACCACTCGATCGAATACGCGCCTCTCGGCGGCGCTCCGCCCAAGCCGCCCGACTGCCGCTGGTATATCGGGCTCGCGCACGGCATCTATGTGCCCGAGGGTGAAGACAATTACCGGTCCTCGCCAGTGCCCGAGCGCGCTATTGCCGAGAGCCCTTTCGACTATCTGGCGCTTGGTCATCACCACGCGGCGATGGAGGTGCACGCGGGTAATACCGCCGCCGTATTCAGCGGCTCGCCGACGGATAAGGTCGGCCGCGGAGCTTCGTATGCCGTGGTCAGATTGCCGCCAGCGGGTCCGGCCGACGTCTCCATACGGGTGCTTTGAACGGCGGCCGCGGATCAGCCGCAGCGTCTGCGTTGCTCCGCAAAGGCGAGCGGGGAGCGCGCGAACACCTCAGCGTCTACTCCGAGGGCTTGTTTGATCGCGACGTCGCGATCCCACGGATTCTCGATCTGGCTGACAGCCTGGATATCAGCCAATGATAACCGTAGTGACTCGTACCACGGCGATACCAGGGGGAAGAACTGCAGCGGCCAGTCGCTGCCGTAGATGAGCCGCGATCGTACGGTTGGGTGCATCAAGCTTTCCTGCAGGCGTGCGCCGCGGTTGAACAGCGTCATCGCCGATATGTCGGCGAACAGGTTTTCGTATGTTTTCATGAGCCGGATGACACGCAGCAGATTGCGCTCACCGTCGCGTGACCCGGACACCGCCATGTGCGCCGCGATTACCGTAACGCCGTGTTCTAGTGGTAGCGCAAGCCGTAGCGGATCGCCCAGGCGGTCGTCCGACGGGCCGAACGACCGCTCGTCTCCAGTGTGGCTGATGAGGGGCAAACCGAGACACCGGAGCGTTTGGTAGTACGGGATGTACGCCGGGTCAGCCGGGTCTATATCCATGATCCCGGGGATCCACTTGACGACGACGGCACCGTCCGCCTTTGCCCGGCGCAATTGCGACAGCGCATCAGGCCGCCTCGGGTGCACGCTGGCGCCGTAGAGGAGGTGTGGGTAGGTTTGGGTTGTCTCCCGGACGAACTCGTTCGGGATCAGAACCTGAGTACGCGCACGGTCCAGTTTGCCGCTCTGATCCACCACGCCGTCCATGGCCAGCACAACCGCCTTGGATACGCGCTTTGACGCACCGACCAGTTCCGATATGCGCTTGACGACGATCGCATCTCCGTGGGTTTGAATTTCGGTCTCGGACACGTGAAAAGCGGAGAGATAGAACGGGTATTTGTAGCTGTCGCGCAAAACAGGCGACAACACGATGCCGGATCCGCCGGCGCCGATCCCGGCCGTATGCGCGTGCCAGTCGACGATCCCCTCGGCGACGGGTCCTGGGAGGTCTGCGGGCGGCCAGAGCGTGACGATGGCGGTAACGGTCAACGCCACGACGCCAATCGCCAGGCCGGTGCGTAGCAGCCACCGTCGAATCCTCACAACGGAGGCTCTATCAGCTCTCCGGGGTAGTCCGGCTGTTGTTCCGGTCGGGCTGCGATGAAGGCAGGATGGTCGACGCAGGCTGCGTACACGGCGGCGATGTGCGGGTACGGTTCCAGATCCAGGCCGAAGCGGGTGAGGCCTTTTTGTACTTGCGGCATCAGGTGCAGATCGGCCCAACCCGGAGTTTCGCTGAAACAGCAGGGCGTATGCACCGGGCGCCGCGACAACATGGTCTCGAGTGCGTTGAAGCCGGTTTTGAACCAGTGTGCCTGCCACTTTGCGAGACCGGCCTGGTCCACGCCGAGTTCGTTGCCGAGAAACCGTCGCACCCGGATCACATCGATCGCGTGCATCTCGCTCGTAATGTGCTGCGCGAAGCCGCGCACGCGCGCGCGCTCCACCGGATCGGCTGGCAGGAGCGCCGGTTCCGGGAATCGCTCCTCGAGGTATTCGAGTATGGCGGTCGACTGCACCACCGTCTCGTTATCGATGCGCAATGCCGGCATCAGACGCTGCGGGTTGATCTCGGTGTAGGCCTCCCAACCGATCACGCGCACCGACACGTACTCGTAGGCGATGTCCTTGAGCGCCAGGGCGATCCGGACGCGCTCGCCAGCTGAGTTGAGGTAGTTACTGTAGAGTGTCAGCGACATGGTTTGCCGGGGGTCGGGTGGAAAGCCTGGAACTTAGCACACCGGGGCGCGACAGCCGGCGCGCGTCGCTGACGCCCGCCACACATTCATCGCTACAGCTGTGACGCGCAGTCCGTCCGGAGGTCTGCATGACCGAGCTTGCATCGAATCTGAACGAAGAGCGTCTGGCCGCGCTCGAACTCGACAGCTATCGACTGGATGGCGATATCGTCGATACCGTCATGTCCCCCGCATTGGTCGTATTCATGGGACAGGTGCGCCGGAACATCGCCCGGATGTCTGCGCATCTGGGGGGCGATATGTCGAGATGGCGGCCCCATCTGAAGACGACGAAGATCCCCGAGATCTATGCGGAACTGCTGCAGGCTGGCGTCAGGGCGTTCAAATGTGCGACGGCGCGCGAAGCCGAAGTTTTGCTGAGTACCGCGCGGCAACAAGGTTTTGACGGCGTAGACGTCTTACTGGCATACGCCTATCAGGGCCCGCAGCTGCGCCGCGCTGGGGCGCTGGCCCGCGCGTTTCCCGAAGCCTCAGTCGCGGTTTTGACCGAGTCTTCCCAGCACGCGGAAAGCGCGCCGCCCGAACTGGGATTGTTCATCGATATCAACTCGGGTATGAACCGGACCGGATTGCCCAAGGACGACCGCGCGGGCCTGATCGCAGTTGCCAGCGCGGCCGGTGAACGGCTGCGCGGTCTTCACTACTACGATGGCCACATCCACGAAGCAACGCCGGCTGCACGATGCGCCGCGTCGCACGCGATCTACGCGGAGCTGGTCGGGCTTTACGAGCATTTGCACGCAGCCGGTATGACGGCGCCGGAGCTCATCACCAGCGGCACGCTGACATTCATCTACGCGCTCGCATTCGAGCCATTCGCCGAGTTGCGCAACGCGACGCGTCACCGCGTCTCGCCAGGCACCGTGGTGTTTCACGACTTCCAGTCGGACAGCAATCTGTCGGATCTGGACCTGATGCCGGCGGCGCTGATACTAAGCCGTGTCATCAGCCACCCGGCGCCGGATATCGCGACGTGCGACGCCGGCTCGAAATCGGTTGCCGCCGAAGCGGGTCATCCAGTGGCGTTCGTACTGGGCAGGCCGGACCTGGTGCCCATGGTACCGAGCGAAGAGCATCTGCCACTGCGTGCCGAAAAACCGGACACGAAGCCGGCACGCGGTGACGTCGTGTTGCTGATTCCCCGGCACGTGTGTCCGACGGTTAATCTGGCCGAAACTGCATTGCTTGTCGAAGAAGATGGCAGCACGCGCGCGGTCAGCGTGGCCGCGCGCGCTCACGAGCTGTTCTTCGACTGACCGGAGCAGCGGACAGGGTGCAGGTCACGCCGCCGCGGAATCCGGTTCTGCGGCGCCGCCGCCGGATGCAAGTCCGTTGGCAGAGAGTTGTTGATGCAGTCTGCGCAACGCGCTCTCCGTCTGCTCCCACCCCAGGCACGCGTCTGTGATCGATACGCCGTATCGCAGTGGCGCGAGGCCACCGTTCACTTTTTGATTGCCCTCGAACAGATTGCTTTCCAGCATCACGCCGCGAACCGGCGACTGGCCGTGCCGAAGTTGCGCCGCTACTGCGTCGAGCGCTATGAGCTGACGCTCATGCTGTTTGTTGGAGTTCGCGTGACTGCAATCGACGATAACCCCGCTTTGCAAACTGCGCGCCTTGAGCGCGGCTGCGCAATTC
Organism: Pseudomonadota bacterium; assembly: GCA_039030335.1. GTDB lineage: Bacteria > Pseudomonadota > Gammaproteobacteria > HK1 > HK1 > JBCCEJ01. The sequence goes on along the minus strand of JBCCEJ010000036.1, from coordinate 13,973 downwards.
GCGACGGACTCCGCATCGAAATTCGATCCGGATTGCCCTCCGCGCAATACCACGTGCGCATGAGGGTTACCGGTCGATTCGTGCAAGCGCAGTGAACCGGAGTCGTCGAGGCCGAGGTAACGCTGGGCGCTGGCGGCCGTCTCGACGCCGTCCACAGCCGTGACGACGCGGCCGTCCGTACCGTTCTTGATGCCGACCGGCATCGGCAGCTGACTGGCCATGGCACGGTGTATCTGCGACTCGGCCGTCCGCGCGCCGATCGCAGTCCAGGCAACGAGGTCATCCAGGTAAGGCACCAGCATCGGGTCTAGTGACTCCGTCGCGCACGGCAGACCGGTCGCGACTATGGTGCGCAGCAGTTCGCGCGCGGTTGTGAGGCCGTGCTCCAGGTCACCTTGTCCAGACAGGCGCGGGTCGTCCAGCAATCCCCTCCAGCCAACGGTCGTGCGCGGCTTCTCGAAGTAGGTGCGCATCACCAGATAAAGCGTCGGAGCGACGGTCTCCTGCAGGCGCTTCAGGTGGCCTGCGTATTCGTGCGCCGCGTGTACGTCGTGAATAGAGCAGGGACCTACGATGACGAGCAGCCGGGGATCCGCTCCATCGATGATACGACCTATGACCGAACGCGCATCGTCGACGAAGACGCGACTCGTCGCTGATACAGGTAAATGTTGCTTGAGAGCGGCGGGGGTGAGCATGTCGGACCTCGTTGTTGGCAGATGGCTGCAACACGAGTCCTGTCTCGGGAGGCAGCGTTTGCAAGCCTCCCGAACACCGTCGACAAGCTCGCCGGGTCAGTAAAAAAAATAATACGCCGCCCACGGACTGTGGACGTCGTGACTGACCTGGCGAAGCTTTGACGGGTTCTTCTTCATGTCCTCATCGTAACAACAGCATCGTCGCGAAGACAACGCCTCAATGCGCGGTATCTGCAGACCCCGTGTTAACGTTATCGACCTGCCAGCCTGCTGCACGCTCGATGCGCATTGAGAAGCGCACACTTGCAAACGCAGGCACGCTGCTATAACTTTCGCGCCCCCTGCTGAGCTTGCCCGGGCGAAAGTGCCTGCCAATGCAACTCGCGGGACGCACATGAAATCCAGTATTCGACGTGGTGCACGATCCGATGCGCCACGCACGGATCGCGGCAGATGAATGCGGCGGCCGCACCGCAAACTTGATTGAGAGCGCCGACGCGTGCCTGACGGAAACAACGACAACATCGACTTACGCTGACTCGTTTTCCCGGCGGAAAGCGAGTGTAATCGCTTCCTGCTGAACCGGCCGCCAAACGGCGGCAATAAAGCCCGGTTGCGGTTTCGCGCCGGGTTTTTTTGTGCCCTGAGTCTGGCGCTGAGTGCCGACTCCCTCGTGCCGCGGCCGGCTCTCGCCACGAAGCGTCAGATTCTCGCCATTGCGCAATTGTTATCTGGGAGATTCACAACATGTTAAGGCCCTACTTTTTGCAGTGCTCCGGAGGTTTCGCATGACGCATTCGCGCACCGTTAACACGAATGCGAATCGCACATGCGTTTCGCTGTTGCCGAGTTGCATCCGGGCTGGACCGCAGTTCCGCCCGGCCGCGAGGAACTACAGAAATGAACAGAGAACTACTGGACGAGATCGTCGCGTGCCTGCCCGAAGAGCGCACGCATTTCCACTACTTTGCTGACCGCTTCGCGCTGGGACTGTTGGCCGAGCACGGTCGCGCGGTCGATGGCCTGACGACCCGTGCAGCGAGGCAGGGCCGTTTCGCAGCTCTGCTGAACAAGCCCACGGTCAAAGAAGCGCTTTCCGGGTGCGGTCATGCGCGCGTCGATCCCGAACACCTGTTGAACTGGGGGCTGGAACGCTCGATGGCGTTTCTGCTGGCGTTGGACCACTGGGGTCATCACACTGAGCAGGGTTGGTATCAGACCAGCCGGCCAGGTTTCAATCTGGTTTTACAGCTCAACTTCACGGCCAGCCAGACACGCGCCCTGGAACGGCTGGGGAATGGCTTCGCCGGTCTTTTCAACTTCGACATTCACCCGGTGTCCAAGCCGGCCGACCGGCGCTATCGCGAAACGCTCGCCTGGTCACGGATCGATCTCGACCTCGATACCAATGAAGCGCTGATCGAAGAGGTGCAGAGCGATTGGGTGCGCGATGTGCGCGACGCTCTACCCGCGAACGGGCAGGCACAGAACCCCTGGGAAGCGGCTGTCCAAACGGTCGTCGATCGTCACTTCCCGGGCGTCTTGAGATGGTGGCACGAGGCGATGCTGTGGGCCTCGATCTGGTTCATCCGATGCGAGCTTGGCATGCGCGATATCTATTTTCATGATTACGAGACCGGCGTGGCTCTGAAGAACATCCGCTACAGCCGCCCGCCGCGATCGCTCTATACGCGGCTACCCCGGCGTTTTTGTATGACGCCGAGCAGTATGGGGCCATCTTTTCTCTATCGGGGAGGGCGTGCACGACGCGTGCTGAAACGGCTGCCCAACCCGCGCTTTTACCGATTGGAACTGGAGGAGCAGGGCAATGCCAGACAATGTGCGTAGACGCCGGCCGCTCGCCTGGTCGGCACTGTTGCGAAAAGGTCATGCGCATACCGCCAGTAAGAGCGCCGGGCGGCGGGCACGGCGAGCGACGCTCGACTCGGAAGTCGACGAATTTCTGGAAGAACGAAATGCGCCGGGCGGCCGTGGGCTGGTGCCACCAGGGGAAGCGACCGACTAGATGACAGGCGGGAGCCCCGGTGCACCCCGAACCAAGGCGCCAGGGCGGCCTGTTGCCTGTGCGGTTGCGTTGTTTCACGCTATAGACCCGCTCGATGCCGTTCGCGAGGAGGTCGTATGCTGTCGATGAAGAGTGATGCCGCCAATCACGCTGGCGCCCGCGACGGCGTCTTGAACTATATGAGCCGGGCGTCCGAGTCTTCGTTGCGTCGCAACGGCAAGGTCCTGACGCGCCGTGACCTCGATGGAAACGATTCGGTACGTGAAGGTGTTGAACTCGAGCCGGTCGTGGCTCCGATTATCGATGCACGGCAATTGACCGGAGCCGCGGCCTGTACTTTGCACGACCATGGTTTCGAACTGGTTGCGCGCGACCTGGGCACCGATACGCCAGACTACTTCAGTCACGCGAATGTCGTGCAACTCTACTATCCAGACTGCGTCGAACTCGTGCAGGAGGCTACGGGGTCGGCTCACGTGTACGCGTTTGATCACAACGTGCGCTCCGCGCAGGGCAAGAACGAGCAGACCCGTATCGATGGTGGACAACATGTGCAGGGGCCGGCCCGGATGGTGCATGGCGACTACACCCTGACGAGCGCGCCCCAACGTCTGCGTGATTTGGCGAGACCCCCGACCACCAACGACACCATGAAGCCGTTCTTGCCCGACGGAGAGAGCCTGATCCCGCCTGACGTCATGCAGGATTTCTCCGCCGGTTCCGGCCGATTTGCAATCATCAACGTCTGGCGGAACATCGCTCCGGAGCCGGTACAGACTCATCCGCTGGCGCTTTGTGATGCGCGAAGTGTGGGGCCCGATGAACTGGTCGTATTCGAGATTCACTACGCCGATCGGGTTGGCGAGAATTATTTCGCGAAGCCGGGCTCGACGCATCGCTGGTTTTGTTATCCGGAGATGACGCGCAACGAGGCCCTGCTGCTTAAACAGTGGGACTCAGCCGGTATTTTCGCGACGTCGGACGGCGAGCGTGGTGATGGGGAAATTCCTGGCCAGCCGAGCACGTTCAGCTTCCACACCGCTTTTCAGGATCCGAAGGCGCCGGATGATGCGCCGGCGCGCTGGAGCATCGAAGTGCGAACGGTCGTACTCTACCCCTGAACGAGTGCTCGCCAGCGCCAGTTCCTTGCACGGGTGAATGTCCATGTCAGAGCTTATGTCAGAGCTTTCAGATCGCGTGGTGTTGGTGTCCGGCGCCAATCGGGGTATCGGGCGGGCGGTTTCGGAGCATCTGTACGAGGCTGGCTACCGCCTTAGTCTCGGCGTACGGAACTTGCCGTCTGTCGAGCCGATGGCGGCGGGCTGGGACCCGGCGCGTTACGCAGTGCATCGCTACGATGCGCTGGAGCACGACACCCACCAACGCTGGATCGACGCGACGGTCGAGCAATTCGGTCGCGTTGACGGCCTCATTAACAATGCCGGCATTTCGGTGAGTGTAGATCTCTGCGATGAGAACGACGTTGACCTCGACCGTCTGTTCGCGGTCAATGTCAAAGCACCGCTATCAATGACCAGGAAGGCTATGCCTCATCTGCGCCGGTCCGGCTCCGGACGCGTCATCAACGTGGCGTCCATGGCGGGCAAGGCGGTGTTCGGCAGCGGTGTCGGCTATTCGATCAGCAAGTTTGCGCTTGTCGCAGTGTCGCACGCGACCCGCCATGCCGGCTGGTCAGACGGCGTCCGATGCACCGCGCTATGTCCCGGTTACGTCGATACCGACATGACGGCGGCCGTTCAGACCGTGGCCCGGGAAGTGATGATCTCGACAGCCGATATCGCAAGCCTCGTCGTCTGTGTGATGGGCTTGTCCAACAACGCGTCAGTTGCCGAACTCATCGTCAATTGCCGTAACGATCCGCAGATGTAGCAGGCCTTACCGGGCGGCAGCGCCGGTTCGGCACCGCACTCCTACGCAAACGATTTCGGAGCAATCACATGGGCAAGTTGCGACACATCGCCATCACCTCTTCCGACCCGCATGCGGCGGCCCGCTTCTATCAGGACACCTTCGGCATGCGCGAAGTCTGGAACCGTGACATCGGCGTCATGCTGACGGACGGCACCGTGAGCCTTGCGCTGCTCAGGTTCCCGAGCGACGAGATGGCAGGTGACGAGCGGGGCAAGGACTTCTTCGGCCTGCACCACATTGGATTCGTCGCCGAAGACCTCGATGCAGCCGCTAACGCCGCCGAGGCGAACGGTGGGCACTACCACATGCAGCTTCCACCCGTCGAAGGCGCCAGCCCGGAAGATACCGAGCACAAGTACAGGGATCCGGACGGGGTGGTTTTCGACATCGTCAACGTGAGCTATGCGACGGGGTCCTGGGGCGCCGCGATCTGACTCTCACGCGTCGATTTGGTGGGTTGATACAACTCCCATTCCGCAGCATTGACATCCGGCCCGCGCCGTCATCAGACTGCGGCAATTGCGGAAAGTGTGAATCCGGTGTGGCGCGCCAGACGAGCGTCCAGCCGGCCTGTTTATGCCCTCGATCACTTATATCGAATACGACGGCACCGAGCACGTGGTTGATGCGCCGGTTGGTATGAGCCTGATGCAGGCGGCGCTCAACAACAATATTCCCGGCATCGATGCGGATTGCGGCGGTCAATGCGCCTGCGCGACGTGCCACGTTTTCGTGGAGCCCGACTGGCTGGAGCAAACGGGTGCGCGCAATGACATGGAAGATAGCATGCTCGACTTCGCCGCAGAGGTGCGTGATAACTCTCGGCTTGCCTGTCAGGTCGAGGTCTCTGAGAGCATGGACGGGCTCACCGTGAGGATGCCGGAAAGCCAACACTGACCGAGGTAGCGAACCGTGAGTGCAGTACTAGAACAACAAACCGCTGATGCGCGCGAAGAAGCGTGGTCGATCCCACTCGAACAAATCGACGTCAGCGATCCGCGTCTGCATCAGGACGACACGATCGGCTACTACTTCGACCGTCTGCGCAAAGACTGTCCCGTGCACCTTGCGAGCACCGAGCGGTTCGGCGAATTCTGGTCGGTCACCCGCTACAAGGACATCATGGCGGTCGACACGAATCATCAGGTCTTCTCTTCCGAACCTTCGATCACGATCCGCGATCTTCCGGAAGAGTACCGCCGGCCGATGTTCATCACGATGGATCCGCCAAAACACGACGAGCAGCGCAAGGCCGTGAGTCCCATCGTTGCGCCGGCGAACCTCGCGAAGATGGAGGCGACCATTCGGGAGCGTACCTGCCGCGTGCTGGACGGTCTCCCGGTCAACGAAGAGTTCGACTGGGTCAGCGACGTCTCGGTCGAACTCACGACCCTGATGCTTGCAACACTGTTTGATTTTCCGATTGAAGACCGCCGTCTGCTGACCTGGTGGTCGGATGTGGCAACGGTGGATCTGACCAGCGGTGGGCCTATCGATACCGACGAAAAACGCATGGCCGAGCTGATGAAGTGCCTGGAGTATTTCACGCGGCTCTGGAACGAGCGTGTCAACGTGGAGCCGCAGCCTGATCTCATCTCGATGATGGCGCACGCACCGGCGACGCGGAACATGGATCCGCACGAGTATCTCGGCAACCTCATCTTGCTGATCGTCGGTGGCAACGATACGACGCGTAACTCGATGTCCGGTAGTGTGGTCGCCACGAACCTGTTCCCGGATGAGCTGACCAAGGTGCGTGCTGACCCGGCGCTGATCGCCAAGAGCTTCGTGCCCGAGGTCGTACGGTGGCAGACACCGCTCTCACACATGCGGCGCACGGCGAAAGAAGACGGTGAGATCGCTGGTCAGCCGATCAAGGCGGGCGAGAAAGTCGTCATGTGGTACCTGTCTGGTAATCGCGATGAGACCGCCATCGAGAATCCGAATGCATTCATCGCCGATCGCGCGCGGCCGCGCCAGCACATGTCTTTCGGCTTTGGTATCCACCGTTGCGTAGGCAACCGGCTGGCCGAACTACAGCTTAAAATTCTCTGGGAAGAGATTTTGCCGCGCTTCAAGTCGATTGAGCTGACCGGCGAGCCGAAGCGCACATTCTCGAATTTCGTACATGGATGGACTGAAGTTCCGGTGCGCGTGCGCGCCTGACGATGCCTGCCGGCCGTACCGCGAACTCGCGTTCGTCGGTGTTCCGGTCGGTCATCTGAGGGCCGGTCGGACGGCCGTCAGCCTCGCTGGCCGGCGGCGAACGTCTGCGCGTGCCCTGCCGACAGCTAATCTGTCAGTGCTGCCCGGCACGATTGCACCGTACCCGGCGCGTGTGCACTGATGGCGGCGCAACCGGAATCCATACGCTTCACCAGAGCGGGGCCGCCATTTGGCTGGGTCGTCTATCTCGGCGTCGCCGCCTCGATGACCATTTGCTACAGCCGCCCGGTAGGCGAACTCCTGACCGGCGGCGGCGCGCTCAACCCCCATGTTCAGGCCGTCTTGATGTGGATGCTCGGGCTCGTTGCGTTGTTCGGGCTTTGGCGCGATCGGATGATTCACGGCACCGTAGGGCCGTTGCTGGTGGGTCTGCTCGGCCTGATCGTGGTCGCAGGCTCGCTATACATTCACTACGTTCCGATAGTCGAGATGTCCGGCTACCTGTTGTTGGTCGCATCTGCGCTGGTAAACCAGAATGCCATGCTGCAGAAACTGAATGAGCAGGTCATGGCGCAGTCCGACGCATTGACCGCCAAAGGCGTCGAGCTGGAAGAACTGAACGCGAGCCTGCAGGAGCAGGTGTTTACACAGGTTGGGCAGATCGAACGGCTGGCCAGGCTACGGCGCTTTCTCGCGCCAGCGGTAGCGGCCGCGATTGCCGAGGATGAGGAATCGACCTTACTGCAGAGCCATCGGCGCGATATCGCCGTATTGTTTTGTGACCTGCGCGGCTTTTCCGCTTTCTCGGAGACCATGGAGCCTGAGGAGGTCATGGGCGTTTTGCAGGCTTATCACGAAAGCCTTGGCCGTCTGGTCGATGAGGCGGGGGGCACGATCGATCATCGCGCCGGCGACGGACTCATGGTCTTCTTCAACGACCCGGTTCCGTGCCCGGAACCGGCAGTCACCGCGGTCACGCTTGCGCTCGCGATGCGCGCGGGCGTTGCCGACCTCCAGGTTGGTTGGAACCGGCGGGGCTACGGACTTGGTTTCGGCGTCGGCGTCGCGACCGGATTTGCCACGATCGGCATCGTGGGATTCGAAGGAAGATTCGATTACACCGCGAACGGCAATGCGGTGAACCTGGCGTCACGGCTCTGCGACCACGCGGCGAATGGCGAGATTTTGGTGAGCCGGCGCACCTTTCTCGATGTGGAAGGACAGTTCGAGATCCAACCGGGCCCTGATCTGACGTTGAAGGGGCTGTCGCAGCCCGCGGCGGTGTTCAAGATCGTCGGGCACGCCGTCGACGGGTAGGCGCTGGTCTGCAACCTTCGCGTCGGCCGCCCGCATCTGGATAGAACGCACTGGCAGCGCCGACACGCGGTCAGCTCTTGCGCGGCTTCTCCCTGACCCCGCCGCCCGCTTCCCGCCATGCCGGCAGTCCCCCGAAGAGCTGGGCGACGTTTCCGATCCCCATATCCTGCAGTGATTTCGCTGAAAGCGCCGAGCGCCACTCGGCGTTGCAGAACAGCACGTAGGTTTTGTCCGGATCTCCGTAGACGTCCCGAAAGTAGGGACTGTCGGGATCGAACCAGAACTCGATCATGCCGCGCGGCGCGTGGTGCGCACCTTCGATCGTGCCATCCCGTTCCAGCTCACGGATATCGCGCACGTCGACGTAGACCAGGGCGCCGCTTTCGTCCGCGAGGGCTTCCTGGACGCTTATTGAACGAATTTCCGTTTGCGCCTGCTCGGCCAGTTCTTTTATCCCCATCGTGACAACTCGCACTCGCTCTAGATGGTTCAACTTAACACCGCCGGGCTGCCGCCGGCGACCGTCTCAATCCGGTGCGTGAGGTTCTGCGTGTACGCCACCGGCTGTGTCCCGGCATGGCAGCCGCCGATGGGGCCGTGTACATTGCCGCGCGAGTAGTACGGCACGGTCGTGCTTCATCTGACATGGAACCTGGAGATTCAACATGGCACGGCTGACCGGCGGGCAGGCAGTAGTGAAGTCCCTCATCAACAACGGTGTGGACACGGTATTTGGTCTACCGGGAATTCAACTCGACCATCTGTTCAATGCGCTCTACGACGACAGCAACAGCATTCGGGTGCTGAATGCGCGTCACGAGCAGGGCACTGCGTATATGGCGTTCGGATACGCCCAGGCGAGCGGTCGGGTTGGTACATTCGCAGTGGTCCCCGGGCCGGGTCTGCTCAACACAACGGCAGCACTCGCGACCGCTTATGGGTGTAATTCTCCGGTGCTCGCGTTGACTGGTCAGATTCCGGCGCCGGCTATCGACCAGGGTTATGGGTTGTTGCACGAAATTCCCGATCAGTTGGGTCTCGTCAGTCACCTCACCAAAGACGCCATGCGCATCGGCCACGCCAGCAGCGCCCCTCAGGCGGTGAACGCCGCGTTCCAGTCGTTGTTATCTGGCGTGCGCGGTCCGGTCGAAGTGGAGATGGCGCTGGACTTGCTGGCCGAGACGGCCGAGGTATCGCTGTTGGACGGCGCGGCGCCGTTGCCGACGCCGCCCGTTGACACCGATCGAATCGACGCGGCGGCGAAGCTGCTGGGCGCCGCGCGCAATCCCATGATCGTCTGTGGCGGAGGTGCGCTGGACGCGTCAGCCGAAGTTCTGCGCGTCGCACAAATGCTGCAGGCACCGGTGGTCACGGGCCGGCTCGGCCGTGGGGTCGTCAGCGACGCGCACTATCTGTCGCAGCCACAGCCGATGGGTCATCGGCTGTGGAAAGACGTCGACGTCGTGCTGGCCGTCGGGACCCGCTTCCAGCAGTACCGGCAGGTTTGGGGGGTCGATGACGACATCAAGGTTGTGCGTATCGATCTGAACCCTACGCAGATGCACCGGATCAGCACGCCTGACGTGGGCCTTGTGGCAGACGCTGCGGACGCGCTGACGGCGCTCGCCGACGCATTGGAAAGCACGAACCGTAAGCGGGAGTCCCGGGAGGCTGAACTCACGGCACTCAATCAGGCGGTGCGCGCGGAGATCGAACAAAAGCTCGCTCCGCAGGTGGCATTCATCAAGGCGATCCGCGCGGCGCTACCCGACGACGGCATCTACTGCGATGAGCTGACCCAGGTGAGCTACGTCGCGCGGAGCATGCTGCCCGTTTACGAACCGCGCACTTTCATTGCATCGGGGTACCAGGGCACGCTCGGTTCAGGTTATCCGACCGCGCTCGGCGCAAAGGTCGCGATGCCCGACCGCCCGGTCTTGTCAGTGAGCGGTGACGGCGGCTTCATGTTCAACGTGCAGGAATTGTCGAGCGCAGCCCAGCACGGCATCAACGCCGTTGCCGTCGTGTTCAACGATGGTGCATATGGGAATGTCAGACGCATGCAGGAAGACCTGCACGGCGGGCGCGTGATCGCGACGGGTCTCAAGAATCCGGATTTCGTCAAACTCGCCGAGAGTTTCGACGTGGCTGGTGTGCGTGCGGACAGTCCGGCTGCGTTGCAGCGCGCGCTCGAGGAGGCGTTTCAGCGCACCGGCCCGACGCTCATCGACGTCCCGATCGGAAAGGTGCCGGAGCCGTTCGGAGTCAGCATGCCAATGGCCCGGGGGCGCTAGGGAATGGGTTCGACCGGCGCCTGAAGACGGCGGGGAACGTGCTGCTGCGCATCCGTGCGCAGCGAGTTGCGACCCCATCCCCGTGGCTTTAGCAGGAGCGCTGCAGGAGCCCGGTTTGAGTGCTGAAGGGGGCCGGAGCACGTACGCCTGGCTGGATCTGCAATTGGGCAAAGCCGTGCAGGTGCCCGGCCGGGGCAACGCCGCAGGTGAAGTCGCCAGAGCAAGACCGGTGTGCCAGAAAGCGTCGCTTGTGCGCATGTCTGGTAACGCGCTGACAGCATAGAATCCCGGCCTCGATTGCGTTCTGGCGCCGTGTTCCGGTGCCTTCAGGGCGTCCTTGCTCTACATCCGGAGTACCGAATCGATGGCTGAATTTCCAAGCAACGCCAGGGTCGTGATCATTGGCCAGGGCGGTATTGTCGGCGCCAGCGTGGCGCATCACCTGCTCGAGCGCGGCTGGCAGGACATCGTTGGCCTCGACAAGTCGTCGATCCCAACCGATGTGGGTTCCACGGCGCACGCGTCGGATTTCTGCTACGCCACCGCGCACGACCACCTGACCTGCTACACGACGATGTACAGCATTGACTTCTACGAGAAGCTCGGACACTACGCGAAGGTTGGTGGTCTGGAAGTCGCACGTGTCGGCGACGATGAGCGTATGGAGGAGCTCAAACGCAAGGTCGGCTCGGGCAAGGCATTCGGTACGAATGCGTGTCTCATCAGCGCGGCCGAGGCCAAGGAGAAATTCCCGCTACTCGAAGAAGAGGTCATCCAGGGCGCACTGTGGGACCCGGATGCTGGATTGGTCACGCCGCGCTCCCAAACGGTCGTCGGCGAACTGGTCGAGATGGCCGAGAAGACCGGTCACTTCCAGGCGTTTGCGAACTGCGCGGCGACGGGCCTCGACATTCGCAACGGTAAAATCAAGGGCGTGGAGACCGAGCGCGGCTACATCGCGACCGACGCAGTAGTGGTATGTGCTGGCCTGTGGGGGCGCATCATCGCCGGCATGGCAGGCGAGGATCTGCCGATCATGCCTGTTGACCATCCGTTAACTTTTTTTGGCCCGTACACCGAGTTTGCCGGTACCGGCAAAGACATCGGTTACCCGCTGCTGCGCGACCAGGGCAACTCAGCCTATCTGCGCGACACGGGCGACCCGACGACACCCGAGGGCGGTCAGATCGAGTGGGGCTACTACGAGGAACGTGACCCGCGCCTGGTGCACCCGCGCGACTTGCAGGAGAAGCATGAAGCGCGGCTGTCGCCGTCGCAGCGTGACCTTGAACTCGACCAGGTGGTCGAGGCGATGGAACGGGCGATCGAGCTGACGCCGATACTCGCTGAACTCGGTTACGACGAAAAACGTTCTTTCAACGGATTGCTGCAGGTGACGGCCGACGGCGGCCCATCCATAGGTGAGTCGCCCGACGTGCGTGGTCTGTGGTACGCCGAGTCTGTGTGGGTCAAGGACGGCCCGGGCACCGGTAAAGTGCTGGCCGACTGGATGACGGATGGCCGCACCGAACTCGATGTGCACGGTATCGATATTTCACGCTACTACCCGTTTCAGCGTACCGAGGAGTACATCGAGGCTCGCTGCTATGAGACGGCATTCAAGATCTACAATCCGCCGGTGCATAACCGGGAGCCTTATACCGCCGCGCGCGGCGTTCGAAAGAGCCCGTTCTGGGAGCGCGAGCAGGCGCTCGGCGGCTACTTTATGGAAGCGGCCGGTTGGGAGCGGGCGCACGGCTACGCGAGTAATGAACATTTGCTGGAAAAGTACGCCAACCAGGTGCCCGTACGCGAGTCGGAATGGGACAACCGGCACTTCTGGCGGGTCTCCAACGCTGAGCACCTGGAGATGTCAGCCAACGTCGGCATGGTCAACCTGTCGCACTTTGCGATCATCGACGTGACCGGACCGGATGCCGAAGCTCTGATGGAGTACCTGTGCGTTGCCAAGGTTGGGGGGGATACGCCCGTCGGCAAGGGCATCTACACGCATTTCCTCGACCACGCAGCCGGCATTCGCGCTGACCTCACCGTGGTGCGCCTGGCGGAGCAGCATTATCGGGTCATGGACGGCGGCGACACCGGGCATCGTGATTTCGTCTGGATGCGCCGTGTGGCCGAAGACAAAGGCTTCGACGCGGAGGTGGCAGACCGGACGGAGGACTATGTGTGTATCGGCCTGTGGGGCCCCAACGCCCGCGCGACGCTGCAGGCCGTGGTCGCCGATCCCGACGCGCTCACGCACGAGAACTTTCCGTTCGTCGCCGTCCGCGATATCGATGTCGACGGGGTAACGGTCTCGGCCTTTCGTATTTCCTACGTCGGCGAGCAAGGCTGGGAACTACATTGCCGATACGAAGACGGCCTCGCCGTTTGGGACGCTCTGCACGCGCAGGGCGTCACGCCAGTCGGAGTCGAGACTTATGCGAACAGCAGACGCCTCGAAAAAAGTCTTCGTCTGCAAAACGCCGACTTGTTGACCGAGTACAACCTGATCGAAGCCGGACTGCATCGCCCTAAAGTCAAGGCTGCTGACTTTCATGGCAAAGCCGCCTACCTTGCCGTTCGCGAACGTCCGCAGCAAAGTGCCTACCTCTGCACCCTGACGATGACGGACAACCGCGACGCGCACGGCGTAGCGCGCTATCCGGTCGGGAGCTGGCCGATTCTGGACGCCGAATCAAGGCAGGTTCTGATCGATTCTGACGGCCGCCGCTCGTTTGTGACCAGCATTGCGTTTGGCCCGACTGTCGGTAAGAACATTGCGCTTGCCTACCTGCCTGTAGAGTACTGCCAGGAAGGTCGTCAACTCGTGCTCGAATATTTCCACGAGCACTATCCGATGAGCGTTGCGGCGGTTGGTTACAAGCCTCTCTACGATCCCGACAACGCGAAACCCAAATCATAAGGCGCGCGGGTTCACAGCGCTTTCACGATTTGAAGGCGATACTGCTTCCTGTCGTCCATTGGGGCACGAGTTACTGAAGCAAAGAGAGAGTGACGATGTCGCAGCTCGAGAATCGCGCGGGTGACGACCAGCGCGTACCGGCGAGCGCGGCGGCGCTTGCAGGCGGCGGCCTGATTCCCTTTGCGGCCGGTGCCGTGGGTCTCTGGTTTGCGGATCCAGCCGGGTTCGATGCCATCGCGAACGCGCTGGTCGCCTACGGCGCCGTCATCCTGTCGTTCATGGGTGCCATTCATTGGGGCGTTAGTCTGACGCTGCGCCCGTCGCCGAGTGGCATTCGCTTCGCGCAGAGCGTGATCCCGGCTCTGATGGGCTGGGCGGCAACGCTGGTACCGCTCGTCGTGGCCCTGCCAACGCTTATCGTCGGGTTCATTTTGGTATTTGCGTGGGATCTCGGCGCCGTTCGCGATGGTCTCGTGCCGCCGTGGTACCGGACTATGCGGACCGTGTTAACCGCTGCGGTCAGCATTTTGCTGTTGATAGCGCTGGGCGCGGCTGCGGTGTAGTGCTCTGCGCGCGTCTGCCGTTCGCGCCCTCATGACTGAGGGCGCCCG
>JBCCEJ010000035.1:0-58397 GCA_039030335.1 Pseudomonadota bacterium | reverse complement strand
GGTGGCACACCGGGGGGTTGGTCCCATTCCTGGCGCCCGATCGGCGACTGGGGCTGGCACTCGGGCCTGCCGTACCGCTCGTCCTGCAGGGGGAAGCCCCGGTGGACACGTGGGCGGAGAGCCCGTTGCCGCCGGTCGACGAGGATTTCATGAAACGCCTGGCATACATGTATAGCGACGACACGCTGTTTGCGCGGACGCTGTCGGATGCACGTGGCAATCAAGTCGCTGATAGCGGCGGCATGATGGCGAACGGCAATCCACGCAAACAGGCACTCCAGAAGTCCGCACGGGCCGCGGCAAAGCTCTTGTCGCAAGCTGACGGACCGCGGATCGCGGTCATGGAGTCACGCGGCTGGGACACGCATTTCGCACAGGAAAGGCGTCTCGCGACGTTATTCAATCAACTTGCCGACAGCCTCCTGACTTTGAAATCCGGGCTCGCTGAAGCCTGGCAGCAGACCACGGTGATCGTCGTCTCCGAGTTCGGGCGCACCGCCGCGGAGAATGGTAGTCGTGGCACCGACCATGGCGTTGGCGGTATCGCGTTCGTCGCAGGAGGCGCGGTAAACGGTGGTCGGGTTGTCGGCCAATGGCCGGGACTGGCTGCCAATGCGCTGTACGAAGGCCGGGACGTACAGCCTGCGAACGCCTACGAGAGCCTCTTCAAAGGGGCCTTGCTTAATCGCATGGGGATCGGCGAAGGCACCCTTGAAGACCACGTTTTCCCTGGCAGCCGGAAGGCGCACGCGGCCGTGGACCTGTTTCGCCGTGCATGAAGGCGGTGCACCGGGTCGCGCAGACCGTACCGGTACGAGGCCGTATCGCTCTCGCGGGCTTGGCGATCGAGGGGCGCCAGCGGCCTCACCCGCAACGGGCGGCTAAAGCGGCAGCACAATGCCCGGCCGACCGTCACGCGCTTTGGCGCGCATGAAGCCAGGCTGAGCTTCGAGTCTTTCGAGCCACGCGTGGCAATGCGGATGTGCGGCGGTCAGATAGCCACGCTGGCGCGCCCCTTCCATGGGGTAGCAGAGCACGATGTCAGCCGCCGTCAACTCTGCACCGCCAAACCAGGGCGCCGAAGCGAGATCGTGTTCCGCCTTTTCGAGCAGCAGATCGAGCCGGGGACGGCAGAACCCGTCGGTCGCTCTGCGCAGGACGGTTCGAATAAGGGCGCGAATGATGAATGGGACACGTGCCTCGATAATCCTGAACACGCTGTCCATCAACAGAATCGGCATCATCGACCCTTGAGCGGCGTGCAACCAGAACAGATAGCGCGTGCGGTCCGGATGCCCGACCGGCGGACGCAGCGTACCTTCGGGATACTGGTCGAGGATGTAGTCGACGATAGCGCTGCTCTCCGCCAGCACCAGATCGTCATCAGCGATCACAGGCGCGGCGCCGGTGGGCGACAAAGCTTTGTATGCGGCGGGCGCGAGCAGCGTTTGCGGATCGCGTTCGTAGAGCTTCAGCTCGTAGTCGGCATCGAGTTCTTCGAGCAACCATAAAATCCGAAACGACTGCGAATACTCAAGATGGTGAAGCGTGATCATGGCGGTCTCAGCCCTTGTAGACGTTCTGCCTGATATGCCAAACCTACTCCATCTGTGCGGCGCTGGTCGCCAGTCGTTGACGACTCAAGGCGGAGCTTCCAGGAAGCGAGCGCCGTCGGCGCTCCTGTGCAAAGCCGTTGTCGGCGCATCGAACAGGCGGGTGGCGAGGTACTGGTGAAAGTCGACCACGACCCGCTCCAGATCCACAAGGCGCCCGCCACTGGCCTTGCGCGCACCCATGCTCCGCTGTACGCGTTCGCAGATCGCGCGGTCTTCAGCGAAAAACGACGCTGTAAACGCGCGCTGGCCTTCGTCGTCCAGCTCGTCCGCATGCTCACCCACAGACCCGGACCGGATCACCGTCGTTCCAGCATCGACCGGGTGCACGGATAACCAGGCGAGCGAATCGTACGACAGGATGCCGACAAACGACGGCGGCAACACCATCAACAGATAGTGGTTGTAGATATCCGGGTAGTCCTGCTGCCACAGCCGGCCAAGCCAGTGGCTATCTGGTTCGGTACGGCCGCCTGTCAACGACCATTCGGAATGGCCGGCGACGTAGTAGGCCTGGCGCGTCGGTGTAACCGGCTCGAGGGTCTCGGCGTGAACAGCGAACAGGTGGTAGGTTTCAAGTGCGTTCTCCAGCGCCAGCTTCCAGTTCGTCTGCCAGAGTTCGATCGGGCCCGAGGAGGCGGCCTGAAACCGGCCGGGCGCAAACAGTTCAAGGTATGGCTCCATACCGGCGACCCGTGCGCCGAACGGCGGCGGCGCGGAGCCGAGGTGCACGAACACGAGGCCCATCCACTGTTCGACGGCGAAGCGAGTCAAGCCGTGCGCCGATGGCTCAACTTTGATCTGTTTCGCAAACGGCGCCGCGCGGAATGCGCCCGCATCATCGTAGGCCCAGGCATGGTACGGGCAAATGATCAGCCGCTCGACCTGCCCGAAACCGTCGTCCAACAACTGCGTGCCGCGATGCCGGCAAACGTTCGATAACGCCCTCAACTCGCCATCCTTGCCGCGCAGCACCACCACCGGCTCTCCGCCCAGACGGAACGCGTAGTAGGCGCCCGGTGCGTGCAGCTCCTTTGCCGTGCATGCGAAAACCCAGTCGTTCAGGAAGACGCGCATCATCTCCAGGTCAAACACCTCGGCATCGCGATACGCCCCGAACGGAAATGCACGGGCATCGCCAAACGGCTGGATAGCGACAGTTTCGAGTTCAGCCAGCAGGTCCACGAGTCACTCCTCAAAATATCCAAGACCGCTCGCGGGTAGCTCAAACACCGCGAAATCGAGGCCTATCATCAACACGCCCAGAACCAACCAGCTGCCGAGCAACAGCGCGTAAACCCACGGATTGGCATCCCGCCGCACCGTTTCCAGGAACCAGGTCTCACCGCGTTGCAGATCGCCCACTGCCCACCAGAGCAGGACGAGGGCCCAGGGGGTGTAGAGCCCGGTCACGACCGACACATAGATGAGCAGCAGTCCGCCGAGCGCTTTGAAGCGCCACTTGCCGGCAGTCGCCAGCGGCCCCGATCGGACCGCAGCAGGGTCGGGTGGACGCACCGTTTGCGACGCATCCGTCGCGCCATGCGCCTGATCAACACCTTGACCGGGCGGGCGCCAACGAGACGGCGGAACGGGTTTATAAGACATTCGTGTATCATAAGACAGCTCTATTTATGATACAAGTATGTCTCACATATGAATGAAGCTGACGCCCGCGCGCGCCGCTCGCGAGATTCGCTGCTGGATGCAGGGCTCACGATGCTGGCGCGCAACCCGGCCGCATCGATGACAGATGTCGCCAATCTGGCAGGCGTTGGACGGGCCACGCTCTACCGGCACTTTCCGAGCCGGACTGCGCTGGTGCGCGAGCTGGCTCGCGAATGCCTGCGACGTACCGATGCCGACCTGGCACCCGTCGCGGACGCCGGCTTGCGCGGCCGACGCGCGCTGGAGGCGGTGATCCAGCTGATCATGCCGCTCGCACGGCAGTTCCATTTTCTGCTGTCGCTCTGGAGCTACGCAGAAGACGACGAGGACATTCGCGCGATCTACGACCGCCAGCTGACGCAGCTCGTAACGCTCGTCGAGGAAGCCAAAGCGGAAGGCTCGATAGACGCGGCGGTGCCTGCGGCGTGGGTTGTATCGTCGCTGGACGCGCAGGTAGCCGCCGCGTGGTGGATGGTCGGCAATGGACTGTTCACGGACTCGGAAGCGGCTGAAGCCGTCATTCGGAGCCTGTTCGACGGGATTGGCCCCCGCGCCTGAACCGGGGCGGGCCTTGCGGCCCGCCTTCTTGCGACTCATCGCTTCGGTACACGCCCGGGCCCTGATCAGGCCTTCAGGCCAGATCGAACCGGTCCAGATTCATGACTTTGTCCCACGCGGCGACGAAATCATGTACCAGCTGCGGCTCACCGTCGGCGGCGGCGTAAACCTCCGCCAGTGCCCGAAGCTCGGAGTTCGACGCGAAGATCAGGTCGACCCGTGTGCCGGTCCACTTCGGTTCGCCTGTCCGGCGGTCGCGGCCTTCGAATAGATCGTCGGTGTTCGAAACGCTGCGCCATGTCGTACCCATGTCCAGCAGATTGACGAAGAAGTCATTGCTGAGCGTGCCGGGACGGTCGGTGAAGACACCATGCCGCGACTCACCCACATTCACGCCGAGCGCCCGCATGCCGCCAACCAGGGCCGTCATCTCCGGTGCGGAGAGGGTCAGAAGCTGCGCGCGGTCGACCAACAGTTCTTCGGGTGACACGGCGAATCGATTCGTCTGAAAGTTGCGAAAACCATCCGCGACCGGCTCCAGAACACCGATCGACTGTACGTCGGTCTGCTCCGCGAACGCATCGGTTCGGCCTGGCGTGAACGGGACGCCGACGTCGTGACCGCCGGCGCGCGCCGCCTGCTCGATTGCGGCCACGCCGGCGAGCACGATGAGATCCGCCATCGATACACGTCTACCATCTGTCCGCGAAGCGTCGAAGTCGCGCTGTATTTTCGCCAGCGTGCCCAGCACAGCGGCCAACGAGGTCGGCTCATTGACCTCCCAATCCTTTTGAGGCGCCAGCCGGAGGCGAGCGCCATTGGCGCCACCGCGCATGTCGGAACCCCGGAATGTCGAAGCCGATGCCCACGCGACAGCGACCAGCTGCGCGATAGGCAACCCGCTCGCCAGAATTTGCGCCTTCAGATGGCTGACGTCTGCCTCATCGACCAGTTCGTGCGTCACGGGCGGTACCGGGTCTTGCCAGATCAGCTCTTCGCTCGGCGCCTCCGCGCCCAGATAGCGCTCGCGCGGGCCCATATCGCGATGGGTCAGCTTGAACCACGCCCGGGCGAACGCATCAGCGAACGCGTCCGGGTCGGCATGGAACTTCCGCGCGATCGCCTCGTACGCGGGATCCATGCGCAACGCCATGTCAGCCGTCGTCATGATCGGCGCATGTCTGCGCGACGGATCGTGCGCATCGGGTACGGCGTCTGCGAGCGCGCCGTTCTTCGGCACCCACTGGTGGGCGCCGGCCGGGCTCTTGGTGAGTTCCCAGTCGTAACCGAACAGCACGTCGAAATAGCCGTTGTCCCATTGGGTTGGATGGGTCGTCCACGCACCTTCGATACCGCTCGTCGTCGTGTGGACCCCCTTGCCGGTCCCGAACTCGTTCTGCCAACCAAGGCCCATCTGCTCGATAGGCGCACTTTCCGGTTCGGGCCCTACGAGTGCCGGGTCACCCGCGCCATGGGCTTTGCCAAATGTATGGCCGCCGGCGACCAGTGCGACGGTCTCTTCGTCGTTCATGGCCATGCGGGCAAATGTCTCGCGAATGTCCCGGCCGGATGCGACCGGGTCCGGACAGCCATTCGGGCCTTCGGGATTCACATAGATGAGACCCATCTGCACCGCTGCGAGTGGACGCTCCAGATCCCGGTCACCCGAGTAACGGGCGTCACCGAGCCAGGTTTGCTCTGCACCCCAGTAGATATCCTCTTCCGGACCCCACACGTCTTCCCGCCCGCCGGCGAACCCAAAGGTCTTGAAACCCATCGACTCAAGCGCGCAGTTACCGGCCAGGATCATCAGGTCGGCCCACGAGATGTTGCGTCCGTATTTCTGCTTGACGGGCCAGAGCAGCATGCGCGCCTTGTCGAGGTTCCCGTTGTCGGGCCAGCTGTTGAGCGGCGCAAAACGCTGAGTACCGGTGCCCGCGCCGCCGCGGCCGTCGGCGGTTCTGTAGGTACCGGCGCTGTGCCAGGCCATCCGGATGAACAAAGGGCCGTAGTGACCGTAGTCGGCCGGCCACCAGTCTTGCGAAACGGTCATCAACGCCGTGATATCGCGTTTGACGGCGGCCAGATCCAGGCTTTCAAACGCGGCCGCATAGTCGAAGTCAGCACCCAGCGGATTGGCCGCCAGTGAATGCTGGTGAAGGATGTTCAGCCTGAGCTTGTTCGGCCACCAGTCGCGATTGGTCGTACCACCGCCGGCTGGCTGGGTTTGGGGTGCATGGGCAAACGGGCATGCGCTCATCGGTCTTCCTCGAGGTTGGTGGTCAGGCACCCGCGGTGCAGACAACGCTTCCGCGGAGTCACAACCCTGGCCATCCACTGCGCGAATTTCGCGCCGGTACTCGAGACGGCCATGCTGTTGGGAAGACCGTAACGCGCCACAACAAGCAATAAAAACGATTATTATCGTTTATATCAATCGATATTCTCGCTCGAACAACCGCATGCAACATCGCCCCACGCTGAAGCAGCTCCAATACCTGGTTACGCTGGCTGAGATGGAGCACTTTGGCGCGGCCGCCGAGCGCTGCTTCGTGACCCAGTCGACCTTGAGTGCCGGCATCCGCGAGTTGGAGAACCTGCTCGGCGCGCCGGTGGCCGAGCGCTCCAACCGGCAAGTTCTGATGACTCCGCTCGGGCGCCGGCTGGCCGAGCGCGCGGCGGTGCTGCTACGCGACGCCGACGACCTGGTCGACATGGCGCGCGCCGAACGCAGGCCGCTCGGGGGAGATCTGCACCTTGGCGTGATCCCGACGGTCAGCCCGTTTCTGCTGCCCAAAGTGCTGCCAACGCTCGCAAGGCGCTTCCCCGAACTCCGGCTCTACCTTCGCGAGGAACAAACAGAGCCCTTGTTGGACCGGCTGAGAAAGGGTGCGATCGACGTAGCGCTGATCGCGTTTCCTTATTCGAGCAGCGGTTTCGCAACCGACATCGTCATGGAGGACGAATTCCTGTTCGCGTGCGCGGCTGACCATCCCTATGCGGATCTCGACACCGTCAGCCTCGCCTCGCTTTCCAGTGAACCACTGATGCTCTTGGAGGAAGGCCATTGTCTGCGCGGGCACACGCTCGAAATCTGCGCACTCGGCCGCCAGCAGTTGCGCGTGCAGTTCGAAGCCAGCAGCCTGCACACGCTGGTGCAGATGGTCGCATCCGGGATCGGGGTAACCCTGATCCCGAAACTCGCCGTCGAGGCCGGCATCACGGAAGGCACGAACATCGTCGTATCTCCGATGCGGTCACCGGCGGCGCGCCAGCTGGGGCTCATCTGGCGCCAGCAGAGTTTGCGTACCGACGAATACCGGCTGTTGGGTGAAGCGCTGCGTTCGCTGGTGCCCGAGGCCTGAACAAAACGCCGCCCTGCGCACGATCGGGCAACAAATCCGTGCTACCGAACCGATACACTGACGTCAACAGCCGGCCGGACCAGTCCGGCCTTATGAAAATTGCAGCAGGAATGGACTGAAGATGATTACCAAAGGCATCAAACAACTCTGCGCCGAAGCCGAGGAACTGATCGAAACCTGGACCATCGACGACGCAAAAGCACATCTGGAAGACGAAAACGTGGTGTTCGTCGATATCCGCGACATTCGCGAGCTCTGGCGCGAGGGCGCGATCCCGGGCGCCGTGCACGCGCCGCGCGGCATGCTGGAATTCTGGGTCGACCCGGCAAGTCCCTACGCGAAAGACGTCTTTCAGTCAGGTAAACGGTTCATGTTCTTCTGCGCAGGAGGGCTCCGCTCCGCCCTCGCCGCCAGAGCGGTACAGGAGATGGGGCTGGCGCCCGTTTGCCACATGGAAGGCGGCTTTGGTGCCTGGTCCAAAGCGGGCTACCCAACCGAGCCCAAAGAGCGCAAGTAACGCCGGAGGTGATCCATATTCCTGCGTGACGCCGACGCGCAGGCATCGGCTACTGCGAGACCGTCGGCCCCTCGCCGCGCGTCGTGGTGCGGCGCATATCGCGTCGGTGTGTAAGGTCGTCGAAACTGCGCACCCGGTGCATCGTGCACCGGTTATCCCAGATGACCAGATCGTCTGGCTGCCACGCGTGAATGTAAACAAACTCACGTTGCGTCGCGTGTTCCATTAAATCGCGAATGAAGGCCATGGCTTCCGGGCGCAGCCAACCGACGACCGTACCGATGTGAGCGGACAGAAACAGCGATTTTTGACCGGTGGACGGATGCTCCCGAATCAGCCGTTGCAATACCGGCCGCATCACCTCGATCTCGTCGTCGGTGAACTCTGTGAAGCCTAGCTGCGCACGCGAGTAGAGCTGCGAGTGTTCGCAGACGAGGTCGCTCAACGCGGCTTTTTGCTGCTCGGGCAGCGCGGCGTAGGCCGCGCGCATGTCGGCAAACTCGGTGTTGCCGCCTTCCGGCGGAACCGAGCGCGCAGACAGCAACGAATACCGCGCAGGTACAACCCGGAACGACGCGTCCGAATGCCACAGGCGGTTGCCGAGCGAAGCCATCCGGCGCCGGCTGTCCCTCGCGATCAGCGCGCCGTCGATACCGACGTTCGACACATCGGCAAACGCCGGATCCAGTCGCAGCGCGCCGCGGCTGACCGTGGTATTCGCCCCTTCCTGCAGGTCGCCGAAGTAGCGCGTGAAACGAAGCTGCTGCTCGTCCGTGAGACGCTGCCCGCGCAGGACCAGAACCGCATAGCGATCCATCGCCGCTTCGAGCGCATCCACCATCTTAGGACCGAGCGCAGCGGAGGCGTCTACGCCGCGCGCTTCAGCGCCGATACCCGGTCCAAGCGAATGCAACTCTATCGTCATCGGTAAGCCTGCACGTTCGCTGCCAGACCGCCCAGACCGCCGGGGTTACAGCAGTTTGCGCACGTCGGCGATAGAAGGCCCACCTGGCATGATCATGACAACGGCGTCGTCGAGGCCGGCATCACGATAGCGCCCGAGGCGCTCCTTCATCTCGCCGAGATCGGTATCGCCATGGATCTGCAGGGTCGACACCATGGCCCGCTTGCCACCGGCGGCGCGGTACTGATCGTGCGCGGCGATGACTTCCTCGACTGTGCGATAGTGGCCTGAGCCAATCCAGCCGTCGAACTCTTCGGCCGCGCGGGTGACATTCTTGCCCCATGTGCCGAAGTAGATCGGCGGTCCGCCAGCAACCGACTCCCAGGGCGCGAACGGCACGTCGTTGCACTCACCCGACGCGAAGTTCTGGCGCAACGTCGCGAGGCCTTGCTCAAAGGCCTTGAACCGCTCGCCGTACGGCAAGCCGTTCAGTTCGTAGTCGAGCTTTGTCGAACCCGCGCCGACACCAAGCACAAAACGCCCGCCAGAGAGCTGGCTCAGCGCGTAGCTCTTGATGGCGACGTCGGTCGGGTTGTATAGCGGGAGCTGCAATATCGCCGTGCCGAGTTCAAGCTTCTCCGTGACGGCCGCGGCCGCCGACAGCGAGACGAACGGGTCCGGCATCATGAATCCGCGCCCCATCGCGTGGGCAGACCACATGGCATCGAAACCCTCGCCCTCGAGCGCACGCGCCTGCTCGGGAATCGCTCTCGGATTGCTGCCGTCGAACGGCGATACGAGTGCGCCTAATCGCATTTCTTCTCTCCTGACTGACCCCGCCCATCCGGCCGGTGGTCACTTCCCATGTGCGCGATTATTCCAGATACGGCGCGTCTCACGAAAACGAGCAGTTTCGGGGTTGGACGTGCGACACTGGCGGGCTGCCCGTCGAGGTGACGACATGACGCTTACCGCACCGCAGCCGGCGCATGAGCGCGCGCTCAGCGCGCTGCCGCCGACCCTGCTCGTGATTCTGGCCATCACGGCGATTCAGGTCGGCGCCGCGATGGCGGTGTTCCTGTTTCCCGTGCTGGGCCCCGAGGGCACGGTTGCGCTTCGGATCGCGTTATCGGCATTGCTTCTGTTGCTGGCCACGCGCCGCCAGGTGCCCGCGCTTCCGAGGCTGCTCCGCGCCCACTGGCGGACTTTGGTGCCATTCGGCGTCTGCTGCGCGGCGATGAATCTCTGCTTCTACCTCGCCATCGACCGCATTCCGCTCGGCGCCGCCGTCGCTCTCGAGTTCATCGGCCCGCTCGGTGTCGCCGCGTTCAACTCACGACGCCCCTCGCAGCTCGGTTGGGTAGCCCTCGCCGCGATCGGTATCGCGTTACTCTCACCATTCTCGGGCGTCGAGCTGGATCCGGTCGGGATCGGCTACGCGTTGCTGGCTGGTGCCGGATGGGCGTCGTTCATCGTGCTGGCCAAACGGGTCAGTGCCGCGCTGCCGGGTAACGACGGACTGACCATCGGGATGTGTATCGCCGCAGCTATTATGTTGCCGCTCGCGGTTCCCGTGCTGCCAAAGCTGATCGATCCGACGCTCGCACTGATGGCGTTAGGCGTGGCGCTGCTATCGACCACGATTCCCTTCACGTTTGAATTTCAGGCACTGAAGCGACTGCCACCACGTACCTATGGCGTGCTGGTCAGCCTGGAGCCGGGCGTCGCGACGCTGGTGGGTGCGCTGTTGCTCGGAGAACGCATCGGCATTCAGGGCACGGCGGCGGTACTGTGCGTAGTGATCGCAGCCATCGGTATGACGCGATCCGGCGGAACGGACGAAACGTGACGCGCAGCCGGTCTCAATGTCGGCGCGGCACGGCTGTTCGCGGGCAACCGTGTTGTCAAATCAACACCCCGTTGCCATCAAACATGCTGACCACCATTGATGTGGATCTCCGAGCCGTTAACGTAGCTCGATTGAGCAGAGCAAAGGTAGAAGATGGTATCTGCCACTTCTTCCGGCTGACCGAGACGTTTCATCGGGATTTGCTCGGACAGCGCGTCGGAACCCTCCGACAGAATCGGCGTCAGGATTTCGCCCGGTGCGATGGCATTTACCCGGACACCGAGCGGCCCGAAGTCGGAGGCCATCTCGCGCGTCAGTGCCGACAACGCCGCTTTGGAGGTCGCGTAGGCGGACCCGGCAAACGGGTGAACGCGGCTGCCGGCGATCGACGTCACGTTGACGACCGACCCGCGCCCAGCCTGCAGCTCGGGCAGTAAACCCCGCGCGAGCAATAGCGGCGCAAAAAAGTTGACGCGAAATACCGTATCCCAGGTCTCGGCACTGGTCGTGATCGTGCTGAGGCGCTTGCCGCCGTCGTCCTTTGGCGAAATGGCGGCATTGTTGACGAGTGCGTTGATCGGTTCGCCGTTCAGCCGTTCTCGAAGCTCGGCGATACCGTCATCCAGGCTGTCCAGGTCGGCCAGATCCAGCTGCAGATGGTCTTCGGGGCCAGCCTCCCAAGGGCACTTGCGCGAAAAAGCCTGCCGGGAGCAACTGATTACACGCCAGCCTTCGGCGGAAAAGCGTTTGACGGTGGCATGACCGATACCTCGACTCGCACCGGTCAACACGACGGTTCCAACGGGCAGATTTGCGATGGCCATACTTCGTCTACTTGAGAATCATTCGCAAGTAGACACCTTAGCCCACCTGCCCGAAGAAATGAAGTAGGCCGCTGAACCGGCCATCGGCGCGTAGACGCGGCGCACGTTCAACTCACCTGATCGGTTCGTGTGCGCGCACGCTGGTCGGTTCGCAGAGCGGTAAACGAATTGGGTCGTTATCTGACGATAAGCGCACCAGGTAGGTGCGCTTCCAACGTGGATCGGTCAACCGGGGCCTGACTCGCCCCCGGCCGGTCACGCGGTCTTCGGCGCCAGCCCGCGAATCTTCCGCAGACGCTGCGTGGTCGCCGCCTGGCCTTCGGGCGTGCCGTCATGAAAGGTGCCGAACCATTTGTCGAGCGGGATCAGGCTCCCACCGTAATTGCATTCAAAATACCGGTGGTGGAGATAATGGAAGTGACAACCGCCATCGACTTCGAGCTGGTCGCCGACTTTCAACTTCTGAAATCCCGAGTGGCTGAGCGCCGGCAGAAATACAGCGAGCTGCAGTTGAAACAGCGCGTTCAGCGGATGCAGCGCGACTAGCCATTGCACGAACGGGGTCGACAGGTAGATCGCATGCTCCACCGGGTGCATGGCAAGCCCGGACCACGGTCCGATTTCAACATTCTTGTGATGTAGCGAGTGGACCCGCTTGTACAGGAATGGGACGTGCAACAGCCGGTGGCCAAAGTAGAAATGGAACGAGTGAATAACCGGCGCGATCAGCACGAGTCCGATAAAGAGCGCCCAGAACAGAACCGGCGAATCTTCGAGACCAAGCCAACCCAGATACCCGTTCGCATATAGCCAATAGGTCAGCACTTCGTAGGCCGTCGCGATCGGCACGGCGGAAGCGAGCGTGAAGAACACGTTGTCCTTGACCTGGTCACGAAACAGAAAACGCCGGGAATCGCGCGCGGGCCCGCGGTTGGAGAACTGCAGTTCCTCGCCCTGGCGCTTGTAGATGTAGAGCCAGGCGTGCAGGGTGCCGAAAACCAGCGAGACCAACAGCAGGTTGCGAGCCAGAATCCAGGCCACCCACCAGACTTCCAGCGTCTGCATCGCGGCGAGCGGCGGGGTCAGGAAAAACCACGTCACGATCGTGATGGCGAACCACAGCCCGTTGTAAGGCCAGAGATATCCAGGAAAGCCGACAAACCACTTCATGAGCGCGCGAGGCTGCAGGGGCCAGTGATTGATCGGCGCCAGCGCCACTGGCTGCTCGGGTGACCACTCGCCCCGTTTATCGCGAACGTGTGCGGAGGTTGCGCTCATCGGTGAGGCCTCGCGCTGGAAATAATGACAGGCAAGGTACCGAAATCCGGACCAGATTCCCAGGCATAGTGTTGGCGAAGGCCTTTCGCCTGCGCGTCCGTCACCCGCGACGCCACGGCAGCTGTTGTCGAAACCACGCCTCGCCAAGGCCCGTTTGCGACGCGAAAAGCCGTCAGTCAGTCGCTCCGGGCGCCGCCACTTTCGAAATAGTCCCGGTGACGACGCGGCGCATCATCTCCGAACAGGTGATCACACATTGCGCCAATGCCGGGGGCCGCGCGCAAGGTCTCGGCGCCAACGACCATCGCGAGCTTGGAGCGGCGCCTGATCGCGTCATCGAGGCGCACGATCATTTCATGCTCACGCATGTAATCTACCTCGCACCAACGCAAACCCGTGCCGGCAATAACGGGGTCCAGGCTTCGGCGGTCGGTCTCAATCCGATCCAGAATCTGCTCGGCGCGTGCACCGTATCGGCGCCAGAAACGGTCGGTTACCCGTTCGCCTGTATCCTCGGCCGCGAGGCCGTGTAACTGCAGTGACCTTGCGCGCGCGTCGAACTGACGCCGGACGTCCTCACCAGGTTCGCCATACCAGGGGGCCGCCGGCCTCACCAAATCAACCCCGAGCGCGCGGGCTTCAGCGCAGATCTCTTCGCCAACGTTCAGGCAATCGGTGAGCTTGCCGCCGAAGATACTGATATGCGCCTGCTCGCGGTCCACCTCGACGACGTGCTTGCGTGAGAGCTGCAGAAAATCGCTGCCAGCGCCGTCGCCTCTTTCGACGACGAGCGGTCGGACGCCGCAGCGCTCGGCGATGATGTCATCACGCGTCAACGGTCTCGGCAGGTTCAGTCGTGCGTTGATATTGGAGAGCACGAAATCGCGGTCTTCGTCCGTCACGGCCGTGTCGGGCCGGTCGACGCGCGTATCGGTCGTACCGATACAGGTACAACTCGCCATCGGAATGGCAAAGAACAACCGGCCGTCATCAGCGAAGAAAGCGAGGACCCGGCGCTCGGCGCTAAGTCTCGGTACCAGCAGGTGAATGCCTTTGGAAAGCAGATGGCGGTGGCTGGTGGTGACCCCGGCATCGACGTTCAGGCGGTCTGCAAAGGCGCCGGTCGCGTTGACGTAAACGTGAGCCCGGATCTCGAGCGGTTGTCCGGACACGGTGTCGAGGGCATCGAGGCGCCAACGCCCGCCAGCCTCGCGCGCGGCACCTGTGCAGCGTACGTAGTTCGCCGCAACGCACCCCGAGTCCATTGCTGAGCGGATGAAGTTCCAGACGAAACGGGCGTCGTTATCGGCCAGATACGCGTCCGAATACTCGATGCCGCCGGGACTGTTGCTGACATCCACCAACGGCTCGTCGGCGCTAATACCCGCGGCGCTGCGAAGCCGTGGCGGCTGGGTGAATCCACGCCCAAACAACCAGTACAACCACGCCCCCATCCACAACATTCGCGGTGAGTGGCGAAAGCCCTTGTCGACGGTGGTCAGGAATCGGATCTCCCGGATCGTCGACGGGAACGCGCGCATCAATTCGTTACGCGATTTGCAAAGTCCGGCGACCAATCCGAACTCGAAGTTCTCCATGTACTTGATACCGCCCCACACCAGATTGGACGAGTGCTGGGACGTAAAACCGGCGAAATCGCGGGAGTCGATGAGGGCTACGCGCGCGCCGTGTGCAGCCAGCGCGGCGGCCGACACGGCGCCGTTGATGCCGCCGCCGACGATCACTGCGTCGAAAGTCGATCCGGTGAGTGCTGCGACATGGTCGGCGCGGTTTGTCACAGGTAGAACCTGCGTCCTGAGGGCACTGGACCCAGCCGGGCGAGCGTGGTGGCTGCAGTGAGCACGGCATACGCGCAAACGCGTGTTCGATCGCCGCTCCTCATGTGTCGTGAGGCGCCGCGGAGGTGGGTCGCGGCCTGAACGCGCCAGCGCCGGCCGCGCGCAGGATACGCCGAAAAGTCGGACATTCCAGATGGCTCGGCGCCGGACACGCAGCGGCGTGGCGCAACCCGTCACGGATTGCTGTTAACCGGCGGATCGTCATATCGATCTCATCCGCCTTCTCGTCGAGTCGATCGCGGTGCAGATCCAGCACGCCGTCCGGGCCAAACATCTGCGCGATATCGGTCAGGGAAAATCCCACCGTTCGACCGAGCCCGATGAGAGCCAGGCGCTCCAATACGTCGGCTTGGTACTGCCGTCTGAGGCCACGTCGACCGCTCGGTGCGATGAGGCCACGCTGTTCATAGTAGTGCAGCGTCGAGATCGGAATTCCCGACCGGTTCGAGACTTCGCTGATGTCCAGTTGCCGCACGGCTGTCGAACCTCCCGCTTGACCTCGAGTTCACTTGAGTTCGGATGATACGCCGCATCAGTTCATAACGGGGCTCGAGCACTCCATCGATGCGAACCACGGAGCGGAATTTTCCCGCCAGGGTGCGGGTAGAGGTCGGCAGCCCTCAGGCCGAACTGGTCGGCATCGTCTGGCGGTTACCGGAGGAAAATCCGTTCATGAATGGCGACCGGATCTGGCCTACAGCTGCCCGACGGGGCGAAGCACGGTGCGTGCATCAACTTCTCTAAGCGGCCTGACAGGCTCCAGGCCGGGAGACTTGCCCGCACCCGTCACGTCGCTTTGTTTGGATAGCTGGTCACCGAATCTCGAATCAAGACGCGTCCCGGAAGTTGTTGGTCTCCTGCAGGCCCTGCGTACCGGCGCGGTCGGTACCGTGCAGCATGATCTTGCCCTGGCTCTCGGCCACCATCGCGTGAAAGGCGACGGCGTCGGGGTGCATCGCCGTGCGGGGCAGCTGCTCCGGCTCGAAATGACCAAAACGGTCTTCCCCACGCACGAGCGTCGCAAAATCCGTGTCGTGGCGGATCTGGCGCGCTGCAGGCGTTATGTATCGGACCGCAAGCGCCACCCGTCGCTGGTCCGACACATTGGCGGGCGACGAGTGCATCATCTCAACGTGGTGCAGCGACGCTTCGCCCGCCTCCAGCTCCACCCAAATCGCCTTCGATTCATCGATCTCAGTGGCGATGGTCTGCCCGCGCGTCAAGATGTTGCCCGGATCCCAGGTGTCATCGTGCTGAACCGTGCCTTGCCGGTGACTGCCGGGCAGCATTGCCATGCAACCGTTCTCCCGCGTCGTCGGACTGAGCGCAACCCAAACGGTGACGATGCGATTGCTGTCGAGTCCCCAGTGCGCAGAGTCTTGATGCCAGGAGATGAACCGGCCATCGCCCGGTTCTTTTGGATAGAGGTGGGTGTTCCAGGCGAGGATGTCGGGCCCGAGAATGCTCTCGACCATGTCGAGAATGCCCGGATTGCGCATGATGCGCTCGGCAAATGGGAACAGGAGGTGAGCCTTGTACCGATAGCTGCCATTGATCGGGCCACCGCTCTCACGTTCGTAGCCTTCCCACTCTTCCCGATATGCGCGGGCTTCATCCGTCGACATGATGCGCTTCGGAAACAGCACCCCGTCTTGCGTGTATGTGCGCAGATCGTCTGCGCCAAGTGCCATCGACATATTCTTGCTCCTCCCACCCACAGGGCCCTGTTGCATCCACGTCGCCAACTACCTACCGGTCTTCTAGAGCCGGGACCGTTGCGCCGATCGTAGGGTCGCTGACCCGGGCCCGCAAATCGGCGGTGCCCATGCGCGGGCTCCTGGCGCGGACATCACGGCTGGTACTTATCGAGCAGCTCAGGCGTCAGGCGGACGCCGAGGCCAGGACCAGAGGGCACCGATACCTGCCCGTTCTCCACCACCAGCGGTTCGATGAACAGCTCTTCATAGATGGCCGTGCCAGTTGGATCGAACTCGAGAAGTTGGCACTCGGGCATTGCCGCCATCAGGTGCAGCGTGGCGGCGGTGCCGACCCCGCTGGAGTAGTTGTGAGGCGTTGGCACGACACCGGCTTTGACGGCGTCCTCACAGATCTGCCAGGTCTGCGCAATGCCGCCGCAGCGCAGTATGTCCGGCATCGCAAAATCACAGCCGTCAAGCGCAAACAGTGGCTCGAATCCATGTGTCGTATAGAGGTTTTCGCCGGTCGCGATCTTGAAGCCGAGTTCGTGGCGCAACATCGCGTGGCCCGAGTAATCGAGCGGAGACACCGGCTCTTCGTACCAGAATGGATCGATATCCTTGATCGCGCGGCCAAATTCCAGCGCCATGGATCGATCGAAGGCGGTGTTGATATCCACCATGAATCCGATCTCGGGCCCGATGGCGTCACGAACTTTGCGCAGACGTTCCAGGTCATTGTCGAACTCACCTGGCGCTCCAACGTGCGTCTTGACGTGCGTGTAGCCGCGGTCCACGTACGAGGCCGCGATCTCGGCCATCAGATCCGCTTCCTCCCAGTGCAGATCGCTTGCGTACGCGGGGATGCGATCGCGCTGCGCACCGCCTAGCAGAGTAGAGACCGGCACGCCTTCCGCCTGACCCCAGATGTCATGGCAGGCAACTTCGACGGCGCTCATCGCGCAGAGCACCGAGCCGCCAATTTCCCAGAACGCCCTGGAGGCGAAAAACTTGTTCCACAGCGCGGGAATATCGGTCGGGTCCATGCCGAGCGCCATCGGCCCGACCCGCCGTTCGACGATCGGCTGCACGATGGCATCATCGCCGAACGCGTCACCGATTCCCGTCAGGCCGGTGTCGGTTTTGACGACGACAAAATTGAAGACCCGCTCGGCCCGCCCGCCCTGGGCATTGCGCTGCGGACGGTCGAGCTTGCGAACCAGTCGGACCGTGGTGACTTCAGTGATCTTCATGTTGACGGCTCCGTTCGGCCGATGCGTTTGGCGATCCTGCAGTTCGTCGGCGTTATCGCTTGCAGGCGCTTCGCAGTGGAGCGGTCCGGAACATCAGTCGTCCGCGCCATAAGGCGCGCGATGAGCACGGAGACTGCCCCGGTACTCCCGTGGATCCCAGCGGAGTTCCAGCGGGTCGAGCGTACTGTTGTGCCGGCTCTCGAAGAGCGCGCCGACTCGAAAAACGACGGCGCAACTATACGCCAGTAGATGCCCCGGTTCATGGGGTTGGCCACGCGGGCGGCGTCGACGCCCGCACGGCAGCGATTGCCCTGGCACCGCGCTATCTGCTTTTGATTTCGCGGACTACCTCGACTTCTTGCGAGCGAAGAAATTCGGCGATCGCATCGCCGTTGACTTCCCAGAGATCGCCGGGGTCGACGGCCCGCGTCTCGCCGGACGCGTATTCGCCCATCCACTTTTCGAACGTACGCCCGTTGCGGTCCCGGTCGGTCGTGATGCGGATGCGGTCGAGCCCGGCGGTCTCGAATCCCTTGACGGTCGGCGCAAACCAGAATCCGGTGCGTTGTGTCACGCCCGCCGGCGTGAGGTCGACCCGGTCAAACAACAGAAGCGGGCCGATGAGCACGAGGAACACGAGCGCCGCCAGACAAGTGATGCCGCCGATGAGCGCGTGCAGCTTGCGAAAGAGAACCACGCCCACCGCGAGCATCACGAGACCAACCACCAGCGGGATGAGCGAAATATAAAGTGGGATGGTGAATGTCATCACAGGTCGAGCCGCTGCAGCGTCAGTTCAGAAGGACGCGAAGCTCCGATGGCGTATCGACGAGATGATCGGGCCGCGCGGCGATCAGCCGGGCGCGACTTTGCCAGCCCCACGTAACGCCGACGCTCAACGTACCGGCCTCGCGCGCAGCGCGGATATCGCTGCCTGAATCACCGATCATGACAACGGACGAGCGGGCTTCGTTCGTTGCGAGCCGTCTCAGCTTGTCGACCTTCGAGCCGGGGCTGTCACCGCCCAGAACATCGGCGAAACAGTGCCGCAGGTCGTTCTGGCGAAGCACGCGCTCGATCACTGCAACCGGGCTCGCTGAGACCACATGCAGCGTATGTCTTTCGCTCGCGCGCCGAACCACCTCATCGATGCCGGCAAACAGATCGACCTCCCCGGCGCGCGCGACCAGCTGCTTTTGTAATCCGTCGAAGAACGTGGCGAAGTCAGTCAAGCCGCTGCGCTCAGCAAACGCCTCGAAGGTCACGTTTTCGAGTTCGCGAATACGTTCTTCGATCGACTCGCAGGTCGGCCGATCGGGCAGCGTCGCCACACAGTAGTCGACAACAACGTGCAGCGAGTCGGCCAGCACACCGTCGTAATCGAACGCGACAATGGCGGGTGGCAGGGTTTTTGAGATCGCCAATCGGGGTCTCCTCCAACAGGTCAACGGCAGACGGCGCGCCATGTTCAGCCACGCCCTTCCCGTATAGTTTCTGCTCCACGGTTTTGGGAGGACCAACGTCATGACCTACTGCATTCTCGGCTTTTGCGCCGACACCGGCCAGTCTGGCATCGCTTATACGACCGTAACGCTGGCCGGCGGCGGCACGTCGCCGTTCTACAGCTATGGCGGCGATATCATCGTAGTCCAGGCGTACGGCAATCTGGCGACGGCCGTCGCCGGCGCACGGGCACTCGAAGAGAGCGACGATCTCGATACCGTCGTAGAGTGCATGGCCGCGGCGGACGACGCCTTCGAATACCGCCAGGTTGGCATCATGCGGCGCAGCGGCCAGTTCACGGCGCGCACCGGCAGCAGTGCCCGCCCGTGGGCAGGTCATGAGACCGGCGACCATCACATAGCAATGGGTAACGTGCTGGTCGGGCCGGAGGTCGTCAGCAACATGACGCAGGCCTTCGAGGCGAACCGGTCGCTGCCGCTCGCGGACCGGCTCTTGACCGCCCTCGAAGCGGGGCGCGCGGCCGGCGGTCAGCAGGCTCCGGGCGATCAACGTTACGACGAGCGTTCCGCATTGCTCAAGATCATGGGGGCGAGCGACGCTCAACCGCATGTACCGGCCCTGGATCTTCGCATCGACATGCAAAGCGATGCCGTGACTGCGCTCCGCAAGGCCTACGAGATCTACCGCCCCGTCATCGCCCGACGCGCGCGTCGTGCAACCGACCCCAACGCGGACCTGCCAACTTCCGAATGGGAAGCGATCAACATGATTGACAACCCGCCGCCGCCCAGCCTGCGCGCTGGTTGAGCTGGAAAAGCCCAGAGCAACGGCTCGCTGCTATCCGGCGAACGAACGCGGACGGGTCCCGAAGTCAACGGTCGAGCGTCAACGGCCGAACGTCAGCACGTCATCGATAACGGCGGCGATCTCGTCGACGGTCGCGATGCGCGCGTTGGTGCCGGCCGCGCTGTCGACGATGGCTTTCTCCGCCAGTGGCATCGTGCGATTCGGCAGGACACCGATGTCCGCCAGTGTTCGCGGGATGTCGAGATCGTCGAGCAACGCGCAGTTGGCCGCATAGAAACTGTCGAACGACGTGTCTTCAAGGCCCATCGCTTCCGCCAGCGGCTGTATCTCATGCGCGATGGCCGGTTCATTGAAACGCAGCACGGCTGGCAAAGTCACCGCATTGGTCAGCCCGTGCTGCGTGTCGAACTCCGCCCCGACCATATGGCTGATCGCGTGCACCAGACCGAGGCCCTTCAGAAATGAAATCCCGGCCAGGCAGGACCCGACCAGCATGCCGCCCCGGGCTTCGAGATCGGTCGGCTCCGCGACAGCTCTGCGCAGCCAGCGGTTGATGAGGCGCAGACCTTCGAGCGCCGCGCCGTCGCACAGCGGATGGAAGCCCGGCACGCAAAAGCCCTCCACGGCGTGGACCAGCGCGTCGCAGCCGGTCCATGCGGTCATGCTGGCCGGCAAGCCCACCGTCAGTTCGGGATCAAGGATGGCCGCGGTCGGACTGAACTGCGGATGCCACGTGCAGAACTTCATCATCCGGCGCGTTTCGGTGACCATGGCGGTCGACTCGGTCTCGGCGCCCGTACCGGCCGTGGTCGGAATGGTGATGAGCGGCGGAAACGCCTGATCAGGCCCGATCGCGGGCGATGTCTGCTCGAACTCAAAAGCCCAGAGATCGAAATCGTTGTTCGCGACCGTGGCGACCGCCTTGCCGCCATCCATACCGCTCCCTCCACCGACGGCCACGACGCCGTCGTGCCCGCCAGCGCGGAACAAATCGCGCCCGGCGCCCACTTCGTCGTCGCGCGGGTTTGGGGAGAATCCGGCGTAGAGCTGACAAGCAAGCCCGTCCGCCTCGAGCAGGCCAACGATCCGCTCGATAAACGGCAGGGCGGCGGTGCCGCGGTCAGTGACGACCAGGGGCCGCGACATACCCGCCGCGCGGCAACGCCCGGCGATCTCGCGCACCCGGCCCGGTCCGTAGTGGATCGGGATGGGAAAACTCCAGTCTTGCGGTGCCAGCAGATCGGCAGTCGTCGGGGTCAAGGTAGCAACTCCATTTCCTGAAACTTCACGTCGTGCGTTGCGATTGGGAACCAGGCCGGAAAGGCGTCGAGCAGATCATCGATGCGCGCGAGCAGTCGCTCATCGCCGTCGATTCGCTCAGCGTGCCCGACGAGCGATTCGGCGCTGCACTCGCCGAGCGCAAACGCACTCAGCCGTTCCCGCGGTAACGTCATCCCCAGAGCCGCGCCATCCAGGTGTCCATCGCGATTCAATAGCACCGCGTTAGAGAGCTCCGTGTGACAGCGTTCGCCGCTGCCGCTGATGGTCCAGTTGATCACGAACGCATGGCCGGCGGCCTTCGGACCGTTCAGACGGATGCTGATCGAGTTCAATAGCAGCACCGGTTCCATTCCTTTCAGCACATCACGCAACACGCGGTGGTTCTTGCCGCCGTCGGGCAGCCCGTTGCGCAGTTCCTGTGCGGCCGACAGGTAGGCGTTGCGCCATGTTGCGTTCTCGGCGGCGTAACCGAGCTGCGTGTGCGCGCGCGCGGCGATCATGCGTGCGCGGGCGTTGTCCGGCTCCGCCCAGATCACCTGATTGACGATGTGCACCACCCAGCGGTACTCACCGCGATCGAAGTCCGCTTCGGCCCGGTCCAGCACCGACTCCACCCCACCCATGTAGTCGAGCGTGCGCCGCGCCAGGTCGCGCGGCGGCAGTTCGTCGAGATTGGCCGGATTGCCGTCGTACCAGCCGAGGTAATACGCGTAAATGCCGCGTACGTTGTGTTTCAACGTGCCGTAGTAGCCCCGCATGTGCCACAGGCGATCGAGCGACGGCGGGAAGCGGATGCTGTTGGCGATTTCGGCCGGCACGTAACCGTGACTCATCAGGCGAAGCGTCTGATCGTGCATGTATTTGATGCCGTCGCGCTGCTGCCCGAGAAACGTCTTGACCTCGTCTGCGCCAAACACCGGCCAGTTATGGCCGCTCACCAGAATCTCGGTGTCTTTGAACTGGAGCGATCGGGCCACCGAATCAGACCACTGCATCGCGTCGCGCGGAAACGCGCCGCGGATTGTGTAGACGTTGTGCAGACACATGTAGCAGTTGTCAGCGACGTGCAAAACGCGGTACTTCGGCAGATAGCAATGCATGCCCGTAGGCGCCTCGCCAGGTGCATACATGAACTGCAGTTCGATACCGTCGATAACGAGCGTCTCGCCGTCTTTGCCGATGATGTCGGTGGGCGTGATGTAGGTGACCTCACCACCCTCGATGGCCTGACCCAGCCCGGTGTCGACGATACCGGTTGGACTGACGGGCAGGTTCTCGCCGTACATGTAGTCGTTGCGCGATGGCATACCCTCGGCCGCCAGGCCCTGCTCTTTCAGAACCCATTCGACAAAACCTTCAGACGCGATGACCCGCACTCGCCCGCTCGTGACGTCCTCTTCCGAGATCATGCCCTTGACGCCGCCAAAGTGGTCGGAATGGGTGTGCGAATAACACATCGCGACGATCGGTCGTTCGCCAAGATGATCGTTTACGAGCGCCAGCGCGTAAGCGGCCGTCTCGACGGTCGTCAGCGGGTCGATGACGATCCAGCCGCGGTCGCTCTCGACGAAGGTCACGTTGGCAAGCGACTCGCCGCGCACCTGATACACACCGTCGGTCACTTTGAACAGCCCACGGTAGTTGTTCAGCAAAGCGTGCCGCCAGAGACTGGGATGCACCGTATCCGGTGCATCGCCTTTTAGAAATGACTCGTAGCCGTGGTGATCCCAGACGTTGCGCCCGTCGCGATCAAAAATCGCCGGATCGTCGGGACGGTGAATGAGACCCCGCGAGGCAAACTCGAAGTCCTGCTGGTTGGCCCAGTCGAACACTGGGTCAGTGCAAGCCTTCTGATGTAGTTCGCGCGTAAACGCAGTGGCGTCATCCGGTGTGGACATCCGGCATCTCCAATACTGAAAAGTCCGCGGTAACCGGCGCTCGCGGCGCCGGACGAAACCGCAGATCGTGGGGAACGGCGCTTTGGCCTAAGCAGACTTTCGGCCGACGAAGTGAGTGGGTCGCAGGAAGCCCTCGTCGATGACCTGCTGTTTGAGTTCACTGCTCTCGACGCGGTAGTCAGCTGCCGCGCGGCCGATGCGCTCGACCAGACCTTGGAAGCGATCACCTCTCAGCGTCTCGAGTTCCGCTTTGACTTCATCCTGATACCAGGCATTGCGGTCATTCATGGACACATCCATGAAACCAGCGAGTTCCAGCGCCGCTTTGGTTTCATCAAGATTCCGCATCCGGAAGTTGAGGTGCACGACCTCCAGCCAGCGTTGCGCCGTCGCTGAGGGTTCGCCGCTACCACCGCGAAGCCAGTCACTACCAACGAATACGCCGCCGGGCTTGAGCACGCGCAACACTTCGGCGTAGAACGGTGGTTTGTCCGGAATATGGACGATGGCGTCCTTTGTGAACACGGCGTCGAAACTGGCGTCTTCGAACGGCAGCGGGCCCGGTTCAACCAGCTGAAACCTGACCCGGTCGCTCAAGCCAGCGCGCTCTGCGCGGTTGGTGGCATGCTGGACCAGGTGCGGCTCGATGTCGATGCCAACTACCTCGGACGCACCGTAGGTATCGGCGAGCAATACCGCGATGGCACCCAGGCCGCTACCGACATCGAGGGTGCGGCAACCGGACAGGTCGACATTGCGCAGCAGCTCGGCAACTTCCGGCGCGCCGCCAGGCGCCAGGTATCCGTCGCCCCACATCCACTGCAGGCCAACGA
This sequence comes from Pseudomonadota bacterium, assembly GCA_039030335.1. GTDB lineage: Bacteria > Pseudomonadota > Gammaproteobacteria > HK1 > HK1 > JBCCEJ01. The sequence continues at coordinate 34,729 of JBCCEJ010000035.1, read as the reverse complement.
TGAAGTTCTCGTTATACTGGCCCTGGCGTTCCTCGGTCGTCATCGCGTTCGCTCTCCTATCGGTTGGCGGGTGCTACTCAAGCCATGCTCTGCAGGCGCAAACCGACAGACGGCAAGCGACCGACTATAGGAATGGCCGAATCGCGAAGTCAATCGCGCCTCCACGCCGAAAGGCCGCTCCGTACCGACAGACGTCCCGTTACAATCGAACATCACCGCTTGCCGAGTTCCGTCGCCGGTCGCAGACTTCGGGAGCAAACTCGTGATCCGGCGCGGTGTGCCGCGCCCCTTGCCCCGACTGTTTCAAAAGAACATCCCCAATACTCGAGAATCCGATATGCCTTTGCATTTCAGCGCTGACGAAATGGCGGCGCGCCGCGCAAATGTGGCGAAAGCGTTGGGTGCCGCAGGGTTGGACGGCCTGCTGGTCTTCAAGCAGGAGAGCATGTACTACCTGACCGGCTACGATACGTTTGGCTTCTCGCTGTTTCAGTGCCTGATCGTCGACGCTGACGGCCATTGCAATCTACTCACCCGATTGCCCGACCTACGTCAGGCACGCTACACCTCCGACTTGAGTGACGCACAGATTCATATCTGGCGGGATCGCGCTGGCATGGACCCGGCCGGGGAACTGGTGACACTGCTCGGTACGCTTGGCATGCAGGGCAAGCGCCTCGGCATCGAACTCGATTCTTATGGTTTGAAAGCCGCCGCGTGGCGCGAGCTGGAGCCACGTCTGTCTGCGTTTTGCGCCTGGACGGACGCCTCGACGGTGGTCGACCGGATCCGGTCGGTCAAGAGTGACCAGGAGATCGCCTACGCGAGACGGGCCGCCGAGCTTTCCGACGACGGGTGGGATGCTGCCTGCAGACTCGGGACCGCAGGCGCATTCGAAGGCGACATTCTCGCCGCCATGCAAGGGGCGGTGTTCCACGGCGGCGGCGACTATGCGGGTAACGAATTCATTATCGGCTCCGGCCCGTCCGCCTTGCTGGTGCGCTATCACGCCGGGCGCCGCCATCTGGACATCAACGACCAGCTGACGCTCGAATGGTCCGGTGCCTACCGACGCTACCACGCGGCAATGATGCGAACGCTGTTGGTTGGCCAGGCCGACGCCCACCAGCGGGCGATGTTCGACGCCTGCCTGGCAGCCCTGACGGCGTGCATGGAGACGTTGAGACCAGGCGTCACGATGGGCCAGGTGTTCGACGCGCATGCACGCGTGTTCGACGCAGCCGGATTCGCGGACCATCGCATGGCTGCCTGTGGCTACGGCATGAGTGCGATCTACAACCCGCTGTGGGTCGACCCACCGATGTTCTATACCGGCAATCCGCTCGTCGTTGCGGAACGCAACATCTTTTTCCTGCACATGATTCTGGCCGACTCCGATTCGGGTCGGGCGATGACGCTCGGGCAATCGGTGCTGGTCACGGCCGACGGCTGTGAGTCACTCAGCCGCTCGTCGCTGGAGCTGGTGGTCAACTGAACTACCCGCTGCGCCGGGTAGCATCGGCTCAGGAGTTGCAGACACACCGTTGCTCGGCGCATCACTACCCCCTGCGCCGGCCGACGGCCGTGTATGGATCGTTAGTTACCGTAGTAACGCAATAGTCGGGTAACCGCATGGATAACGTCGTCCACATCTCTGTCGGTCAAGCGCGCAGAGAGCGGCAGAGACACGGTACTACGGCCGATGGACGTGGCGTTCGGCCACTCCTCGGGCGTCCACCCGAACGTCGTCTGGTAGTAGGGATGCTCAGGAATACTGAGGTAGTGCACACCAACGCCGATGTTCTCTTTGGTCATCGCGGCGAGAAAATCATCCCGGGCGATACCGCAGCGATTCTGTTCTATCTGCACCGTATAGAGGTGATGTCCATGCCGGTCTCCTTCCGGCACCGGCGCTGGCGTCCCGATCGGCAAGTCCGCAAAGGCGCGCTGATACCGCTCCCAGATCGCAACACGTCGCTGCCAGTTGTCGCTGACCCGGTCCATCTGGTGAATACCGATCGCGGCCTGCAAGTCGGTCATGTTGTATTTGTAGCCGCACTCAACGACGTAATAGTGTTTGTAACCTTCGTCGCCAAAGCGCTTCCATGCATCATGACTAAGGCCATGTAGCGCGAGGATCTTCACCCGGTCCGAGTCCTTCGCTTGGCGCGAAATGACCATGCCGCCCTCAGCCGTTACGACATTCTTCGTCACGTAGAAGCTAAAGCAACCGAAGTCGCCAAACGTACCCGCCGGCTGCCCTTCGATCAGCGTCTCCACGGCATGCGCGCAATCTTCGATGATCTTGAGATCATGCTTTCTGGCGACGGCGGTCAATGCCCGCATGTCGCAGCCTCGACCAGCGAAGTGCACCGGCAGGATAGCCCTCGTACGTGTCGTGACACGGGCTTCGATAGCCTCTGGCGAGATATTCATCGTCACGGGATCGATATCCGCCAAGACCGGCGTCGCATCGCTGTGAATAATCGCATTGATGGTCGAGGCGAACGTCAACGGTGTCGTAATAACTTCGTCACCAGGCTTGAGGTCGGCTGCGAGCATGCTGAGATGCAGTGCCGCCGTGCACGAATTGACCGCTACCGCGTGAGGTGTGTTCTTGTAGCGACGGAATCGCTCCTCGAATGCCGCAACCTTTGGACCGGTTCCCAACCAGCCGCTTCGCATGCTGGCGACAACCTCTTCGATATCCTCCTCGTTGATCTGCGGCGCACCGAAAACCAAGAACGCGTCGTTGGGCCTGACCGGCGTCCCGCCGTTCAATGCAGGCCTCGGGTCATCAGTTACATCAAAAGGGCTCGAAGTATTCATGCTCTCAAAATCTGCGCGTTTTTCAGAACCGTTCGATGAATGCGAGCGATTCGGGATGGTTCAGATAGGCCTCACGGTCTTCCACGCTGTCGACTTCGATCCAGCCGCCGGGGACGAACACAGCTTGCAGTGGCGCCACGCGATCACGGATGAGTTGGAGGAAGTCGGTCATCATCAGGTTGTCGAACCGAGTCGTGTCGCCTGCGTCGCGCAGTTCGTGGTACATCGCACGAATAGCGCTCAGCTGATGGGCGCGAAACAACATCAGGCCCATGTACTGACCTTCGATTTCCTCGAGACTCCCGGCCTTGTTGCCAATATCGACAATGTGATTCGATTCGTCGACGCGGAGTGTTTCCGCATCTGACAGCGGATCCTCCATGCGCACTTGCCAGACCTCCAGCCAGTTTGTGTTCACTGCGATGGAAACGCCGGCAGGCTCCGCGATCAAACGTTTTACGGCGTCCGGATGAAACACGATGTCGCCATATACCACCAGTACATCATCATCGACGAGCAGATCTTCGGCGCAAAAGAGCGAATAAACCATGTTCGTAGTCGCATATCGCTCATTATGACGGGTAGCAAGTTGATAGCGTTGAATCTGGTCGGCCCGATAGCCTGTGACAACCGTGATGTCGTCGACTCCCGCGCTGCGCAAAGCGCGAACGATATGCTCGAGGATGGTCTTGCCGGCGACTTCGACCAGACACTTGGGCCTGTCATCGGTTAGTGGACGGAGTCTCGTTCCCTGCCCGGCTGCGAGCACGATTGCTTTCATCCAAATACGCCTCGGAACAGGTCGATATCGGCCGGGTGGAAGTTCGCTTCCCGTTCCGGATGCCACATCACGCCGAAGACCGCGGCGCTGTCGGCCTCGATCGCTTCGATGGAGCCGTCCGGAGCAGCCAGCGCGGCGGTGTAATCAGCGGCTGTGCCATAGACACCGTAGTTGTGAAACGAGTTCACGACACGCGCCGCGTGCGAGGCGAACCGCGTGCTTCCCGACAGTGCGGTTACTTCATGACGTACCGCCACATGGTCTTCGATCGGGTCGAGTTCGAAGCCGGCACGCGCAGCGAGGAACTGCATGCCCCGGCACACGCCGACAACCGGAAGTCCGAGGTGGTCCATCCGGTCCAATAGCACGCTTTCGGTTCGGTCGCGGAGCGCCGAGTCGGCGTCGTTACTCTTGGTGCTGAGATCGTTTCCACCCGTCAGCACCAGACCGGCGAGTGAGTCCAGGGCACCTATCAGAGCATCCACATCGACCATTGAAGGCACCGGAATGCCGAGCAGACCCGCCGATGCCAGAAACTCGCACCAGCGGACATCCAGCGCGTCTCGACGCTCGCCATAGGATTCGATGCGGTCGATACGCTGGGATACGAGCACAACCTTCATCGAATGACTCTGACCGATTGATTGGCGCAATCTATCTCCAGGCGTTCCGATTTCGACCACAGGTCGAAATTGGCTTCACCGCAGCCGATCACCGCCGGAATCCCCAGTTCGGCCGACCGTATAGCCATGTGCGAATTAGCGCCGCCAAACTGTGTGATCAAGGCGCCGATCTGGCGCGCGAAGATCCAGTCGTAGCCCGGATCGGCAGACGGTATGCAAACGACCTTATCGGTAAGCTCGGTTTCAAACAGCGCACGCTCAGGGACGACATCACCTGTCGTTTTGCGCACCGTGATGAAATTTGGTGCATATCGGGCGCCGTAGAACTGGTAGACATCGGTTGGTTTGAGGATCAGTTCCGGTAACTTGACGCACTGCGTCAGTCGATAGGCTTTGGAGTTGGACTGCATATTGGCGAGGAGCAGGTCCCGCACGTCGTGAGCATCCAACGTGGCGTAGAGGCGCATCACCGTAGAAATATCGAGATCGACCAGTTCGTCGCGCGACAACTGGCACTGTGCACCCAGCTCTTCGATGAGCACTAGAGCATCGGAAAGTGAACGGGAGAACACGAGCTTCGCATACTCCCGACCTTCGATGCCCATCCGGACGAACGCAAACAGCTCTTGCGGTGTGACGCCCAGATCCTCGGCATCGAGAACTTGCTGCACCGCGTCCAACGTCGATTGTCCCCAGTCGAATGACGAATGGTCTTCCAATGCGGTAGTGCCGAGAGAGGTCTCGGGAAAGTACTGCTCGAAGTCCTCGTCGTAGCGTAGCGACTGGATATCGTAGGTCCCAGGCCGGAGATGGCCGTAGCGCGCAAGAAACTGCTCCCGAGTCAGCTCGCCGCTCAGCATTCCCTGGATATCGGCGCCGAGTCTGGTCGGAATCGTCTCGAGGTTTGCCATGAAGTCTTGATACTGATCTGCGCTGATAGCGCCGCCGGCGACTAACCCGCGCAGAAATTGCACCGCGATGAAGCCAGCCCGCGCAAGGCCGCTGAACGGCAGGGTGCCATAACGCTTGCAGTCCTCTAACAACCAATAGATCTTGTCTACCGTCGACATGCCGCTCGCGTGCACGCGAGGCCGCTGCTCATCGAGATAGTGAATTTTGGCTAGATCCTGCGCGACCAGCCCGCCTGGTGCCAATAACCGGGTGGTCAGCGAATGCAGGGAGCTCGCGAGCGTATCGATGTCGTGCTGAGCAAACCCGGCGTCACGCAGTCTCTCGAGATCGTCCGTGATCCCCGGGTAATAGCAGGAGAACACGATATCGAATTCGACTTTATCATCGGATTCCGGGTTGGCTTCCAGCCGATCCAGATAATGATCCACCAGCCTTGCCGCGAGGTCGTCGGGAACTGACTTCGGAACGAACGAGTTGAAGCTTACGCGAACGTCGATGTACGGCACGCCGAGGATCGAAATCAGCAGCGGGAATGATCTGAGATTCCGGTAACCATAGTTGTCCCGCATATACGCCCAGATCGAGTCGGTCACCAGCTCCTTGTAGAGCGACAAGGCCAGTGCGCGCGGCCTTACCCCGATGATCTCGGCGGGATTCCAATCCGGCATGACGCCGAAGATCGTCCGGCGACCCAACAGATGCGGGTGAGCACGAGAGAGTTTTTCGAGCTTCTTCTCAGCCTTCAGCAGCCAATCTCCCAGCTGCTTCTCATCCGGAGCATCTGCAGGCGGCGTTCCGACGAGCGGGCGCACCTGGAAGATACAGACCCGGCCATCCTGATCGAGCGCAAGTTCCGTCTCGATCTGAGTACCAGCCAGTTGTTCTATCTCATCGACCGCGGCATGTATCGGCACGAGCTCCGGATCGTCGGGCATCAGCGCGCATCCGCGAAACCGTATGTGCGTTTCAAACTGCCCGCCCGCGCCCGATGTCACCGTATCGGTAGCGCCGGTCTTGTCATAGTTGAACACCCGGTACGGGGCGAGGGTATCGAGATCGCGTGAAAACAGCACCCCGGCAAGCCGCGCTCCCTGAAGGTAGGGCTGCACGAGGATCTGGTCATCGGGTGACGGCTCGTCATAGGATGCTGCGACTGTGTCCAGGGCCCGCTCCAGTGACAACCGGTCGGCCGCGTTGACATCAGGTACGGATTCGTAGGCACCGGCATTAGAGCGGTCGGCGCGGTCCTCGCTTCGAGCCGAGCTCCTGACGATCAGTTTCTGGTCGCGAAATCGGTTTTGAATATCAGTGACGACGTCTCGAGGCTCGTGTTGCCATCTGGCCAATGTGAAAACAGCGACCGGGAGAACGTACGAGCGCGTCAGTAGAGGCGCGAGCGCGCCGAGCGTTTCCGCTTTGCTTCCAAACTGGAATGACTGCACTGAGTCGTTCAACGAATCAGGCTCACTATGTTTCGCACCGCGCATTCGGTGGTGTGCCGAGCGCTGTCGGTATCGATGACGAGGTCGGGAGCGGTCGGCTCATCGTAGGACTGTGTGAGGCCCACCACTTCGAGGGAACCGTCTGCTGCGGCTACCCCAACGGCAGTGCTCTCCTTCCGCCCAGTTCGAGTGGCGACTGCGGCGCGAAGGTATATCTCCCGGTACCCCGTTGAGTGCGACCGGTTCCAGTCGTGGATCTCGCGATACAGTGAAACGGTTGAGCAAACGACCGTCAGTTGCTGCTCGGCGAGACCATTGCAAAACCTCGCGATGCGCCATGCGTTCTGCAGCCGCTCGGGCGTGCTGTAGCCGAGATCGTTATCCATCCACGCACGAAACCGGTCGCCATCGATACGCACGACGGCTGCGCCGGTCGCCCTCAAATGAGCCGCGACGGCATCGGCAAGTACGGTCTTCCCGGTACCCGGAAGACCGGTGATCCAGACAACCGAACCGACGCTTCTCACGTGTCGAACCAGTCATCGATATTGAAATCGATGCGCTCCAGCAACGCGTCATTCGACGGCCGGTAGCGTTCGGTGAGCCGAGCGCGCAGTTCGGTCGGTAGTGGCTCTACTGACGCCTTGACGTTGGCTCGCACCATGCGATCGATGTCGGACTCTGGCGCCTGTTCTTGCCGAAGTCGCTGGATAGCGTGGTCGAAGCCAACCGGAGTTTCTTCGCGGAGCCGGCTTTGCAGCGCGGCGTCGACTACAGACGGCGACGAGAAGTCCGGAAAATCCTCTACGTTAACGTCCGTGCGAATGCCGAGGAACGCGAATATTCGCTCCAAGGCGGCAACCTGGTTCTTTATCAGCTGATCGCTACGCATCAACAGAATCTGCTCGGCTGGAAAGAGGTCGTACCAACGGTCGACCTGCTCCGCATACAGACCTCTGCGGAAGTAGGCATGCGGTTGAATCTCAGCCCAGAATGCGTCCTTGGACGCTTCTTCGACACGGGCATCCTCAGCGTCCAAAGCCTGCTCGAACGTCAACGCGTCGAAACCTGCCAGAACTGTAAAGCGGTAGTTGGCGTAGGCACGGTCGACGGGGTTGCGCACCAGGAAAATGAGCTTCATCTGAGGGAAGTGCGCGCGCAGCCGGGCAGGACCAGCCTCACTCGACAGCAGCAAGGAACTCCGCTCTCCGATCGCGACCTGGTCTTTCACGTCAGCAAACCACGTATCGAGATAGTGGCCGATTCCCTGCTCGTACTGGCCGGATTTAACAAAGAAGTTGCATTCCGGCTGCATTGGCTCAGCGAGGTAGACTTCGGGGTGCTGTTTGAGCAGGCCGTAGAGATGGCCGGAACCGGCCGGAAGCGTCCCGCCGATAATGAAGTTCGGTGTGGTCATATCGGTTTTTTGCACACTGCGATTACAGACGATCCGAACCCAAGACGGCGTCGGTCACGAAGTTTGCGTCGTTCGCCGTTCAGCAGCGTGTCGACAACCTTCTGCGCTATTCCGCCGGGCGCATGTTCGGACTGATCCATGGTGAGTTCTCGTTTACGGCCGAGCATCGCACGTAATCGAAACGGCGCGGTCCTGAGCAACAGGATCGGCAGAACCAGGGATTGAAAGTAGTAGCTCAGGAACTGAATCTCGAAGCCCGCTTGCAGAAGACTGTCGCCCAAGGTAGCGCTCGTGTAACGGCGGTGATGATGGGCGTAGTCGTCTTCATCGCTCCAGAGAAATTCGAATGCCGGCACCGTGATGAACACCTGCCCGCCGGGTCTCAGTACGCGAAACGATTCTGTCAGCAGGCCGGCAGGGTCAGGCAGATGCTCGAGCACATCCAGCATGCAGATGCCGGCGAGCTGATCGTTGCCAAGTTGCAATTGTTCCAGCGTCCCGCAGATCACCGCATCCAGGCCGCGCCGCGCTCCGGTCATGCACCCGGCGATACCGGGTTCCACCAGTACGGCGGGGTGCCCCAGTGACTGAAAGTACAGAGCTTGAAATCCGTTCCCACCGCCGACGTCCCAAATCGGCCCGTCCACCGGAAACTGCGCGACCAGATCGCCCAGCACCCGGTTGCGGTGTGCGAACCAGAAACTGGTCTCTTCAACCTGACTCGTCAGGTCCGCGGCATCTTCCGGATAGTTGAGACTTTCGCCGGTACCGGCCAGGTAAATCCCCTTGCCCGAGTCCTGCAACTCGAGACCGCAACTCGCACAGGTGAACGCGTTGCCGCCATGGTCAAACGGCTGCGCGCACACCGGGCAAGGTCTGGGGTTTTGCGTGTCTGTCATCTGATCGATTCTGAGTGAGCGACTTCAAGCGAGCTGAGCGCACCACAGTCGTGTGGTGTACTCGACATCGAGTACGGGATCGTCCGGCACCGCGGCGTCGATCGCTTCGATCACATCGTTGAACTTATCACCAGCTTGTCGTTGTAAGGTCCCGTGTGAAGCCCAAGCAGCCATGAAGTCTGCCCGCGGTATCTGATGCACTACGGATTCCTCGATGAACTCGGAAGGCCTGAACAAACTCGATGCGCGAATAACTTCGGTCTGGTCTTCCCGACGCGTTCCGTATCCGTAGTCGTCGATGCGTTGCTTGATCGCGTCTTCGCAAGCGCGCTGCAAGGCCGTCTCCAGATTGCGATGATTCCACATGCAGGCGAACCAGCCATCCGGCTTCAAGAGCCGTGCTACTTCTTTCAAAGCCGCCTGGCGATCCGTGACGTTGAAAGACGAACCGAATGTCACAAGGTCGTGCGCGCTAGCGTCCAGGCCGGTTGCCTCACCCGTGCCGACGCTCCAGACCACGCTTTCACCGGCGGTGTTGTCGATTCCGAACCCGCGCATCGCATCGTTCGGCTCTACGGCGTTAACCGTGAAGCCGCGTGCCAGCAGCATCTTCGTGAGCTTGCCCGTCCCTGCGCCGATGTCCGCGATCGGCAGATTCCTGTCGGGCGCGGCACGGTCGAGCAGTTTGTCAATGGCCAGGTCGGCGTAATCGCCGCGCTTGTCGTAGGTGGCCGCCAGCGCGGTGTAATCCCAGGTCACTTCAAGCATCGAAAGTACTCTTCCTAATAACGTAAATCGGGCGCCCTTTGACCTCGACCAGAACACGCCCCACGTAGAGGCCGACCATGCCGAGCGTGGTCACGAGAATGCCGACGCTGAACAGCAGCGTGATCATCAGGCTGGGCCAACCAGTTACCTGAGTGCCAAAGAGCAGCACCCAGAAGAAATACAGGGTGCCAGTCAAAAATGCGCCGGTTGCCACGATGGCGCCCAGCATCACGCAGAGCGTCAGCGGCTTCGTCGAATAGGCCAGGATGATATCGCGCGAATGTTGCAACAGCTTCAGGAAGGTATACGAAGTATCCCCGGCGAAGCGGGTGTGGTGTTGCACTTCAACGAACGCGGTTGGGTAGCCCAACCAGAACAGAAAGCCAGGGTAAAACCGTGAAGCTTCCCGCAGCCCGACGATCTGGTCGATCACTTGGCGGTGTGCAATGCCAAAGTTCGTGACGGTGCCGTTCAGTTCTTTTAGATCCGTCAGGTAGGAGAACAACCGGTAGAAGAGCTTCGATTGCAAGGTCTTGAACCAGTTGTCCTTGCGCTCCGTTCGCCTCGCCATCACGCACAGGTGCCCCTCTTCGGTGGCCTTTGCATACAGTCTCGGGATCTCTTCTGGGGCTTCTTGCAGATCACAATCCATGACGACCACCCATTCTCCGCGTGCGTGGTCGAGCCCTGCCGTTACCGCGTGGTGTTGGCCGAAGTTACGTACCAGGCGAATCCCCTTTATGCGCTCGTCCCGTTCGGCCTGCCGCTCGATCAACTCCCACGAGTTTTCGGGGCACGCATCATCGACCAGGATGACCTCGAACCGGTCGGTGATGTTGGCGCAAGCTGCGGTCAGCCGTTGACAAAGCTCATCTACGCAATCTCGGGCCCGGTAGACAGGGCTGACAACGGTCAGCAAGATTCCGTCGGGTTCTGGTCCAGTCGTCACGGTCGATGTCCTGCAGCGAGTAGGGCCGGGTCCGCGACAGGTTGCCTCGTTCGGGCCAGCGTCGCAGGCAACGCCAAGGCTTCGAAGTCCGCCAGATCTTCCAGTCGACAGCGTTGGGAGTCGAGCAGACCCGTGTAGAAACGAAGGCGGCCGTCTGCCTCGCTTTCGAACAACAGACCCATCTGCAGCAGGTTCACGCGTACCAGCCGCGGCGATGTCGTCAGTCCCGGCGAATTCTCAAAGCCGTAGCAGTGGCTGAATTCGAGCGGCAGAAGCAATAGCGCTGGCCCGATAGCGGAGGCCTGAACACGCATACCGTCACGTTCAGCGATCAGCTTGCTGTCCGTCACCGGCGTCAGCGCTGGCACCTCTTCGTTTACCAGCAACGCCGTCTTGCGCAGGTCGAACCGGCCAGCCTGAAGACGGGCGAGCGCCTCGGCGCCAGTACCAACGCCAACCACTTCGGTCGGCGCCCAGCCGGCCGTGTTGCTGTCTACGAGTTCGTAGAGGTACAGGCCGAGCTGCTCGTGTCGATGGCGCAGTTCGACCGTTCCCGGTTCTTCGATCGCCGCGTCGGAGACGATATAGCTCACGCCCAGCGCGGCGAGCACATGCGAATTCAAACGCCGCAGCACGACGATGTTGCGCAATTGCGGGTCGTCCGGAACGCTGAGCAACGCGGTGGCCACACCGAAAAACATCGGTGTGATGAACTGACTGTATTCAAACAGCGTCGGAATGCCGAAGTGCCACAGCCCGACACTACGGTGGTCGTTTCCGCTCAGCTCCACAAACTTGTGATCGACACCATGCAGTTCGATCCAACCGGCCGACGCGCCGAGATGCATGCCGGTGTAGGTAGCGACGCGGCCGCGGTAGAGTTGCCCCGGTTCCAGGGCAACAAGTTCCCGCAGCTGCTTGACGATGGGCGTTTCTTTCGGCGGATAGGGGAAAGCACGTTCGGACAACATCGACGTTCCCGGTACGACCGCCAGCAAGAGCCACGGGAGCGCAGCCACAATCGCGGGCCTCGGTACATTGCGCATCGGCCCGAGCGCGGTTTTCAGGAACCGTGCTGGCAGCAGGTCGAATACCGCTTGCGCAAGCATTCGCAGCAGTGTCGCTGAGAACACCGCGTAAGCGGGCCAGAACAGCATCTCGAAATAAACGGGTGATGGTCCTTGCCAACCATCTCCGAGCACCGTCCATAGGCCGGCGCCGAGCAGCAACGCGACAGCCGCCAGGCAGACCGTCGCAATGCTTGTCGTCTGCCGGTTGCCGCTCAGCAGCAAGAGACCAGCCCCGAGCGCACCGCCCACGAACAGCAACACACCCGTTGGGCCCCAGGTAGCGCTTTGAAAAGCGATGGATATCTCGTACGTCGTTTTGCGCACGTTCGCCAGGCGCGCATCGTAGACGTTAGCGGCGGTGTATTCGTACAAACCGCGCAGGTAGTCGTGCACCCCCAACGTCACCAGCGCGCTGATGATCAAGGCGGCGGCCGCGACCCGCACGAGGAGTTCGGTGCGCGAACTGGCAGCGAGCAATAGCCCGCATGCGATCGCGAGGCAAAACGGCGCCAGGAGGATAAAAAACACGGGTTGCGACACGGCGACGTACATCGATAACCCGAACATCGCTGCGGCGCTCAGCAGGGAGCCAACGGGTGATGTTGGAGAAATGCGGGCGAACAGCCACGTCAATGCGATGGCGCACAACATGACGGTCGTGAGATGCGGGCTAAGCGAGAAGATGCCATATATCTTGGCCGCTCCGAACACCGGCATCGCGATCAGGCTGAGCAACCATGCACCGAGCAACGCGGTCGTGTCACGAAGCCGTACGAGCCGGGCAAACAGATAACAGGCGAGAAACAATTCAACGACGAAAACCAGATACGCGGCCAGGGGGTTGACCTCGCCACCACCGCCCGCGAGCAGCCCGACGAGATAGGCCGGCAGGAGATTCATATTGAGCGGGATCCAGATGTTTCCGAGCGCCTGGAACAGATTGCTGGAGACACCTGTAGAGGTCTCCAGCCACGTGGTCTGCTGGGCGGCCATGACCATCATGTACGTGCCGTCCAGACCTTGCAGAAGCTGGCCGGCGTTGCGGCTGAAAGCGACCGCGCAAAACGCGAGCAACAACGCAAGATGCAGCACGAGCCGGCGCAGCGCACCAGGTGAATCCACGGTCTCGCTTTGCGCAGCTCGTCGAGCGCATTGGACGATGGGCGCGAGCAGCGACAATGTCATTAGAAGAACTCCCAGACGTTGTCAGTCGTCGCCTGGTTCTGCAGCGAACCGGAGTGGCGTCGGGTCGATAACCCGATACGCTGGTCAAGCAGCGTCGCCGAAGCTGGAATGACACTGTCGGCGGCCGATCTGACATAGTCCGAACCGGCTGCCCGAAGGCCGTCGACAGGCCCTGAATTATAGAGTTTCTTGCGGTATAGATTCCAGTCGTAACCAACGTCGCGAGACCCGCCCCGGCGGTATGCCCGGCGGCCTTGATCCCGCTCCAAAAGCGAAACGATCGGCCAAACCAAATGGCACTTCGGGCACACTGCCGCACGTGATCGTGACCCGGCCGCCCCATGCCCGGGCGCTAACGGACCATCCGCGCGCTGAACGCGCGGCCCAACGTGGAACCCAACCCCCATGCCTGAACGCATTGCCTACCTGAACGGCGAGTTCGTGGAGGAATCCTCGGCCCGCGTGTCAATCCTCGATCGCGGCTTTCTCTACGGCGACAGCGTGTACGACTCGTCGCGCACTTTTGGCGGCACCCCCTGGCGGATGCGCGCGCATATCGAGCGCCTGTACATGTCGTGCCGCTACGCCCGCCTCGACCCCGGCATGGACGTCGACGAGATGGAAGCCATCTCGAACGAACTGGTAGAGCGCAATCGCGGCGTTTACGGCACGGGCGACGAATTCCGCATCAATCACTGGGTGACGCGCGGCGGCGGTCTCTCCGTCGACCCGGACATTTCGCGCAGTTCCCACACGCTCGCCATCTTCACGCTGCCGATGGACTACGAGCGCTTTGCCCACGGCTACGTCGAAGGCGTGCCGTCCGTCATCACGTCGGTGCGCCGCACGCCGCCAGAGTGCGTGGAACCGCGCGCCAAGATCGGCGGCAAGATGAATCACATCCAGGCCGAGTTCGAAGCCAAGCAGGCCGGCGCGTGGGGCATCATGCTCGACATGCAGGGCTTCCTGGCTGAAGGCCCGAGTTACAACTGCTTTTTCGTGCGCGATGGTGAGCTGCTGACCTCGCCCACCACGAACTGCCTGTCGGGGGTCAATCGCAGCTACATCATCGAGCTGGCGGAACGCCTCGGGATCCCCGTGCGCGAAGGGCAGCTGACCCCGTACGACCTGCTGACCGCCGATGAAGGTTTCCACAGCGGCAACTCGATCTGCATGCTGCCGATCAGGTCCGTCGACGGCGTCAACATGACCGGCGGCGCACCCGGGCCCGTGACCGAACGGCTGGTGCAGGCCTGGGTCGAGGATGTCGGTTCCGACTGGCGCGCCAAAGCGGTCGAGTCGCTCGACCAGACCCGGAGCGCCACGGCATGAACGAACTCGGGCGCCTGGAGCTCATCCGCGAGTCGCTGGTCGCCGTCGTCAACGAGATGCGCGCGAACGTCATCCGGAGTTCGTATTCGTCGATCATCTACGAAGGCCACGATTTCTCGTGCGCGCTGGTGGCCGCCGACGGGCGCCTGATCGCGCAGGGGCAAGCCGACAACCCGATCCACATCTTTGCCGTACCGTACTCCGCTGCGGTCGTGGCCGAGACCTTCGCTGGCGACATCAACCCCGGCGACATCTTTCTGCACAACGATCCGTACACCGGCGGCACGCACCTGAACGACGTGCTGATGCTGGACCCGATCTTCTTGAACGGCCGGCACGTCATGTTCACCGCTACGCGCTGCCACTGGGGTGACGTCGGCGGCATGACCCCGGGTTCACTCTCCGGTCGCGTCAAGGAGATCTACCAGGAAGGTATGCGCATCGAGCCGACACGCATCTGCGAGCAGGGCCGCATGAACCACGCATTCCTCGATCTGCTCATCAACAACATGCGCATCAAGGCGGAGCGACGCGGCGACTTCAACACGATGCTCGGTACCGCGCGCAAAGCGTCGGAACATCTGCAACGCCTGTTCACCCGTTTCGGGGGCGAAGCCTTCATCGACTCGATGGAAGAACTGGTGGCCCGTTCGGAACGCTTGATGCGCGAACGCCTGCGCGCGGTGCCAGACGGCACCTACTACGCGGAAGGCTATCTGGACAGCGACGGCCACAGCCCGGACCCGCTGGTCGGCAAGCTGGCGCTGACCATCGAAGGCGACGACATCACGGCCGATTTCAGCGGCTCCGGACCGCAGACGATGGGCCCGACCAACGTCGGTCCGGCGATGGCCTTCAACGCCGTCGCAAGCGTGGTCAAGTCATATCTGGACCCACACACCCCGGTCAATCACGGTTCGTTCAATCCGATCACGGTCATCAACCCGCCCGGGAGTTTCCTGAACGCCAAACTGCCGGCCCCGTGCGGCGGCATGGCGGAATGCCGCGCCGTGATGGTCGGCATGATGGTTTCCGCTCTGGGGCAGGCGCTGCCCGATCGCCTGGTCGGCGACCTGAAGGGCGGTGCCAACCACGTGTATCTGTCCGGACCGCAACCCGGCAGCGACGGCATCTTCCTGCTCTACGAATATCCGGCCGCCGGCACCGGGGCAACTCGCCAGTCGGATGGCAGCCACGCGGTGCGCGCGTTCCCGGAAGGCGACTTCAACACCGTGCAGGCGACCGAGATCGCTGAAGCGCAGTGCCCGGTGCGAATCGAACACTACGGGCTGCGCGACGGCTCGTGCGGCGACGGCGAGTTCCGCGGCGGCTGCGGCATGCGCCGCGACATTCGCGTGCTGTCCGATGGCGCCAGCCTTTCGGTACTGGCCGACCACGCGGTGATCCCGCCGTTCGGGGTCGCCACCGGCGTCAGCGGCGCGGCCAACCGCTTCGTCGTCGAGCGCGACGGTGTGGAAATCGAACCGTCGCCGGTGCCTGGCAAGGTCGGCGGATTTGCACTGAAAGCAGGCGACATCGTGCGCCTCGAGTCTTCTGGTGGAGGTGGCTACGGCGATCCGCTGACCCGCAATCCCGAACGCGTGCGGGCCGACGTGGCGCTCGAATACCTGACCCCGACGCAGGCGCAGGCGCGCTACGGGGTCGTACTGGCCGCCGATGGTTCGGTCGACGAGGACGCCACTGCCGCGACCCGGGCGCAGCTCCAGGAAGAACGCGTGCTGATCGCACTCACCGGAAGCAACCAGGACGACTACGACGGACCGCGGCGCACACTCAAGCTCCCGACCGACCTGGCAAACCGCCTGTCCGTTACCGACGGTTCGCTCGTCGAACTGACGCTCGCGGGCAGCGGTGCGGCGCTGCGCGGATGGGTGCAGGTAGATGCGACGCTCGACTCGCTCCGCCTTGGTCCCGAAGGGTTGTCGGTGCTCGGCGCGAAAGCGGGTGATACCGCCGAGCTCCGCGCTGTCGCCCTGACGCCTGCCTGACGGAGACTCCGACCCATGAGCACTCAGCCCTACCTGATCGGCGTCGACGTTGGCGGCACCTTCACCGACCTGCTGGCCTACAACGAAGCGTCTGGCGAACTGCTGTCAGCGAAAGTGCCGTCATTGCCCGGCGAACAGTGGCGCGGCGTATTGGCAGCCCTACACGACCTCGGTATCGACATGGACGCGATACGCGCATTCGTGCACGGCACCACGATCGCGACCAACGCGCTGCTGGAGCGCAAAGGCGCGCACACGGCGCTGCTGACGACCCGCGGGTTTCGCGATGTACTGGAGATCGGCAAGGGCCGACGTCTGATCGGCGGGCTGTTCGATACCGAATGGCAGCGCCCGCCACCGCTGGTGCTTCGCGACCGGCGCTTCGAACTCACCGAACGCACCGCCGCTGACGGATCGGTGCTGTTGCCGCCAGCGCTCGACGAGCTGGAGGCGCTCACCGCGCGCTTCAAGGAATTGGGCATCGAGTCGGTCGGCGTCGCGTTTGTGAATGCGTACGTCAATGCCGGCAACGAAGCCGCTACGGCGGCCGCGCTCCGTGAACGCCTGCCCGACGTCGACGTGTCTGAATCGGCCAACCTCACGCCCGAGCGCGGTGAATTCGAGCGCACCTCGACCTGCGTTTTGAACGCATACCTGACACCAGTGATGCGTCGTTACCTGGCCACGCTGGCCGACGAGCTGGCGGCCGGCGGGATCAATGCCGGCATCAATATCATGGGTTCGAACGGCGGCGCGATGACGCTCGAGACGGCGGCGGGGCGCTGCGCCGCGACGTTCCTGTCAGGTCCGGTCGGCGGCGTCGGCGGCAGCGTGCGGATCGCATCCAGCGCCGACGCGCCAGACTTCATCACGTTCGACATGGGCGGTACCAGCACCGACGTAGCGCTCGTCAAAGACCTGACCCCGCGCATGGCGTACGACAATCAGATCGACGCATATCCGCTGCAGATGCCGCAGCTCGACATTCATACGATCGGCGCGGGCGGCGGTTCGATCGTCTGGGTGGGTGCAGACGGTACTTTGCAGATCGGCCCGGAGAGCGCCGGCGCATCGCCCGGCCCGGCGTGTTACGGCCGGGGCGGTACGCGCCCGACCATCTCGGATGCCAACCTGCTACTCGGCCGGCTCCCGACCGAACGGCCGCTGGCTGGCGGCCTGATGCTGGACGCCGACGCATCGCGCAACGCGTTTGCAACGATCGCGGAAGAAATCGGCACCGACGACATCGTCGGACTCGCCAACGGCGCCCTGTCGGTTGCGGTCGCGAAAATGGCCGGCGCCGTGCGCGAGGTCTCCGTACACCGCGGTTTCGACCCGCGCGACTTCGTGCTGATCCCATTTGGCGGCGCCGGGCCAATGCACGGCTTTGCCGTGGCTGAGGAACTGGGCATGTCGACGGTGCTGGTGCCGCGCTACCCGGGGCACCTCTCAGCGCTCGGCCAGATGCTGGCCGATCAGCGACGGGATTTTGTGCGCCCCTGGGGCGGGCGACTGAGCGCGCTGGTGCTGGAGGATCTGGACGCCGTGGCCCACGAACTGGAAACGGACGGTGCGCGGGTACTCGAAAGTGAAGGTATGGGACCGGAGCGGCATCAGTTCAGCTACACGGTCGACATCCGCTACGCCGGACAGTCCTTCACGCTACCGGTTGAGTGGCAGCGCGGCAGCGATGGCCTGGACGCGCTGCGCGCCCACTTCGACGCGCTGCACGAAGCCACGTTCGGCTACGCCGATACGGACAACGATGCTGAGATCGTCAACGTGCGTCTGGTTGCCAAAGGTATCGTCGATAAGCCGGACCTGGCGTTTGCCGCGCCGTCGGGAACACCGACGCCGCTCGCGGAGCGCCCGGTATATTTCGAGCGGATCGACGCTTCCTCCGAGCAGGATACCGGTTGGATGGATACGCCCATCTTCGCGCGCGACACGATGCCGGTCGGCTTCGAGTTCGACGGCCCGGCCATCGTTGAGGAAGCCGGCGGCACCACCATCGTCCCACCCGGCTGGCGGGTGGGCGTCACCGAAAGCGGCGCGATGGTATGCACGACAATAGCGGCCTGACTGTGCCTGGTCCGAACCGCTAGTCCGGACGCTGCGCGCCCCGGGGCCCGACCGCCGTGAGACGACGCGCTGAACGGGCCGCCGGAGCGCTGGTGATTAGACGTTGGCGCCTACGGGCCCGAGTGGAGCCGCCGAAGACGAGACCTTGCCCATTTGCCGCAATTTGCGACCATTTCGGGATTGGTGCGTCTATACCGTCAATCACTGGCCCGTCGGGAGCTTCATCTTGAAACGCTTTCACGTACACATCACCGTCGAGAACCTGGGCGAGAGCCTGACGTTTTACAACCAGCTGTTTGGTGCCGAGCCTTCCGTCGCACGGTCCGACTACGCGAAATGGATGCTCGATGAGCCGCGCGTCAACTTCGCGATCTCGGCTCGCGGCCATTCGGTCGGGCTGAATCACTTCGGGTTTCAGGCCGACACGCCCGACGAACTCGCGGCGCTCGAAACATTGGCCCAGGCGGCCGCGGGCAACGCGGTGCGCCACCAGCAGGAGACCACGTGCTGTTACGCCAACAGCAACAAGCACTGGACGATCGATCCGCAAGGGATCGCATGGGAACATTTCCACACGATGTCGGAATCCGAGCACTACTCAAGCGCAGACGAAGCGTGCTGTATCCCGGTCGCGGCATCTGCTGCAGACGCGCCGGATGCGGGCTGCTGCGTACCGAATACGCCGGCCGACGCATCCGCTGACGCGTGCTGCGCGCCGGCCGAAGCCGTTGCGGCCGATATCGAGGCGTCACAACGAGCTCAGGTCGATGCGCAATCCGCGCATAGCTGCTGCACTCCCGAGGCCATGACAAACCTCGAAGCGGCTGATGCCAATTGCTGCGGCCCGGCGACTTCGCGTCAGACCGCCACAAGCTGCTGCGGCTGACGCGCGCACGTGCCGGCATCGCATCAGGCCGAACCGAGACCCAACGTTGCGCTGGTGTCCAGTTCCGACGCCAGCGGAGAGCTCGCGAGCGCCTACGCGACGCTACGCGGTGGTCTGCTGACGTGGTTTACCCGGCGGGTAGAGGATCCGGACACGGCCGAAGATCTGGTGCAGCTCGTGTTCGCCAAAGCGCTGGCCGCGAGCCGGCGTGACGGCATCGCCGGGAAACTGGTGCCATGGCTGCATGCCATCGCCCGGAACGTGCTGGTCGACCACTACCGGAGCCGACGCCCGATGCACCCACTGCCGGAAGACCTGGCGCAAGACGCGGGCGAAGACCGCGCCTCCGAACAGGCGCTGGCGGGCTGTTTGCGCGCCTTCACCGAAGAACTCCCCGCGATCTATCGCGACGTGCTGCTCGAAACGGAGTTTGAGCGCAAGACGCTAGGTGAAGTAGCGGACCAACTCGGTGTTTCGTTGAGCGCCGTCAAGAGTCGCGCGAGTCGGGGACGGACCAAACTGAAGGGACTGCTGCTTTCGTGTTGCGACGTCGAACAGCTACCGTCCGGGGCCGTCGCCGACCACAGCCCGCGTCCGGGCGGATGCTGCGCGAATACGCAGTGTTGCGACTGAAGCGACGCGCCGCGTGCCGTTGACCTGGCCCGCATATATCACCAGTCCGGCGCTCCTGATAGCAAAACGTCCTTGTATTGAAGACCAAAGTGGTGTTTCAACCGTCGCCTTGGCCGGTACGATTCGCGCCTGCACGAGCTGGCACTGGTGAAATATGCGGGCTAGCGCGACGCTGAGGCCTGCGGCTCGCGCCGCCCGTAATAGAGCCCGACCACATGCTCGGCCTCGGCAAAGAACAGCCAGCGCGACGCGAACACGCCTGCGACATGCAGCGCCAACGCGATGCCGCGGACCCAGATGTTATCGGGCGCGAGCAACAGAAAGGCGATCGGAATTACCACCGACAGCCCGATGTTGAGCTGGCGCAGCTGCGCCGCCCGGCGGCGTGCCACCTGATACACCATTTCTTTCAACAGATAGTTCGTACCGGTGTGTGGCGGTTCGAACGCCCGCACCGAGCCGCGCGTGCCAAGTCCGGTTGCGGTACCGAGATCGGTAGGCCGGCGCTGAAACGCCTCGGCGCCGATGTTCCACGCGATGGCCTGCAGCGCGCCCAGAATCACCAGTAGTGCGATCGCAAGATGCGCCGGCGTCACGGTCAGAATGGCGCCGCCAGCGATCGCATAGGCCAGGAACACAACCGGCGTGCTCCAGTGATTCCAGCGCGGCACCGTCTTCAGCTGCGTGTAGATCATCGACGTGCCAAACACGGTCAGCAACGACAGAACCGCGCCCACCCAGCCAAGCGCCGGAATCACCGTGTCTTCGAATACGGCGAGGTAGGCGGCACCGGCCATGACCGTCAGCGTCATGACCGACAACCAGGCTTCACGGCTCAGCCAGCTGGTGCGGTATTGCGTAAACGCCTTCAGCGCCCGCTGGGGATTGCCGAGGTGAAACGCCGACGCCGTCAAACCGACCACGGCGAGACCGTAGGCCACGGTGAAATACCAGAACGCCGTCCAGCCGGTGACGTGCGGAAAGCCGAGACCGAGCCAGAACATGAGACCGAAGCCGGTACCGGACAAAGACGTGAAGACGATGATGGAGGCGGCTGGGTTCATGTGTTCTCAGATGTTCGACGGATAGTCACCCGAACGATGGTCGGGTAACCCGACGATGCGTGCGCGTTGACGGCCGGCGAGGGCTTCACGCTCCGGGCATCGCAGCCAGCGCGCGATCGATCCAACCGAGCAGGCCACCCGCTTCGGCCGCAACCGGCTCCAACACCGGCGCCGCCGACGTTTCCGCGGCATCGCGCGGACGTGGCGGCAGATATTTGTTCGTGGGTGCCGCATCCAGTTCCGGCATCAGATCCATGCCGCCGCGCTCGGCCACCAGTTTGCTGACGTCGCTGTCCGGATCGCCCAGATCGCCAAAGTGACGTGCACCAGCCGGGCAGGTGCGCACACACGCTGGCACCCGATCAATTTCCGGCAGATTCTCGTTGTAGATGCGATCGACGCAGAGCGTGCATTTCTTCATGACGCCTTCGGCCGCATCCAGTTCGCGCGCGCCGTACGGGCAAGCCCAGGCGCAAAGACCGCAGCCGATGCAGGCCGATTCGTCGACCAGCACGATGCCATCTTCCGAGCGCTTGTAGCTCGCACCCGTCGGGCACACGGTGACACATGGTGCGTTTTCGCAGTGCAGACACGACTTCGGAAAGTGCACTGTTTGGGTCGGCGCATCCGGCGGCGAGATCTCGTAGCTGTGCACCCGATTCAAGAACGTCCCGGCAGGGGCCTGCCCGTATGCGCCGATATCGGAAAGCGGCGCACCGTAGTTTTCGGTGTTCCAGCCTTTGCACGCCACCACGCACGCGTGGCACCCGACGCACGTATCCAGATCGATAACGAGGCCGAGCTTGCGCTTGGTTGAAAGCGGCAGGTCGCTCATTCACCCACCTGCCATTTCAGATCGCGCGGCGCGTTCGGTACCGCGCTTGGCAGCACCGGCATCTGCGGCAGGCTGTGCGTCTGCTCACCAATTTTCTGGATGCTGACGCGCAGGTCGAACCACGCCGCCTGGCCCGTGATCGGATCGGAGTTCGACCAGCGAAGGCCGTCACCTTTCGGCGGCAGCAGTTCGTGGATCAAATGATTCAACAGGAAGCCGCGCTTTGATTCCGGCGCATCCTGCTCGAGGGCCCAGGCGCCCTGGCGCTTGCCGATCGCATTCCACGTCCAGACCGTGTACGGATTGAGCGCCGCCTGCAGCGCTACCGGTACGGAGATTTCTCCGTGCGGTGATTTCACGCGCGCCCAGTCGCC
Organism: Pseudomonadota bacterium; assembly: GCA_039030335.1. GTDB lineage: Bacteria > Pseudomonadota > Gammaproteobacteria > HK1 > HK1 > JBCCEJ01. The sequence continues at coordinate 12,639 of JBCCEJ010000035.1, read as the reverse complement.
GTCTTTGAAGCCGTGCTCATCCCAGATCTTCTGCGAAACGAACAGCGGGTTTTCGCCGTGAATCTGGCGTAGCCACGCATTCTGACTGCCCCAGCTGTGATACATCGCCATCGGGCGCTGCGTGAGCGCGCGAATCGGATACCGGTCGTCGTCACTGTCGTCGGTGTCGTACCAGATCGGCAGCGGTGACATCACGCGCTTCAACCGTTCGCGCAGATAATCCGGCGGCTGGCGCTCGCCGTAACCCTCGGCCGCCATCTGGAAAAGCCGCATCGGTTCGGAGTACAGCTCGAATACGTAGTGCTGCGGCGCGTCGTAGAGACCGATGTCGACCGCCCAGTCCTGATACGCCGCGTTCCACGGTTTGTAATATTCGGCTTCGGCCGGTATGTGCGTGATGAAGAAACTGCCGTTGTCGATATAGCGCTGAATCTGATCGGGGTTTGGCGCACCGCGCCCGTGACTGTCGCCATTGCCGCGAAAACCGGCCAGCGGCCCTACGCCCGGGCGGCGCTCGTGATTGACGATGTAGTCCGCATAGTCGGCATAGAGCTGCGAGCCGTCTTCCCGGACGAAGCCGGGCAGCTGCAGCCGCGCGCCGAGATCGCAGAGCACCGATTGAAATCCGCGCACATCGCGGTCCGGCTCGATCACCGGCCAGCGAATCGCATCCGCCGCGCCCGTCGCTTCACCGATCGGGCGATCCAGCAACGAAATACAGTCGTGGCGTTCCAGGTACGTGGTGTCGGGCAGCACCAGATCCGCATAAGCCACCATCTCGGACGCGTACGCGTCGGCGTAGATCACGTGTGGAATGACGTAGGTGCCGTCATCGTTCTGGTCGGTCAGCATCGCGCTGACGCCGCCCGGATTCATCGACGAGTTCCACGACATGTTGGCCATGTACATGAACAGCGTGTCGACCTTGTAGGGGTCGCCCGCATATGCGTTCGAGATGACCATATGCATGAGCCCGTGCGCCGACATCGGGTTTTCCCACGAAAACGCCTTATCGATGCGCGCTGGCGTGCCGTCTTCTCTCAACGCCAGGTCGTCCGGCCCACGCACGAATCCCAGATGCGGGCCATCGAGCGGTTTACCCGGCGTCACCTTGCAGTGTGGCTTCGGGTGGGCCGCCACCGGTTTCGGATACGGCGGCTTGAAACGCATGCCGCCCGGCACTTCGACCGTACCGAGCAGGATCTGCAACAGGTGTAGCGAGCGACAGGTCTGAAAACCATTGGCGTGCGCGGAGATTCCGCGCATCGCGTGGAAACTGACCGGGCGGCCGATCATCTTGTCGTGCCGGCGCCCGCGGAAGTCGGTCCACGGCCGGTCGAGCTCAAAAGACTCTTCGAACGCAACGCGCGCAAGCTCAGCCGCTATCTGACGGATCCGAAGCGGCGAGACGCCACAGGCTTCGGCAACAGCGTCCGGCGCATATTGTTCGTCCAGATACTTATCGGCGAGCTGGCGGAACACGGTCTGACATTCGTGGCCGTTGACCGTGTGTGTGGCCGTCAGCGACGGTTCCACCTCAGCCGCGTCGTAACGCATCAGTTCGCCGGTTTTACGGTCGACGACCAGCAGGTGCCCGTCTTCATCTTTCAACAGGCGCCCGTGCTGGTCGGTGCCCGGTGCATGGATGACGATCGCGGGCGCGTTTGTATAGCGCGCCAGATAATCGAGGTCGATACGCCCGGCCCGCAGCAGTTCGTGCACTATTGCGAGGATAAACAGGCCATCGGTGCCTGGCGTGATGCCAACCCAGTCGTCAGCGACGGCGTTATAACCGGTGCGCACCGGGTTCACCGAAATGACTTTGGCGCCGCGCTTCTTGAGCTTGCCGAGACCTATCTTGATCGGATTGCTGTCGTGGTCTTCCGCCACACCGAACAGCATGAACAGTTTTGCGTGGTCCCAGTCGGGCTGACCAAACTCCCAGAACGCGCCACCCATCGTGTAGATGCCACCGGCCGCCATGTTGACGGAACAGAAACCGCCATGGGCCGCATAGTTTGGCGTGCCGAACGACTGCGCCCACATGCTCGTAAACGACTGCGACTGATCGCGGCCGGTGAAGAATGCGAGTTTTTCCGGATGCTTCTGACGTACTGGTTCCAGCCACTCGACGGCGAGGTCCAGCGCTTCTTCCCAGCTCACCTCTTCGAACTGATTGCTGCCGCGCGGACCGACGCGCTTCAACGGTTTGCGCAGCCGCGACGGCGCGTTCACCTGCATGATGCCGGCGCTGCCCTTGGCGCAGAGCACGCCCTGATTCACCGGGTGGTCGCGGTTGCCTTCGATGTATGCAACCCGGCCTTCTTTCATATGCACGTTGATGCCGCAACGGCACGCGCACATGTAGCACGTGGTCTTGCGGATCTCCTGCGAAACGCGCGGCGAGGTTTCCACCACGGGCTCGGGGCTCCGGGTGAGAGACAGCAGTTTCGCGAATGGATTCATAAGTTGAATGTCAGCGGTAATAGTTTGGAAGTGGCCAAAAGAGCCGCGCGCAAAAACTTGCGCTTTTAAGCTTGACCGCCGCTTCGAAGCAGTTTTTGTGCACGAGGACAGAACCAGGTTCAGGCTTCGCGATATCAAGCAAAAACGTTTCTATCTGACTGGCCGCAGATGCAAATAAGAATCGTATGCATTCAGGGAGGGGAGCACAATGGACTTTGCCCAAGAGTTTTTTGGGCAACCATAAAGGTGCGCTCTTCATGAACTTAAAGTTCGCTTTACCCTGCATCCTGGACAGACCGGTCAACGGAGCCTGACATCGCCATAACGAGAGTTAATGTGCCGTTTAGGTTTACTGATGGCCGGGATCAGTCAACACCTGTCGAGCGTTGTGGTCGTCGCCCCGATTGTTCCGGATTGGGTTATCACGATCGCCGCTCAAGGCGGTGGGCGCAGACAGCTATGTCGTGGTCGTCATCAGGGGGTTTGTGATTAGCGTGATTAATGCATGACAAAAAGACCTCGCTACGAGAGCGTGAGGACAAACGTGATAGGCCCATTTGCATTGCTTATGCGATCCGATTTGGTGCACTTTGGCGTTCATGCAGGGTGAGGATTCGGTCGGTCAAACCCACGTTCCAATTACGTGAACGAGCCTTTGCGATAATGGCGCGGCGGCAGACGCGAACAGGCAACGCGTATGACCAGGGACCACTGGCTTACCTTCAAAGAAATCGATGGTCGTAACGGCTGGCCAAAAGGGGCTGCGTTTCGTCGCTTCAAACGTGCGCTTACGCGGCTGACCGAAGGTCGGGACTACATCCGTCTGGATGCCATGGATGAGAGCGGCGAGATCGATGCTCTCCGGGCTGGCGGGCGTCTCTATTCGTCGACCGTGCACGCCGTGCTCGTAAGCCCGGGCACGGCCGACCTCATCGAAGTGCATGAAGGGAATGGGGCCAGCGGCGCTGGTTGAACGCGGCTCCCAAATCCGGCTTCCAACCCGGCGCCCGGTACCAGATTCGGGCGAATAGAGTGGCCTGGGGCGCATGCTAGGATGCGGTGGTCCGGGTGAGCGCCCGGCATCACTGCAAACTGCCAGAACCAGACCTGCACGGAAGCCCGGCGCCATGAAGCTGTTTATCAGCCACAGCTCACACGAACCCGAGAATCGGGCGCTGCTGCAGTCCGTCTGCGATGGGTTCAAGGCGAACGGCTACACCGTGCTGGTCGACGAAGCCGCTGGCGGCATTCCGATTGGTGAGCGCTGGTACAAGTGCATCCACTCCTGGCTTTACGAATGTGACGCCGCGATCATCTTGTTCAGCAACGCCGCCACGGAGTCGGACTTCGTCAGGCACGAAGTGGCGGTACTGAGTTCACGCAGCATCGTCCAACCCGATTTCCGCATCTTTCCGGTCCTGATCGGGGACGTGCGGCCGGAAGCGTTGAGTCAAGGCGCGCTCGGGACCGCCCGCATCAGCGATATTCAGGCGGCAACGACGGACGATCCGGGCGAGATTGTCGCCAAAGTGGCGGAACAGCTCGGACCAGCCGGCACGGATCAGCCGCAGACGCCATCTGCCCGCCTGGCTGCCCAGGTAAGAAACGTGCTGAAGCGCAATATCGTCGATGAATCGGCGTACGAAGGCGCGTGGGACGACCTCGGCGTTGCTGACGAACACGTCTGGAGTCCCACCGGCACCGTCGATTTCGCCGCCACGCTAACCCGCGTGCTGCTGAGCGATCGCGAGTTGGCGCTGGAACGGCTCGCCACGGTGCTCCGGGCGCTGCGCATTTCGCTGGACGCCGAGACCGCCGAAAAGCTGCTGACCGAGTTCAAGTGTCTCTGGGTGGACCCGCGCGCAGCCAATCAGATCCGCGCACAGTGCAACGAAACGATGCGGGCGCTGGCGGTCAGTGGCGAATACGTCAAGGACTTCACGGCCGACTGCCTCGTCAAACGGGCCTGGTTCCCCAAAGGCGACAAACGCTTCGTTGAGGTTTCGAGCGCCGACCCGGATGCGATCAGGCAGGAACTGGCCAGTAGCGGCGCCGTGCGGCGCACACCACCGTCGCGTCGCGACCGCCCGGGCAGGGCACCGCGCCGCCCCCCGAGAGCCAACGCCGACCAGCTGGTGGTGCTCGCGCCCGGCGACCTGTTCGCGGACGCGCAGGCGCTCCGCGAACTGCGAACATCGGAACCGGAAGCGCTCTGGCTACTCGATACCGGCCCTGAACCCCCCCGCGCCATGCCGGGCGGGCCGCGCCTTATCGATCCCGAGGTCGACGCTGACCAGGAGCATTACCAGTACGAATGCTACGGCGACGTGCGTTGGATCATCGACGAAGATCTGCGGGCAACCGGATGAGCACCGTCCGCGAGCCGGGCGCCACGCGCGAAATGGCCGGAGCACCCGCGTCAAACGACGCCACCACGTTCAAAACGGCCGGCGTCCTGGCCGACAGGTGAGATAGAACCCATGGCCTATCAACCAAAGAAATTCGTCCTCCCCGCCGACGGTGTGCTGAAGAAGTCCGGCGCGCACAATCCCTACGTTTTCAACGACCGGATTGCGGTGGCGGTAGACGTCGCCCTCGCGACCAACCGGCCGCTGCTGGTCTCGGGCGTGCCGGGCTGCGGCAAGAGCGCGCTGGCGCCGGCAATGGCACGCGTGCTCGGCTACCGCTATCTGGCGACCACGCTGACTTCGCGCACGCGCCTTGGCGATCTGACGTCAGAAGTCGATCAGCTAAGGCGCCTGCACGATGCGCAGCTCGGTCGCGGCAACCTGCCGCCGGCATGGACCTACGAAGAGCCGGGGCTGCTCTGGTGGGCGCTGAATCCGGCGAGCGCGCGCCTGCGCGGTCAATCCGAAACTGCCGTCGCGAACCAGGAGCGGGACGGCAAAGCACCGGATGGCACCAGGACTGCATCTCTGTACGTACCGCCGGTAGAACCTCCAACGCGGGGCGACGGCCCCGACGTCGTGCTGCTGCTCGATGAGATCGACAAGGCCGAGCCCGATCTGCCGAACGATTTGCTGGAGCCGCTCGACGTCTGCCGGTTCAACCGCCCCCAGGGCGGCGGCACGGTGAGCGCGCCCAAGGGCTTCAGCTGGCTCGTCATCATCACAACCAATGGCGAACGCGAACTGCCGCCGGCCTTCGTGCGCCGCTGTATCACGCTGGAACTCGAAGAACCGGGTGCCGACGAGCTGGTCGACATCGGCAAGAAGCACTTTGCGCGCGTGCGCGTCGCTCTGCTCCGGGCCGTGGCTGACAAAGTGGTGTCGCTTCGCGATGAAGCGGCCAAATCCGGCCGCCGCGCGCCGGCGACCAGCGAATTTCTGGATGCGGTGCGAGCCTGCGCCGACCTCGGCGTTACGCCGGAGAGCGCCGTCTGGGCGGAGGTAGAGCGCGTAACGCTGCAGAAGGACAACCTGTGATGACGTGCCTGTCAGCCGGCCTGGGGCCCCGGCTCGGTAACTAGCCGACGCTCGCCTGCATCGATGGAAAAGCGCCGCCAGCCGCAGCCCGACTCACCCGCACGGGGCGAAATAAGCCTTGGCGACGCCGTGCGCGCACTGGCGGACCTCGATCTGACGGACGACGACGCCGACATGGCGCTCGCGACGCTCGGTCTGGCCCGCGGCGCGCACGACCCCAATCCCACGCAGCGGACTTTCGGGGCGGCCGACAAGCGCGCCCGGCGAAAACGGAAATCCAGGGCTGAACGGCGCGAAAAACGCAAACGCGGCGGCGCCCCGCAGCCGCCAGCGCCACCCATCGCACTGCCGCCGGAGATCATCGAGACCACGCTCGCGCGACTCCCCGACCGGGAGCCGGACGACAACGACAGCGCGCCACTCGCGAGGCTGCCCGGGCAACAGAAACAATCGCGGGAATCGCCCGTCACGCTGGACGCGCCCCGCCTGTTCGCCTCGCGCACCGAGCGGGCCTTGTTGGCCGCCGCGCTCGCGACGCCGCGGGAAAGCGAACAGGCCGACCTGAGCGCCGTCATGGACGCGGTGACGCGCGGCGAAGTGCTGGCCGCGCTGCCGCGCCGGCTCCGCCCTAGCCTGCACCAGGGCGTGCAGCTGTTTTTGGATCTCGACCCGTTGATGCATCCGTTTCGCCCGGACATGCACGCGCTCATCGACGCCGTGCAGTTACTCGCCGGCCCGAGCCAGTGTGAGATCTACGAGTTCGAGGGCGATCCAGGCGACGCGTGGCCCGAGGGTTTCCGGGATTACCTGTGGACGCCGCAGGCGGGCCGGCCGGTACTGCTGGCCACCGCGCTCGGGGCCAGTCTGCCCGGCACCGCGACTGCCGAAGCCGGCGCGCCGTCGCGCGCCGAAATCCTCGACCGCTGGGACCAGTTCATCAACCGTTGCCGCCAGGCCGGATCCGCCGTGACCGCGCTGGTGCCGTATCCGCCCGCCCGCTGGCCGCAGCGCCTGTCGCGGCGCATGCAGATCGTGCACTGGGACCGCTTTACCCGCGCCGGCGAAGTGCGCCGTCTGCTCCGCCAGCGGATCCAGAATCGATGAGCTGGCTTGTACCCACGTCTGCCGACGAGGCCCGGCTGGCCGAAGAACAGCGCCCCGAACTCAAGCAGCTCGCGCAGGCTCTGGCGCTCGCCCCGCACGTAGAACCGAACCTGATGCGCAAGGCCCGCATGCAGTTCCTGCCCGGCAGCCGCGCGGAGCTGGAGGCCGAACTCTGGTTTTCGCCGCTGATGGCAAGACGCAGCGCGCTGCGTGTCGTGATGCACGGCGGTGTGGCGCGGCGGCTCACGGAGCAGCTGAAGCGGGCGGAGCCCATCACGGACGCCGAATTCACGCTCGACTGGGCGGCCGTTCAGCGCTTCTGGGCCGATACGGCCGAGCAGTTGGAGCCACTCGACAAGGCCGCCATTCAACTGCGCCTCGCCGCCTTCGACGCCGGACCAGAAGCCGTAAAGGTGGCGCTCGAGCCCATCGTGCAGATCTTGTCGACGGCCGATAACCAGCAGCGACAGCGCGTCGCCCGCTGGGCGCGCGACACGCTGCCGGAGACCGTCCGCGACGATGCCGGGTCCGGCGCGGAGGCCGTAGCGTGGCTCGCCGGCCTCGGCGCCGCCTTCGGCGATCTCCGTGGACATTTGAGTGCTCGCACCGGCCAACAGCCATTACCGCACTGGCTCCGCCAGCACATCGAGATCGCCGCCCGGCAAATGCCGCCGATGCCGCTCGGCGTGCGGCTCCGCCCCGGCGTGTTGGAATGCGCCGAAGCCGACGACGACGCGGCCGAAACGATCGAACTGCGCACCTCCCCGCCCGCGCCGGTGCTGATTACGCCGCTGCCGGGCGGGCCGGAAGGCCCACAATCCGCCCCTTCGCCGGAAGGCCTGTGGGCGCCGCGCTATCACCAGCTGTTTCCGGGCCAGCGCGTGCGCCTGCCCGAAAACTGCACGAGCGTAGAACTGGAAACGCTGCACGGTGCGCGCTGGCTGTTGGGCGCCAAACCGGGCCAGGTCGCTGCCACGGCCGGCATGCAATCGCGCCCGATCGCGCTGGTGCACGCACCGGATGACGCGCGCGCCGCAACCGAACTGGCAGCCCAGCTCCGCGAACGCGGCCTGCATGTGGAACCGGTAGCCGATTCAGGCGAGGCGCAAACCGGCGGTGACGAGAACGTGTTTGCGATACGCCTTTGGACCGAGGCGGCCATGGAGTCGGCTCCGGATGCCAGCGGCGGCACCAGCAGCGGTGCGCTGATCTGTCTCGGCGGCGTCGAACCGCCCGACGCGTCTGGTGACGGCCAGACCTTCCACTTCAAGGACTTCGACGAGCTCCTGTCGGACGGTGCTCTGTCCGAGTTGAGCGCGCACGTGCAGGCCGAAGTCGCCCGCCCGGCGGCGACCCCGCCCGCGCAGGTGCTGGTCATCGACACCCCGAGTCACGATCACGACGACCACGTGAACCGGCAGGTGGTCGAGCGGCATGTGCAAGCACTCGGGTATACGACCCGTTCACTCTCCAGCCTGCTCGATGAACTGGACGCCGAAGACCAGTTCGATGCCCGCGCCGGGATTTCACGGTCCGCGCTGTCGGCAACCCGCGCCGCGTTCGTGCTGCAGCCCGCGCACGATCGCGCCGCGTGGGGCGCACAACGTGGGTTGGCGTTGCGGTTGCTGGAAGCCGATGTACGCGTTGCGCACCTTGCGCGCAACCCGAGCGCACTGGTTCGCCGCAAGGGCACGGGTCCGCGTTTCCGTCCGCCGCCGACCCGGGTTTACCTGAGCTACGACGGCACCGCGACGACCATCGTCGAAACGGTACTGGACGCCCTGGCGGCGCCGCGAAACCGCGGCGCTATCGACGTCTGGCACTACCGGATGGAAGACGCCGAAGACGACTCTGCGTGGAGCGCTGAAGAGCAGCTGTTGCGGAGCGATGTGTTCGTGTTACTCGTGACGCCAGCTTATTTCGACTCTTCATTCATCCGCTCCCGCGAGCTGCCGCGCATCCTGGAGCGCGCCCGGGAGTTCAACGACACCGTCATCCCGGTCTATGTCGAAGCGCTTCCGGACGCAAGCCTGATCCCGACGGCTATCGACCAGGGCACGCTGGCCAAAGCAGCGCTTGGCGGCATCGCGAACCCATTGCATCCGCTTGCAGAACTATCGCCCGAACGCCAGCGGCGGGAACTCAGAAAGCTCTGTCGCAGGCTTGAGACGCTTGCAAGAAAAGAACCACCCGATCGGCGGCGGGCAGAGCAGCTACTCAAAATGCCGCGGGATTCGTCCGTTCCGGCCGGGGAGTCGGGGAAGACCCGATCCAAGCCGCCGTGGAAACGATCCAACAATATCTCGGACACGAACGCGCTGGATGAATTTCTGGCCGGTACATCCCTCGAACGCGACCCGCTGGTAATGGTGAATGTGCTGAACGATCCGGAACTTACGCCACCGCTGCGCCTCGCTATAGGCGATCGCCTGGCCGAACTCGGCGACCCGCGCCCGGGCGTCGGGCTGCGCCCCGATGGCCTGCCCGACATCGACTGGATCGAAGTCCCGGGTGGGGAGTTCATCTGGCAGGACGGTGAGGTACGAGAACTGCCATCGTTCTACCTGGCGCGGTATCCGATCACGAATGCGCAGTTTGATGCATTCATCCGTGACGGTGGGTATGAAAACGAAGAATGGTGGGCGGGTCTTGAGCGGATGGAGCCTGCAGCGTCGCGCTGGACCCAGCCAAACCGCCCGCGCACCGACGTCAGTTGGTTTGAAGCCGTCGCGTTTTGCCGGTGGCTGAGTGCACGTCTAGAGCGGGAAATACGGCTGCCCATCGAAATGGAATGGGAGAAAGCTGCGCGCAATGCCGACTCTCGGGTGTATCCGTGGGGGGACACGTTTGGGGTTGGCATGGCGAACGTAGATGAACAGGAGCAAAAGGACGGGCCCTGGTATCTGCAAGAGACGACGGCCGTCGGCGTTTACCCGCACGGGAATTCGCCTCCAGGTCACGCCGACGTGGCGGGCAACGTCTGGGAATGGTGCCTGAATGGTTACGAACAGCCTGACATTGGCGCTGAACGCGCGGCAAACTTGGAATCGAGTACAAGGGTGTTGCGCGGCGGCTCGTGGGTCCACGCTCCAGAGGACGCGCGCGCGGACGACCGCCTCAGCAACGACCCCGTCGGCCGTGGCGACCTTGTCGGTTTTCGTGTGTTGAGTTCGTCCCCCATCTTGAACGCCTGATCACTGAGCTGCGCCGCGTAAGCGGCGCAGCTACGATTTTTTTGCGGCACTTAAGGACCGAGGCGCGCGTTCTTCGCGGGCCAGAAAGCGACGAAGGCAGTGCCTGTGTGAACGCCCGGACCAACTGCCAGAAGCCGAAGCGCCGCAGATCGCGAGACCCAATAATGCCGCGCCTTGAAACCGGCATTCCTCCGCAGACCCGGCATCCCCACCCAGCGCCTCACTGAACAGCACTTGCGACCCAGTGACGCAAACGCCATGCTGATCGCGCTGGCGGCCAAACCCGCCAGTGGGGCGCGCCGCTGATTTTTCGAAGAGGGTGTTGCGCGGCGGCTCGTGGGTCAACAATCCAGAGAACGCGCGCGCGGACAACCGCAACAACAACAACCCCGACAACCGTAACAACAATGTCGGTTTTCGTGTGTTGAGTTCGTCCCACATGTTCCTGACCCGGCCTGGCCTGTTGACCCCCCGGTGGGCCGGCAGGCACCGGCACGACTCGCCGACCACGGTTTGCGAGCCCCGGCCAGGCAATTGGGGAGATGGCGCGGCGTGGTCCCGTCCGCACAGGAGCGTCATGCGCAACCCGCGTGATACCGCCCTGTCGGACGCATAGCCCACGGAGGCGCCGCCCGGAGCGATCCCGCGGCGCCTCGCTTTATGCGAATTTGATGGTTCTCAGCGCGCGTTACGCTCGCTTCGCAACCAGCCGCCGAGCAGGCGCCCGAGTTCTCCAGTCATGGCCGTCACGTGCGCGTACTGTCCGTCGCTTAGCCACCGCCACCGGTGTATGAGCCGCAGATAGATGCGCAGGCCCGCCAGCGCGCGGTCGGCCGCAAGCAGTGAAGTACGCCGGCTGCGTTTTTCCAACGTGGCGGCTCGCACAAGCTGCTCGTGGAAATCGAGTGCATTGTTCATGATTCGCGCGGTCAATGTGTGCCGGTAGATTCTTGGAAAGCGTTCAGCTTTGGGTAACAGCCAGTCGAGCAGGTCGAACGTGCGCGCAAGAATGACGAGATTCGGGCCGGTGTCGGTTTCCATACATGGCCTTTAGTGAAGCTCTGATTTATCGGAGCTTCACTATCTGGCACAGGGATGTGCCAGCGAAACAACGACGTAAGTCGTTGATTTCGTAGGTGAGTGGAAACCGCGCTTTTCGCTCACCGTGCTGATGAATGCCACGGATGGCATTTATCAGAGTTTTCTTAGGGACAGAAAGATGAGCGGTCTCCCATTCAACCCGGAACAGAGCGGGCGTGGATCACGCGAACCGCGCTGAGACCCGATTGGAAGAACTCAGTCCAGCGTTCCGGAAACTAACCGGCTGGCCCAATCTGCTTTGTGCGTGGCGGCGGGCGGCGCGGGGCAAACGCGGCGGTGCAGCCGTCGCGGAATTTGAGTTCCGGGCAGAAGAGCGCTTGGGCGCAATTCGCGAGGCGTTGCTGGAGCGCACCTACATGCCAGGGCCGTATGCGCATTTCTTCATTCACGAGCCCAAGCGACGCAAGATCAGTGCCGCACCGTTCGCCGACCGCGTCGTGCATCACGCATTGACGCAGGTGATCGAACCACGCTTCGAGGCGTTGTTTCATGCCCACAGCTACGCGAACCGGCGCGGCTTCGGCAATTTGAAGGCCGTGCAGCGCATGCAGGCGCTGGCGCGGCAACACCGCTACGTGTTGCGCGCGGATATCCGGCAGCACTTTGCGTCTATTGACCACGCAGTGCTGAAACACATCCTCTGGCAACGGATCCCTGAAGCGGATCTGCGCTGGCTCATCAGCGTAATTCTAGGGAGCGGTGCGGACGTGTTGGCCGACGAATACCGGTATGTGCGGTTCGAGGGCGATGACCTGCTGTCACAGCTCCGGCCGCGTGGTTTGCCGATCGGTAATCTGACCTCGCAGTTCTGGTCTAACTGTTATCTGCACCCGTTCGACCAGTTCGTGCAGCGCGAACTCGGCTGCCGGGCGTATCTGCGCTATGTGGATGACTTCGCACTGCTAAGCGACTGCACGCGAACGCTCTGGGGGTGGAAGCAGGCGATCATCGAGCGGCTGGCCGGCGTGCGGTTGACCGTGCACGCAACACGGGCGCAGGTTACGCCGGTGCGCCACGGCATCCCGTGGTTGGGGTTTGTTCTCTATCCGCATAAACGGCGGGTGAAGGCCCGGAAAGTGCGCGCCACCCACAAGCGCCTGCATACGCGGTTGGATGCGTATCACAACGGCGACATCTCGTTTGGCGAGCTGCACGCCAGCATCATCGGGTGGCAGGCCCACGCCGCGCAGGCTGACACGCTCGGGCTGCGTGAACGGGTGCTCGATTCGCTTGTGATCGTGCCGGCGCGGCACGAGCGCGCTAAAGCGCGCTCGTGAGGTCTGCTTGATTCTGGGCGTGGTGCCAGCCTCCTGGTGCCTCGCCCGCCG
>JBCCEJ010000034.1:0-58697 GCA_039030335.1 Pseudomonadota bacterium | reverse complement strand
CGTCGACTGCGATACCGTCGAAATGGTTGTCTGCAAAAACCATCCGCGACGCGAAGATCTCCCGGGAGCGCTGACTGATAACCAGCCCACCGCTCCTGGCATTGCGCAAGACCAGCCGGTCCAGAAACACGCGCGCCGCGCAGTGGATCGAGATGGCATTATTCTTGAGATGCGGTCGCCCGCGCGCGCTTTCAGGATCGCCGCCGCGTCCCTGTCCAAGTCGATTGCCATCCACGGTCAGGCCTTCGATACGGATGTTCCGCACGTGTTCTGACTCCGGCACCGAGCGCGCCGCTGAGCCAACCAGAATGACCGGCTGCCGGACACCGTCCTGGAGACACAATGCCGCCCCCTGTTCACCTATGAGCGACAGATTCGAGCGGTCCATGTGCACCGAGCGTGTCACGGGGTAGCACGCCTTGCGCGCCCTGACGTAGACGGTGCCGCCGGCGTCCGGCAGGAGTTCCATCGCCCGGCTGACGTCCAGCGTGTCGTCTGGCACCACGATTTCAGCGGGGCCGGACCGGGCGGTCGGTAGCGCCGCGGCGACGGTTCCGGCACCGAATTCCGTCGAAAAACGCTTCAACACTTCGGGGAGGACGGTGCGCCAGTAACGCCAGTCATGCCCGCCGTCACCGATACGCAGTTCCGCTTTGAGGCCCTCGTCGCGAAGTCGGGCGAACAGCGCCGTTGTGCTCTTGTAGATACCGAAGAAGTCGTCGTCGCCGGCGTGTAGCAAGATGACCGGCTTCGGATCTGCAGCTTTGAGCGTCTCGATGTAGGCGCGCGGCTCACGAGCGAGAAAACGCTCCGGGTCGAAAGGCGAACCGAATGAGCCACGAAAGATCTTCTCCTGGCGCTCCGAGAGTCGGGTTTCGGGCGTCACGCGCGACCAGAGCGCCGGGCTCAATCCAGCGGTGGCAACAAATTGGTCCGGATAACGGAAAGCGAGGCGCAGCGCCCCGAAGCCACCCATCGAATGACCGGCGATCGCGCGGCTGCCGCGCTTTGCGATGGTCCGGTAATTCGCGTCGATGTGGCCGACCAGGTCTTGCATGACAGCCGTTTCGTAGTCGCCCGCCCCTCCCGCTTCCGCCGAATTGACGTACCAACTGACCTTACCGTCCGGCATGACGACGATCAGTCCCGACGTCTCCTTCTGCGCGTACAGCGCATCGGCAATGCGCGCCACCTGCCCGAGTTTCGGCCACGCTTTCTCGTTGTCGCCTACCCCATGCAGCAGATAGACCACCGGGTATCGGCGCCCAGGCTGCTCTACGTAGTCAGGCGGCAGGTATACGGAGTATTCGAACGGCCCGTTAAGGGCGGCGGAGTGAAACGACTGGCTCAGACGCAGTTCCGCCTGTGCCGCCGACACCCACCCGGCGGCCGCGAACAGCACGCCGAGGAGCGCCCGAAAGCACTGCGCCAGCACTGAATGTGTCATGCGCATGCCGCCGACCGGCGCGGTGCGCGACTGCGCGGTCAAGCCGGGCGCGCGCCCAGAGTGGCCGGATCCGGCGGCGTGTCGCGGCTCGTGTCCGTGCTCGCTTGTACGGTCTCCGCGCGCACTGACGTCGTTTCCTTTGCGACTGGAGGTGGTTTGCGCTTCCAGGGCGTCGCCTTGAACCAACCGAACATGTAGGCAGCCAGAATCAGGATTCCCATGCCCCCGAGGTTCACCAGCGTGAAGGTAGAACCCGACCGTCCGATCTGATCGAGGACGATGCCTGCGACGTAAGACAGCGTCATGCTCAGGAAAAACACCGGCAGTGCGTTCTGGCCAGTCTTGACGATCGGTGCGGCCCAACGCATCTGCAGCCAGTGCACCCGTCCGTCCAGTAAGTTGACGGTGATGTAAGCCAACGCCAGGAAATGCAGCCAACGCATCAGACCAAAGTTGGTCTTGTCGATCCAGAAGGGCTTCAACGCGAAACGCAATTCCTTCATCCATTCGAATTCACGCCAGATAGGCCAATGCGCCAACGGCACGGCAAGTAGTACGTAGGCTACACACAGCACCATCAGCCAGGTGCGGTAAGCCGGAACCTTGACCCAACCCGTACCGAGGCAGAAGCCGGTGAAGAACAGCAGTTGCCAGCCGAACGGATTGAAGAACCAGGGGCGGTCGTTCGTTGAATCAGCCAGGAACTCAAGGTCCAGGATCCACATCGCAGCATAGAGCGCGAGGCAGAAGGCCGGCGGAGCCAAATGGTGTATGCGCGACAGCGCCATGACGACCGGGACGAGTGCCAGTACGCCCATGTACATCGGGATGATGTCGAAATAATTCGGCACATAGGTAAGCGTCATCAGATCGAGCAGCGCGTCGGGCGTGCTGTTGAAGAAGCGCCAGAGATTAAGCCCGTTGATGTAGTCGACTCCGCCCGCCAGCGACGCATTGGCGAACACACAGATCGCGGCGATCAGGAAGAACATGCCGAGGTGCGCGGCATAGAGTTGAAAGCAGCGAAAGCCGATGCGTGCCGAACCGACGACAAATCCAGCACGCCCGTAAGTACCCGCGAATGCGATCGCAGCCGCCATACCAGACAGGAATACGAACATCTCCGCCGCGTCGCTGAAACCGAAGCGCGCCGGGATCCAGTTCGCGAACCGGTTGTTCGGTACGTGCGCAATAAAGATGATGAGCATGGCGACGCCACGAAAGAAATCTAGGCGTGGGTCGCGTCCGGCTGACTGCTGAATTTGAGACATGGTCGGATCCGTTGAGGCGCGCCTGGGCCAGGACGCAGACATCCATCCGCGTCCTGGCGTGCGGCAGCTACTTGGCTGGGGCAGACGACTTATCGAACTCCGGAATGGCGCGGGTCGCGGCCTTCTTGGATTCGAGTTTGCCCCACTTCTTCTCCGCCAGCGACAGGTTGCCGGAGATATCTTCTTCCCAGAATCCGACCACGGTGTTCGTGATGTTCAAATAGAGCTTGCCGTCACGAATACGCCACAGGTGGGGGTTCGCGGGCACTTTGCCGCCGCGCGATATCCCGTATGCGCAGTGACCGTCGTACTCCGGTGCATAACGTGCCGGGTCAGCCAGGAACTTGTCGCGGTTGGCCGCGCTGGAGAACGCCCATTTGGCGCCATTGTAGTCGGCCGTGATGTCCGCCTTGCCAGGTACCGCCTTCGGCTGCTCACTGCCAACCGGATTCTGTTTCAGGTCGTGATAGGCGACGACATCATAGCCGCTGACAGCGAATCCGGTGCCGTCGACATACTGCGGACCGGCCAGCGCGGAGCCGGCCATGGTTGCCAGACTGGCCGCCATCAGGGTCATGCGGATGGATCGGGTCATGAACTGGACTCCCTCGGTTGTCGGAATTTGGATACACCCTGAAGAGACCGGGGCCTGCCGCCATTTGTTTCGAAACGCGATCACCGCCTGAGGCCTTTGGCGCCCGGTGTCTTCAGTGGCAACAGCTATTCGGGCTCTTGTCCACTGGTCCAGGGGCATAAGGACGCGGTGATGGGATGCTTCTGGAGAAAGTGGGCCAACCAGGCCCTGGCCGTCATCCACCCGCTGACCGAGGCATACCCCCGGTCTGGCTCGCCGCGAGTTCGACCGGAACCGCCAACTCTTCAGGGGTCGCCAGCCACCGGCGCTCGCGAAGCCAGTCGCCCGGCGTCGCGCGCGACGACCAGGCCACCAGCGGAACGCTCAGAAGGAGCCCGGCGAGCACCGGCATGACCCAGACGAGATGACCGGGCACGATGCTGAGAACCACACCCAGCAAGGCCGCGCCGAGGCTCAGGTGTACGGTACTGTGCAACACGCTTTCGCGAAGTCCGAGGTCGCGCGCGCCGCGCGGCTGAGCGACCCAACCTACCCGGAGCCCCGACAGAATGCCGAGGACATGCAATGAGTGGTGCACCATCAACACCGGCGCAACCAGAGTTGAAAACACCAGTTCGGCCAGGCTGCTCATCACGAGCCGTGCCGTACCACCGAACTGCCGCCGCCGTTGCGAAGACCTGAGTGCGAGGACCAGCCCCATCAGCTTTGGAGCAACCACCATCGCCAGCGTGACCGCGAGCAAAGCGACCGCCTCCTGCGTCTGCAGTACTGGCCACGGCTTGAACACAGGGTCGGCATCGACGAAGACCGGTACCTTCAGCAGCGCGCGTGCGCAGATCTGGCCGAGTCCAAACGCAAGCAGTCCCAGCCAGAGCGGCGAAACGAGGTAGGCCAACGCTCCGAGCACGAAGTGTAAACGGCTCACCCAGTGCAGGCCCGGCTCTGCGAGCAGCCGCAGATGCTGGAGATTGCCCTGACACCAGCGGCGGTCGCGCCGCGCGTAGTCCAGCACATTCGACGGCAGTTCCTCGAAGCTGCCGTCGCCGTCGGGCAGGTTTCGCACCTCGTACCCGGCCCGTCGCATAAACGCCGCTTCGACGAAATCGTGACTCAGTATCGGACCCGCGAGCGCCCCGCGGCCCGGGAGTTCCGGCAACCTGCAGTGCGCCACGAACGGGGCCAGGCGAATGATCGCATTGTGGCCGAAGTAGTTGCCTTCAGGGCCTTGCCAAAGCGCAGCCCCGGTCGCGACCATTTCGGCCTGCAGACGTCCAGCGAATTGCATCATCCGCGCGAACAGCGTTTGTTGATTAGCAGGGAGCGTAACCGTCTGGATAATCCCTACCCGAGGATTCGCCTGCAGCAACCGGGCGAGCCGGACGAGCGTTCGACCGGACATCACGCTGTCGGCGTCCAGTACTACCATCGCCTCGAAGCGGTGACTCTCGCGCGCGCAGAAGTCGTCCAGATTGCCTACTTTGCGCCCGACGTTATCCGCCCGTCGACGATATTGCAGCGGCCCGGGCGCCGCGCTGGTCCGGTCGCGATTGAACTGCTCGACCAGGGTCTGTTCGCGGTGTGCGACGGCCGCATCGGTGGAATCGCTCAGCAGGTGAAATTCGAAGCGGTCGGCTTCTGGCTGCGCAGCCAGACTCGCGTGAACCGCTGCCAGCCGGGCCAGCACTGCATCCGAAGGCTCGTTGTAGACCGGCATGACGACCGCGGTGCGAAGCCGCAGGGGCCGGTCTCGCCCGGGATCCAGATCACACACGGACCGTACCGGGTCACGCGTGCCCAACCTGACCAGAAACCCGAGCGCCGCCGTCCAGAAGCTCGCGCTCAGGTGCGCGAACGTGACCCCGAACAGGACGGCGATGGTGACCGATGCCGCCGTCGCGCCGTTGGTGGCGACGATATCCACCATGACCGCCGTCCCACCCACGAGCGTTGCGATAACGAGCACGACGTAGAGCGCGCGGTACCAGAGATGTCTCGTTAGAGTCTTCGAGCGAGACGGCGGACTGACTGGCTGCATTCGGATCACTCACACAAACACCATCTCCACCGGCATACGGCGGAGACAGGACTGGACCAGGGGCGACCTCGCGCCGGACTTGCTAGCGGTACCGGCGGTTGGAAAATCGGGGGCTTTGGACGCAGTAGACCGACACTTGCCTGCTGAAGTTCGCTCGCGGTCTGAAACGGAGCCTCGCTGAACGTGCTGGCGGCGTTCTCGACCGTGCGAACGCAGCCGTATCAGGCGCGAGTCAGGCAATGCCCACGGTGCCCTGCCAGCGCCGGTCGGCGGGCCATCAATCCGGTTCGACTTCGTCGAACGGAATTCCCAACAGGGCTGGCCTGGCGCGCGGCCTGGGCCAGGGTCGAGGAGGCAGAACCTGTCCCGGGCGCAGACGGCGGGCCGGCTTTGCCCGCGGCCGCGGCCAGGGTTTGGGAGGAAGACTCGCCAGGCGCGCGGCCGCAACCCGGGCGAGCAGGCTGGCCGGCCTTGGTCGCGGGCGCGGCATCACGAGCTTCGCGGCGACCGGGGGCGCAGCCAGCGTTCGCCCGCGTGTCTCGGCAGCGATCGCCAGACACAGAGCCGGCGCGCGTGCGTCCAGGAATGCGCGTGGGCCCTTGCCCACTGGGTGATAGGGGTCTTTGACCGCGCCCGAGGCCTTGCGACGAAAGAAATGCGGACTCGCTTCGTTCGTCGAGATGGTTCGTTTCGTGAATCCCGGCACGAACGAACAGCGGTTGCCCGTGGCCTCGAATGCGGCCTGAATGTTGCGCTGAGCGCGGAGCCGCAAGCGGTTTTCCTTGGCGAGATGCGCCGGCGCGCTGGTCATAAACACGCACGGGAGCGAGTCTGGAAGGTGGGCGATCGTGCGCTCCACATCGCGGACAGCGAGATTCGGGTGCTTGGCCCAGCGGTCGGCCGCGTTACCAAGGAAACTCAGGATCAGTAACGCTGGCGCGTAGTAGTCGGGTCGCAGCAATGCTTCGAAACCAGACTGGCCCGCCCGGCAAACCTGATGCTCCGCGCCTTGCCCCATCTGCACATAGCGACGGCCGCTACGATTGATAACGCCGTAGGTACCAGCATTGACCCGCCACTTCGGGTCTACATCGCAGAGGGCGCGCTTGGAGCGTCCGCGCCGCGCGGTCCATGAGTGCAGTGATGTAGAACGTACGCCGATGATGCCAACAGACATCGCCCCGAGTGCCTTTATCGCCTCGCGTCCCGGATCATCGGGAACGTGCGCGGCACAGCTTTGCTTCAGCTGCTCCAGAAACCTGAGCAGCACCGGTCCCGAACCAAAGGTGATCTGCGAATCTCCAAGCATCAGAATACCGGGCGACTGGAATGACGCCGCGTTCGCCGCCGGGATCAGCACCCAGGCGGCGAGGAGCAGAATCAAACGAGCGCGCAGGGCGTGGATCATGGCGCGAATGGGTACGGAAGCGGAAAGACGAGGCGCCGGGACCGAATTGCCCATCGCATCACCTGAAGCGGCCGGATTGTAGCAGTGCGCGAACAGCGCTTGATCCGACCGGCACCGTGGCCGCTTCAGGCAGGTTTCGGCGTTCGCAGCCACGCGAGCAGTGCAACTGCGATGAACAGCAGGGCGAACAAGACACTGTTCGCCATCAGTACCTCGGCCATTGAAATCTTCGCGATGATGTACGGCGTGACGCCGCACGGCTCATGGATTTCGAACAGCCACGGCATCCACCGGTCGACCGCAATCCACTCCGGCAAACCGAGCGTCATGTCACAGCTGCCGATCACCCAGCCGTTTTCGGTCGCGAGCAGTTGCCAGGAGCGTTCCACGAAAATGACTGACACGCCGATCGAGCCGGTTACCACCAAACGCCGCACCAACCGATTCCCGGGCAACACTCCGGCGACAATCCACAGGATCGCAAACGCCGCCACTACCATGCGGATGTGAATGCATACGACACAGGGCAAATATTCCAGCACGTACTGGTAGTAAAGGGCTGCGCCCTCCAGGAACAACGCAAAAGCCGCCAGCGCAAACCAGAACGCGCGTCGCTGGGCGAGCCCTCCAAACCAGTCGATCATGCCGTCAGTCTCTCCACCATCTGAATGCCGCATCGTTACGTAAAGCCGACACGGCCAGGAATCGTTGGTTCACCCGATCGAATCGGCCAATCGAGACCGCGATCGCCTCCACGGCGACAACGCGCCCGCCAGTCGGACCGCGTCCTCGTACCGTGTTGATCACGCCCGCGTATAGCTGACCGTAACCACTCTGAAGTGATCGCGAAAATGCGGGCGCATGCGGGCACTCCAGGGAGTGTCTATCGCCTGCTTCCACGCCGTTGTCGTGGGCAGGTCGGGCGAAGCGAGATGGTAGACGGCGACGTAGCGATGCGTATTGCCCGGACGCTCCCCGCGATACCGCCGGGCGGCCAGCACGCCGGGCACGGCTGCCAGCGCTGGCAAATGCTCTTCGTCGTACCACGCGTTGAAGTCCGCCTCGCGATCGGATTCGATATTCATCGCATTCAGTAAGAGCGCGCCAGCCCCTTCCGGCGCCCCGAAGACACCCGGATTCAACTGCTCGCCCTCGAAGCGCAGCAGTCGGGTGCACATGCCGGTCACGCGTTTCGACCAGGGCGACAGGTTGGCGCCGGCGATGGCGCGGTAGGCGTCCCCGTCCAGCACGCCCACGGTATCGAGATCGTAGGTCGCGAGCGCCTGGCTCGGCGCGGTCGCGCCCAGCCATCGTTCGCACCGGCCGAAACCCGGTACAGACTCGCGTTCCGGCAGGTGCTCGAGGTCGTACCAGTCGTGAAACTCATCAGCGTGAGCATCGGCGAAATCAAAAGCGACGGCGAGCAAACCACTGGCCATGTCGTAGATCCTCCTGTGACAGCCCGTCGGGCGAAAACCAAATCCAGCCGCTACGGTAGCACTCTGAGACAGGATCGATGGTCGCTTCGGGACCAGCGCCCGACACGCGCTTGGCTACAATGGGAGAGCCGGTCTGGCGCGACGGCCTCGTCCGGGCGCAGGCCGCCCAAATGCAGAACAGTCACTCGCACCCATGGACTATCCATTCGACATCGGCTCATCCGAGGCCGGCGCGACGGCGCGCACGATTTCGACGAGCAGTGCCACAGCCCAGCGCTGGTTCGACCGGGGCCTCGCCTGGACTTACGCCTACAACCAGGAGGAGGCTGTAGCGTGCTACCGGCGCGCGCTCGCCGCCGACGCTGAATGCGCGATGGCCTGGTGGGGCATCGCGTACGCCGCTGGTCCGTTCTACAACCGTCCCTGGGACCGCTACACCGAAGCCGAGATCGCGAAGGAATTGCCGGTCTGTTACGACGCGGCCTGTCAGGCCACACGTCACGCGGCATCCGCCAGCCCCGTAGAGCAGGCGTTGATCACCGCGATCTGTCTGCGCTACCAGTCACCGGACTGCCGTGACTGGACCACGCTGGCGGACTGGCACGCCGAATTCGCAATCGCCATGCGGGCAGTGCAGCGGGCGTTTCCTGATGATCTCGACGTCTTGGCGCTCTACGCCGAAGCGGCCATCACCTGTACGCCCCGAGCACTATGGAACCTGCAAACAGGTGTCATGAACGCGTGCGCGCACACGGCCGAAGTCGTGCCGCTGCTCGAGCGCGCGCTCGCCGACCTGGAACGCGCTGATCGCATCCATGCCGGCATTGCGCACATCTGGATTCACACGATAGAGATGTCGCCGAATCCCGAGCTGGGCCTGCGCGCAGCGGATGACCTGCGCGGCCTCTGGCCGGACGCCGGTCATCTGCAGCACATGCCGGCTCACATCGACGTGCTGTGTGGCGACTACATTCAGGCCCTGCAACAGAGTCGGCTCGCGGTCGCAGCTGATGAGCGCTACCTCGCTTTCGCAGGCGACCGCAACTTCTACACCACGGCGCGCTGCCACGACCTGCATCTGTACATGTACACCGCGATGTTTCTGGGTCAGTTTCAGCCCGCGCTATACGCGGCCGACCGAATTGCAGCGATCGCAACCGACGAGTTGCTCGATGCCTCGGCGCCGTACATGCACGCGCTGCTAGACGCCTACAGTGCGATGCGCATACACGTTCTCGTGCGTTTCGGCCGGTGGTGGGATCTGGCAAAACTGCCACGGATAACCGATGTGGAGCGGCGCCCGATCGCGAACGCGATGCGCGAGTACGGGCGCGGCGTGGCGTTCGCGGCGCTCGGCCAGATAGAAGCTGCCGAGCAAACGCGCCAACACTTCCACGACGCGATGGGAAACATTCCCTCCAACATGATTTTGCTGAGCAACCGCGCCACAGAGGTTCTCGGCGTAGGCGAGGCGATGTTGGACGGTGAGTTGCTATACCGCAAAGGCCGCATGAAGGCGGCGTTTTCGAGCCTTCGCCTGGCCGTGCGCCGCGATGACAATCTGAACTACACCGAACCATGGGCGTGGATGCATCCGCCCCGACACGCCCTCGGGGCGTTGCTGAATGAGCAAGGGCGAACGTCGGAGGCACAAGCCGTGTTCCACGCCGACCTCGGCATGGACGATACGGTGCCGCGCTGCTGTCAGCATCCGGGCAACGTCTGGGCGCTGACCGGGCTTGCGAACACCATCGAACACCGGGCTGGAGCCGCGATAGACGGTGCGTTTGTTCAGCAGCTTCGGGTAGCGAAAGCGCGTGCAGACCGCAATATCCTGCGGGCTTGTTTCTGCGCGAAATCAACCGACGTCTGAACCGCTGCGCCAACCCCGGGGCAAAGTGATCCACCCGGCACATTCAGGCGAGCTAGAATACCGCCAACATTCAGGACCACTTTCGGAGTCTTGGGATGACGCTCCCGAGAGAGGGTTTTGCAGCGCTGCTGGACGCGCTCCGTGCGCAGGTGCTGGGCCAGGAAGCGCTGACAAGCCGACTGCTGGTCGCGCTTTTGAGCGACGGGCACGTGTTGGTCGAAGGTGTACCGGGCCTCGCGAAGACGCGCGCCGTGAAGACACTCGCAGAACTTCTGCGCGCCGACTTTCAGCGCATCCAGTTCACCGCGGACCTGTTGCCAGCGGATCTGACCGGCACCGATATCTTCAGGCCCGAGGAGGGCACGTTCGAGTTTCGTAAGGGACCTTTGTTCAATCACCTGATACTGGCCGACGAGATCAACCGGGCTCCGGCCAAGGTGCAGTCGGCCGTTCTGGAAGCGATGGAAGAACGGCAGATAACGGTCGGTACGGAAACCTATCCGCTGCCGCCGCTGTATCTCGTCATGGCAACGCAAAATCCGCTCGACCAGGACGGTACTTTCGCGTTGCCGGAAGCTCAGCTCGACCGGTTCCTGCTGCACGTTCAAGTGGACTATCCGAGCGCCGCTACGGAGCATCAGATTCTGGCGTTGGCCGAGCGCGAGGCCCGGGCATTACTCGATAGTCCGCAGGCAGATGGTGGCGCGCAATTCGAGCCCGTGCATGAGACCGACGTGCGCGAGGCACGCAAGGCCGTGCTAGAGGTACACCTCGCGCCGCAACTCGAGAATTACGTGGTGGAGCTGGTACTCGCGACTCGAACGCCGCAAGCCTACGATGCCGAACTCGCACCGCTGATACACCTCGGTGCCAGCCCACGCGCGACGATCGGTCTGGTACGCGCTGCCCGCGCACACGCATGGCTCGCCGGGCGCGATTACGTGTCACCGGCCGATATCCAGACGATGGCACCCGACGTGCTGCGCCATCGGCTGGTCATGTCATACGAAGCCCGGGCCGGCCGGAGCGTTGCCGACGACGTGATCAAGCGTCTGCTGGAGCGGGTGCCGGTACCGTGAGACATGCGGCGGCCTCGCACATCCCGCGCGGCCACACCGCAACCGCCGCCGAGCTGTACGACCTGCGCCGGTTCGCGGCCATAACGCGCTTTGCGCTACGGCGCACTCAGATCGGGCCCCATGTCGCACCTGCACGAGGCCACGGCATGGACTACGCCGAATCGCGGCAATACTACCCGGGCGACGATTTGCGCCGCATCGACTGGCCGGTCACGGCGCGCACCGGACGACCGCACACCAAGGTCTTTCACGTCGAACACGGGCACGAACACCTGGCACTCCTCGACCTGCGCGAATCGATGTGGTTTGGCACGCTCGCCGCGTTCAAGAGCGTGGTCGCCATGCACGCGGCCGTGCTGGCCGGTTGGAGCGCGGCGCACGAGCGCGGGCGGTTTGGCGCGGTAACTTTGGGCCGAAACATCTTCACGCACCGCACCGGACCTGCAGAGCGAACCACGCCGGAATTCTGCGCAGCGCTCGACCGCCTCAGGACGCCCGAACCGGACGGAACACCAGAGCCCGGCCTGTTTGAAGCCGCGCGAGCGCTAAGCCTCAACAGCTCGCGTGGGGCCGCGTTTGTCATCCTGACCGACTTGCAGGATCCGGCTGAACAAACCATGCAGGCGCTGCTGACGCTGGCGCGTCGCGGCGATGTCACGCTCGTCTGGATAGCCGACCCATTCGAGCTGAATTTTCCTGTCCGCGATCGGGTCGGGGTGTGGGATCAGCAGCAGACTTTTGCGCTGGACGGCGCGGCCGCAGAGGCTCGCGCGAAACAGGCGGACCATGTCGCGTCGCGTATCGAGTTTCTCCGCGACGTCCAAGAGCGCGGCATCGCGCGCACGCGTGCGCTCAGGTGCGGGGAAGAAATTCTTCAACAGCTGACCCGGCCGGTGGCGTCGTCATGAACAAGCCGACGCGGCGTGCGCACGGCAAATCCCGAAGTACCAGGACGATGGTTCGATGCAGCACGCGCGCTGAAGTCCGTCGGGTGCTGACGACACGATGAACTCGGCCGCGGATCTGCTGCTGCGCCTGCGGGACGTACACGCACCGCCAGACCCCGGCTGGTGGCCGCCGGCCCCCGGCTGGTGGATCGCTGCCCTGTTGACGATTTGTTGCGGCTGGCTGTTGGCCCGCTGGCTCCGGCCGCACGTACGACGCCGGCGAGTCGAGGCTCGCCTGCGGCGCGAGCTGCGACAGATTCAGCTGCGCATCGGCAACGAGGGGTCAACTGCTGAAATCGCATCTGAGCTGAGTGAGCTGCTAAGGCGCGCAGTGCTTGAACTGACCGGCGATACCACGCTGGCGGGTTTGCATGGGCCGGCGTGGGCAAAGTGGCTCACGGAACGAATTCACCACGCCGATACCTCCTTGCAGGAGACCCGACGGCTGACTGAACTGCCCTATCAGTCCGATATTGCGCTTGGCGACGTGAAGCTCCTTGCGGAACTCGTAGGCCAGGTTCTGGCCGCGAACCCCGGACCACGGTCTTGTTGACCCTCGCATGGCCGTGGCTGCTGTTGCTCTGGCCAGCGCCCTGGCTCGGCCGCGCCATGCTGCCACCGGCCCCGCCGGGCGGCGCGCTGCTGCGCTGGCCGGCGATGACTCGGATCTTCGGCACCTCAGCAGCGGAACTCGGGGCGCCTCAACGCGGCCGCGTAGTGCCCTGGGTCATCTGGACGCTGCTATTGCTCGCCGCGGCCCGGCCCGAGTGGATCGACACCCCGACCGGCACGCCCGTCAGTGGCCGGAGCCTGATGCTGGCGATGGACGTGTCCGCGAGCATGCGCAGTGCCAACTTGGGGCAGGAGATCGCGATGGCCGTGGTCAAGCGAACGGCGCGGCAGTTTGTCGAACGCCGGCACGGTGACCGCGTCGGGCTGATGTTGTTCGGTACGCGCCCCTACATTCAGGCGCCGCTGACGTTCGATCTGCGCGCGGTTGCGCAAATGACTGGTGAAGCAGTCATCGGACTCGCCGGCGAAAGCACTGCGCACGGCGACGCGCTCGGACTCGCGATCAGCCGGCTGCGCACGCTGGAGCACCAGGACCGGGTCCTCATCATGCTGACCGACGGTGCGAGTACGTCCGGCATCATGACGGTCGACGACGCCTTGAAGCTCGCCGTTGCGCATGAAGTCAGGGTCTACACGATCGGTGTAGGCGTCGAAAATGCCCGACCAGGCGAAGGGCTCGACGAGGTGGTGCTAAGGCAGATCGCCGGGTCCACGGGCGGGCGCTATTTCCATGCAGACGACGCCGCAGGACTAGAACAGATCTACGTGGAACTCGACGACCTGGAACCACTGGCCGAAACCACGTCACAGCTGCGGGTTGCGACGGCGCTCTATCACTGGCCGCTCGGCGCCGGCATGTTGGTGGCCGTGCTGGCCCTACTGACGCATCCACTGCTGGCCAGGCGCCCGCGCCGTGGCTGACGAAGGGTTCATGTGGATTCGTCCTTGGGCATGGCTGCTGCTGGTGCCCTGGCTTGCGGCACTCCGGATGTGGTGGCTTCACCGCTACTCGACAGGTTTCTGGCAGCGTTGGGTCGACCCGGATTTGCTCGAGCACGTAACCCACGACCACGCTCGCCCTCAGCACCGCCAGTTCCTGTGGCTACTCGTCGCGGTTGGAGTAATTGGTGCGGGCGCGCTGGCAGGCCCATCGTGGCGCGCCGAGCCCGTGCCCGTGTTCCGGGACCTGAGCGCGCGGGTCGTCGTGCTCGATCTGTCACCATCGATGCTCGCCATCGATACCACGCCAAATCGGCTGGCGCTCGCGAAGTCGGCTGTCACCCAGTTGCTGCGCGAGGCTGACGGTGTGCAGCTCGGCCTCGTGGTGTTCGCAGGCGACGCCTTTACGGTCGCGCCTTTGACGCATGACGCGGCGACGCTGTTGCACCTGCTGCGCACAGTCGATTCGAGCACGCTGCCGCGGGCCGGCGCGCGTGTAGACCTCGGGCTCGCCGAGGCCGTGAGATTGCTGGAGGCAGCCGACATCGCCAGGGGCGACGTCCATCTGGTCGGCGACAGCGCCGGTGACGGACGGGCGCTTCGGATGGCTGAACGGCTGGCGGAGACCGGTTTTCCATTATCTGTGGTCGGGGTCGGCACCAGCACTGGCGGACCGATCCGTCAAGCGGACGGACGCCTCGTCGTGGAAACGGACGAAGTGGTCGTCGCAAAACTGCCGGCATCGCGTTTGCGACGACTCGCGCGCGCGGGCGGAGGCCAATTCAAGCGCATCGACGCACTCGGCTCGTCCGACGCACTGGCCGAAGGCGATCGACGAGCCCTATCGGGCGCTGGCGCCGCCGTGGCACGTCGTCACCAGCGGGTTGACGAAGGTTATTGGCTCGTCCTGATAATGCTGGCACTCGGCGTCGCGCTGAGTCGACGCGGATGGCTACTGACGGTTGCCGGTGCGGCGCTGCTGATACCGGCTCTACCGGTTGAAGCCACGCCGATCGACGACTGGTGGATGCGCCCCGATCAGCACGCCGCGGCAGCCTACGCGCGGCCCGACCAGCGGCCCGGAGCGGACCTCGAGGCGCGCCTTACGAACTCACCCCGATGGCGCGCGATCGTGCTGTTTCGCGCCGGCCAGTTCGCGCGCGCAGCCAGGCTCTGGGGCCGGTTTGGTGACGCCACCGCTCACTACAATCGCGCCAACGCCCTCGCGATCGACGGTGCACTGTTGAAGGCGCTGGAAGCCTATGACCTGGCGCTGGAACTGGAGCCAGAGTTTCCCGATGCAATTTTCAACCGCGCCCTGGTAGAGGAAGCGCTCGCTCGCCAGCAACAGCAGCAAAACCGCGGCACGGACCGCAACAGCGACAAGCCCCGCCAGACACAGGGCGATGGCTCCGCCGGTTCGGCGGACGACGAAGCTTCGGGCGCAGACTCAACGCCCAAGGCCGAGCCGACTCCGCCGGCCGGTGAACAGACGCCGCAAACGCCGGTCGTGCAGACCGAGGACACCCGGGGTGTCGATGACTCCGATCCGCAGGGCACGTCGGCCGCGCCCGCTGACGAAGACGAGCTCCGGCGGCTGGAAGGTTTGTTGGCGAAGATTCCGGACGAGCCCGGCACGTTGCTCAAGAACCGCTTCGCGCTCGAGTACAAGCAGCGCTCGAACAAGCATCAGGACACCGGTCAGCGATGGTAATCAAACGATACCGCGCATTCTGGTTCGTCCTTACCCTCGCGTTGACCGTGGCGGCACTGCCAGTCGGAGCGCGCGTCATCGTCGAAGCCAAGGCCAGCCCTTTGAGCGCCTACGTTGGCCAGCAGATCGTACTCCAGGTCCGCGTGCTGCGGCCGGTTGGCACTGCCGAGGGCCAGCTTTCCGAACCCGAGGTCGCCGGTGCGGACGTATCACTGCTAGGCAGCATCGATATCTACACCGAACGGCGCGGCGACACTGATTTTCAGGTTCTGCACAAGCGTTACGCCGTCGTTCCCAGGCGCAGCGGCAACCTCGAGATCCGCGGCATGGAGTTTGCCCGCGCGGCCGCAGATGCAACGCAGTACACCGACGATCCGGGGTTACCGGACGAAGCGGCGATGAGCGTGCCCGCGGCCGCCGAGACGCTCGTCATCAACGTCACGGCGCCCGGTCGCGATGGGGAGCGCGGACTGCCGGTGGCGGAGTTGATTTTGAGCGACCGGTGGTCGCGCCCACCGGAATCGGTTCCGCGCGGTGAGGCCCTGACCCGGACCGTCACGACGTCCGCCCGCGGTATTGCCGCGGCAGATCTGCCAGCGGTAGAAATGCCGAAGAACCGCGCTTACATCCTGCATACCGACCAGCCTGAACTGACGACGGAATTCTCCGCCGACGGCATGCACGCACGCCGCACCGATCGCTTCGTGCTGCTGGTCACTGAAAGTGTCGAAGTCCCGCCGATCGAAGTGCCCTGGTTTGACCCCGTCGACCGGACGCAACACGTTGCTCGCATCGACCGCGTCAAGTTGCTGGTGTCGGCCGGCAGCCAGTTGCGTTTCGTTTCCCGCACCCCAGAGGCGTTGCGTGCGAACAACCGACCCTGGTTGGGCCTCGGCGTGGTCATCTGCCTTGCCCTCGGCATCGCCTACGGCTTCCGACACTGGCGGTCGCGGGCCTGGCGAAGAGCTGTTCATGCATTCCGACGTGCGTGCGTCTCCGCTGACGCGAAGCTCGCCGCTCGCTCGCTGCTCGAGATCGGCAGACTGCGGTGGCCGGAGCATCCGCCAGGAAATCTACTTGCGGTCGCGGAGCGCCTCGGCGGCGAGGCCGCTGCCGCTGCCGCACTGAGGGAACTCGACCGTTGCCTCTATCGAAACGAAGACCATTGGGACGCAGCGAATTGCCTGAGGACGGTCCAACGCGCGTTGAGACGCCGAACAGGTCGCGTTGCGTCGACAGCTACGCCGTTGCTGAAATTGCACTAGTCTCGAGTATCAGACGGGGCGGATCTGATCGCGAATTACCGAAGAACCCATATCCCGGAAAGTGCTGTTGCCAACGGGCACCGTCCGGTCGCCAGCCGCCGACCTGGCGCCCGGTGACGAGTTGTACGCGGTCGGACCAGTCCGACCCCGCAGGAGGTGAGCGACGGCCATGTTCGTGTTTCTGACGGCGCTGAAATCGGCCGCGGTGTGCGACGACTGGGGCGCACATTCCAGACTGGTGGAAGCGTCACTGCGTTCCGTCTTCGCTCAGACCGATGGGAACTTTCGGGTCGTCGTCGTCTGTCATGAGGAGCCGGAGCTGTGCACGCGATTCGACGAACGACTGGAGTTCAGGCGCGTCGACTACGCCCCCCCGACGCCGGCATCGTTCGATGAGCGGGCAGGAGTTGCTGACAAGTTTCGGAAACTGCGCGTCGCGTTGACCGCGGCCCGTCACTTCAACCCCAACTACGTCATGTTGCGGGATGCCGACGACCTCGTACACCGGGATCTCGTCCGATTCGTGCACGAGTCCGGGCATCCCAACGGCTGGCTGGTGGAACATGGTTTCGTCGCGCCGCTCGGGTCGCCCTGGCTGTTCAGCCGCGCACGCTTCTGGCAACTGTGCGGGACGAGCTCAATTCTGAATGCGCGTCTCGCCGGACTTGCAGGGGGATCGGACGGGACTGAAGACGACTGCGTACTCCTCGATTTTGGTCACCATGAGTTGCCGATCGAACTAGAGCGCCGTGGGCAACCTCTGGCAAATATTCCGTTTCCCGCCGCCGTGTATCGAACCCGTCATGGCGACAACAACAGTCACGGCCGAGGTCCGCACTGGGCCAGAAGCCTCATCATGCGCTCGCAGTGGAAACTGTTCTTCAGGGATCTCGGCGCAAGGCGTTGGGCGACGCGCGGACTGCGTCAACAGTTCGGTCTTTGAATTTCGCGCAACATGTCGCCGAACGCATCCTCCAGACGATCGGTAACCGACGTCAGCGTCCGGCGATCGCTCAACTGCGGTGTCGCTTTCGCGAGAACCATCCTGAGCGCGCGCGGGCCGGCCCTGCGTACGACGAGCGCCTGCAGTCCCGGACGGCGCCGCAGGTACTGCCCGGCCACGGCCAGAGTGAAGGTCTTGAGTTCGACCCCTACCGACTGTGCCCAATCCTGCCACTTGAATTCGTGACGGTCGTGCTCCGTGACGACGCGAACCCAGGGTACACCGAGGACGTCAGCGACGATCGCGCCGTGCATCGCCTCAGCGATGACCAGGCTCGAACGAGCCAGCTGTCCAAGAATGACTTCGGTTTCTGCGCGCGGGTCGATGAACTCGATACCGACGCTCGCGCACGCATCTCGCCATGCGGTGCCGTAGAACTCGGCAGTCGAATGGTGCGGCATGAAAGACGGCGTGCGCCGCGCATGTCCTGGCACGGCCGGGTCAAAATACCGGCTGAGCAAGAGCGCGCCATCTGCGATAGCCGTGTCCGAGTGAAGACCCAGTGCGCTGGCCGTTAACGGGCCGCGAACGCAGTACACGTGCCAGTTCGCTTGAATCTCCGGCGGCGCAAAATAGGCGTATCCCGTCGAGAAGAAGTGCAGCGAGCGGCCGACCGGCAATCTGAGCCCGAACAGCGAACCGATACCGACGAAGACATCATCGTTCGGACAACAGCTTTCGGCAACGATTTCGCCGGTCAGGAGCCCCGGTGCAGCTCGTGCCCACAACCAGGGATTGAGGTCGTCTCCGAAGTTGCCTTCAGCCGACCGGTAGTAGAAATGCAGCATTCAGCACCCGGCGCGCGCAGCCCTGGCCAGAACGCGAATAAACTCGGCCAAGCGTGATTATTCCAGAGTTTCTGCGGTCTCGCGCCCGGCCTCGCCGTACACCCGAAAGCTCATCATTCACCGCTTCGACGCAGCGCCAGGATACCGGTCCGCTCGCGCAGGCAAGACGAACACAGAAGGTCTCAACGGATCCATTCAGTCAGATACCAACGCGCGGGAATGTCGCAGTCGTCGTCTCAACCGTGCGACCCGTTCGGCAAGACCGAATCCAAACACTTTGAATAGCATCCGATAGAGCCAGGGAGTACGGCCAGGCGCCGGCGAGAATCGCGGATTGGCTGCACGCACCGCGGCGACCACCTGACCCGCCCAGTCGGGTCGGGTCAGCCATATGATGCGGGCCAGTTCGAAGCGCGACTGATCGGCAGCATGCTGCCGGGCGCGGCCCATCAGCTGGCGCTCCTGCAGGAACTGCTCGGCTGCGTCGGTCAGCGCGAGACGCATCTGCCAGTTCAACTCACGATTGGCACGCGACAGCGTTTGCTCGGACCACTCACGATAGACGGCGCCGTCCGTGCGCGTGTGTACGAACGTCTGTCCGGCTTCGAGACAGCGCAGGTACAGCTCGGAATCCTGGCAGCATGGCTGCTCTTCGCGCCACGCGCCCGCGTCGAGTAGTGAGCGCCTGCGCCAGAGCGCACCACCGAGCTGCGGCATGTGCCAACCGAGCATCAGGGCCCAGGCGTCGCCAGGCTCACCGCGGCGTTCGTCCAGCCAGCGCGTAGCGCCCGCTCCGTCCAAGCGCAGGCGAACGTAGCTCAAAAGGACATCAGCCGACGGCGCCGCCCGGTGCGCGAGCTGCTCGGCCAGCTTGTGAGGCTCGAGATAATCATCTGCATCGAGGTATTGGATCCACTCACCCGAAGCCAGCTGCAACAGTCGATTGCGCGTGATATTAGAGCCGGCATTGGGCTGACGGATGAAGCGGATCCGATCAGCGAAGGCTTCGAGTTTGCTTGCACTGTCATCGGTAGAACCGTCGTCGATAACGATGACTTCCAAGGGCCGGTGCGTCTGCTCCAGCGCCGAGGCGACCGCTTGCTCGATAAACGCTGAAGCGTTGTGGCATGGGATCAGGACGCTGACAGTCGGCGCGTTGGTCATGACGCGATGACGATCGTTCCCGCGGCGCGTGCGGCCATCACCCGATCGACCCGATAGATTTGTGCCGGCCACGCCGCGCTGACGGGCGCGCTAGAATGCGCCCTCTTGCCAATGCCTGCCGCCATGATATGGAGCCTGTCACCCGCGTCGTCGATCTCGCCTTCGTCCGCTATCGTACTCCCGACCTCGATACGATGGAGCGATTTCTAACCGACTTCGGTATGCAGCTGCTGCTGCGCACCGAGTCGCGCCTGTATATGCGCGGCACCGGCCAGGCGCGCTACATCTACACCACCGAGCTGGCTCCAGAGCCCGGCTTCATCGGTCCCGCATTCGAGGTGGATTCCCATGCCGATCTGGAAGCGCTGGCGCGCCATTTGCACGGCGCGAGCAGTGTGCAGGAACTGGACGGCCCGGGCGGTGGCCATCACGTCATTGCCAGCGACCCGAACGGCTACCAGATCGAGTTCGTGCACGGGATCGAACCATTGCCGGAGTTACCGGCGCGCGCGCCGCTCGCGTTGAACACCGACCGCCAGCGCCGGCGGCGCGGCGCCTTTCAAAGACCGGGCGAGGGCCCCGCGCACATCCGTCGAATCGGGCATCTGATCCTGCGCACAGCGGATCTGGAGCGCTCGCTTGTGTACTACCGGCAATTTGGTTTCACGATCACCGATTCGGTGCATGCGCCAGACGACCCCGCGCGGACGATGGTCGCGTTCTTGAAATGCGATCGCGGTCTCGACTGGACCGACCATCACACACTGGGACTCGCTGTACGCGAACCGGTAGCCGTCGACCACACAGCCTACGAATGTATCGATATCGACGACGTCGTTATGGGTGGGAAACACCTCGAGCGGGCTGGCTACCGCCGCTCGTGGGGTATCGGTCGACATATCCTCGGCAGCCAGGTGTTCGACTACTGGCGCGATCCCCACGGATTCAAAGTTGAGCACTGGACCGATGGCGACCTGGTCAACATGCGCACGCCGCGCTCCCATGTGCCGGCCGGTGACGACGGACCCGGCGCAATTTCACAGTGGAGTTCGATGCCGGCCGACTATCTGGAAATCTATCCCGAGGCCGGTGCGATCGGGCCGTACCGGCGCGGAGATTGAGTGCGGCGAGGCACAGCTGAAGGTGCGTTACCGCGCCGCTGCCTGCCACTGCACCTGCAGCAACGGGCCGGTCAGAAGCGCGGAGAGCACGATGCCGGTGGGCACGTCGGCCTGAGCGTAGTGACCCTCGACGTTCAGCATGTTCACGGTGCCTAGCGTGCGCCCCTGAAGACGCACCGGCAGGTTCAGAATCGACGCCAGACCCAGCCCGAGGATGACGTCATGGTCGGCAAAGTGCTCCCGAATGTCGTCACCGTTGTAGCCGATGTACGGCTGCCCGTTGACGAGCACGTGCTGCCCCCACCAGGTAGTACGCATCGGCTTGGTGCCTCCTGGCGGATAGGCGACCGGATCCGTTGAGAAGTAGCGCTCGACCTCCATGGTGTCGGCATCGAGACGCAGCACGGTCAGCAGCCGATGCCCCAGGGCCTGGTCGGCCGCATCCGCGATCACCTGAAATGCCGCTTCGGGAGTTGGCGCTTCCGCACACGCTAATGCAGCCTCGCCAAGTAAGTCGCGCAGATCTGGTGATGGTCTGCTTTCGGGCATCACTCACCTCCGGCAATGGTTCAGGACTTTCATACACCGGCCAGCACCAGTTGCCCGTCCGCGACCGACACGTGGAGCGCCTTTACGGCAGCGCGCTCAGCTCAAAACCGCCGCTCTACGACCGGGGCCAGACCTGCGGCCACAATCGGCTGGTCAGCGGGGCCGCCGGTTCCAGATCCGGTTCGAACAGCATGCGTTGAATGTTCGGTCGCGGGTCGTAGACCACGCCATCACCTGCCCAGCGTGTGACGTACGCCCGGCGGCGCTGCGACGCTGACTGGTTACCACCGGCATAGTGAACCAACATGCCGTGGTGAATGGTGCAGTCGCCTGGCGCGTAGTCGTACTGTACGAAATCGAGTTCGTCGCGCAGTGCATCGATGTCAGGCACTTCGGGCTCATCGGTGTCATAGGTGGAGTGTCCGGCGAACGCGATCGGATGATAGCGCTGTCCCCAGCGGTGCGAGCCGCACACGAATTCCATCGCTCCGGTCTCGGCTGTCACTTCATCGAGCGCGAGCCACAACGTTGCCACCTGCTCCCCTCGCACCGGCCAGTAAGTCAGGTCGTGATGCCAGACCGTGGGTTCGCGCGTACCGGGCTCCTTGATGAGCAGCTGATCGAAGATGATGTTGATGCCCGCGGCGCCCCACAGGTCCGCGACCAGTTCCGCCGCCGGACTGGAGTGTACGAAGTCTTTGAAGCCGGCGTGACGGTGCCAGAGGAAGGTCTCGCTGAAAAACCGTCCCGGATCGTCATCGGCCGAAAGATTGCGGCCAAGCCGCCCCGGCGCGTTCAGCGCATCTTCAGCGTGCTCGCGAAGAGCCTCCACCCAACTTGCATCAAAGGCTTCGCGCAGGTGCACGACGCCATCTTCGGCATACGCCTTGCGTTCACGGTCGGTCAACTTACGCATCAGCTGCCTCGCGGGCTCAGGTGAACGGCAGCGGGTGTCGCGCGTCCGAATCGGCTACGCACCCCGATTGCGGTCATGCCGGCATTCGCGATTGATGTTGCGAGACCATCTGCCATCCGCCGTCGCGCCAGTAGTAAACGGTAGTGCAACGCACCCGGCCTTCGAACGTCACGACGCCATCGGACGTGCGTGCGTGCGCGCTGTAGAGCAGCACCCCGATGTCACCATAAAGACGGGTCGAGATATCGAAACAATCCATTCTTTCCGTGATGAGCGTGCCGGCGTGGATGGCGGCGACCACATCAGCCCGCGAAATCTGCCCTCCGTCGGGGCCTATGAAGGTCATGTCTTCGCCCACCACTTGCGCAAGCGCTTCGGTGTCGTTCGCGATCAACGCATCAAGGCGCGCCTGATGCGCCGCCATCAGGGAAGCCTCATTCATCTCCACCATCGTTGCATACCCTTGTGGGGCCGGTCGTCGAGACGACCAGAAGAGGTCAAAGATTCAGTCCCGGTGAATCAGGTCAGCTGAGCAGCGGCAACCGCGCGCCGCGGTTCAGATCCCGATGTCGTTCAGGTTGTAATCATGGACTTCGGCACGCGCGTCATCGGTCCAGCGGTAACTGTCGGCATCTGCGGCCATCGGCTGATACTCGAACGGCGTCTCTTCAGGAAAACGCTCGCGGCGCGCATCGATCCCGTACATGATCATTCTCGACCGATGACGAATGTACGCTTCGTCGTAGAGCGATACGGGATTGTGCACACCGCCACTGCGCACATTCAGCACCGAGCTACGCCGGTGAAATCCGTAAGTGAGCGAGACGCGGATATTGGGGCTCGTGTTGGCAAAGGAACCGTGCACGGCCTGCCGGTTCGTGACGGCGATGTCGCCCGGCCCGCAGATCAAAGGCACCGCGTCGGGCAGACGGTCGGAACCGCCGCTATCGACCAGCGTCTTGATGTCGAGGCGGCCGCCCCGATGCGAACCCGGTACGACCCAAAGCCCGTTCGCCGCATCGCAACCGTATAGCTGCATCATCGTGTTGAAGCCGTGGGTGTCACCATCGAGTTCGGGGCTGTCCCAATGCGTCCAGCCATCCTGATGCCACGAGACCGATCCTCCAAGGCGCGGGTGCTTGATCCACAGCGTTTCGTTAAACGGCGTGAAATCCTCGCCATTCAAGCTGGCGACGATCGTCAAAAGCTGAGGATTACCGTAGTAGCGCAGACACGCTTCGGAGTGCTGCAATGGTCCCAGCAACACCTGCACGACCCACTCCGGGGCACCTTCCGGCACATCGGGCTCAACCATCTTGATCTGGTGACGACCAAAGTTCGCGGCGGTCCCGCCGAGCGGATCGGACAGCGGCTTGACGAGCCTGAAGTTCCGGCCCTCACAGTCCGCTGCCAGCGCGGGATCGCCGTACCGGTCGACCTTCGCGTCCGGCGCGACCGGCGCGCGATCGAGAATGCGTTCGATGTCGCGCGCGATATCATCGCGTTCAGCTTCGCCTACCACGTCCTGGAATACGTAGAACCCGTGGCGGCGATACGATGCGACGATCGATGCATCGAGCCGGCCATCCGGTCCGAGCCTTACCGGGCCGCGGTTGTCCATCGCCAGCGCGCGCGCCGTGCCGTCAGCGCGGTAGCGCTCCATCTCAGCCTCGTGTTCGCCAAAATCGGCATGATCGACGGAGGGTACGGACAGCGATACAGCCACGGCATTCACCTGCAGGTTGACGGCCGGCCGGCGACGCGCCCCGATTGCCGGCGGCGGCGGCGGCCAAAATTCAAGGTACGGATGTGTCTCTAACTGATCCGGCGCTGCGCCGTCAATCCCGACCACGCCGCCAGACCGATCCGCCAACGCTTCGGGAGCGCTCCCCGATGACGCTGTGGCCGGGGCGGAGAAACCCACCGCCGTGCGCTAAAATGGCGGACCACCCCCGCCCTCTGCGGATCCGTCGCCGCCGGAGAGACCCGTGACCGACACCGCCCCGAACGCCGCTCCAGAGCCTCAGGAATTTGACGTTGTGATCGTCGGCGCCGGCATCTCCGGCGTCTGTGCCGCTTATTATCTGCAACAACACTGCCCGCAACTGTCATTCGTAATCCTCGATGCGCAAACCACCTACGGCGGCACGTGGTGGACACATCGATTCCCGGGGATTCGCTCCGACAGCGACCTGCACACGTTCGGCTACAGCTTCAAGCCGTGGGTCGGGCCACCGATCGCGACCGCAGAGGAAATCCTGTCCTACATGGGCGAGGTCATCGATGAGCACGACATCGCCCGGCACATCCGCTATCAACATCGCGTGCAGCGGGCGGACTGGTCGTACGTGACCAACCGCTGGTCGGTCACGGCCAGCAACACGGATACCGGCCGAACGCAGTCTTTCAGCGGCAGATTCCTGTGGATGTGCCAGGGCTACTACCGCCACAACGAGGGCTACACGCCGGACTGGGCAGGAATGGACGAGTTCGAAGGGACGATCGCGCACCCGGAGAACTGGCCGCGCGACCTCGACTACCGCGGCAAGCGTGTGGTCGTCATCGGCTCAGGCGCAACGGCCGCGACGGTAGTGCCGTCGATGGCCGAAGACGTGGCGGAAATGACCATGCTGCAGCGCTCCCCGACTTACTTTCGCGTTGGACGCAACGCCATTGAGCTGGCGGAAACGCTTCGCGAGCTTCACGTGGACGAAGCGTGGGTCCATGAGATCACGCGGCGCAAGATCCTGCACGAGCAGTCGGTTTTCACGCAGATGTGCTTTGACGAACCGGAGCGTGCGAAAGCCATGCTGCTCGGGGAGATCCGCAAACTGCTCGGGCCGGATTTTGACGTCGAGACGCATTTCACGCCGACCTACCGTCCATGGCGACAGCGCATCGCTTTCGTGCCCGATGCCGATCTCTTCCATCGTATCGCCGAAGGCAAGGTCAGAGTCGTCACCGACAAAATCAAACGATTCACCCGCGACGGCATCGCGCTCGAGTCGGGTGAAGTACTCGAGGCCGACGTCATCGTGACGGCAACGGGCTTCAACATGAGCATGATGGGTGATATCGATTTCAGTATCGACGAACGCCCTGTGGACTTTCACAACACGGTGACCTATCGCGGCACGATGTTCACCGGCGTGCCCAATATGGCCTGGGTATTCGGCTACTTCAGAGCCAGCTGGACGCTGCGCAGCGAACTGGTATCCGACCTCGTGTGCCGCCTGCTGAACCACATGGGCGCAACCGGTGCAGCCAGCGTACACACGGCACTGCGGGCCGATCAGTACGACATGCCGTTGCTCCCGTGGGTGGACGATGAGAATTTCAATCCACACTACCTGCAGCGCGCGCTGGACATCCTGCCGAAACGCGGTACGACGCGCGAGTGGCAGCACACGCAGGACTACTGGCGCGAGAAGGACGAATTCGCCGCGATCGAACTCGACGATGAAGTGTTCGTCTACGACCGCCCCGAAGATCCGGCCATGGCGGCTGAGTAAGCCGCAAGCCTTGCACGTTGACGCCGTAGTCTGACCACAGCGGTCAGGCTATGCCTGCCGGAGGCGAGCGCGCGCGGCCGACCCAGGCCGCGTGAATGTGGATTTTCATCTGACCCGGAGCTTCAGCATGGACAGTTTTGACATCGACCGTGCGCGCGCCGAAACGCGCGGCTGCGAGCACGTCGTGCACTTCAACAATGCGGGTGCATCGTTGATGCCCACGCCCGTCGCCAAAAGCCTGCACGACTACCTCGAGACCGAAGAGCGGATCGGCGGGTACGAGACCGTCGAAGCGAAAGCCGATCAACTCGACAACTTCTACCGCGCTGGCGCACGTCTGCTGAACTGCGACACTGACGAAGTGGCCTTCGTGGAAAACGCGACACGCGCGTGGGACATGGCGTTCTACGCGTTCGAGTTCAAGCCGGGTGACCGCGTGCTGACGACCGTGTCCGAGTACGGCAGCAACGTCATCGCCTACCTGCAGCAAGCTGAGAAGCAGGGCGTGGAAATCGTCTTCGTAGACGACGATGCGGCTGGTCAGATCGATCTGCACGCCCTCGAAGCCGCCATCGATGAGCGTACCCGGCTTATCTCCATCAGCCATATTCCGACCGGCGGTGGACTCGTCAACCCGGCCGCCGCGGTCGGTGAAATTGCGCAGCGCCACAACATCCCGTACATCCTCGACGCGTGCCAGTCCGTCGGACAGGTGCCGCTGGATGTGAACGAACTGAAGTGTACGGTGCTATCGGGTACAGGCAGAAAATACCTGCGCGGCCCACGGGGCACGGGGCTTCTTTACGTTCAGCGGGACTGGATCGAGCAGCTGCAGCCGCCGTTGCTGGACCAGCATGCCGCCGACCTGACCTCTGCGAACACCTACGTGATTCGCGACGATGCGCGGCGCTTCGAGAACTGGGAACAGAACTTCGCCGGCAAGGTGGGACTCGGCGTTGCGATGGACTACGCGCTCGACTGGGGACTCGAAACGACCTGGCCGCGCGTGCAGAGGCTGGCCGCTTCCTTGCGCGATCGGCTGAGCGCGCTGCCGGGAATTTCGATTACCGACCAGGGCGAGACGCGCTGCGGGATCGTAACGTTCACCGTCGACGGTCTGCGGGCACCCGGG
Organism: Pseudomonadota bacterium; assembly: GCA_039030335.1. Classification (GTDB taxonomy): domain Bacteria; phylum Pseudomonadota; class Gammaproteobacteria; order HK1; family HK1; genus JBCCEJ01. The sequence goes on along the minus strand of JBCCEJ010000034.1, from coordinate 31,927 downwards.
ATCAAGCAGGCGCTGAAAGCTCAATCGATCAACGTCACCGTCTCCGACGGCTCGGGCAACCGCGTTTCGTACGACCGCCGCGGCCTTTCAGAAACCGTCCGTGCATCGGTGCACTACTTCAACACCGAAGACGAGATTGCGACGTTTGTCGCAGCGATCAAGACGCTCGCCTGAAGCCGGTCGGCGGCGGCCGTACTGGACCCAGCCGTTCAGACCCGACTCGTGAGGGCGTAGCTGGCCTGCTCTGCCGCCGCGAGCGCGCCCTCCAGATATCCGCCTTCCTCGGCAGCTGCCTCGGTTGAGGCAAAGCTGCACCGCAGGCGGTGGAGTTCTGCCAGATAAGGCCTCAGGTCCAGTTCGGGGTGCGCATGAGGACCCGCGATGTCGACTTGCGTTGCTATGCAACGATCGGCAGCCCAGTCTTTCAGGTACGTTGCGGTGAAGTTCCTGGCCTGCTCGCCAAAAAGTGCGGCAAGCTGGTCGATGCAAAGCTCCACCAATCGTTCCTCGCCCAGTCCCTGGCGCGCGGGCGCTGGCACTCCGAGAAACCCGAACAGCGCGGCGTTAGCCTCAGGACTCGCACTGGCATCATGCACTTCAGCCATCGGCCCGACCCGGCTGAATGCGTCACCGCACAGCCCCTGTTCACGCCAGAAGGCGCGCTCGTACGTGGCGACGAACCGCGCCTGGGCAGCCATCCACGTCGGCGTCGCCGCGAGCGCCTGATTCAGGGCTGTGGAGAAACAGGCGCCCGCGCCATCGATCCCAAGCCAGACCCGCGGCGGCACCGCAATCACCAGCGTCGGGGTACTAACCAGTTCCCGACCGGCGTCGGTCTGCACCATCAGTTGCCAGAGGCCTGCTGACCTCGCAACCTGCACGACGCGGCAGTCACAGGTGACCGTCTCCGGGGGCAAGGCAGAACACAGGGCATCGATGAGTCGTGTAGTGCCGCCTTCGATTCGAAACGATGGAGGTGCCGGACCATGCGCACGCTGAATGCTAGACGGCGCGAGCTGGTACAGCGTCGCGCCCACCGCATGTTGCTCAAACACCCCGACTTGCAACCGGTCGCACAGAGCGCGAACTCGACGCTGATGGGGCCAGAACCAGGTCGGCCCCAGGTCTACAGCATGTACGGATCCCGGTGAGTGGGGTACCGACTTGATGCGCCCGCCGCACCTCGGCTTGGCTTCGAGCACGCGTACGCTGCGGCCAGCGGCCGTCATTGCCGACGCGACCGACAAACCGCCAAGCCCCGCACCGACCACAATATCCGTCAAGACGTCACCATCGCCGCTGAGCCGGTCGAAGTCTTGGCAATGTCGACACCTTCGCAGGTGTAGACGAGCCGCGCGGTTGCTGGTCAGGCTGCTTCATCACCGGGTTTCGCCGTTTGTAGCTCCGCCCGGTTGCACGCGCTAACCACGGCGTAAGCGGCTGCGAGATCGGGGCGCGCCGCAAGCCCGACCCCGAATCTGGCAGCCGCAGCGAAATCGCGTATCTCGATACTGCAAACCCAGCTGGCATCCGCTTTCGCGCGCTGGGTCAGCGCGACTTCAACGATGTTGATCGACTTCGCAACTACCGTGTTCAAAGCGGCAACTACAGCATGGGCCGCCGTCTCGCCAACTCCGTCAATCTGACAGGAGCGCCCGTCGACTCGGAGATCGAGCGTAACGGAGACTTCGTTGCCGCGTTTTTCGGACACCACATCGGTAAGACTGAATGGGCCTTGCGCCTCGAGGTAAGTGTTGGAGAAGACACGCCACAGGTCCGCAGAGGTCATCTCCCCGCCCTCAGCGTCCGTCACCTGCTGAACCGCTTGCGAGAAGTCGATCTGGGCGCGGCGCGGCAGCACCACGCCATAGTCCTGCTCCAGAAGGTAGGTGATACCACCCTTGCCGGACTGCGAATTCACGCGAATCACAGCCTGATAAGAACGGCCGAGGTCTTTGGGATCGACCGGCAGATAGGGGACCTCCCAGATATCGTCTTCCCGCCGGGCGCCAAGCGCCTTCTTGATGGCATCCTGATGCGAACCGCTAAACGAGGTGTAGACGAGGTCGCCCACGTACGGATGCCGTGGATGCACCGGCAGGCGGTTGCAGTGCTCGACGGTATCGCGAATGGAGTCGATATTCGAGAAATCGAGTCCGGGGTGAATACCCTGCGTGTAGAGATTCATCGCGACGTTGACGATGTCGAGGTTGCCGGTGCGCTCGCCGTTACCGAACAGACATCCCTCCAACCGATCGGCGCCTGCCATCAAGGCCTGTTCCGCAGCCGCCGTCCCGGTGCCGCGATCGTTGTGCGGATGCACCGACAAGACGATGCCATCACGGCGCGCGAGATTGCGATCCATCCATTCGATCATGTCGGCGAACACGTTCGGCGTGCAGTTCTCGACCGTCGACGGCAGGTTGATGATGCACCGGCGTTCGGGTGACGCATCCCAAACTTCGGTCACCGCATCGACAATGCGCGCGGCAAACGACAGCTCGGTGTCCGAGAACATCTCTGGCGAATACTGGAATGTCCACTCTGATTCTGGCCGCTGCTCCGCGAGTGCGCGGATCTGCCTGACGTGCGGCAATGCGAGCTGCTCGATCACTTCGTCCTCGGTCAGGCCGAATACGACACGCCGCATGACTGGTGCCGTCGCATGGTAGACGTGCACGATCGCCCTTGGTACGCCCTTTAACGCCTCGAAAGTACGCGCGATCAGATCCGCACGTGCCTGCGTCAGCACCTGAATCGTCACATCTTCGGGGATCGCGTCACGCTCGATAATCTGCCGCACGAAATCGAAATCGGTCTGCGACGCGCTCGGAAATCCAACTTCTACCTCCTTGAAGCCGATGCGCACGAGTTCATCGAACATGCGCTGTTTGCGAGCCGGGTCCATCGGTTCGATCAGCGCCTGATTCCCGTCGCGTAGATCGACACTGCACCACACAGGTGGAGCTTCGACGACCTGGTCTGGCCATTGCCGGTTGGTAATCGGTACGGTTCGCGCGCGTCGGTATTTGCGCGATGGGTTGTTCAACATGGACATGCGTCAGTTCCTTCGCAGGCGACAAGACGTCGGGTAGCCCGGCTTTCAGCGGGTCTCAGGGAAGTGGTTTGGCACGGCTGTGGCCCCGTGCGGCCTGCGAAGTAATGTGCCCCTCAGGGCAGCAGTCGTAGCGGTAGGAGAGCGCGCGCGACGAGGACGCCGAGGGCGGACCCGGAGATCGCGGATGTGGAAACAGACGGAGCGCTCATGCGCAAACTATAGCGGCAGTTACAACGGTAGCCAAGCGGGGCGCTGACGCAGGCCTCAGGAAGGCTCGGGCGCGGACCGCGGTTGCGGGCATCACGCCGGGCGTTTGCCACCGCCAGCGGCACACATTCGCGTCGCACCGTCGTGCACCAGACCCCGGATTCCTGGGGTCGTCAACACCGCGCGGTTACACTGGAGCCAACAGCGGCGAAGCAAAGCGTACGAGCGCAGGGTAGTGAACAGGCAGAACCAACATACGGTCGACCGGCTGTCGGTGGGCGCTGAAACGTTCGCGTTCTACAGTCTCGAAAGAGCGGCGCAGTTGCATGCCGGGCGCTTCGACCAGCTGCCGTATTCGCTCAAGGTGCTATTGGAGAACGCACTGCGTCACCACGACGGGGTCACCGTCGACGACAGCCACATCGAGGCGTTCGCCCAGTGGCTCGATGCCGGCTCGAATCAAGCCGAGATGAGCTTCTATCCAACCCGCATCATGATGCACGACGTATCGGGCATCCCGCTGCTGGCCGACCTCGCCGCGATGCGCGAACACGTCGAGAGTGCCGGGCGGGACGCGACTCGCGTCAATCCGATCCGGCCGGTCGATTTCATCATGGACCATTCGGTGATCGTGGATGTCGCAGGCCGGCCCGATGCGCTGACACTCAACGTCACGCGTGAATACGAGCGCAATGCCGAGCGCTATCGGGTCGCGAAATGGGCTCAGTCGGCATTCCAGAACTTTCGCGTGCTGCCGCCTGGCAAAGGCATCTGCCACCAGATCAATCTCGAATTCCTCGCGCGCGTTATCTGGGCCGAGAAATCCGTAGACGGCGAACAGATGCTGTTTCCGGACAGCCTGGTGGCAGGCGACAGCCACACCCCCATGGTCAATTCGCTCTCCGTCATGGGTTGGGGGGTAGGCGCCATAGAAGCGCTGTCGGCGATGCTGGGTGAACCGATCAGCATGACGCTACCCGACGTAGTGGGCGTCAGGCTGATCGGTGCGCCGCGCGAAGGAACGACCACGACGGACATTGCGCTCGCGCTGACACGACGTCTTCGCGAACACGGCGTCGTGCAGAAGTTCGTTGAGTTTCACGGCCCGGGGCTCGATGCGCTGACGCTTCCCGAACGCGCGACGCTCGCCAACATGGCGCCCGAGTACGGCGCCAGCATGGGGTTCTTTCCGACCGACGCTGAGACGCTCGACTTCCTGCGTCTGACCGGCCGCGGTGACCATGCGCCAGTTGTCGAGGCATATTGCAAGGCTCAGGGGCTCTGGCGCGATGACACTGCGCCGCGAGTCTACAGCGACGCGCTGACCTTTGACCTGAGCGACGTTGAAGCGAGTGTTGCGGGTCCGAAACTACCACAGTCCCAGGTGCCGCTTCGTGAGGCACACATTTCCGCGCAAGCCGCGATCAGCGAGGCGGCCGTCTTCGATTCAGAATCTGGCGGCCTGACGAACGGTGACGTCGTTATTGCAGCCATCACATCGTGCACGAACACGTCGAACCCCCGTGTGATGGTCGCGGCCGGGTTGCTCGCTCAAAAGGCGGTTGCACGAGGCCTCGAGACGAAGCCGTGGGTGAAGACCTCACTGTCGCCCGGCTCGCGCACGGTGGGTGACTACCTGATCAACGCCGGCTTGCTCGAACCGCTGGAGCAACTGGGCTTCCATGTCACCGGCTACGGCTGCATGACATGCTGTGGTGGCTCTGGCGGACTGGACCATGCGATAACCGCGGATATCGAAGGGAAGAACCTCCAGGTCGCGGCCGTGTTATCCGGCAACCGAAACTTCGAAGGACGTATTCACCCACTCATCAATCTGGCCTACCTGGGTGCGCCGCCGCTGGTCGTCGCCTACGCCTTGCTCGGCAGTGTCACGCGGGATATCACAACCGAACCACTCGGCTACGACGCCGATAACTGCCCGGTCCACCTGCGAGACATCTGGCCTTCGAGCCGTGAAATCGATGCGGTATTGCACGCCGAGATGAATGCGGCGTTATTCACGCGCCACTATTCAGATCCGACCGCGGCCGATGCAGCCTGGCTGGCGCTCGAGGTGCCTCAAACCAGTTCTTACGCGTGGGAGACCGGTTCGACCTACATCACCAGACCGCCATTCCTCGACTCCGCCAGGAAGCCAGAAGATGCCGGGCCGATCGCGGACGCGGCGATTATCGCGATGTTTGGCGACAGCGTGACCACCGATCACATTTCACCGGGCAGCCGCATCCTCGAAGGTTCGCTCGCTGGCGATTACCTGGCCTCAGCCGGCGTCCCGGCATCTGAGTTCAGCGGCTTCTTGCAGCGTCGTACGAACCATGAAGTGATGATGCGCGGAACCTTCAATAATCCGCATATCCGCAATGTCATGACGCCGGAAAAACACGGCGGCTGGACCGTGCATCAGCCAAGCGGTGCGGTTATGACGATCTTCGATGCGCACCGCCGGTATGCGGAGGCGCAGCGACCGGTGGTGGTGGTCGCGGGTCGCGAGTACGGCACCGGTTCATCGCGCGACTGGGCCGCGCGGGGGCCACATCTGCTCGGCGTGCGGGCGATTCTCGCGGAGAGTTTCGAGCGCATCCACCGCAGCAATCTGGTCGGCATGGGAATCCTGCCGTTGCAGTTCGAAGAGGGCATGTCTTGGCGCACGCTGGACTTGAGCGGCGCGGAATCCGTGTCGGTAGAGTTAGACCCGGCGGGAGCGCAGCCGGGTGAACTCCTGTCGGTATCGTTTCGGTCGCCGAACGGTACTTCACGTACGGTCGCAATGCGCAGCCGCCTCGATACAGCACGGGAAGTCGAGTGGTTTCAGGCCGGCGGTGTCATGCCGTTCGTGCTGGATCGATTGATGTCAGAAGACGACGTCTCGCCGGTGCACTGAAACCTCGCGTGACGCTGCAACGCGCAGTCCGCCGCCACGCCCGACGACGCCATCCCTTACGAGCTAGCCCCCACAATGGCCGTCGCCTCGATTTCGATCAGGAAGCCGGGGCGGACCAGAACGGGGCTCGCAACGGTTGCGCTGGCGATGTCGGCGGCGGGGAACAGTTCTTTGCGGACTTTCGCGTAGCCTGCGTACTGCGACATGTCTGTCACGTACGTCGTGATCCGGACGATGTCGTGCAGACTGGCGCCGCCGAGTTCCAGCACGGCGCCAACGTTTGTGAAGACCTGACGCGCCTGCGCTTCCATATCGCCGTCGCCGACCAACGAGCCATCCGGCGCCTGGGCAACCTGACCCGACACGTAGATCGTGTCGCCGCACTTGATGCCTTGTGCAAAATCCGCCTGAGCCGAACGGGGCCAGTCGGGATTCAAGATTTGCTTGCGCATAACAGGCTGCTCTCCAGAGTACGTACCGGTATATGGGTAGACAGGCCGGATTATGCATCTGGCACCGTCGCGCGCAGTGAAGCATTGCAATGACTGATTGTCACTTCAAACAGCAGAGCGCGCCGCCGCGGCGCTGTGCATTGCGCTTGTGTCCCATGAGCCGATAATGCGCACTAACCGGCGGGTCCTGAGCTGACTGGCTCGCCAGTCACCAGGACAAGGGGGAAGCATGCGCGCGATTGGCATCATCGAACACGGCGGACCCGAAGCTCTGGAACTCGTGGACGTCCCAGAGGTGCATGCGCAGCCGGGACAGGTGCGCATCGCCGTTCACGCCGTAGCCGTCAACCCGACCGACACGCTCGCACGCAACGGATCGAGAGCGGAGCAACAGAAAGTCGACCCACCGCCGTACGTTCCGGGCATGGACGCGGCAGGGATCGTCGATGAAGTCGGCGACGGTGTAACCACCGGCGTCAGCGTTGGCGACGCGGTCATGGCAATGGTCGTGCCGAAGGGCGCACATGGTGCGTATCGCGAGCAGATAGCGCTTGATGCCAGGGCCGTCGTTCCGGCACCCGCAGGCACGTCGCATGTGGAAGCCTGCACGCTGCCAATGAACGGGCTGACCGCGCGACAGTCTCTCGACCTGCTGGCGCTCACCGAGGGCCAGATCCTGGCCGTGACGGGCGGCGCCGGTGCCTACGGCGGCTACGTCATTGAACTCGCGAAAGCGGAGGGTCTAACCGTTATCGCCGATGCGGCTGAGCGGGATCGAGCGCTGCTCGAAGCGCTGGGTGCCGATATCGTCGTTCCTCGCTCCGACGACTTCGCTGCGAAAGTGCGCCAACACTTTCCTGACGGCGTCGACGGCCTGGCCGATGGCGCGCTCCTGAATGCGGCAGCGCTCGGCGCGGTAAGAGATGGTGGTGTCATGACGTCGGTCCGCGGCTACGAGGGCGAGGATCAGCGCGGCATCCGCGTGCTGCCGACCTGGGTGCGTCGCTACGAAAACGAATTCGAAAAGCTCGACGAGCTTCGCGCGCAATGCGAAGCCGGAAAGCTCACGTTGAGAGTTGCCGATGCGCTGGAGCCCGAACAGGCGCCTGAGGCACACCGGAGGCTGGAAGCCGGCGGCACCCGAGGCCGCCTTGTCATTCAATTCTGACGCGAAGACACGTTGCCTGACGTGGCGCCGTGTTTGTAGTCGGCAAGGCTATGTCGCGACCGCATGCGATGAAGTTGCGTCAGACAGATCTTGCCATGACGACGACAACGCGCTGTCGTCGACGCGTACGTTTTGGACCCAGAGCACCGTTACGGGCTCCGTCCTTGGGGCGACGCCCGATAACGCATTTTCGATGACCGTCAGTGCCTGCTTGAAAAAAGCGAAGCCGGTCATCGCACCACCGCCGTTCGCGGCATAAAGTCCGACGCGCAACGCGCTGAACTGATCATCGCTGTGGCTGAGAACCTGCGGAAACCCTGCTGGTCGCCCGCTGCAAACTGCTGCGGAACTACGCCGAGCGCAGGCTAATGCATGCGGCTTATCTCAGTCGCGCCGGCTGGTGCTGCGTTGAGGTAGAGATCATCCGGGCTCGCCGGATGTAAAAAGAAAATCGACTCATCGATGTTCTCGGGCAAATACACACAGGGCACGGAGGCCCACGTGGCGCCGGCCCTCATTGCAGAACCGGCCTTGTCGTCGCCCATCCGCTCTGGCTGCGGCAGGTTGTCAGACATTCTCATCCGACCGCCAGTCGGTCGCGGCGCTCATCAGAGCACGGCCTGCTTCAATGATCCGGGTGATGATCGAGGCCATCATGCCCAGCACCCAAAAGCCAAGAAACACGAAAATCACCGTGCTCACCGGCTCATCCAGCGTAAGCGCAAACTGAAGCTCGCCAACACTACCGGCGACTGCCTGTTTGCCCTCGGCGGTGGCTGTCAGCAGATGCTGGACGATGCCGACGGACTCGGGTGACCGAACGGCGTCGAGCGCAATAAAGCCAAGCGCCAACAACAAGACGGCGCCAAAAACGACGAGCGCGCCGCCCAACATGACGAGGAAGTTGGCAACCCCGCTGCCGCCGGTTTGTCGCACAATCATAAGGCCGGGTCCCTCCTTCGGCGGCTTCGTCAGTGCTTTAAGGCTGGCACCACGAACAGCGCGAACACGCCAATAGCACCATAGCTCACTACACCCAGCCAGTAACGCACAGGCGAGTCACGTCGAGAATGCGTGACCCAGCGCGTGCGATACGCCCCTGAAACTTCACCGGTGAACAGGCACCAAGCGGCGTAGATCAGGGCTATCAGGCCAAATACGCTGAAAAAGTCCACCGCGGCGCTCCCTCGACGCATTTGCGAATCCGCAACGGTCACCATCCGCATTCGGCCGCAAGGCGTCAAGCCTCTGACCAACGTCAGACCAGAACGGCGCCGCACTATCTGTCGTGGACGCCGTTCAGCGAACCGCCCATTGCCCACGCGCCGAGAGCGCTGGCGACAACACAAAGCGAGGCGCTCACATACGCGACAACGCCGAACGCCTGCGCAAACGAGTCCCTCACCAGGTCTTTGATGATGGACTCTTCGGCCCCGGTTGCCGGGCCCGGCGCCTGCAAAGCGCCGAGCTTGTGTGCCCCATTCATCAGTTCCGTCGCTATCCCCCGGCCCAGGCCAGAGCCGGGCAGCGCCTGCGCCAGTTCAGTTCGAAACGCGAGACCAGCCACCAGTCCCATGATCGCAATAGCAACGAGTTGCGCCATTCTTGCGACGGCATTGTTGATACCGGATGCGATGCCGGAGTGTTCGGCACCTACGCTGCTCATCACGGCGGTGGTCAATGGTGTCACCCAGAGCCCGAAACCAAGCCCCATCATCACGATGGCAAACCACAGACCATCCCAGTAATAGGACGAGGTCTGGTTGGCGAGTAACACGTACGCCGCGGCCGACACCCAGGGGCCAACCATCAGCGGAATGCGAGTGCCGTTGCGATCCGCCCACTTACCGATAGCCGGCGACACGACAAACATCGTCAGCATCGACGGAATCACCGCTGCGCCAGCCTGGAGCGGCGAGTAGCCATAGGCCTGCATCAGCAGCATCGGCAGGAAGAACATCACCGCGCCCACGGCCGTGAACAGCACCAGGGTCATGACGTTCAGACCGGTGAACACCCGCGACCTGAACAACGCCAATGGCAGCATCGGATGATCAACCCGCTGCTCCACAGCAATAAAAGCAAGGCCGCCGCACAGCGCGACCAGCAGCGCAACGACGACGCGGGACGCACCGAGCCCAAGCTCCCCGGCGCTCAGCAGGGCGTAGGTGAACGCACCGAGCGTTACGATCGCCAGCGCCGCGCCGCGCCAGTCAAGCTGGCTGTCAGCATCCCGGGCACGGCTCTCCGGAACGCGCCACGGCGCGACGATCAGAATGATCACGATGACGGGCAGGTTGACGTAGAACGCCGCGCGCCATGACCAGAGTTCCATCAGCAACCCGCCGACGGGCGGAGCGAATGCCGTCGCGACGCCCGAAAACGCCGCCCATATTCCGAAGGCCCGTCCGCGTTGACCGTCGGCGAACGCAGCCGAAACCAGGGCCAGACTGGCTGGCGCCAGCAGCGCGCCGCCAATGCCCTGAAGTGCGCGTGCGGCGATCAGCCAGTGGCTGTCGGGCGCGGTCGCTGCCATCAGCGATGCCAGCCCAAACATCCACGCACCCGCACACAAGACGCGGCGACGGCCGAAGCGGTCAGCCAATCCGCCGCCTGTCAGCATCAGCGCACACAGTAGTAGAACGTACGCCTCGACCACCCATTGCAATGTGCTGAAAGTCGCATCGAACTCACGCTGCATGACTGGCAATGCGAGGTTGACGATCGTCATATCAGCAAACACCACACTCGACGCGAGAATCGTGACGAGAAGAGTCCAGCGTCCACCTGTTGAGGCGGCTTCGGCCTTCGCATCAACCACCTGGAAACCTCATACCAGGCCTGCCTGGCGCGCGATCACAAACGTGCCCCCGGCATACGTACATCGGGCATCAGACACTCGAGCATCGGGTCGGCTCACACCGCCTCAGACAGCTTCGGCATAAAACGTCGCGCCACCGAGCCGACCGGCTTTGACGTCATCGCGGGTCTGGCTGTAACGCCCGAGCACGTATTCGAAGAAGCCCTCGCTGGAGGCCGCGACCACGGCATCGCGCTTCGCCGTGATGCGCTGCACCAGCTCCTCGTACCAACGCAGGTAGTGGGCGTCATAAGAGTCGGTGCGTAAGAGCCGCCATCCGCTCGCGGCGAGCATGGGTGCCATGCTGGCATCGTTCAGTGAGCTGCGGAGATCGGCGCCCCCGTCTGCACGCCCTACACGCTCGACGTAATCGAAGATCGCGAGCCGTGCGCCGGGCCTCGCGAGCGTGCGCATCTGGGTAAGAGCGCGCGCTTGACGGGCAAACAGAAAAAATGCGTTGAGTGCGTAGATCACATCAAATCCGGGGACCGGGTCTACCAGTTCCGCGCGGAGCGCGGCGCCCATGGTCGCGGCGTCCGTACAGATAAACGAAATTCCGGGGTGACGTGCCTTGGCCGTGGCGACATTGTCGGGGTCGATATCGATCCCGGTGACATGCCCCCAACCTCGACCGGTCACGTATTGCGCCGTACCGCCGATGCCGCAGCCAACGTCCAGAACCCGCAAACTCTCGCCACGGGGCAAGTGTTCGAACACGAGGTCGATCGCCTCGGCCTCACCTGCGTGGGCGTAGTCACTCTCGCGGACCAGCGCGAGCACGAGTTTGCCAACCAGCGAACTCATCGTGTAAGGCTGCGAATCGACGACCTCTGGCGTTAACTTGTCTTGTTTCATGGTACTCATATTCACCCGCACGCTCAGCACACCGCGGCGCCATTGCAGCGCGCTTTTATCCGATTCGACGTGGCTATCGTGACGACGGACCAATATACGCGAGCATTCCCGGATGATGCGCCTCACCAGGACCCGGGCAAGCAGCGATCCACTGGCCCGGAGTCGCGCCGCTACAACGAAGCATTGAGGAAAAAGATGACCGACCCACTGCTCGCGCCCACGCCTGACGAGGTCAATACGCTGCGAATGTCGGATGGCGCCGTGATCGAACTGCGCCGCTACGCGCGCCTCCACGGCCCGCGGATCGTCGTATCCCATGGAAACGGGCTCGCGACCGACGGCTATTCGCCATTCTGGATGCCGTTGATGGACCACGCCGAAGTCGTGCTGTTCGACATGCGCAACCACGGACATAACGCACTGCACCGCCTCGAAGATCACCGCTGGCCGCGGTTCGCGATGGATATCGCGGAGATCATGGCCGGCGTGCGGGCTTGTTATGGCGAGCGTGCGACGCTCGCAGCACTGCACTCGCTTTCGGCGATCGCAAGCGTCCTGCGTGGACTGCAAGGTGAGCTCTGGATAGAAGCTCTGGTGCTGTTCGACCCGCCTTTCGAGCCGCCGGAGAATCACCGGATCGCTTCAGTCGCACGATCAGAAATCGCCGATCTCGTGCGTCGCACGAAGCGCCGACCGGTTGCATACACCGACCCGAGTGAGCTGGCCGGGCAGTTCATGCGCCATCCGGCGTTTGCTCGCCTGGTGCCAGGCGCGGCGGAGAATCTCGCGCGCACGACACTCAGACACGACGCGCACACCGGTCAGTGGGTACTGCGATGCCCGCGCGAATTCGAAGCCCTGGTGTTCAGTTCAAACGCGGACGCCGCATGCTGGTCGAGCCTCGGCGGGGCATTCCCCGTACCGTTGAAGTTGATCGGCGGCGACCCGGACCTCGAAGACTCCGGCGCACCACCGCGCATCTGCCGCGCACTCGCCGAAGATACCCGTATCGACTACACGATGATCCCGAATACCACCCACTTCCTTCAACTCGAGCAACCGCAGCGGTGCGCGGACGAAGTCATGCGCTTCGCTGCGGCAAGCGGGTTATTGACCGGCTAGCGGGACACCAGGGAGGGACGGCTCGGACCCGGCCAGCGCGGCATCAGGTCCGACGTACCGAATCTGTTGGTACGGTGGATAAGGAGGACTATTGGGCAGCGTCACCCAGCGCGGCCGCCTCCATCTCGCGTCTGGCCGCCTGCGCCTGCGTCGGTGCCTCGACAGAGACGTCGTTCCACGTGATGCACTCACCACCGGGCACGTCGCGGCGCAACACCACGTCGTGCGCCAGGCCGATCGGCAAGCCGGCGATTCCGAGCGAGCGCTCCGCCGGCATCAACTTGCCGTAGACCGTGTAACCGCCCTCCCCGTCCAGCCGCTCGCCTGCCCGCAGATCCCGCTTCGCGGTCGCGACGACGTCCGCGTTGAATGCCTGAGTACATCCGGTCGGCCTGCCCAGCAGGGCGGCGCTCAGAATCGACATGTTGAGCTCGAGTCCGATCAGGTGGAAAGGCTTGTACATGGCCGAGTAACGGCCAGACCGGTCCGTGTTCATGCCGTACTGTCTGAAGCACGCGGCTGCGTAGTCGTTTGGTGCCTCGAACACGACGTAGACACCCCAGCGTAAGTCTCGTTCGACCTCGGAGCCGTCCCGGTTGACGGACGATACGACCTCGACCTGGCCTTTGGTCTCGAGCACACCGCCGACGCCGGCCGGACGCAGAACCTCGGCCAGATCGTCCATCCCACACGGTGGAAACCCCAGCCCGTCGCGCGGCGGTATGAGACCGGTCGCGTTGGAGATGGCCGCCATTTCCAACGCCGACTTCGTGCCATCCAGGAACGAGTTGAACATCTGCGAGTTCATGCCGGCAGCCTGAGCCTGCTCGGCAGTCAGCCCGTAATGATCCCAGACGGTATCAGGTGTCGACTGATGGAAGCTCGGCAGATACTTCGTGCCCTTGCCTGCCGCGACGACCTCGAATCCGCAGCCGCGCGCCCATTCGACTAGTTCGACCGTGAGAGCCGGCTGGTCACCGTAGGCCATCGAATAGACGACACCCGCCTGCGCGGCCTCGCGCGCGAGCACGGGACCCAGCAGCACGTCAGCTTCGACGTTCACCATTACGATGTGTTTGCCGGCCGCAAACGCGGCGCGCGCGTGCGCGAAGCCGGCGCTCGGTACGCCGGTCGCTTCGACGACCACATCGACCGACGCCCGCCGCACCATCGCGGCCGCGTCATCGGTGAAGTGCACTTCGCCAAGTGCAGCTTCGGTCCACCCGACGTCCTGGCAGGCGCGCCGTGCCCGGTCGGGTTGCAGATCCGCTATCGCGTCGACGACCAGTCCCGGTGTAGTCGGTACCTGGGACAGGAACATCGAGCCAAACTTCCCGGCTCCGATCAGGCCGACGCGCACCGGACGTGCGGCGCGGGCCCGCGCCAGCAAATCGTCGAATACGTACATGACGCCTCCGGTCAGGCGGCGTCGGACCTGGCGGCACCGAGTCCGACGAGACAGTCGTCGGGCAACGGTTGGATCGGATCGAAGTTGCGATGAGCGATCCATTCGGCCCGTTTGAACTGCCGGATATGGTTCTCGACGTGACACAGCGACAGGTACACGATGCTGCGGCCGAACGGACTGATGTTCGGCGGGCTCGCATGCACCAGCAATGAAGAGAAGATGAGAACACTGCCGGCCGGTCCGGTGGGCGCGACGCAGCCACCTCGTTCGGCAAGACGCGTCACGGTCGCCTTGTCTAGCGTCCAGAGCGGATAGCTGGTGGTTTCGAGATCGTGACCAGCGTCGAAAACGCCGCTCTTGTGGCTTCCAGGGATAAATAGCAGAGGGCCATTGGCGGCGGTCACGTCATCCAGAAACACGGCGATGTTCATGGCCCGCGGCTCCGGCATGCCGTCGTCGCGTTTCCATGTCCCATAGTCCTGATGCCATTGCCAGACATCACCGTCAAAGGCGGCTTTGGCGTTGACCTTGTACTGATGCATGTACACCGGGCCATCGAGCAGTTGCATGACCGGATGGACGAGCCGCGGGTGCGCTCCGAGCCGGGCGAAGGCATCGTTATAGGTGTGCGCCGCGAACGCAGTTCTCGCGACGCCGGTCGACTCGCGCCAGACCTCCTCACGCTCCAGTGCGTAGACTTCGTTCGCCGCATCCAACAAGACCCGAGCCTCGTCGGGGGTGAAGCATTGAGGGAAGAACAAGTAGCCCTCTTGGTCGAACTTTTCGATCTGTTCTCTGGACAGCTGCATGGACCCACACCTCTGGATTGGCATCCCCGGCCGGATGGCAAGAAGGCTCGAAGAGGGCGCGCGGAGCGCCCCGTTGACGTCAACGACGTCCCTTCACGGCGCCAGCACCGCGAACCGGCATGCGTCGCATACTACCCAGATCGCTCTACCCAGACAAAAACGCGACACGGCGACGCGTGACGGCCGCCGCGAGCCACTTGCCTGTTCGTTTCGAAACGAACCCGGCGCCGGACTGGCGGTCTGAGAGGACGCGGAATCCGTGCGGCGTGCGCGATCGTCAGCGGCCCGGCATACGTATCGATGTCGCCCGGTCAACCGGCATGGTTGGCACGGTGTCAGCCACTGCCGGGCGAAGCACTTACAATGGCGACGCCGGGCGACGGCCACCGTCGTCATCCGAGCCCGACCGCTCGAACCAAGGGGCATTCATGAACGCGACCCGTCAAGGCCATTGCACCAGTTCCACTTCCGACACGGGTCACAGCGGCCGCGTCCCGACGCTGTGGCCGCTGGGCATGTTGTGGCTGGCAGCAGCGCTCCTGGTCGTGAGTCCGGCCAGCGCAGTGGAGACCAAGCAGTCCATCAAGGATGCCCTGGTCAAGATCTACAGCACCACCAGTGCACCGGACTACCGGCGTCCGTGGACCAACCGCTCACCGGCAAGAACCAATGGTTCGGGAGCGGTGATCTCCGGTAATCGCATCGTCACCAATGCGCACGTCGTCAGTTATGCGATGTTCGTGCAGGTCCGTCGCAACGGACAGGGCCGCCGTTACAAAGCGCGGGTGCTCGATGTCGTACACGACGCCGATCTGGCGTTGCTGACGGTGGACGAACCCGGCTTTTTCGATGGCATCGAGCCGATCCCTTTCGGTGAATTGCCGCCCGCCCAGTCCGATGTGCTCGTCTACGGCTTCCCCAAGGGCGGCGACGCACTCAGCGTGACGAAAGGGGTCGTCAGTCGTATCGAAAACTCCGTCTATCTGCATTCGGGCCTGAATCTTCTGGCAGGCCAGGTCGATGCAGCCATCAATCCCGGCAACAGCGGCGGACCTGTGATCCGCAATGGAAAACTGGTAGGCATCGTCATGCAGAGCGCGCCGCGTGCGCAAAGTCAGGGCTACATGGTGCCCGTGAATGTCGTGAATCGGGTATTCAAGGACCTGGGCGATGGCACCTATCAGGGCTTTCCGTCTTTGGGAATTCGCTTGCAGAACCTCGAAAACCCGGCGCTACGTGCTGAAGCGGGACTCGAGCAGCCGGGCGTGGGCGCATTGGTCGTCGACGTACCCGACACCGCCAACGCGGCCGGCAAGCTGTTTGCCGGGGACGTGATTCTGGAGATCGAAGGGAACGTTATCGGCGATGACGGGAAGTTCGCGTTTCGGGGCGATGAACGCACGAGCTGGCGCATGCTCGTGCAGCAGCTCCAGATTGGCGAAAGCGTCAATATCACCGTGTGGCGCGACAAGCAGCGCGTCTCGGTATCCGTACCGCTGGTCCACGACCTGCACGCCAACCGGCGCATTCCGAATATCCGGCGCAACCTCCGACCGCGTTTCTATATCCATGCGGGCCTCGTGTTCGCACCGGTGACGGCCAATCTGTTAACGGAGTTCGGTGCAAACTGGCGCAAAGCTGCCCCGAGTCAGCTGGTGCACCTGATGAAGTACGACAACGAACCGAGTGCCGCGGTGCGCGAATGGGTCGTTCTGCAAAACGTACTCCCCGGCGACGCGAATGTCGGTTATCACTCGGCGCGCTACATCCTGATCGAATCCGTTGATGGAACCGCGGTGCGCGATCTCAGCCATCTCGTCGAACTGATCGAAACCGGGACGTCCGAGCGAATTGTGCTCAGTACCAACCGTGGCTATCAGATCGTGCTCGACAGGAACCGGGCCCGGACCGAACACCAGGGTCTGCTGAAGCGGTATCGAATCCGCACCGATCGATCCTTGTAGTCCTGCCGCACCAGGAAGACAGCCGGCCATGCGACCAGCCCTGTCACCGATCCGTGCTGCGGCGCTCGAACGACCGTTGAACTCATCCGGCGAACGGATCGCCACCTGGGTTCAGACGTAATCCTGCACGTAGTTTCGTCCACGGGAAGTCGGCCGGGTCGGCGAGCGACGGCCCCGGAGCGGCAGCCACGATCACGGCCTTCGCAATCGGCTGGAAGGCAGCCCGAAAGTGGACTGAACTCTTCAGTACCATCATGCGTTGCCGCGCCGGCTCGATGCCCAGATGCCGGAACATCGCCTGATCGGCGGCCTGACTTTTACGCGAGGCGAGCACGACACGCACGCCGCCATGACGCAACACTGCCATCGGGCCGAGTTGCATGCGAAAGCCATTGAACATCGGGCCGGTACACGTGAACTGCCCGTCAGCGAGACGCTCGACCGCGAACCGTCCGGCCACTGGTACATGACCCGCCAGACCGGAGAGCGCACCGAGTTCAAAGTCGGCCGCACTACCCTCGCCTACCTCGTGCGCGCGCTCGGCACTCGCGGGGTCGATCAACAAACCCAACACGGCCTCACTGGCGTTCAGGCGCAGCAGTGCCTCCAGCAAACCGGTCGTATCCCCGTTGCCGCCAGCTCCGGGGTTGTCCTGCGTATCGGCGACAACTACCGGCTCGCCCGGGCGCCCATGCTCCATTGCGAACTGCACCGCCTCGTCGGGAGGGTACAGCGTCATCGCAAACTTCGTCTCCGCCGACTGAATCGCGTCCACCATTTCATCGAAGTGGCGCGCATCGCGCTGCTCCCGGTCCGAATACCCAACCAGAGACATACCGCATTCATCGAAATCGGCCATCGGAAAGCCCATCGCAAACGACAGACTCAATCCGGACCGCGCTTCTTGCTCGGCCAGCAGCGCGTAGAGCGAACTGGCCGGTTCGATAAACGTCGACTGGGCGGGCAGACCGGTGAGGTAATCGAACTGATGAAAGTGCTTCGTAAACGTCTGCTGAGTACGCAGCAGTCGCATCAGCAGATGCACGGTTCGCGCACCAGTCTCGGCCATGTCGGTGTGCGGGTAGGTGCGGTATATGCAGAGAGCATCTGACGCGTCCACCATGCCCTGCGTAACATTCGCGTGCAGGTCGAGACTGGCCACCACCGGTACACGCGGTCCAACCACAGCGCGAACGCGTCTCAGGATCTCGCCTTCGCCATCGTCGTGACTCTGCGTGACCATCGCACCATGCAGATCCAGGTACACACCATCGACCGAGCCCGCGGCCTCCAATCTGGTGCAGATATCGCCGACGATCCGTTCGAAGGCGTCGTCGGTCACATGGGCCGAAGGTGACGCAGCGGCCCAGGACAACGGTGCCAGCGCGTGGCCCGCGGCACGCAATGCAGTCACGGCGCCCTGGATCGGGATATTCGCGCCGTCGACCGCCTCGAACAGCGCCTCTCCACGCTGCATGGCCGGCCAGCCACCGCCCGCTGCGAACGCCTCGTACTCAGCCAGAGACGGTGCAAAGGTATTGGTCTCGTGTTGCATTCCACCAACGGCGATCAGCGCCATCCGTCAACTCCGGCGGTTCGATTGAGTTGCGCAATTTCACCATAGGCCGGCGCGCCGTTGAATCTTCGCATCGCAATGTCGGCATCTGCTGCGTGCGCCAGCCGAGTGCGCGTCGCACAGGAATATCTGGGCGATGCATGCCCGGGCACATCGAAGCGCACCTGGAAGGCGCAGAGAAATGCTGACACACGTCCAAAAGACGCTGCTAGACTGCGGTAAATCCATGCCATGCACTAACGCATGCTGGATTCCCGTCACGCAACTTGTGGCATAGCACCAGCTATCGCGGAGGACTCCATTTTGAAACTACAAACTCTGTTGAGGCATTCGCTACGCGGCGTTGCCGTCGGCGTCTTGACCAGCGCGTTCGCGCTCGGCTCAGCGCAGGCCGAAACCGTGTTGAACGTCAATATGCACTCTGACCTCAAGATCGTCGATCCGATCTGGACAACGGCGTACATGTCACGCAACTACGGCTACATGGTCTACGACACGCTGTTCGCCATGAATACGAAGGGCGAGATCAAGCCGCAGATGATTCAGGACTTCAAGGTGTCCGCGGACGGCAAGACCTACGACTTCACGCTGCGCGACGGGTTGAAATTTCATGATGATGCGCCCGTTACAAGCAAAGACGTCATCGCCTCGCTAAAGCGCTGGGGCGCGAAAGACGCCATGGGTCAAAAGATGATGTCGTTCGTCAGCGACATGAAGGAGACGGGTGGGAACTCGTTTCAGTTCACGTTGAACGAACCGACCGGGCTCATCATTCAGGCACTTGGCAAACCATCATCCAACGTCCCGTTCATCATGCCGGCGCGGATTGCCGCGACGGCGCCGGGCGACCAGATCACCGAATACGTCGGCAGCGGCCCCTACGTCTTTCTGAAAGACGAATGGAAACCGGGGGACAAGGCAGTGTTCGCCAAGTTCGAAGGATATGTGCCGCGCAACGAGCCGGGTGACGGACTCGCGGGCGGTAAACATGTGCATGTCGACAAGGTTGTCTGGAAAGTCATTCGCGATCAGCAGACCAAGATGAACGCGCTGTCGAAAGGCGAGATCGATGTCATCGAGTCGCCAGCACATGACCTGCTGCCGCTGATGGACAAGGACCCCAATATCCAGCTGGTCGACCTCAACCCCTTCGGCAACCAGTACACATTCCGATACAACTCGCTGCACCCGCCGTTCAACAATCCGAAAATGCGCCAGGCCCTCCTCTATGCCTTCAGTCAGGAAGACTTCCTGTTCGGTGCGATCGGCGACGAGAAATACTTCAAGCTATGCAAGGCCATGTTCATTTGCGGCACGCCACTGGCGACCGATGCCGGTTTTGAGGACAAGCTCGAAGGCAACCTCAAAAAAGCCCGTGAACTCGTCAAGGAAGCCGGGTATGACGGCACGCCGATCATTTTGATGCACCCGACCGATCTGGCCGTTCTCGCTCCGCTACCACCAATCGCCAAGGCCGCGATGGAGAAGATCGGCCTCAAGGTCGACATGCAGGCGATGGACTGGCAGACACTGGTTGCACGGCGGAACAAGAAGGATCCGCCGGAAGCCGGCGGTTGGCACGCTTTCATCACATCATGGAACTCGGTCGACAACGCGAGTCCGCTGACGACGCCATTCCTCAACGCGGCGGGCCAGAAGGCTCTATTCGGCTGGCCCGACGACCCTGAGATTCAGTCCCTACGCGACGCTTTCTCGCGCGAGCCCGATGCGGCCAAGCAGCTCGAGATCGCAAGGAAGCTGCAGCAGCGGGTAGCCGCTTCGCCGACCCACATTCACCTCGGCCAGTGGTACCAGCCGACCGCGATGGGCAAGAACATTTCAGGCGCGCCAGTCTCGCCCGTGTCAGCGTTCTGGGGATACAAGAAGTCCAACTAGAGGCAACTGTCGAAGTGGTCCCCCGGGCTTGGCCCCGGGGGATCCGGTGATTGGCACGCACTGGATTGCCTCGAACCGCTGGTGACTCCTTGAGAGTCGGCGCGATAACGGCCGGGCTGAGGCCGGCCCGCAGGCGGGAACACTGCTAATGTGGACATATCTGCTACGGCGTCTGCTGGCGACCATACCCGTGATGCTGGTTGTCACAGTCGTCGTGTTCCTGATGCTGCGACTGACTCCGGGCGACCCCGCCGCGATCATCGCTGGCGACGCCGCCACATCCGAAGACATCCAACAGATTCGCGAAAAACTGGGGCTTGAACGTCCTCTCCTGGTGCAGTTTGGCATCTACATGCAAAACATACTGCGAGGAGATTTTGGCGACTCCTTCTACTACAAGCGCCCCGTTATCACGATGGTTGCCGATGGTCTGGAGCCGACCCTGTCGCTGGCCGTGTTCACGATTGTGCTGGCGTGCCTGATCGCGGTGCCACTAGGAACACTGGCAGCGTACAAGAGCGGGTCATGGCTGGACCGGCTGGTCATGGGATTCTCAGTCATTGGATTCTCGGTGCCCGTGTTTGTAATCGGTTATCTGCTGATCTACACACTGTCGGTCAAGCTCGAATGGTTTCCCGTGCAGGGTTATCAACCGATCGCCGAAGGCATCACCGGCTGGGCCTACCGGCTGATCCTGCCCTCGAGCGCTTTGTCGGTCATCTTCATCGCACTCATTGCGCGCATGACCCGCACCAGCGTCTTGGAAGTGCTAAACGAAGACTACGTTCGTACCGCGCGCGCTAAGGGGCTCTCCCAGTTCAAGATTCTGACGCGTCACGCGCTACGCAATGCGGCCGTGCCAATCGTCACGATCATCGGCATCGCAATAGCAATTCTGGTCAGCGGCGTGGTAGTGACCGAGAGCGTGTTCGTCATACCCGGGCTGGGTTCGCTGACGCTGGATGCGATCCAGGGTCGTGATTACCCGACTGTGCAGGCGCTGATCATTTTGTTTTCTTTGTTCTACGTCGCGATCAATCTCGTGATCGATCTGCTCTACACACTGCTAGATCCACGCATCCGGTATTGACGACATGTCAGAGATCATAAGTCGCGAATCAGTCGAATCGCAGCAGTTCGCCGAACGGCCATCGATCTGGAAGCGACTCCTGCGAAACCCGAGCGTCATCATCGGCGGGCTGCTGATTGCCATCATCATCGCGATGGTGCCGGCTGCATCCTTGCTGACGTCACTGGACCCGACCGAAATCAGCCCGCGCAACCGCAACAAGGAGCCGGGTTACACAATGACGCTTCGGGATGACGAGGGCACGAGGTACAAAGTCATCGCGCGCATGGGAACGGACAAACTGGGGCGGGATGTATATACGCGGGTCGTCTACGGCGCCCGCGTATCGTTGGTCGTTGGCGTTTGCGTTGCACTAACGAGTGTCGCAGTTGGCTTGCTGCTCGGGCTCATCGCCGGCTATTTCCGGTTCGCTGACGCGATCATCATGCGGATCATGGATGGACTGATGGCCATCCCGTCGATTCTGCTGGCGATCGCACTGGTATCGTTATCCGGCGCTAGTCTGTTGACGGTCATCATGGCCATTGTCATTCCCGAGATCCCGCGGGTCGTACGCCTCGTCCGCTCGATCGTGCTGACGATTCGGGAAGAACCTTACGTCGAAGCAGCCATCTCAGTCGGCACGCCTACGCCGAAAATCCTCTGGCGTCACGTGCTACCGAACACGATCGCGCCGCTGATCGTCCAGGGCACATTCATCTGCGGGTCGGCGATCCTGCTCGAAGCGATTCTGAGCTTCCTCGGTGTTGGCATACCGCCGGAGACGCCAACCTGGGGCAACATCATGGCCGAGGGCCGCGATCTGTTTCAGATCTACCCGCACAGTATCTTTTATCCAGGCATCTTCCTGACGCTGACCGTGCTCGCCATCAACATGCTCGGTGACGGGTTGCGCGACACCATCGACCCGCGCATGTCGAAGGAGATCTAGTTTGACCGCGGATACAGATCTCGTTCTCTCGGTTAGTAACCTGACCATCGACCTGCCACGCGACGGCGACCGGGCTCATGCGGTGAAAGACGTCTCATTCGACGTCAAACCAGGCGAGATCGTCTGCCTTGTCGGTGAGTCGGGTTCTGGAAAGTCAGTGATCGCATTCGCGATCATGGGGCTGCTGGCGAGGGCCCTAAGGATTTCGGGAGGTTCTGTGAAACTTCTCGACCAGGAACTGCGAGGGCTGGACGAAAAACGACTGCGCGAACTGCGCTGCACGCGAATGGGCATGATTTTTCAGGAACCCATGACTGCGCTGAATCCGGTGATGCGCTGTGGTGACCAGATCGACGAAGTACTGCAGGAACACACGAGCCTCTCAGCGGCCGAACGCGAACGCAAAGTGCTCGACATGATCGCTGAGGTCAACCTGCCCGAACCGGAGCGCGTGTACGCCTCTTATCCGCACCAGCTCTCCGGTGGTCAGCGTCAACGCATCATGATCGCAATGGCCTTGATCCTGGAGCCTGCGCTACTTATCGCGGATGAGCCGACCACGGCGCTGGACGTCACAACGCAGGCACAGATTCTGAAACTCATCCAGGAACTCGAAGGCGAGCGCCGAACGGGCGTGCTGTTCATCACGCATGACTTCGGTGTAGTGGCTGAAATCGCCGATCGCGTGGCCGTTCTAAAGCAGGGTGATCTCGTCGAATTGGGGCCTGCTCAGAAAGTTCTGTCGGCCCCCGAGCATCCCTATACCCAGATGCTGATCGGCTCCGTTCCAAGCCACGAACCGCCCGCGCGTCCGGTGGTGTCGGCAGACGCGCCGGTGGTGCTGAAAACCGAAGCCCTCAGCAAGCGCTACATATCGTCCGCTCTGTTTGGCAAAGACCGGGT
Organism: Pseudomonadota bacterium; assembly: GCA_039030335.1. Classification (GTDB taxonomy): domain Bacteria; phylum Pseudomonadota; class Gammaproteobacteria; order HK1; family HK1; genus JBCCEJ01. The sequence continues at coordinate 8,726 of JBCCEJ010000034.1, read as the reverse complement.
GGTCGACGCGGCCAAGGCGGTCAATATAGAGGTCCGCAAGGGCGAAACGCTCGGGATCGTCGGGGAGTCCGGTTCGGGGAAGTCGACCGTTGCGCGCTGCATTGCGCGCCTGATATCGACGACCGACGGACGCATCGTGCTGGCGGGCGAAGAAATTGCTGACATGTCCGCACGCGAATTGCGCCGCCTGCGACGCAAAGTCCAGATCGTTTTCCAGGACCCCTACCGATCGTTGAATCCGCGGCGAACGGTCGGGCAATCGATCGTGGAAGGGCCGATGAACTATGGCACCCAGGGCGTCGAAGCGTGGTCAAGAGCACGAGAGTTGATGGAACTGGTGCAGCTCGACCCCGAGGGACTCGATCGCTACCCACACCAATTCTCCGGCGGACAACGCCAGCGGATCTGCATTGCCCGCGCGCTCGCAATGGAACCGGAACTGCTTATCGCCGACGAAGCGGTCTCCGCCCTGGACGTTTCAGTACAGGCGCAAGTGCTGGCATTGCTGGAACAAATTCGCGAGCGGCTCCATCTCGCCATGCTGTTCATTACGCACGACCTGCGCGTTGCGGCGCAGGTTTGCGATGTCGTCGCCGTGATGTCCGAAGGAAACGTTGTCGAATACGGCCCGGCGGCAGAGCTGTTCGCCAACCCCCAGCACGCGTATACCAAAGCACTGTTCGAAGCTGCCCCGGGCCGCGACTTCGATTTCGGCGGAAAGGCGCACTAGGCTTGCCCGTTATTGAGGACCCGGCGGCCACCAGGCCGGCCTCCACTGATCGACTCAGTCAGGACCGGGACGTTGCGCACCCGGTCGCGGCCCTCCCAGACCGCGACCGGGGGCGCGTCCGACGTAGCCGATACGGCAACCCCAGACGAATCCTACCGTACCAACGGTGCCGACGGAGAGGCGCCGCGCGGCTCTCGAAGCTTCGGTTCGCTTCGCGTCACCAGCGCGCCGAGCAGGCTCTCAACAGTGTCGGCAACGGATGCTACGGCCATGTCAAACGCCTTCTTGTTGGCCACCGAGGGTTTGCGATAGCCCGAGACCTTACGCACGAATTGCAGCGCCGCCGCTTCGATTTCCTCTCTGGAAGCCGGCGGTTCGTAGTTGTGAAGGGTCTTGATACTGCGGCACATCAAATTGTTCTCCGGAATCCTGGTGGACTGCGAGCGCATCCAGATGCGCAGCCATTTGCAGCACACGGGGTGGTCGTCCACTCTACGCTTATCCACAGCCGACGCTAACATCCCGCCCGGTCTGAGCCAGAGCATGCGATCGCCCGAACTTCTGATGCCGGCTGAAATCGAGTGGCGCGACACCCAGTGCTACGCGCCGCGGTTCGGAGATATCTACGCGAGTGCGGATGCGCAAGCCGAAGTGGAGCGCGTATTCGTGGAGCCGTGCGGTGTGTCACAACTAAGCACGCGTTACGGGCGGATTACGATCGCAGAACTCGGATTTGGTACCGGGCTCAATTTCGTTGTCACCGCAGCACGGGTGCTTCGGGATACCACGGCCCATATGCACTTCATCAGCATTGAGGGCCATCCGCTCGCGCAAAGTGACTGGGAGCGCATGCGGGCTCAGTACCACTCCCGCCTGCCGCTGTACGACCGGCTGGCCGATCATGCCCCACCACTGCTGCGAGGCTGGCATCGGCGTGAGTTTTGCGGCGGACGTATCGTCTTGAGCGTGTTTCACGGCGACGTACTGGATGGTCTCGCCGAGCTGGCGGCCGGGCAGTCTGCAGGCGTCGACGCATGGTATCTCGATGGATTTGCGCCGGCCCGCAATCCCGATATGTGGTCAGCTGAGGTGTTTGCAGCGGCTGCCCGTACCGCGCACGAAGGCACCACGGTAGGCACTTTCACCTCGGCGGGCAGCGTCCGCCGCGCGCTGAGTGCAGTTGGCTTTGAGATGCAGCGCGTCGACCAGCGCCCCCACAAAAGAGAGTCGCTCGCCGGGGTCTTCAAAAAGGCCCGGCCTCGGCGGGCCAGTGTCGCGCCAGTCGCGGTTACCGTGCTGGGCGCCGGAATCGGGGGTGCACTGGTAGCCCGTGACCTTGCCCAGCAGGGCGCGGCAGTGACCGTCGTCGACCCGGACGGTCCGGCCGCGGGCGCGTCACGTATTCCGGCCGCGATCATGCACGCCAGACTGCTGGCCGACGGCTCGGCGACCGCTGAGTACCGGGTTGCCGCGTACCATCATGCCGGCGCGCGGCTAGCGGCGATGAATGGTGTTACCCCGCAACCGGTTGTGCAGATCTGTGGACCCAATCTCAGTGAGAATAAACTTCGCCGCATCGCGGCCAGGTACATCCCTGAAGAGCCGCCGGAAGGTTACTGGCTCGCACTGCTGGAAGGCGGCGCTGTCGCAACGCACACCGGCCTGACCGACGCTGGCCCGGGGCTACTGTTCCCGTGCGCAAATCTGATCGACCTGCCAACGCTCGTGACGGCTTTGCTGGACCACACCGGAATTGAAGTCCGCCGCGACCTGCCCGGTGCACATCCCGAACATCCGATGGTCGTCTGCAACGGACTGGGGGCACTCGAGACGCTGCCAGACTTGGGACTGGAACTCGCACACGTGCACGGCCAGCTGGACCGGGTCTCGATGCCCCAGACCACCGCCGCCAGCGCATTGGTCGGCAATGGCTACTTCGTCCCGGGCGAACGTTCCTGCATAGTTGGCGCAACGTACGAGTACGCACCATGGGATCCGGGACGCGCAACGGCCGCGAATATCGAGAAGAACATTCAGTTGCTCGATTCTGGCGTGCGACCGTTGTCCAGGTATCGCGCTACTCGTGCGGTCACGAGTGACCGTCTCCCGATCATCGGGCAAGTCAGCGACAACCTCTGGATGGCAACCGGGTTCGGTTCGATGGGCACGACCGCCGCGCCGCTCGCGGCTGCAGAGGTCTGCAGCGCTCTGATGGGCTGGCTGCCGCCGCTCTCAGCACGCGTCAGGCAGGCGCTCGATCCACACCGCTTCAGAGCCCGCCAGCAGCGGCGCGGCCCAGCCAAAGGCCCGGGCTATGGGGGTCACGACAGACGCGCGGAGCCGTGAATTTGGCGTGGTGCGGCGATCCTCATGACGTGCCTCCGGAGAGTTTTCGCTTAGACCCAGTCAGGCAACAACGCGAGACTGGAGAGATGCGTTTGGAGCGCTGCAACCGGATGTACCGGAGTCGCAGGCTCGCCGATCAGGGTTGCCGGTAGATCTCGACCAGAGTCTGCTGGTCCGGCAGGCCTGATTCCGGCAAGCCCTTCGAACGCTGAAACCGACGAAGCGCGGCCGCGGTTTCGTTATCGAATGCCCCATCGATCGGTTGCGCCAGATGCCCCATCTCGATTAACGCCGACCTGACGTCAGTCAGCACCGTCGCATATACGAACACCTGGGCATCGGCCGTGCTGGCAACCAGCACGTCCGAAGCGTCCGTCAAGCGGTTGGTGTACAGCGTTTGCGCCAACCCACGCACCGCCTTGTAGAACGACTCTTCCGGGGCGCGCCGGCAGTAACCAGCCACCGCGTAAGCGAGCAGACTGCCACCTTGCCATGGTGCGAGATCGAATGTTTCGGGCGTGTGTTGATTGATGCCGGTCATGAAACCGTCGATCCATCCGACGTAGTTCGAAAGGCGGGCGCCACGCTGCCCGTGTTGCGTCACGAACTCGCGGCAGGTCAACGAACCCACCCCCTTTACGGCAAACGCCCCGTCTTTGTCCCGGGCATGCGCGGACCATGCGACTAGCAGCATTGCGCAGAGCCACAGACCTGGCGCGAAAGACGATCGGAATCCGTGGACGGACATGGGTCACTGGTTGCTCTGGCATGACCTGGCGCGGAGTCTAACACGCAGCCGTCAAGCACCAGCCCGAGGCCCGTGCGAGCCACCGATCCAGCGCGCAGATCTGGCTGCCGCAGCACCGCGGTCGTTGTTGTTACCAATCGGCACGCTTATGCTCGGGGTGTCGACCTGCCTAAACGCAACAAGCCCGCCTGCGGCGCCAGGCCAACCGACCCGTCAGCGGGACCGTCCGGGCGCCTGCACGGAAACCGAGATCATGAGCTTCGAACCGAGCGAAAAAGTACGAGAACTGGTTGATGCCGTGGACCAGTTCATGGATGAGCACGTATTCCAGTACGAGTTGGAATACTGGAACTGGGTAGATGAAGCTACCAACGAGTTCCAGTATCCGCCATGGTTCGAAGACCTGAAGTCGAAAGCGCGCGACGCCGGTATCTGGAACTGGTTCCTGAGCCGCGAGTACGACCAATTCAGCCCGGGCCTGAGCAACCTGGAATTCGCCCCCGTGATGGAGCGTATGGCGCGTGTGCCTTGGGCGCAGGAAGTGTTCAACTGCAGCGCCCCGGATCGCGGCAATATGGAGGTGCTGGCGCGGTTCGGTTCGGAGTACCAACAGGAGACCTGGCTGAAGCCGTTGTTGGCTGGCGAGATCCGCTCCGCGTTCTCGATGACCGAACCTGCGGTGGCATCATCCGATGCGTCCAACCTCGAAGCCACGATCGAACGGGACGGAGACGACTACGTCATCAACGGACGTAAGTGGTTCACCTCCAACGCGTACAACCCGCTCTGCACGGTGTTTGTCGTCATGGGCAAGTCCAATCCAGACGCGCCGCGCCATCAGCAGTTTTCGATGATCCTGGTGCCCAAGGACACTCCGGGTGTCATTCTGGAACGCCCGGTCCGGGTCTTCGGACACCTTCACTCCCCCGGCGGCCACGCACAGGTTCTGTACGACAACGTGCGTGTACCAGCCGCCAATTTGCTGCTAGGCGAAGGACGGGGTTTCGAAATCGCGCAGGGCAGGCTCGGACCTGGCCGCTTTCAGTACGCGATGATGTTCGTCGGCATGGCGGAGCGTTGCCTCGAGCTGATGTGCAAACGGGTGGAATCGCGCACCGCGTTCGGTGAAGCGCTGTCTCAGAAGACCAGCATCCAGCATGACATCGCGCGGTCCCGGTGCGAGATAGAACAATGCCGGCTGCTGGTATTGGCGGCCGCCGCGAAAATGGATGAGTTCGGTCCCAAGGAAGCCCGCGACTACATATCGATGGTCAAGATCGTCGCCCCGAAGATGTGCCACGACGTGGCCGATCGGGCAATGCAGGCGCACGGGGGTATGGGCGTTACACAAGACTCACCTATTCCGCACATCTGGACGCTGAGCCGCGTCTGCCAGATTGCCGATGGTCCTGACGAAGTACATATGTCGCAGCTTGCCCGACGCACTATTCGCGACCGCGTGTGACGAGTGCTTGTCGGGCCGCTAACGAAGTCCGGAGACGAATGGTATGAATGAAACGATCAGCATGATGGCCACCACCGGCCTGCTCGGATACGGATTCGGCGAAGAAGCCTTCAGACACGGCATGGAACTGCCGCTCGACTTCATCGCCGCGGACGCGGGTTCGATGGACCCCGGTCCTTACTATCTCGGCGCCGGCGTTCCGTTTGTCAGCCGCAAAGCCCTGAAACGGGATATCAGCATCATGCTCGCAGGTGCGCTCGAAAAGAACATACCGATGCTTATCGGTTCGGCCGGCGGCGGCGGCAGTGCACCGCAGGTCGAACTCGTGCGCGAGATTGTCGAAGAGATCTCCACCGAGCAGGGTTATCACTTCAAAATGGCCGTAATCTACGCCGATCAGGATACGAGCTTTCTGCGCCAACGGATGCGTGACGGCAAGATCGAACCGCTCGGGCCGATCGATGACGTTACGGATGCGACGCTGGACGAAACCCACCGGGTGGTTGCGATGATGGGTGTCGAGCCATTTCAGAAGGCACTGCGTGAAGGCGCGCAGGTTGTGATCGCCGGCCGTGCGACCGACGCCTCTATCTATTCTGCAATTCCGTTGATGCACGACTTCGACCCGGGCCTCGTCTGGCACCTGTCGAAGATTATCGAGTGCGCCGGCGCGGTGGCCGTACCGAAAACTGGCCAGGACTGCATGATCGGGGTCTTGCACCGCAACCACTTCGAGGTAGTACCGGCGCATCCTGACAGCCGCTGCACGCGCATGAGCATCGCCGCACATACGCTTTATGAGAATCCGAGTCCGTACCAACTGGAAGAGCCCGAAGGTACCGTGATCACTGAAAACTCGGTCTACGAACAGATCGACCACCGTACGGTCAAGGTTAGCGGCAGTCAGTTCAAACGGTCGAATCGTTACACGGTGAAACTGGAAGGTGTGCGTCGCGCCGGCTATCGAATGGCGTTCATCGCCGGCAGCCGCGACCCCGGCCTGATCGCAATTGTCGACAGCTTCGTCGAAAGTTGCCGGCAACGCGTGGCCCGGGACACGGCGTCACTGGGAATTTCCTCCGACGATTACCAGCTGAGCGTTCGTGTCTATGGCCAGAGCGGGACCATGGCGAGCCGCGAACCGGTGCAGGATGCGCAACCGCATGAGATCGGCATCCTCGCGGAAGTCATGGCCGATGACGAAGAGACCAGCCGTGCCGTCATGGCCAAAACCAGACTGGCACTGCTGCATTCAGACTTTCCCGGACGCAAGTGCATCTCGGGAAATCTGGCCATTCCGTTTTCGCCATCGGATCTCTCGGTTGGCGAAACCTATGAGTTCAATCTCTGGCACGTAATGGAGATCGACGATCCACTCCAACCGTTCCCGATCGAATTCAAGGAACTCTGAAATGGCGTACTTAAGAGATCTCGCGGGCGTGTTGCGTTCCAAGAACGCCGGCGCTTTGCTCTGCACCCTGGACGTCATGTTCGAGGACGAGGCGAGCTACGAACGGGTTCGGGACAGCGGTGCGATCTCGTCGGAAACTATCGCAAAGCTCTACGGCGTATCGCAAAACGAAGTCTCTATCATCCCTTATGACGTCGCTTACGCCATCAAGATCACAATACCCCGCCTGGTGCCTTCCGGAAACTTTGGAGATACCGACATCTACGGTGCTCAGCAACACGGGCCACTCCTGGACCTGGAGATCCCAGACTGACCGGCGATGCCCGTCAGCGCGACTACTCCGTCGGCGACGGGCTGCGTTATCTTGCCTCAACCCCCTGGCCGGTGACTCACTGTCTGACTCGTGCGGGCAGAGCGATCGTCGTCGTTCTCTGGCTGTCACCAAAAAGGACTAACCCAATTGAGGGTGCCTGATAAGGGCAGCCCGAACAGGGGCCACCGATCAGGCGATGCGCGGCAGGAAACTCTCCCTTAACGTCTCCGCCCGGAGGAAATTAGAGAGAAGGAGACCCTCATGGCCGTTCCGCATCCGGTCACTGAACCAACGTTTCATACGACTATCAACGAGCGTGTCGACAACATCATGCAGTTCAACGTCATGCCGGACCGCCCGGTGACCGAGACCCTGCATATTCGCGAGTACCGCATCGCGGATGACTACATCGAGGCGCATTTCGACCGCAGCTACAAGAGTTCGATGTTGAAGAGTCCTAGCCATCTGATCTTTCTGAGCGCAGTGGCCCACTATCAGAAGATCATCTACGTCTACGCATGCAACCGACTGGGGCTCGGTTACGACCCGTCCGGTCCGGAGGTCCTCAAGATCTGGCCAACCGTGGTCAACGTCGAGATGCCGCGCATGATTCGCAACGAAACCGACCTGGTGCACCGCGTCTACTTCGACGCTTTCGACGAACTTGCTCCGAAGCGCTATCACCTGAAGACCCACTCAGACGTCAACGAATGCGTCTATATCAGCGGCGAGTCGCCGTTGTACGTTCTCTGAAGAGGCGAGGGATCGTCATGAACGTTTGGCTATCGAGTGCAGCATCCCTCACGGTGGTGGCGATTGCCATAATCTCCGCTCGCAACTACAACCACAGAGGTGAGACTTACGCCGAGGACAAGACACACGCGGGCTCCATCCGGCATTTCCGGTTCGTCTACCGATATCTGCAAATCACTTCCATCGCCGCGGGTATCGCTTCGTTCTGGAGTCACCATCCCTGGCTGCTGAAGATGCATACGAGTGCGCTTCTGACCGTTGTGGGGCTGACAGCTTGCGCGGGTACGACATGGATGTTCGTGTCGGCAAAACGCGCGCTCGGGCAGAACTACAGCCCATGTTTCGACGCGTACCTGCCATCCGCAGTAGTGCAAAACGGCCTCTATGGGCGTATCCGCCATCCCATCTATACGGCGAACATCCTGTTACTGGCAGCGCTGTTCGTTGCGAGCGGATCGCTCTGGCTGTTGATCAACACCGTAGTGCTGTTCGTGTACTACAACCGGTCGGCCAGTACTGAGGAACGGGAACTCTACTCGAGCTATCCGGAATACGCGCCGTACATGGCCCGTACGGGAAGGTTCTTCCCCAAACTGGGAGCGATACCGGCCGACAGTGCCTGAATATAGCCGCGTCTATCGACGGGCGCCCACAGTCAGGAGGGCGCGAACGGCCGACGCGCGCATTGAAACGCTGTTGCCTCAGGTAATCCAGCGACTTGTTGCGGTAGTCGATCGCCGTAAACCGCACGATGACGCCCGCGATGAGGCAAAGTAGTATCGGCGCGCTGACCAATATGTACCAACTGCGATCCAATGCCCAGGCATCCCAGAAACGGAATCGTGCCGTAACAAACAACCGCGAAAGTACGGCCGGTGCAACTGTTTCTTTGCTCCTTTGGACGCTGATCAGCATCGTCCTCTTGCACCGTTCCGCTTGTCGCTCCGGCGGATCGTCGCG